>NZ_CP027116.1:1968699-2624932 GCF_003431975.1 Bacillus pumilus | reverse complement strand
TGTGAAGGCTTTAAAAGAATGGTTTATTAAACAACAAATTACTATTAGTTTTTTACCAACTCCGCTAACCGAAAGAATCTTAAAACTTTCTTGGCCACAAAGTGTCGCCTTGAAAGCTTTGTTAACAGGTGGAGATCAATTAAGGGTGTTTCCTTCAGAGAATCTTCCATTTGAGGTTTTTAATCACTATGGACCAACTGAGAATACTGTGGTAGCTACAGCTAGTGAAGCTTTAAAAGATGATGATATAAGCGGAAATCGCCCTGCAATAGGAAAACCAGTGTCTAATACACAGGTTTATGTATTAGATAAAAATTCCCAACTGATTTCTAAAGGGGGAGTGGGAGAACTTTATGTAGGAGGATCTGGCCTAGCACGTGGTTATTTAAATCGACCTAAGTTAACAGCTGAACGCTTTATACCGCATCCTTTTAGTGATGAACCAGGAGCTCGTTTATATCGTACAGGGGATCTAGTACGTTATCTTCCAGATGGTAATTTAGAGTTTGTAGGCCGAGCAGATGATCAAGTGAAAATTCGAGGTTTTCGGATTGAATTAGGAGAGGTAGAGGCAACCTTAAATGCCCTCCCTTCTATTCAAGAAGCTGTAGTAATTGTTCGAGAAGATGAGTCAGGTGAAAAACGTCTAGTAGCTTATGTAGTAGGTGAAGGAACTACAAAAGAATGGCGAAAGGCTCTAAAAGACAAGTTACCGGGTTATATGGTACCGGCTCATTTTATCAAAATGGAAGCTTTACCTATAACACCAAATGGAAAGATAGACCGTAAGGTCTTACCAACTCCAATTAATGATATACAGGAAAAAGTGTTACAAGAAGGCCAAACTCCTTCCGAAGAGTTGGTGGTGACGGTTTGGGAACAAATATTGGGAATAAGAGGTATTAAACGAGATGATTCCTTCTTCGATTTAGGGGGGCATTCATTATTAGCAACACAAGTTATATCTCGTTTGCAAGAAGTGTTTGGAATGTCCATCCCATTAAAGGAACTATTTGAGCATTCTACAGTGGAAGAACTAGCCAAACGTTTAGAGGATCTTCGTGGAAGAAGTATCTCTAGTGAGATTCCATCGTTAATTCGAGTAGAGAGAGGATCTGTTGTACCGTTATCCTATGCTCAACAGCGTTTATGGTTTTTTGATCGCTTAGTACCTAATAGTTCATTGTATAATATTCCGACTGTCTGGCGTTTACAGGGAGAGTGGTCTCCACGTGCGTTAGAAAATAGTTTAAATACTTTAATCAGTCGTCACGAGATTTTACGTACCACTATCACAGAAAAAGATGGAGAAGCTTTTCAAAATATTGCTTCTTCTCATTTAAGAACGTTGTCGAGAACAGATTTGGTACATCTTTCGAAAGAAGAGAAAGAGCAGACGATGCAAGAATTGGTTCAAAGAGAAGCTGAGACACCGTTTGATTTAGAGACAAGTCCTCTATTGAGAGTCCAACTAATTAAAATGCAAGAAAACGAATGGGTTTTAGCCTGTATCATGCATCATATTATTTCAGACGGATGGTCCATGAATGTATTTTTAAGAGAGTGGATGATGTTATATGAAGGAGAAGTAAAAGGTCAACCTGAAAGGTTACCGGATCTTCCTATTCAATATGCAGATTATGCGGAATGGCAGCGGAAGTGGCTTGATAATGAAGTGTTAGATAAACAGTTAAGTTATTGGAAGGAAGAGTTAAAAGGAGACCTGCCGGTCCTCCAATTGCCAACAGATCGGCCACGTCCATCTGTTCAAACTTATGCAGGAGCAATGTATCAATTTATACTACCAACTGGAGTGGTAGAACAAATTGAGGCCGTAAGCCGCCAAGAGGGAACGACAGTGTTTATGACCTTACTCGCTGCATATCAAGGTTTCCTATCTCGTTATACTGGTCAGGATGATATATTAGTTGGAAGTCCTATTGCTAATCGACATTATAAAGAGACCGAAGGGCTAATTGGCTTCTTTGCCAATACGTTGGTGTATCGAACTCAATTTGATGAAACTTCTACATTCCGAGATGTTTTACGGACAGTGAGAACTAAAGCATTGAAAGCTTATGAACACCAAGATGTACCATTTGAAAAAATAGTAGAAGAAGTACAGCCGGAACGAAGTACTAGTCATTCACCACTTTTCCAAACTATGTTTACGATGCAAAATGCTTTTGAAACTTTTGATATCCGGATGTCTAATCGACATATTGAAAATATAAATATTCATACATCTGTATCGAAATTTGATTTAACAGTAACAGTTGAAAAACAGAAAGAAGGCCTTTTAACGGCTTTTGAGTATAATACAGATTTATTTGATAAGTCTACAGTTGAACGGATGGCTAATCACTTTAAATATTGGTTAACTGAAATTACACGTTTACCAGAGGAGCCATTAAGCAACCTTTCGCTCCTTTCCAAAGAGGAACAAGATGAGATAGTTATAGAATGGAATCAAACAGATGCAGATTATCCGAAAGATAAGGTTATTCAAGATTTATTTGATGCTCAAGTTCAAGAAAATCCGGATGCCATCGCGGTAGTATATGAAGACGAAGAATGGAGCTATAAAGAGGTTCAGGAACAAGCCAATCAATTAGCTCATTATCTTCAAAAACGAGGAGTAGGTCCAGAATCCCTAGTGGGATTATGTGTAGAACGTTCTCCAAAAATGATTGTTGGATTACTAGGGATTCTCAAAGCCGGAGGCGCTTATGTCCCGCTAGATCCAGCATATCCGGAGAAACGTCTTCAATACATTCTTGAAGATGCAGGCATTCAAATATTGGTGACAGAATCGCATCTTACAAAGTGGGTATCATCGGATGTTGAGAGGATTTGTTTAGATAAAAATTCTCAAGAAATCAAAAATGAACCTATTACTACACCTGTTCATGGAGTAACACCAGAAAACTTAGCGTATGTCATCTATACGTCAGGTTCTACTGGAAAGCCAAAAGGGGTAATGATTAGACATATAAGTACTTTCCAATTTATTAAGTGGGTTCATTCAACTTTTTCTTATGAAGAATTATCAGGGGTTCTTGCTTCTACGTCTTTATCTTTTGACTTATCAGTATTTGAATTATTTTCACCATTAACTGGTGGAGGAAAAGTAATATTAGTTCGAAATGCTTTGGAAATTACCGGAATTAAAGGGCGGTATGAAGTTACATTAATAAATACTGTTCCATCTGTAGCAAGGGAACTCATAAAAGATAAAAATTTCCCTCCATCAGTTTTGGTAATTAATCTTGCAGGAGAAAGATTACATTCATTGCTAGTCAAAGATTTTTATAGATATAGCTCAGTAAAGAAAGTATATAATTTATATGGACCATCTGAAGATACTACCTATTCAACATATAAACATATAAAGTATCAAGAGGAAAATATTTCGATTGGAAAACCTATTTTTAATACTCAGTTATATGTATTAGATAAGTATGGTCAACCAGTTCCTGTTGGAGTAATAGGAGAGCTTTATATTGGCGGAAATGGCTTAGCTCGTGGCTATCTAAATCAACCAGAGTTAACGGCTGAACGCTTTATACCGCATCCTTTTAATGATGAACCGGGGGCTCGTTTATATCGGACAGGGGATTTAGTACGCTATCTTCCAGATGGTGATTTAGAGTTTGTAGGTCGAGCAGATGATCAAGTGAAAATTCGAGGTTTTCGGATTGAATTAGGAGAGGTAGAGGCAACCTTAAATGCGCTCCCTTCTATTCAAGAAGCTGTAGTAATTGTTCGAGAAGATGAGCCAGGCGATAAACGTCTAGTAGCTTATGTAGTTGGTGAGGAGACTCCTGCGGAGTGGCGTATAGCATTAAAAGAAAAGCTTCCAGCTTATATGGTGCCAGCACACTTTGTGAAGATGGAAGTCCTCCCTTTAACACCAAATGGAAAAGTAGACCGTAAGGTATTACCACATCCTGGACAAGTAGAAAAGGAAGGGGAATATGTAGCACCTCAAAATGAACGTGAAGAGTTGTTGGCTTCCATTTGGGAACAAGTTCTAGGTGTTGAAAACATCGGTATCCATGATAATTTCTTTGAAAGTGGAGGAGACTCTATTCTTAGTATTCAAATTATTGCTAGGGCAAATGAAATAGGTTTATATTTAACACCAAAACAAATATTTGAACATCAGACTATTGCTGAACTAGCACGAGTAGTAGAGGAGACGAAAAAGATTTATAGTAACCAAGGAATAGTGACGGGAGAAGTCTTATTGACTCCTATTCAACATTGGTTTTTTGAACAAAAACATTCAAATCCTCACCATTGGAATCAGTCTATGTTCTTGCGAACTAAAAAGGCTCTAGATGTAGGAGTACTAGATAAGGCACTTAAGGTTTTGATAAAACACCATGATGCTTTACGTCTTCGTTATCAGCGTACATCAGATCTTGAATGGTCGCAGGTCAATACTGGAATAGAGAATTTGGTTTCTAGCGAGGTCATTTCAGTAAGAATTGAAGAAGATAAAGGAAAAGAAGAGAGAATCTATGAAACAATAAAACAAGCCCAATCTACTTTAAATCTTCAAGATGGGCCAATTATGAAAATAATATATTTTGAGGACAAAGCACATCAAGAAGGACGACTTTTCTGGGGAATTCATCATTTAGTGGTAGATGGAGTTTCTTGGCGTATTCTCTTAGAGGATCTTCAAAATGTTTATAATCAACTAGTCCATGGAGAAGAGATTGAATTGCCGGCTAAAACGACATCGTATAAAGAATGGGCTTCTCATCTAGTAACGTATAGTAAAAATATACCAAAAGGAATTCAGGATTATTGGATAGAACAGGCGTCTAAAAAGACCGAAGGTTTACCAATGGATTACCAAATTGATCATTCAATAGAGGAAACTACAGAACAAATTACAGTTTCGTTAAATAAAAAAGATACAAAAGCATTGTTAACAGATATAACATCAACTTATCGAGCGCATATAAATGAAATATTACTAACAGCTTTAGTACAAGCAACAAAACAAATTACTGGGAAGCCGTCTTTATCAATTGATTTAGAAGGACATGGACGAGAGGAAATTATAGAAGGAATTGATGTTTCTAGAACAGTAGGATGGTTTACCAGCATATATCCGGTTCACCTAGATATTAAAGGGACAGAGACACCAATAGAGTCTCTTCGAACTGTTAAAGAGCAGTTACGTAAGGTGCCAAATAAAGGGGTGGATTATGGTATTCTTCGATACCTTAATCAAGAAGTGGGAGACCTTCTTCAACTTCAAAAACAGCCTTCAGTTAGTTTCAACTATCTAGGTCAATTTAATCAAGAGGTCAACAGAGAAGCCTTATTTAAGACAGGAATGGAATTAACCAATGACAATTATGATCAAGACACAAAACGCGGGCATCTAATTGATGTAGTAGGAATAGTAAAAGAGGGAAAATTAGAATTTACTTGGCTTTATAGCGGGCATCAATTTAAGAGGTCAACTATTGAGCATATTGCAGAAGTATTTCTTAATACCTTATATAAGCTAATCGAGAGTAGTGATATGCAGGGAGATTATGCTTATATTTCATCTGATTTTTCACAAGCAAATTTAAGCACAGAACAAATTGATGTAATTACAAATAAGTATACAGAGATAGAAGATATTTATACACTTGCACCCCTTCAAAATGGGATGATTTTCCATACGCTTTATGATGGAAGTATAGGTGATTATATTACACAATGTATATTGACTCTTCAAGGGAATTTAAATTCTGGATATTTTCAGACTGCATGGGAATATATCATTAATCGTCATGAAGTATTAAGAACGGTGTTTAGTTGGGAAGACGGTCAAGATATTCATCAGATTGTTTGTAATATTATGCCTGTAACAATCAATGAATTAGACTGGCAATATAGTTCACCAAAAGAGCAACAATCACAGTTGTCAGAACTTTTAATTCAAGACAGGATGAAAGTTTTTGATCTTCAAAAGGGTCCCTTAATGCGCTTGTATTTGGTCCATTGTGGAGAGGATATCTATCAGTTTATATGGAGTCATCATCATGCCCTACTAGATGGATGGAGTCTACAACAAGTATTACATGAAGTGATGAAGGTATATGGACAGTTGATTAATGAGGAACATATTATATTGCCATCGGTACCTTCTTATGAAAATTATATACGTTGGATTAGACAGCAAGATAAGGCGCAAGCAGAGGCTTTTTGGAGAAAAGAATTAGAAGGTATCACTTCTCCTACACCATTTGGTTCAGTGGGAGATAAGAAGAAGCAACACCAAGGATATAGTCAAAGTATTTATCATTTATCACAAGAGGAAACACAAGTACTTCAAAAATGGGCAAGAAAGAATCAACTTACTCTGAACACTTTAGTCCAAGGTGCTTGGGGATATTTATTAAGCAAATATAGTGGAGAAGAAGATGTATTATTTGGAGTGACAAGCTCGGGAAGACCGACAGATCTACCGGGTGTAGAAAAAATGGTAGGGCTCTTTATCAATACATTGCCAGCACGAGTACAAGTATCAGGTGAAACAAAGGTAGTGGATTGGTTAAAAGATCTTCAAGTAAAAGACAGTAAACGTCGACAATATGAGTATACCTCATTAACTGACATTCAAGGGTGGAGTAAAATCCCACGAGGGATTTCGATGTTTAATACTTTATATGTTTTTGAAAATTATCCTATCCAAGAAACTGAAATTAATCACGATTTGAAGATTTTAAATATGGAGGGGCAGAACAAAATAATTATCCTTTGAGTTTAGCGGTTATTCCAGGTGCCCAGTTATCTTTAAAACTAATGTATGATTTAAACTATTTCGAAGAAGAAACCATTAATCGTCTTCATAAGCACTTAGTCGAAATTCTTCAGCAAATAACCCAAACGTCAGAACAAAAAACGCTTAATGAACTGACTTACCTGACAGAGGAAGAACAAAAACAATTGCTTATAGAATGGAATCAAACAGATGCAGATTATCCGAAAGATAAGGTTATTCAAGATTTATTTGATGCTCAAGTTCAAGAAAATCCGGATGCCATCGCGGTAGCATATGAAGACGAAGAGTGGAGCTATAAAGAGGTTCAGGAACAAGCTAACCAATTAGCTCATTATCTTCAAAAACGAGGAGTAGGTCCAGAATCCCTAGTGGGATTATGTGCGGAACGTTCTCCGAAAATGATTGTTGGATTACTAGGGATTCTCAAAGCCGGAGGCGCTTATGTCCCGCTAGATCCAGCATATCCGGAGAAACGTCTTCAATACATTCTTGAAGATGCAGGCATTCAAATATTGGTGACAGAATCGCATCTTACAAAGTGGGTATCATCGGATGTTGAGAGGATTTGTTTAGATAAAAATTCTCAAGAAATCAAAAATGAACCTATTACTACACCTGTTCATGGAGTAACACCAGAAAACTTAGCGTATGTCATCTATACGTCAGGTTCTACTGGAAAACCAAAAGGTGTTTTGTTAGAACTAAAAAGTTTGTGTAACCTAGCTTATGCTCAAATAAAGATTTTTAAAATCAATCACGAAAGTAAAGTATTACAGTTTGCTTCTTTTGCATTTGATGCAGCTGTTTCAGAGATATTTACCTCTTTTTTATCTGGAGCTACTTTAATTTTAGGAAAACAAGAAGAAATGTTGCCTGGAACAAGATTTATTAATCTTGTTGAAGAGAATAGAGTAACACATGCTACGTTACCGCCAGCTATATTAGCTAATTTAGATGAAAATAGATTTGATCACCTTAAGGTAATTATTTCGGCTGGATCAGCTTGTAATAAAGAGGTAGCTAAAAGGTGGGCAAAGAAATGTATCTTTATTAATGCCTATGGACCTACAGAAAATACTGTTTGTGCATCTGCTGGTGTTTATGAGGGAAAAGGAATACTAACTTTGGGGAAACCTATATCTAATACTCAGTTATATGTATTAGATAAATATGGTCAACCAGTTCCGGTTGGAGTAATAGGTGAACTTTATATTGGAGGTCAGAGCTTAGCACGTGGTTATCTAAATCGACCGGAGCTAACAAAAGAGAGATTCTTACCTCATCCGTTTGATAAAACATCTGGAGATCGAGTATATCGAACAGGGGACTTGGTTCGATATTTACCAAATGGAGATTTAGAATTCATTGGACGTACTGACGATCAAGTGAAAATTCGAGGTTTTCGGATTGAATTAGGAGAAGTAGAGGCAACTTTAAATGACCTCCCTTCTATTCAAGAAGCTGTAGTAATTGTTCGAGAAGATGAGCCGGGTGATAAACGTCTAGTAGCTTATGTAGTTGGTGAGGAGACTCCTGCGGAGTGGCGTATAGCATTAAAAGAAAAGCTTCCAGCTTATATGGTGCCAGCACACTTTGTGAAGATGGAAGTCTTCCCTTTAACACCAAATGGAAAAGTAGACCGTAAGGTATTACCACATCCTGGACAAGTAGAAAAGGAAGGGGAATATGTAGCACCTCAAAATGAACGTGAAGAGTTGTTGGCTTCCATTTGGGAACAAGTTCTAGGTGTTGAAAACATCGGTATCCATGATAATTTCTTTGAAAGTGGAGGAGACTCTATTCTTAGTATTCAAATTATTGCTAGGGCAAATGAAATAGGTTTATATTTAACACCAAAACAAATATTTGAACATCAGACTATTGCTGAACTAGCACGAGTAGTAGAGGAGACGAAAAAGATTTATAGTAACCAAGGAATAGTGACGGGAGAAGTCTTATTGACTCCTATTCAACATTGGTTTTTTGAACAAAAACATTCAAATCCTCACCATTGGAATCAGTCTATGTTCTTGCGAACTAAAAAGGCTCTAGATGTAGGAGTACTAGATAAGGCACTTAAGGTTTTGATAAAACACCATGATGCTTTACGTCTTCGTTATCAGCGTATATCAGATCTTGAATGGTCGCAGGTCAATACTGGAATAGAGAATTTGGTTTCTAGCGAGGTCATTTCAGTAAGAATTGAAGAAGATAAAGGAAAAGAAGAGAGAATCTATGAAACAATAAAACAAGCCCAATCTACTTTAAATCTTCAAGATGGGCCAATTATGAAAATAATATATTTTGAGGACAAAGCACATCAAGAAGGACGACTTTTCTGGGGAATTCATCATTTAGTGGTAGATGGAGTTTCTTGGCGTATTCTCTTAGAGGATCTTCAAAATGTTTATAATCAACTAGTCCATGGAGAAGAGATTGAATTGCCGGCTAAAACGACATCGTATAAAGAATGGGCTTCTCATCTAGTAACGTATAGTAAAAATATACCAAAAGGAATTCAGGATTATTGGATAGAACAGGCGTCTAAAAAGACCGAAGGTTTACCAATGGATTACCAAATTGATCATTCAATAGAGGAAACTACAGAACAAATTACAGTTTCGTTAAATAAAAAAGATACAAAAGCATTGTTAACAGATATAACATCAACTTATCGAGCGCATATAAATGAAATATTACTAACAGCTTTAGTACAAGCAACAAAACAAATTACTGGGAAGCCGTCTTTATCAATTGATTTAGAAGGACATGGACGAGAGGAAATTATAGAAGGAATTGATGTTTCTAGAACAGTAGGATGGTTTACCAGCATATATCCGGTTCACCTAGATATTAAAGGGACAGAGACACCAATAGAGTCTCTTCGAACTGTTAAAGAGCAGTTACGTAAGGTGCCAAATAAAGGGGTGGATTATGGTATTCTTCGATACCTTAATCAAGAAGTGGGAGACCTTCTTCAACTTCAAAAACAGCCTTCAGTTAGTTTCAACTATCTAGGTCAATTTAATCAAGAGGTCAACAGAGAAGCCTTATTTAAGACAGGAATGGAATTAACCAATGACAATTATGATCAAGACACAAAACGCGGGCATCTAATTGATGTAGTAGGAATAGTAAAAGAGGGAAAATTAGAATTTACTTGGCTTTATAGCGGGCATCAATTTAAGAGGTCAACTATTGAGCATATTGCAGAAGTATTTCTTAATACCTTATATAAGCTAATCGAGAGTAGTGATATGCAGGGAGATTATGCTTATATTTCATCTGATTTTTCACAAGCAAATTTAAGCACAGAACAAATTGATGTAATTACAAATAAGTATACAGAGATAGAAGATATTTATACACTTGCACCTCTTCAAAGTGGGATGGTTTTTCATACACTATATGATTACAACTTGGGAGAATATAATAGTCAATGTATACTAACTCTTCAAGGGAATTTGAATACTGGATATTTTCAGACTGCATGGGAATATATCATTAATCGTCATGAAGTATTAAGAACGGTGTTTAGTTGGGAAGACGGTCAAGATATTCATCAGATTGTTTGTAATATTATGCCTGTAACAATCAATGAATTAGACTGGCAATATAGTTCACCAAAAGAGCAACAATCACAGTTGTCAGAACTTTTAATTCAAGACAGGATGAAAGTTTTTGATCTTCAAAAGGGTCCCTTAATGCGCTTGTATTTGGTCCATTGTGGAGAGGATATCTATCAGTTTATATGGAGTCATCATCATGCCCTACTAGATGGATGGAGTCTACAACAAGTATTACATGAAGTGATGAAGGTATATGGACAGTTGATTAATGAGGAACATATTATATTGCCATCGGTACCTTCTTATGAAAATTATATACGTTGGATTAGACAGCAAGATAAGGCGCAAGCAGAGGCTTTTTGGAGAAAAGAATTAGAAGGTATCACTTCTCCTACACCATTTGGTTCAGTGGGAGATAAGAAGAAGCAACACCAAGGATATAGTCAAAGTATTTATCATTTATCACAAGAGGAAACACAAGTACTTCAAAAATGGGCAAGAAAGAATCAACTTACTCTGAACACTTTAGTCCAAGGTGCTTGGGGATATTTATTAAGCAAATATAGTGGAGAAGAAGATGTATTATTTGGAGTGACAAGCTCGGGAAGACCGACAGATCTACCGGGTGTAGAAAAAATGGTAGGGCTCTTTATCAATACATTGCCAGCACGAGTACAAGTATCAGGTGAAACAAAGGTAGTGGATTGGTTAAAAGATCTTCAAGTAAAAGACAGTAAACGTCGACAATATGAGTATACCTCATTAACTGACATTCAAGGGTGGAGTAAAATCCCACGAGGGATTTCGATGTTTAATACTTTATATGTTTTTGAAAATTATCCTATCCAAGAAACTGAAATTAATCACGATTTGAAGATTTTAAATATGGAGGGGGCAGAACAAAATAATTATCCTTTGAGTTTAGCGGTTATTCCAGGTGCCCAGTTATCTTTAAAACTAATGTATGATTTAAACTATTTCGAAGAAGAAACCATTAATCGTCTTCATAAGCACTTAGTCGAAATTCTTCAGCAAATAACCCAAACGTCAGAACAAAAAACGCTTAATGAACTGACTTACCTGACAGAGGAAGAACAAAAACAATTGCTTATAGAATGGAATCAAACAGATGCAGATTATCCGAAAGATAAGGTTATTCAAGATTTATTTGATGCTCAAGTTCAAGAAAATCCGGATGCCATCGCGGTAGCATATGAAGACGAAGAGTGGAGCTATAAAGAGGTTCAGGAACAAGCTAACCAATTAGCTCATTATCTTCAAAAACGAGGAGTAGGTCCAGAATCCCTAGTGGGATTATGTGCGGAACGTTCTCCGAAAATGATTGTTGGATTACTAGGGATTCTCAAAGCCGGAGGCGCTTATGTCCCGCTAGATCCAGCGTATCCGGAGAAACGTCTTCAATACATTCTTGAAGATGCAGGCATTCAAATATTGGTGACAGAATCGCATCTTACAAAGTGGGTATCATCGGATGTTGAGAGGATTTGTTTAGATAAAAATTCTCAAGAAATCAGAAATGAGCCTATCACTACACCTGTTCATGGAGTAACACCAGAAAACTTAGCGTATGTCATCTATACGTCAGGTTCTACTGGAAATCCAAAAGGTGTAATGATTGAGAATTACAATGTGTATCGTTTATTTGCATCAACCAATAAATTTTATAAATTTAGTTCAAGTGATGTGTGGACTTTATTTCACTCATACGCTTTTGATTTTTCCGTGTGGGAAATATGGGGAGCCTTATTGTATGGAGGACGTTTAATAATCGTTCCTTATTGGATTAGTCGCTCCCCTGAAGCATTTTATAAGTTACTAATAGATGAAAAAGTAACTATCTTAAATCAAACTCCTTCTGCATTTCGTCAATTGGCTAACACTAATAAAGAATGGGCTAATCAAGGACTTGAATTGAATTTACGCTACGTTATTTTTGGTGGAGAAGCTTTAGATGTGTTTTCCCTAAGTACATGGTTTAACGACTATACGTTATCGATAGCCAAACTAGTCAATATGTATGGAATTACAGAAACAACGGTTCATGCGACGTACCATTGGATTATTGGAAATGATGTAGCTTATAGTAAGAGCAGTGTAATTGGAAAGCCTATTGTGGATCTAGAGATTTATATATTAGATATTAATCGACATATAGTTCCCGTTGGGGTAACTGGAGAACTTTATGTAGGAGGATCTGGCTTAGCACGTGGTTATTTAAATCGACCTAAGTTAACAGCTGAACGCTTTATACCGCATCTTTTTAGTGATGAACCAGGAGCTCGTTTATATCGTACAGGGGATCTAGTACGTTATCTTCCAGATGGTAATTTAGAGTTTGTAGGCCGAGCAGATGATCAAGTGAAAATTCGAGGTTTTCGGATTGAATTAGGAGAGGTAGAGGCAACCTTAAATGCCCTCCCTTCTATTCAAGAAGCTGTAGTAATTGTTCGAGAAGATGAGTCAGGTGAAAAACGTCTAGTAGCTTATGTAGTAGGTGAGGGAACTACAAAAGAATGGCGAAAGGCTCTAAAAGACAAGTTACCGGGTTATATGGTACCGGCTCATTTTATCAAAATGGAAGCTTTACCTATAACACCAAATGGAAAGATAGACCGTAAGGTCTTACCAACTCCAATTAATGATATACAGGAAAAAGTGTTACAAGAAGGCCAAACTCCTTCCGAAGAGTTGGTGGTGACGGTTTGGGAACAAATATTGGGAATAAGAGGTATTAAACGAGATGATTCCTTCTTCGATTTAGGGGGGCATTCATTATTAGCAACACAAGTTATATCTCGTTTGCAAGAAGTGTTCGGAATGTCCATCCCATTAAAGGAACTATTTGAGCATTCTACAGTGGAAGAACTAGCCAAACGTTTAGAGGATCTTCGTGGAAGAAGTATCTCTAGTGAGATTCCATCGTTAATTCGAGTAGAGAGAGGATCTGTTGTACCGTTATCCTATGCTCAACAGCGTTTATGGTTTTTTGATCGCTTAGTACCTAATAGTTCATTGTATAATATTCCGGCTGTCTGGCGTTTACAGGGAGAGTGGTCTCCACGTGCGTTAGAAAATAGTTTAAATACTTTAATCAGTCGTCACGAGATTTTACGTACCACTATCACAGAAAAAGATGGAGAAGCTTTTCAAAATATTGCTTCTTCTCATTTAAGAACGTTGTCGAGAACAGATTTGGTACATCTTTCGAAAGAAGAGAAAGAGCAGACGATGCAAGAATTGGTTCAAAGAGAAGCTGAGACACCGTTTGATTTAGAGACAAGTCCTCTATTGAGAGTCCAACTAATTAAAATGCAAGAAAACGAATGGGTTTTAGCCTGTATCATGCATCATATTATTTCAGACGGATGGTCCATGAATGTATTTTTAAGAGAGTGGATGATGTTATATGAAGGAGAAGTAAAAGGTCAACCTGAAAGGTTACCGGATCTTCCTATTCAATATGCAGATTATGCGGAATGGCAGCGGAAGTGGCTTGATAATGAAGTGTTAGATAAACAGTTAAGTTATTGGAAGGAAGAGTTAAAAGGAGACCTGCCGGTCCTCCAATTGCCAACAGATCGGCCACGTCCATCTGTTCAAACTTATGCAGGAGCAATGTATCAATTTATACTACCAACTGGAGTGGTAGAACAAATTGAGGCCGTAAGCCGCCAAGAGGGAACGACAGTGTTTATGACCTTACTCGCTGCATATCAAGGTTTCCTATCTCGTTATACTGGTCAGGATGATATATTAGTTGGAAGTCCTATTGCTAATCGACATTATAAAGAGACCGAAGGGCTAATTGGCTTCTTTGCCAATACGTTGGTGTATCGAACTCAATTTGATGAAACTTCTACATTCCGAGATGTTTTACGGACAGTGAGAACTAAAGCATTGAAAGCTTATGAACACCAAGATGTACCATTTGAAAAAATAGTAGAAGAAGTACAGCCGGAACGAAGTACTAGTCATTCACCACTTTTCCAAACTATGTTTACTATCAATAATGAGGAAAAGGATCTTCTAAATATAGATGATTTGAATATTAGAGGATTAGATTTTTTACAAAACTCTTTTGCCAAATTTGATTTAACTGTGGCAATGGAAAGAAGGAAGGAAGGTTTGATAACAGCTTTTGAGTACAATACAGATTTATTTGATAAGTCTACAGTTGAACGGATGGCTAATCACTTTAAATATTGGTTAACTGAAATTACACGTTTACCAGAGGAGCCATTAAACAACCTTTCGCTCCTTTCCAAAGAGGAACAAGATGAGATAGTTATAGAATGGAATCAAACAGATGCAGATTATCCGAAAGATAAGGTTATTCAAGATTTATTTGATGCTCAAGTTCAAGAAAATCCGGATGCCATCGCGGTAGTATATGAAGACGAAGAATGGAGCTATAAAGAGGTTCAGGAACAAGCCAATCAATTAGCTCATTATCTTCAAAAACGAGGAATAGGTCCAGAATCCCTAGTGGGATTATGTGTGGAACGTTCTCCGAAAATGATTGTTGGATTACTAGGGATTCTCAAAGCCGGAGGCGCTTATGTCCCATTAGATCCAGCGTATCCGAAGAAACGTCTTCAATACATTCTTGAAGATGCAGGCATTCAAATATTGGTAACAGAATCGCATCTTACAAATTGGCTATCATCGGATGTTGAGAGGATTTGTTTAGATGAAAATTCTCAAGAAATCAGAAATGAGCCTATCACTACACCTGTTCATGGAGTAACACCAGAAAACTTAGCGTATGTTATCTATACATCAGGTTCTACTGGAAAACCAAAAGGGGTAATGGTTGAACATCGTTCATTATTGAACTTAATCTTTTGGCATCAAAAAAAATATCATGTGACTAACAAAGATCGAGCAACTCAAATTGCTGGAACAGCATTTGATGCATCGGTATGGGAGATATGGCCGTATCTAAGTGTGGGAGCAAGTTTATATTTACCAAATAACCAAATTCGTACAGATGTGAAGGCTTTAAAAGAATGGTTTATTAAACAACAAATTACTATTAGTTTTTTACCGACTCCTTTAGTTAAACAACTATTAACTATGAAATGGAAAGATAAAATAAAATTAAAGTATATTTTAACAGGTGGAGAACAACTTACCCATTGTCCTAATAAAGAATTACCATTCTATCTATGTAACCATTATGGGCCTACTGAAAATACAGTTGTAGCAACGGCTAGTAATTCAATAAATAAATCCATCGGGAAAATCCCGTCAATTGGAAAACCTATTTTTAATACTCAGTTATATGTATTAGATAAATATGGTCAACCAGTTCCGGTTGGAGTAATAGGTGAACTTTATATTGGAGGTCAGAGCTTAGCACGTGGTTATCTAAATCGACCGGAGCTAACAAAAGAGAGATTCTTACCTCATCCGTTTGATAAAACATCTGGAGATCGAGTATATCGAACAGGGGACTTGGTTCGATATTTACCAAATGGAGATTTAGAATTCATTGGACGTACTGACGATCAAGTGAAAATTCGAGGTTTTCGGATTGAATTAGGAGAAGTAGAGGCAACTTTAAATGACCTCCCTTCTATTCAAGAAGCTGTAGTAATTGTTCGAGAAGATGAGCCGGGTGATAAACGTCTAGTAGCTTATGTAGTTGGTGAGGAGACTCCTGCGGAGTGGCGTATAGCATTAAAAGAAAAGCTTCCAGCTTATATGGTGCCAGCACACTTTGTGAAGATGGAAGTCTTCCCTTTAACACCAAATGGAAAAGTAGACCGTAAGGTATTACCACATCCTGGACAAGTAGAAAAGGAAGGGGAATATGTAGCACCTCAAAATGAACGTGAAGAGTTGTTGGCTTCCATTTGGGAACAAGTTCTAGGTGTTGAAAACATCGGTATCCATGATAATTTCTTTGAAAGTGGAGGAGACTCTATTCTTAGTATTCAAATTATTGCTAGGGCAAATGAAATAGGTTTATATTTAACACCAAAACAAATATTTGAACATCAGACTATTGCTGAACTAGCACGAGTAGTAGAGGAGACGAAAAAGATTTATAGTAACCAAGGAATAGTGACGGGAGAAGTCTTATTGACTCCTATTCAACATTGGTTTTTTGAACAAAAACATTCAAATCCTCACCATTGGAATCAGTCTATGTTCTTGCGAACTAAAAAGGCTCTAGATGTAGGAGTACTAGATAAGGCACTTAAGGTTTTGATAAAACACCATGATGCTTTACGTCTTCGTTATCAGCGTACATCAGATCTTGAATGGTCGCAGGTCAATACTGGAATAGAGAATTTGGTTTCTAGCGAGGTCATTTCAGTAAGAATTGAAGAAGATAAAGGAAAAGAAGAGAGAATCTATGAAACAATAAAACAAGCCCAATCTACTTTAAATCTTCAAGATGGGCCAATTATGAAAATAATATATTTTGAGGACAAAGCACATCAAGAAGGACGACTTTTCTGGGGAATTCATCATTTAGTGGTAGATGGAGTTTCTTGGCGTATTCTCTTAGAGGATCTTCAAAATGTTTATAATCAACTAGTCCATGGAGAAGAGATTGAATTGCCGGCTAAAACGACATCGTATAAAGAATGGGCTTCTCATCTAGTAACGTATAGTGAAAATATACCAAAAGGAATTCAGGATTATTGGATAGAACAGGCGTCTAAAAAGACCGAAGGTTTACCAATGGATTACCAAATTGATCATTCAATAGAGGAAACTACAGAACAAATTACAGTTTCGTTAAATAAAAAAGATACAAAAGCATTGTTAACAGATATAACATCAACTTATCGAGCGCATATAAATGAAATATTACTAACAGCTTTAGTACAAGCAACAAAACAAATTACTGGGAAGCCGTCTTTATCAATTGATTTAGAAGGACATGGACGAGAGGAAATTATAGAAGGAATTGATGTTTCTAGAACAGTAGGATGGTTTACCAGCATATATCCGGTTCACCTAGATATTAAAGGGACAGAGACACCAATAGAGTCTCTTCGAACTGTTAAAGAGCAGTTACGTAAGGTGCCAAATAAAGGGGTGGATTATGGTATTCTTCGATACCTTAATCAAGAAGTGGGAGACCTTCTTCAACTTCAAAAACAGCCTTCAATTAGTTTCAACTATCTAGGTCAATTTAATCAAGAGGTCAACAGAGAAGCCTTATTTAAGACAGGAATGGAATTAACCAATGACAATTATGATCAAGACACAAAACGCGGGCATCTAATTGATGTAGTAGGAATAGTAAAAGAGGGAAAATTAGAATTTACTTGGCTTTATAGTAGGAAACAATTTGAATTTGATAGTATAAAGTCTTTAGCTGATTTGATGCTTTCCGTTCTACATTCAATTATAGACTCTTCTTATAGAGAGATAGCATATACCACTTCAGACTTTCCTGAGGCTGATCTTTCAGAAAATAGTTTTGCTAAAGTATTATCAAAACTAACTAAGAAAAGAGGGATAA
The DNA here is from genome assembly GCF_003431975.1 of Bacillus pumilus. Taxonomy (GTDB): domain Bacteria; phylum Bacillota; class Bacilli; order Bacillales; family Bacillaceae; genus Bacillus; species Bacillus pumilus_N. The sequence continues at coordinate 2,607,057 of NZ_CP027116.1, read as the reverse complement.
AATGAATAATATTAAAGATATGTATAAGATGTCGCCTCTCCAAGAAGGAATTTTGTTTCATTCCTTATATGATAAAGAAAATAGCGATTCCTTACCTTATATTAACCAAACAAGCTTTCTTATTAAGGGCCCTTTAAAACTTGCTTATTTCAGGAAATCTTGGGGATATATTGTTGATAGATATGAGATTTTTCATACTATGTTTTTATGGGAGGAGATAGATAATCCCTTACAAGTAGTTTTAAAAAGCACAAAATTTAACGTTAATTTTCAGGATTGGACTTCATATTCTATAGACGAACAAAAAGAAAAATTAAAAACTTTTTTAAAAGCTGATCGTAGAAGAAAATTTTCTTTAGAAGAAGCTCCGTTAATGAGAGTAACTGTATTGCAGCTTTCAATAGATGAATTTAGAGTTGTTTGGACTCATCATCATTTGATATTAGATGGTTGGGGAGCATCCATAGTTATAAATGAATTATTTAAGGTTTATGAAAATATGGTGAAAGGGAGGGATTGGGTATTAACTCAATCTCCTCCTTATAAAAATTATATACGTTGGATTAGACAGCAAGATAAGGCGCAAGCAGAGGCTTTTTGGAGAAAAGAATTAGAAGGTATCACTTCTCCTACACCATTTGGTTCAGTGGGAGATAAGAAGAAGCAACACCAAGGATATAGTCAAAGTATTTATCATTTATCACAAGAGGAAACACAGGTACTTCAAAAATGGGCAAGAAAGAATCAACTTACTCTGAACACTTTAGTCCAAGGTGCTTGGGGATATTTATTAAGCAAATATAGTGGAGAAGAAGATGTATTATTTGGAGTGACAAGCTCGGGAAGACCGACAGATCTACCGGGTGTAGAAAAAATGGTAGGGCTCTTTATCAATACATTGCCAGTACGAGTACAAGTATCAGGTGAAACAAAGGTAGTGAATTGGTTAAAAGATCTTCAAGTAAAAGACAGTAAACGTCGACAATATGAGTATACCTCATTAACTGACATTCAAGGGTGGAGTAAAATCCCACGAGGGATTTCGATGTTTAATACTTTATATGTTTTTGAAAACTATCCTGTACAGGAACAAAGTTTTGATAATGAATTACTTATTTTAGGTTTTGATGGATTGGAACAAACAAATTATTCACTAACTTTAGCAGTTATTCCAGACGAACAATTAACTCTAAAACTAATGTACGACTTAAGGTATTTTGAAAAAGAGACAATTAATCATCTATATAATCACCTAGTTGAAGTTCTTAAACAAATAACGGAAGATTCTCCGCAGAAGAAACTGAATGAACTGATGTATTTAACAGATAGAGAGCGAAATCAATTGGTTGTAGAATGGAATCAAACGAATGTTGAATACCCTCAGGATTTATTAATTCAGGATCTATTTGAGTCTCAAGTTCAGGAAAATCCAGATGCCATCGCGGTAGTATATGAAGACGAAGAGTGGAGCTATAAAGAGGTTCAGGAACAAGCTAACCAATTAGCTCATTATCTTCAAAAACGAGGAGTAGGTCCAGAATCCCTAGTGGGATTATGTGTGGAACGTTCTCCGAAAATGATTGTTGGATTACTAGGGATTCTCAAAGCTGGAGGCGCTTATGTCCCACTAGATCCAGCATATCCGGAGAAACGTCTTCAATACATTCTTGAAGATGCAGGTATTCAAATATTGGTGACAGAATCGCATCTTACAGAGTGGGTATCATCGGATGTTGAGAGGATTTGTTTAGATGAAAATTCTCATGAAATCAGAAATGAGCCTATCACTACACCTATCCATGGAATATCACTAGAAAACTTAGCGTATGTTATCTATACATCAGGTTCTACTGGAAAACCAAAAGGGGTAATGGTTGAACATCGTTCATTATTGAACTTAATCTTTTGGCATCAAAAAAAATATCATGTGACTAACAAAGATCGAGCAACTCAAATTGCTGGAACAGCATTTGATGCATCGGTATGGGAGATATGGCCGTATCTAAGTGTGGGAGCAAGTTTATATTTACCAAATAACCAAATTCGTACAGATGTGAAGGCTTTAAAAGAATGGTTTATTAAACAACAAATTACTATTAGTTTTTTACCAACTCCGCTAACCGAAAGAATCTTAAAACTTTCTTGGCCACAAAGTGTCGCCTTGAAAGCTTTGTTAACAGGTGGAGATCAATTAAGGGTGTTTCCTTCAGAGAATCTTCCATTTGAGGTTTTTAATCACTATGGACCAACTGAGAATACTGTGGTAGCTACAGCTAGTGAAGCTTTAAAAGATGATGATATAAGCGGAAATCGCCCTGCAATAGGAAAACCAGTGTCTAATACACAGGTTTATGTATTAGATAAAAATTCCCAACTGATTTCTAAAGGGGGAGTGGGAGAACTTTATGTAGGAGGATCTGGCCTAGCACGTGGTTATTTAAATCGACCTAAGTTAACAGCTGAACGCTTTATACCGCATCCTTTTAGTGATGAACCAGGAGCTCGTTTATATCGTACAGGGGATCTAGTACGTTATCTTCCAGATGGTAATTTAGAGTTTGTAGGCCGAGCAGATGATCAAGTGAAAATTCGAGGTTTTCGGATTGAATTAGGAGAGGTAGAGGCAACCTTAAATGCCCTCCCTTCTATTCAAGAAGCTGTAGTAATTGTTCGAGAAGATGAGTCAGGTGAAAAACGTCTAGTAGCTTATGTAGTAGGTGAGGGAACTACAAAAGAATGGCGAAAGGCTCTAAAAGACAAGTTACCGGGTTATATGGTACCGGCTCATTTTATCAAAATGGAAGCTTTACCTATAACACCAAATGGAAAGATAGACCGTAAGGTCTTACCAACTCCAATTAATGATATACAGGAAAAAGTGTTACAAGAAGGCCAAACTCCTTCCGAAGAGTTGGTGGTGACGGTTTGGGAACAAATATTGGGAATAAGAGGTATTAAACGAGATGATTCCTTCTTCGATTTAGGGGGGCATTCATTATTAGCAACACAAGTTATATCTCGTTTGCAAGAAGTGTTTGGAATGTCCATCCCATTAAAGGAACTATTTGAGCATTCTACAGTGGAAGAACTAGCCAAACGTTTAGAGGATCTTCGTGGAAGAAGTATCTCTAGTGAGATTCCATCGTTAATTCGAGTAGAGAGAGGATCTGTTGTACCGTTATCCTATGCTCAACAGCGTTTATGGTTTTTTGATCGCTTAGTACCTAATAGTTCATTGTATAATATTCCGACTGTCTGGCGTTTACAGGGAGAGTGGTCTCCACGTGCGTTAGAAAATAGTTTAAATACTTTAATCAGTCGTCACGAGATTTTACGTACCACTATCACAGAAAAAGATGGAGAAGCTTTTCAAAATATTGCTTCTTCTCATTTAAGAACGTTGTCGAGAACAGATTTGGTACATCTTTCGAAAGAAGAGAAAGAGCAGACGATGCAAGAATTGGTTCAAAGAGAAGCTGAGACACCGTTTGATTTAGAGACAAGTCCTCTATTGAGAGTCCAACTAATTAAAATGCAAGAAAACGAATGGGTTTTAGCCTGTATCATGCATCATATTATTTCAGACGGATGGTCCATGAATGTATTTTTAAGAGAGTGGATGATGTTATATGAAGGAGAAGTAAAAGGTCAACCTGAAAGGTTACCGGATCTTCCTATTCAATATGCAGATTATGCGGAATGGCAGCGGAAGTGGCTTGATAATGAAGTGTTAGATAAACAGTTAAGTTATTGGAAGGAAGAGTTAAAAGGAGACCTGCCGGTCCTCCAATTGCCAACAGATCGGCCACGTCCATCTGTTCAAACTTATGCAGGAGCAATGTATCAATTTATACTACCAACTGGAGTGGTAGAACAAATTGAGGCCGTAAGCCGCCAAGAGGGAACGACAGTGTTTATGACCTTACTCGCTGCATATCAAGGTTTCCTATCTCGTTATACTGGTCAGGATGATATATTAGTTGGAAGTCCTATTGCTAATCGACATTATAAAGAGACCGAAGGGCTAATTGGCTTCTTTGCCAATACGTTGGTGTATCGAACTCAATTTGATGAAACTTCTACATTCCGAGATGTTTTACGGACAGTGAGAACTAAAGCATTGAAAGCTTATGAACACCAAGATGTACCATTTGAAAAAATAGTAGAAGAAGTACAGCCGGAACGAAGTACTAGTCATTCACCACTTTTCCAAACTATGTTTACGATGCAAAATGCTTTTGAAACTTTTGATATCCGGATGTCTAATCGACATATTGAAAATATAAATATTCATACATCTGTATCGAAATTTGATTTAACAGTAACAGTTGAAAAACAGAAAGAAGGCCTTTTAACGGCTTTTGAGTATAATACAGATTTATTTGATAAGTCTACAGTTGAACGGATGGCTAATCACTTTAAATATTGGTTAACTGAAATTACACGTTTACCAGAGGAGCCATTAAGCAACCTTTCGCTCCTTTCCAAAGAGGAACAAGATGAGATAGTTATAGAATGGAATCAAACAGATGCAGATTATCCGAAAGATAAGGTTATTCAAGATTTATTTGATGCTCAAGTTCAAGAAAATCCGGATGCCATCGCGGTAGTATATGAAGACGAAGAATGGAGCTATAAAGAGGTTCAGGAACAAGCCAATCAATTAGCTCATTATCTTCAAAAACGAGGAGTAGGTCCAGAATCCCTAGTGGGATTATGTGTAGAACGTTCTCCAAAAATGATTGTTGGATTACTAGGGATTCTCAAAGCCGGAGGCGCTTATGTCCCGCTAGATCCAGCATATCCGGAGAAACGTCTTCAATACATTCTTGAAGATGCAGGCATTCAAATATTGGTGACAGAATCGCATCTTACAAAGTGGGTATCATCGGATGTTGAGAGGATTTGTTTAGATAAAAATTCTCAAGAAATCAGAAATGAGCCTATCACTACACCTGTTCATGGAGTAACACCAGAAAACTTGGCGTATGTCATCTATACATCAGGTTCTACTGGAAAACCAAAAGGAATTTTAACTTGCCATCTAAATGTAATAACCACTATCTGTAATAATGGTTACCTTAATATAAATGATGAAGATACAATATTGCAACTAGCAAATTATGCATTTGATGGGTCGGTTTTTGAAATCTTCACATCTTTATTTAATGGCGCTAGATTAATAATAGCCTCTCAAAGTCAGGCTCTAAACATTGAAGAGTTATCTATTTTAATATCAAGCCAAAATATAACGGTAACTTTTATGACTACAGCGTTGTTTAATAATTTAGTTGATTTTAATGTCTGTTGTTTCGAAAAAACAAGAAAAGTATTGTTTGGTGGAGAAAAAGTATCGGAATATCATGTTATAAGGGCAATGGAAAGGCTGGGTGAAAATCGTTTAGTTCATGTGTATGGACCAACTGAGAGCACAGTTTTTACTACACATTATACCATTACACAAAATTATGAAAAACCAGCTACATTCCCCATAGGGCAGCCTTTAAATAACACTCAGGTCTATGTTTTAAATAAGACTAAGGTTCTGCAACCTGTTGGAGTAATTGGAGAACTTTATGTAGGAGGATCTGGCTTAGCACGTGGTTATTTAAATCGACCTAAGTTAACAGCTGAACGCTTTATACCGCATCCTTTTAGTGATGAACCAGGAGCTCGTTTATACCGTACAGGGGATCTAGTACGTTATCTTCCAGATGGTAATTTAGAGTTTGTAGGCCGAGCAGATGATCAAGTGAAAATTCGAGGTTTTCGGATTGAATTAGGAGAGGTAGAGGCAACCTTAAATGCCCTCCCTTCTATTCAAGAAGCTGTAGTAATTGTTCGAGAAGATGAGTCAGGTGAAAAACGTCTAGTAGCTTATGTAGTAGGTGAGGGAACTACAAAAGAATGGCGAAAGGCTCTAAAAGACAAGTTACCGGGTTATATGGTACCGGCTCATTTTATCAAAATGGAAGCTTTACCTATAACACCAAATGGAAAGATAGACCGTAAGGTCTTACCAACTCCAATTAATGATATACAGGAAAAAGTGTTACAAGAAGGCCAAACTCCTTCCGAAGAGTTGGTGGTGACGGTTTGGGAACAAATATTGGGAATAAGAGGTATTAAACGAGATGATTCCTTCTTCGATTTAGGGGGGCATTCATTATTAGCAACACAAGTTATATCTCGTTTGCAAGAAGTGTTTGGAATGTCCATCCCATTAAAGGAACTATTTGAGCATTCTACAGTGGAAGAACTAGCCAAACGTTTAGAGGATCTTCGTGGAAGAAGTATCTCTAGTGAGATTCCATCGTTAATTCGAGTAGAGAGAGGATCTGTTGTACCGTTATCCTATGCTCAACAGCGTTTATGGTTTTTTGATCGCTTAGTACCTAATAGTTCATTGTATAATATTCCGGCTGTCTGGCGTTTACAGGGAGAGTGGTCTCCACGTGCGTTAGAAAATAGTTTAAATACTTTAATCAGTCGTCACGAGATTTTACGTACCACTATCACAGAAAAAGATGGAGAAGCTTTTCAAAATATTGCTTCTTCTCATTTAAGAACGTTGTCGAGAACAGATTTGGTACATCTTTCGAAAGAAGAGAAAGAGCAGACGATGCAAGAATTGGTTCAAAGAGAAGCTGAGACACCGTTTGATTTAGAGACAAGTCCTCTATTGAGAGTCCAACTAATTAAAATGCAAGAAAACGAATGGGTTTTAGCCTGTATCATGCATCATATTATTTCAGACGGATGGTCCATGAATGTATTTTTAAGAGAGTGGATGATGTTATATGAAGGAGAAGTAAAAGGTCAACCTGAAAGGTTACCGGATCTTCCTATTCAATATGCAGATTATGCGGAATGGCAGCGGAAGTGGCTTGATAATGAAGTGTTAGATAAACAGTTAAGTTATTGGAAGGAAGAGTTAAAAGGAGACCTGCCGGTCCTCCAATTGCCAACAGATCGGCCACGTCCATCTGTTCAAACTTATGCAGGAGCAATGTATCAATTTATACTACCAACTGGAGTGGTAGAACAAATTGAGGCCGTAAGCCGCCAAGAGGGAACGACAGTGTTTATGACCTTACTCGCTGCATATCAAGGTTTCCTATCTCGTTATACTGGTCAGGATGATATATTAGTTGGAAGTCCTATTGCTAATCGACATTATAAAGAGACCGAAGGGCTAATTGGCTTCTTTGCCAATACGTTGGTGTATCGAACTCAATTTGATGAAACTTCTACATTCCGAGATGTTTTACGGACAGTGAGAACTAAAGCATTGAAAGCTTATGAACACCAAGATGTACCATTTGAAAAAATAGTAGAAGAAGTACAGCCGGAACGAAGTACTAGTCATTCACCACTTTTCCAAACTATGTTTACGATGCAAAATGCTTTTGAAACTTTTGATATCCGGATGTCTAATCGACATATTGAAAATATAAATATTCATACATCTGTATCGAAATTTGATTTAACAGTAACAGTTGAAAAACAGAAAGAAGGCCTTTTAACGGCTTTTGAGTATAATACAGATTTATTTGATAAGTCTACAGTTGAACGGATGGCTAATCACTTTAAATATTGGTTAACTGAAATTACACGTTTACCAGAGGAGCCATTAAGCAACCTTTCGCTCCTTTCCAAAGAGGAACAAGATGAGATAGTTATAGAATGGAATCAAACAGATGCAGATTATCCGAAAGATAAGGTTATTCAAGATTTATTTGATGCTCAAGTTCAAGAAAATCCGGATGCCATCGCGGTAGCATATGAAGACGAAGAATGGAGCTATAAAGAGGTTCAGGAACAAGCCAATCAATTAGCTCATTATCTTCAAAAACGAGGAGTAGGTCCAGAATCCCTAGTGGGATTATGTGTAGAACGTTCTCCAAAAATGATTGTTGGATTACTAGGGATTCTCAAAGCCGGAGGCGCTTATGTCCCGCTAGATCCAGCATATCCGGAGAAACGTCTTCAATACATTCTTGAAGATGCAGGCATTCAAATATTGGTGACAGAATCGCATCTTACAAAGTGGGTATCATCGGATGTTGAGAGGATTTGTTTAGATAAAAATTCTCAAGAAATCAAAAATGAACCTATTACTACCCCTGTTCATGGAGTAACACCAGAAAACTTAGCGTATGTCATCTATACGTCAGGTTCTACTGGAAAACCAAAAGGTGTTTTGTTAGAACTAAAAAGTTTGTGTAACCTAGCTTATGCTCAAATAAAGATTTTTAAAATCAATCACGAAAGTAAAGTATTACAGTTTGCTTCTTTTGCATTTGATGCAGCTGTTTCAGAGATATTTACCTCTTTTTTATCTGGAGCTACTTTAATTTTAGGAAAACAAGAAGAAATGTTGCCTGGAACAAGATTTATTAATCTTGTTGAAGAGAATAGAGTAACACATGCTACGTTACCGCCAGCTATATTAGCTAATTTAGATGAAAATAGATTTGATCACCTTAAGGTAATTATTTCGGCTGGATCAGCTTGTAATAAAGAGGTAGCTAAAAGGTGGGCAAAGAAATGTATCTTTATTAATGCCTATGGACCTACAGAAAATACTGTTTGTGCATCTGCTGGTGTTTATGAGGGAAAAGGAATACTAACTTTGGGGAAACCTATATCTAATACTCAGTTATATGTATTAGATAAATATGGTCAACCAGTTCCGGTTGGAGTAATAGGTGAACTTTATATTGGAGGTCAGAGCTTAGCACGTGGTTATCTAAATCGACCGGAGCTAACAAAAGAGAGATTCTTACCTCATCCGTTTGATAAAACATCTGGAGATCGAGTATATCGAACAGGGGACTTGGTTCGATATTTACCAAATGGAGATTTAGAATTCATTGGACGTACTGACGATCAAGTGAAAATTCGAGGTTTTCGGATTGAATTAGGAGAAGTAGAGGCAACTTTAAATGACCTCCCTTCTATTCAAGAAGCTGTAGTAATTGTTCGAGAAGATGAGCCGGGTGATAAACGTCTAGTAGCTTATGTAGTTGGTGAGGAGACTCCTGCGGAGTGGCGTATAGCATTAAAAGAAAAGCTTCCAGTTTATATGGTGCCAGCACACTTTGTGAAGATGGAAGTCCTCCCTTTAACGCCAAATGGAAAAATTGACAGGAGAAATCTGGAGAGTAATAGATTAAATTATGATCAACAGAGTGTTTATAAGCGCCCCCCTTGTGATTATACTGAGTATCAACTTCTAGAAATATGGAAAGAAATTTTAGATAGTGAATATATAGAAGTATATGATAACTTTTTTGAAATAGGAGGTCATTCCTTACTGGCTATAAAGTTATTATATCTTATACAAATTAGATTAAATAAAGAGTTAACTATGCCCAATCTATTTGAGAATCCAACAGTGCAATCTTTAGCTTCTCTGATTAAGAAAAAAGATAAGACAGAAAAAAATCTCGAATTAATTATTAAGTTGAGAGAATCTGATGGTGCTCCTTTCTTTTTCATTCATCCTGCAAGTGGCAATACTCTATGCTATATGGAACTTGCTAAACTTTTGGACAATGCTTGTTCTCTATATGGAATTAACTTTCCGTATGTTGAAGATAGATCTATGGAAAATATTAGATTGGAAGATTTGAGTAGGTTATATCTGAAAAAAATAAAAGAAATTCAGCCTAAAGGTCCTTACATGTTGGGCGGCTGGTCGATAGGAGGGCTTTTTGCATATGAGATAGCAAATCAACTAATTGAGCAGGGGGAGGAAGTATCTTTATTATCTTTAATAGATACGGCATTCCCAAGAGCAGAATATATCCTAAGTAAGGAAGAAAGCATTATACAGGTTCTAAACTCTATATCGGCACATTTAATTTTAGACCCTAATAAAGAAAAGGAAATCGCAGAGGTGACCTTTAAAAATCTAATAAATTCTCCTAAAATAAGACAAATGTTACCACCAGGTCTTGAAGTAGAGGATATAAAAACTTTAAGTAATATCTTTCATGCTAACACGAAGGTATCGGCTGAATATAAAATAGAAAAACAATATAGAGGTTTAATTTATTTTGAAGCTCAGGAAGGAACAAGACTAGGTAATAAGTGGAGTAGTTATCTAGAAGGAGATTTGAAAAATATTCAAGTGCCTGGCAAGCATGCGGAAATGATGGATTCTCCAAGTGTAAATATTATTGCAAACAAGTTAAAAGAAGAAATATTATCAGCTACTTATATCTAGTTAATTAATTCTATACTCTCAAGCTTTATAAAGCTTGAGAGTATAGAGCAGGTAATATTATGAATAAAAAGCAATTATATTGGAGGTTTTTAAGTTTATGTCAACGAATATTATGAAATTTAATCCTTTCTCACAAGAGTTTAAAGATAATCCTTTAGAAATATTAGATTTTTTCAGAAGGAAGGACCCAATACATTTTTTTCAATCTGAAGAGTTTGGTAATCAGAGAAGTTGGTTGATTACTAGATATGAAGATGCTGAATTACTTTTAAAAGACTCTAGATTAGTTGTAGATCCAAGAGGAATACTACCTGAAGAAGCTGAAAGGGGATTTTTTCCTACTCCTGAATTGAAGCTCTTGAGTGATAATTTATTGTCTAAAGATGGTGAGGATCACATGAGGCTCCGAAAACTTGTTCAGAAGGCTTTTACTCCTCAAATGATTTTAAAATTAACCAATCAAATAGAAGAGATTTGTAATGAGTTAGTGAACTCAATGGAGGGAAAAAAAACTATAGATTTAATGGAAGAGTATGCAAGACCTTTGCCTATTGCGGTTATTTCTAAAGTTTTAGGAGTACCTTCTGAAGATTATGATTTGTTTACTGAGTGGGCCAATGTGCTTACGGATAGTTCAGCTCAAAATTTAGAAATTATTACGCCTAAATTAAGGGAATTTATTTCATATTTGGATGGCATAATTGAAGAAAAAAGGAAATGTCAAACAGGAGATTTGATTTCAGAATTAGTAAAAGAGATTAATAATGATAAACTGCACAAAAGTGAATTATATTCTATGATTTTCTTTTTAATTGTGGCAGGATATGATACAACAGTTAATTTAATCGGAAATGGGATGTTGAATTTGCTGAGAAATCCAGTTGAATATACTTTCTTGAAGAATAATCCAGAAACAATAGAATCAGCTATAGAAGAATTATTGAGAACATCTAGTCCAATTCTTTTATCTAAAGGGAGATGGGCTAAGGAAAGTTTTGAATATAAAAGTTTTGAGATTTTGAAAGGGGATGTAGTTATTGTTTCTAACGCTGCGGCTAACCATGACCCAGTGAAGTTTGAAAATCCTTATAGTTTAAACTTGAAGAGAATAAATAATAAGCATCTTTCTTTTGGAAAAGGAGAACATCACTGTTTAGGAGCGTTTTTAGCTAGGTTAGAAAGTAAAATTGCCTTTTTAACATTAATAAATCGATTACCTACTATTGAGCTATCAGTTGATTTAAAAGAAATTATGTGGAGGGATTCACCAATGATACGTTCACTTGAAAAATTACCCATAACGATTTAGAATATACATAATCTTTTGAAAGGAGGGATAGCATGCTTATTATCAGTGGAGTACTTCTTTCTTTTTTGTTATTAATAGTTGTTTCAATAGTTGTAATCCTTTTTAAACGAATTATTTTAGGGAAAAGCATAGGTGTTTACTATACTCCCTTTGACAATATTACTGGAAACACCAGTATTGAATTTCATGAAGAGCAAAATGAAGAAGAAAATGAAGACGATCAAGGTGATGATAAGGATAAAAATAAAAAAGAAAACAGTAATGTATTAAAAAAATAATTAAGGCAGTCCAGATAATAAGGATATTCTGGTATGAAGTCAAACTTATTAGATAAGAAAAATTGTTTAGCTTTATATAGATTTATTATAGTTTGAATGTTTTCCAATTGAAATAAGTGAGTTTTAAATCTATTCTTACTAAACTAATTTATAAAGTCAAAATTAAATCTGTTAGACAAGATCTTAGAATTTATAATTTAAGCTGTTAGAATAGTGTAGAAAGTAATGTTCTGTTTTTAACAGTATCTCTTAAAGTTTCCTTTTTATCCATAATAATCTAAATGCAATTCCAAATGGAGTAACTTTATATCAGTAATATCTCAAACATGTTTAAATGTTGGATGACACTCCTTTTTTGATGAAGTATGTAGTTAAGAAATTGTACTAAGGTATCTGCAATTGCTTTATCGCTGTTTATTTAACATGATTCATTTTTTTATCAAGAAAATTAGTAATAGAGTAGTGAGGAATTATAATACCTCCCTGAATAAGAATAATAATTATATTTTGTGTATCAGGATTACCTTTTGTCTGTATATTTGAACATCTCTTTTGACGAATTTTATTGCTTGTTCACTAGAACATAAGTCGATAATTCCATATCAGCCAAATTTTAATAGTTATAGTAAGTGATTTGTAATTTCCTTTATTCTAAATGAAATGTATTTGAGATTATATGTTGAGTTAATTTAAGCACACTACAAAAAGTTCGAGGAACTAATTGCTTATACAAGATTAATTATAGGGAGATTTTATAAAAGAGGGGTAAGCTTCTATCTTGTGCTCTTTCTTGTTAGGATATTTGCTTTATTAACTTGTAATATTTGATCAAAAATTTGTGAGTTTGAAGGAAAAAGGGTTAGGCTATTAGTAACATTTTTTCTCAGATATCCGAAATCGTATTTTAAGGTAATCAAAAGACGCAATTTCTTCTATGTAATGAGCGTCTTTTTTCTTTTGAAATGTAAATGAGAGGGGAAATCACATTTTCATTAGGTGTTCAAGGTGAATCGCTATGGTACAATCCGGGATATTCTATTTCCGGAAGGGGTCACGATATATGATAGGCATTTTTGTGTTTCTTGCGGGCGTCACCATGGGGTCATTCTTTCATCTAGTCGGTGAAAGGCTGCCACTGAAGCGGTCTATTCTTTTTCCTCGTTCTCACTGCACAGCTTGTAAACAGCCGCTTTCCTTGCGCGAGATGATCCCGCTAGTTTCGTATGCTTTATTGAGGGGGACTTGTAAACATTGCGGCACTCGGCTGTCTTTGCTATATCCAATGGTTGAGCTGCTGTCAGGCAGTCTTTTTTTGCTCATATATAGAATCGCTGGTGTTTCGTTTGAAGGTCTTTTTCTTGTGATTATTTGTAGTTTATTTGTGATTGCTGTCGTGAGCGATCTCCTTTATATGAGGGTGCCAAACGAGCTGTTTCTCTTCTTTTTCCCTCTTTTCGTCATATACCGCATGCTTGAACCTCTACTTATTTGGTGGGAAGGAGCGGCTTCGCTTCTTTTTTGCTTTCTCTTGTTTTATAGTTTAGATCGTTTCAAGCCAAATAGCATGGGCGGAGCTGATATGAAACTGTTCGGAGTGCTTGCATTTTGCTTAGGATTCAAGCCATTCCTTCTCATTCTTTTTCTCTCGTGTATCGCTGGAATCGTCTATGCGAAGGTTTTTTCTTTTCGATTAGATGAGCCATTTCCTTTTGTTCCTGCGATCTCCTTTTCTTTTTGGCTGTATCTCTATGGAGCTCATGTCATGTTCCCGTTCGCCGGGTCGACCGGTTGAAAAAATTGGCGAACACTTTTTGACCCTGCCGACAAAAGTCTTGTTCTTTTTTTTTTCCGCTATGTTAAAGTGTGAAACAGAAAGAAGGACGGGTTACATTCGCGCTGATTCATTGGACAGAAAGGTCTTTCTTACAAACATGTCAGAAAGCGGGGAATGACAGTGAAAAAGAGGCAGGCAAAAAAACAAGGGCTCAAGGTCAATATTAATGGCAAGGAAGAAATACTACATGAGGATGATCATCAGCCGCCAAAGCAGCAAGAAGATCAATTGACGTTTTCGAATTGGGAGGAAAAAAGGCAGTCGGAACAGGAGACAGCAGCTTCTCAGGAAGATTCGTCTAAACCGAAAGAAGAAGATTTTCAGTGGGATGATGCAGCCGATCATATTTATCATTCTGATCCAAAGGTCGTCACGCCTTATCAAAAGAAAAAAGGCGCCTTTGATCAGAAGTTCGGTAAAAATCGCGGTCCTTTCAAGAGAGTGATGACAACGATTGTGTTTGCAGTGGTTCTTGGGACAGGCCTTGGGGTGTTTGCGCTTAGTTTAAGTCAAGATAGTACACCAAGTCCATCAGGAGGCGATATTAGTGTCTCGGCATCAGGATCTGGAAATCAATCCTCGATGAAAGCCGGAGGAGATGCGCCAAAAGCAAGTGCGACTGATGAATCAAAAGAGACCACAGGTGAAAAAAGTGCCTCTGGCAGTTTATCAACTTTCGTTGTACAGGCTGGGAAATTTTCTTCTGAAAAAGGAGCAGATGCCTTAGTTGGCAGTTTAAAAGATGCTGGGTATGCGGGTAAAAAGGTCTCAATGGATGATGGATATTATGTTATTGCTGGGCTTGCAACAGAGCAGGGAATGACAAGTGCTGTTGGGAAAAAACTGATCGACGAGCATTTTGAGGCGTGGGGAGGGAAGGAGCTTTCCTTCCAAGTACCGGATGAGTTGACTAGTTTAATAGAGAAGGCTTCGGTATTATCCTCTAAAGTGATAGCGGGCGATGATGTGGATAAACAGGAAGTTACACAGCTAATTTCTGAGCTTGAAAGTGCGAAAACAGAGGACGCATCGGCTAAAAGCAGTTTGCTGAAAGCTGTGCAGCTATTAAATGACCCAACTGCTGAAAACGGCTGGAAATCTCAGCAAGCACTGCTAGATCAATTAAATACGTAAAATCATTTTTTAAGAAACGAAACTAGTCAAAAAATGACTAGTTTTTTTCTTTTGCATCCAACATAATGATGAAGGTACATGAAAAATGAATTTTCGTAAATTGTCGGTAAGATGTGCATTTGATAGGATGAATGGGTATCTTACTTCTTAGGCTAAACCCTGAAAGGATGAACAAACATGAACCGATTGATTCTTGCATCTCAATCACCTAGAAGAAAAGAATTGCTTGATCTAGCAGGGTTTTCTTATGACATTCAAGCAAGTCATTTAAAAGAAGAAATAAATCGAAACCTTTCCCCTGCTGAGAACGTCCAATGGTTGGCAGAACAAAAAGCAAATGATATTCAAAGATTATATCCCAAAGCTGTGATCATTGCTGCAGATACAATTGTTGCAATTGACGGCAAATGTCTTGGGAAACCAAAAGACAAGAAAGAAGCGGCTTTCATGCTTCAATTATTGTCAGGAAAGACACATCAAGTCTTGACGGGTGTCACGATTCAGTCAGAGAATAGAAAAGAAACATTTTATGAACAGACAGAAGTGACATTTTGGACGCTGACTCAAAATGAAATAGACCGCTATATCGATTCGGGCGAACCACTTGATAAAGCGGGAAGCTATGGCATTCAAGGGAAAGGCGCACTGTTTGTTCAAAAAATAGATGGTGATTACTTTTCCGTTGTAGGTCTCCCTATTGCCAAAACAGTTAGAGTGCTTGAAACCTTTGGAATCACCCCTTTTTGAAGACAGGAAGGAATTCTAAAAGGAGTGGTCATCCTGAACGATTTCCCTATGCTGCTAAAGCATCTCCCTCATGATGAAAAACCGAGAGAACGATTTATCAAATATGGGCCCAGCAGTTTGTCAAATCATGAACTTGTTGCGATCCTTTTAAGAACAGGCACAAAAAAAGAGTCAGTTCTCCAAATTTCCGCAAGACTTCTGCAAACGTTTGGCGGCCTTCGCTCTGTAAAGGAAGCCTCTATTGAAGAAATGTCGAAAATTCGAGGAGTTGGGAAGGCAAAGGCAATTTCTCTTTTAGCTGCTTTAGAACTCGGCACTAGACTACACCATCAAACGACGGACAACCGCTATGTGATCCGCACACCAGAGGATGGGGCAAACTTTGTGATGGAAGATATGAGATTTTTGACACAGGAGAATTTCGTTTGTCTTTATCTTAATACAAAAAATCAAGTTCTTCATAAACATACCGTGTTTATTGGAAGCCTGAATTCATCAATCGTTCACCCGCGCGAAATTTTCAAAGAAGCCTTTAAACGATCGGCGGCTTCATTTATATGTGTGCACAACCATCCATCTGGAGATCCGACGCCTAGCAGGGAAGATATTGAAGTGACACAGCGACTTTTTGAATGTGGAAAGCTGATTGGAATACAGCTGCTTGATCATCTTGTCATAGGTGATCAAAAATTTGTGAGTTTGAAGGAAAAAGGGTATTTGTAACACTTTTTTTTTCAATGTTTTACGATATAATAGAGTTTATGAGTTTTTCCCTAAAGGGAATTTTGGTTTAAGAAAGGAAGATACATACATATGTTTGGAATTGGTACAAAAGACCTTGGAATAGATCTTGGAACAGCGAATACGCTCGTTTTTATTAAAGGAAAAGGCATTGTTGTAAGAGAACCTTCGGTCGTAGCTTTGGAAACTGATACGAAGTCTATAGTGGCGGTAGGAAATGACGCTAGAAATATGATTGGCCGTACACCTGGTAATGTTGTGGCACTACGCCCAATGAAAGACGGAGTCATTGCAGATTACGAGACGACAGCAACAATGATGAAATATTACATTAATCAAGCATTAAAAGGCAAAGGGCTTTTTGCTCGTAAACCTTACGTGATGGTATGCGTACCATCTGGAATTACAGCTGTAGAAGAGCGTGCAGTCATTGATGCAACAAGACAAGCTGGTGCACGTGACGCATACCCGATTGAAGAGCCTTTTGCTGCGGCGATCGGTGCTAACCTTCCTGTATGGGAGCCAACAGGAAGTATGGTTGTAGACATTGGCGGCGGAACAACAGAGGTAGCCATTATTTCTCTTGGCGGCATTGTGACATCACAATCGATCCGCGTGGCAGGAGACGAAATGGATGATGCGATCAGCAGCTATATCCGTAAAACGTATAACCTGATGATCGGTGACCGTACTTCAGAAGCCATTAAAATGGAAATCGGTTCTGCACAGCCTGACGTACATGATGAGATGGATATTCGCGGTCGTGACCTTTTAACAGGTCTGCCAAAAACAATCTCTATTACGGCAGATGAGATTGCAAAAGCGCTTCGCGATACGGTGGAAACAATTGTCGATGCGGTGAAAATGACACTTGAAAAAACTCCGCCTGAGCTGGCAGCAGATATTATGGATCGCGGAATCGTTTTAACTGGCGGCGGTGCATTGCTTCGTAATCTTGACAAAGTGATTAGTGATGAAACGAAGATGCCAGTCATTATTGCTGAAGACCCGCTTGACTGTGTGGCAATCGGTACAGGAAAAGCACTAGAGCATATTCATTTGTTCAAAGGAAAATCAAAAGACAATCGATAATCGGGCGTAAATAAAGAGGTGTAAGACATGCCGCAGTTTTTTATGAATAAAAGATTAATGTTGCTCCTTGTCTGTGTCATCGTACTGGTGGCCATGATTGGTTTTTCAGTGAAAAGCGGCAGAGGTGCTTCATGGCCGGAAAAATTAGTGGGGGATACGACAGGCTTTTTTCAAGGTGTCTTTCATAAACCATCACAATTTATTGCCGGTATTTATGGGAACGTACAAGATTTAAAGAACACATATGATGAAAACGAGCGTCTTCGAAAAAAACTTGATGGACAAACCCAATATGAGGCGAAACTTCAAGAATTAGAAGATGAGAACAAAAAGCTACGTAAACAGCTTGGATATGTGAACTCTATTCGTGATTATACGCCAATTCTATCAACGGTTATCGCAAGAAATCCGTCCCTTTGGGATAGCTTTGTGATGATTGATAAAGGGAAAAAGCAAGGCGTTGACAAAGATATGGCGGTCACAAATGAGAGTGGTGCGTTAATTGGGAAAATTGAAAGTGATAAGCTCAACAATTTTACTTCGACTGTAAGGTTGCTAAGCTCTACTGACCAAAATAATAGAATTTCAACGAAAATTTTTGCGAAAAAGGGCAAAGAAGAACTCAACGGAATTATTAACGGTTATGACAGTAAGAAAAAAATGCTGACAATGAATATTCTCAAATCTGACGCAGATGGAGATGTCAAAAAAGGAGATCTTGTTGAAACATCTGGAGCAGGGGGCGTATTCCCACAAGGCTTGACGATTGGTAAGGTGAGTGAAATCGAGCCAGATCATTACGGCCTGACAAAAATCATTTATGTAGAACCAGCGGCTGAGCTCAATAATTTAGACCGAGTGATTGTGGTGAACCGCAGCACAAGTATGGGAAATACATCTGAATTGACGAAGGAGGAAGGCTCGTGAGACGTGTCCTTCTTGCTTTCGTCATGTTGTTTATCTTCGTATTTGACAGCATTTTTGTTGATCTAGTGAAGCTCCCATTTGTTTCAGAAAATCAAATTTTAGCTCCTCATTTCATCTTACTTGCACTCGTATTTATGACGGCTTTTGTGAATCAGAAATATGGTGTGATATTCGGTTTTATCTTTGGACTTTTATATGATATTTCGTATACAGGCATACTTGGTGTTCATATGTTTGGCTTTGGAGCGCTTTGTTATTTGCTAGCGAAAGCCTTTAAAGTTCTGCAAACGAATATGCTAGTGGTCGTCTTTCTGTCGATTATTGCTGTTTCCGTGATGGAGTTTTATGTGTACGGCGTTCAAGCGACAATTCAACCAGAGATTATGCCGTTTAATACGTATGTCATCGAACGCTTTATTCCAACGATTCTTTTAAATACTGCTGCGTCTCTCATACTTGTTGTGCCGCTTAGGCTCTTTTTCATTCATATGAAACAAGGACTGATCGACGAATAAAAGCAGGAGTTTGTCCAATTACGGCGAAATGAGTATGTTGTTGAGGTGAGCATCTTGAAAACTCAAAAACAGCAATATGTGACGATAAAAGGTACAAAAAACGGATTAACATTACAGTTAAATGATGACTGTTCGTTTGATGACCTTCTTTCTGGCCTGCGAGAGGTTCTTTTACTTGAGCAATATACAGATGGCAGAGAAGGACATAAAGTTAATGTGCATATTAAGCTTGGTTTTCGTTATTTAACAGAGGATCAGGAAGTGCGTTTGACTGAAGCGGTGTCTGAAAATGAGCATCTCGTCATTCATTCGATTGAAAGTGACGTCATGTCATCTGAAGAGGCGAGACGATTAAAAGCAGAGGCCGAAATTACCTCTGTAGCCAAAATTGTCCGCTCTGGACAGGTGCTGTATGTCGAAGGAGATCTCTTATTAATAGGAGATGTCAATCCTGGCGGAACGATTCGTGCAGGGGGGAATATTTTTGTTCTTGGCGCATTAAAAGGTGTGGCACATGCTGGATGTAATGGGAACAAACAAGCTGTCATTGCGGCATCTCGTATGATTCCAACACAGCTTCGCATCGCACAAGTTTTTAACCGAGCACCGGATCAAAAAGAAGATGGAAATGAAATGGAATGTGCTTATTTAGATATAGATGGCAACATGATCATTGAACGCCTGCAGCAATTGGCTCATATAAGACCTAATCTGACAAGGCTTGAGGGAGGAATGTGAAATTGGGCGAGGCTATTGTGATTACCTCAGGAAAAGGCGGCGTTGGCAAAACAACAACATCTGCAAACTTAGGCACAGCACTAGCAATTCAAGGAAAAAAAGTGTGTCTAGTTGATACCGATATTGGCCTTCGGAATCTGGATGTCGTGATGGGGCTTGAGAACCGCATTATTTATGATCTAGTCGATGTAGTAGAAGGAAGATGTAAAATTCACCAAGCGCTTGTAAAAGATAAGCGTTTCGACGATCTTTTGTATCTTTTACCTGCTGCTCAAACAAGCGATAAAACGGCTGTAGAGCCGGAGCAGATCAAAGAATTAATTCAATCATTGAAACAAGACTTTGATTATGTTGTCATTGACTGCCCTGCTGGAATTGAGCAAGGCTTTAAAAATGCTGTATCTGGTGCTGATAAGGCAATTGTCGTGACGACACCGGAAATTTCAGCTGTAAGAGATGCTGATCGAATCATCGGCTTGTTAGAACAAGAAGATATCGAACCGCCTCGTTTGATTGTCAACCGTATTCGTACACACATGGCGAAAAGTGGCGATTCAATGGATGTGGATGAAGTTGTCCATCACTTATCGATTGATCTTCTTGGCATTGTAGCAGATGATGATGACGTCATTAAAGCTTCAAACAATGGTGAACCGATTGTCATGGATGCTAAAAACAAAGTATCAATCGCATATCGTAATATCGCTCGCCGTGTGCTAGGCGAATCTGTTCCGCTTCAATCATTTGAAGATGAAAACAAAGGAATGTTTGCGAAGCTGAAAGCATTTTTTGGTGTAAGAGCATAAGTATTCAGGTAAGATGAGACCGATTCGATGAGAATCGGTCTTTTTGTTGCATATCAGATGAGGTCACCACATAAAATGTACAAACTGTTTGTATGTAAAGGGTGATCTCATGAAAAGAGTGGACGAGTACCGAAAAAAAATCGCGCAACGCCATAAAACGAAACAGCCAGCTGCTCCTCCGAAGAAGACGACTTTTAAGAAAAAAGAAGATATCCCTCCATGGGTGATGCTGACGGAGGAAGAAAAGCATTCAGGGGCGTCTTCCTATGAGTCGTCGTCGCACCAGGAGAAGAAATATCGGCATCCGTTATTTAACCCGAATGCCTTTGTGCTGAAATGTTTATTATCTGCGTCCCTTGTGTTGATTGCGGCCATTTCATTTAAAGGTCAAGCAGGTCCGTTTCAGCAGCTAAAGCCTATGATTACGCAGACCTTTGAGCAGGATTTTCAATTTGCTGCTGCCAATCGCTGGTTTGAGAAGACAGTGGGGAACCCCCTTGCCTTTTTAACCGACAAAAAGGAAGATCAAAAAGATGTACAAGCGAACCAAGAACTGGCTGTACCTGCCTCTGGAAAGGTGCAGGAATCCTTTACGCAAAATGGAGCAGGTGTCAAAGTCGAAACGTCGGCTGAAGCCATTGACAGTATGAAGGAAGGCTATGTAGTAGAGGTGAAAAAGAAAAGTGACACAGGTCTTACAGTGGTCGTGCAGCATGCAGATAACAGCTATAGCTGGTACGGTCAATTAAAGGAAGCAGATGTGGCTTTATACGATTTTGTCGATAAGGGTGAAAAAATTGGCCAAATCTCACTTGATGATCAAGGAAAGGGAACGTATTATTTTGCTATAAAGCAAAATGAACAGTTCATCGATCCTATTCAGGTGATGACCTTTGAATAGATGGCTCATAATGCTGATGAAAATTCACATTCATCCGCTTCTATGGATTGTGATGGCGTTTGCGATTCTCTCAGGTCAAATTAAGCCGCTGCTTTGTCTGCTCATCATTGTCTTTGTCCATGAGCTTGGACATGCAGCGGCTGCTTGCTATTATCATTGGCGCATTCGACGGATTTTTTTACTTCCATTTGGCGGAGCGGTAGAAGTAGAAGAGCATGGGAACCGCCCGCTAAAGGAAGAGCTGGCGGTCATTTTATGCGGGCCGCTCCAGCATATACCGCTCCAGCTTATGGCGTGGCTTTTCATGGAGGCTTCTCTGATCTCGCACGATATTTTTACGATGTTCACCTTTTATAATATGGCGATTTTTCTTGTGAACCTTTTACCTATTTGGCCGCTTGATGGCGGGAAATTATTCTTTTTGCTCTTATCAGCATATTACCCTTTCCAACGTGCACATGGCCTTGCTATAAAAGGCTCGCTTATCTTTTTCGGTCTATTGACTGCAGGGTTACTTTTGTTTGCCCCGCTTCAGTTCAATGGCTGGGTGTTGCTCACTTTTTTAGCTTATTCACTCGTGATGGAGCACAGGCAGCGGCATTACGTCAGAGTTCGTTTTTTACTAGAACGCTATTACGGTAAAAAAGAGCAAAAGGTAGAAAAGCTTATTCCGCTGAGAGCGAGTGCTGAGGACAAAGTATATGAAGTCATGGCACGATTCCAAAGAGGCTGCAAGCATCCGATTATTATTGAAAGGAACGGCGTGAAAATGAGCGAGCTTGATGAAAATGAACTGCTCCACGCGTATTTTTCAGATCGAAGAACCACTTCCTCAATGGAAGAGCTTCTTTTGCCGTACTAGTGGTGAAAATACGTTGACATTCTGCGTTCAATTTGATATATTTTTTAATGTTATGGATATGTAGCACCCGTGCTACAACCGCGCGGAGCAGGTGTAAAGAGCCTAAGGCCCCCTGTATTCGGCGAGTCTGAGTTTATTAGGAGGTGCAGAGATGTACGCAATTATCGAAACTGGTGGTAAACAAGTAAAAGTTGAAGAAGGTCAAACTGTTTATGTTGAAAAACTAACTGCTGAAGCAGGTGAAACAGTAACTTTTGAAAACGTATTGTTTGTCGGCGGAGACACTGTCAAAGTGGGTAACCCTTCAGTTGCTGGAGCAACAGTAACGGCTAAAGTTGAAAAACAAGGTCGCGGTAAGAAAATTACTGTGTTCAAGTACAAACCGAAGAAAAACAACCACAAGAAACAAGGTCATCGTCAACCTTACACTAAAGTTGTTATCGAAAAAATCAACGCTTAAGGCGTGTGAGTGATATGATCAAAGCAACCATTACTCGGTCAGTAGCAGATGAAAGCATTACGTCTTTTCAGATGACTGGACATGCCGAGTTTGCTGAAAAAGGTCAGGATCTCGTTTGTGCAGGTGTTTCTGCTGTTGTTTTCGGCTCAGTCAATTCAGTTATTGCACTGACAGGATTGGACCCACTGCTTGATATTGGTGAAGAAGGTGGCTACTTCTCTTTTGAATTGCCTGCTGATACAGATCCAGTATCCTTTGAAAAAGCCCAGCTGCTTTTAGAAGGCATGGTCGTTTCCTTAGAGACAATTGAACGAGATTATCACGATTATGTGAGAATATCTACAAAAAAATAGGAGGTGAACTTCATGCTTAGATTAGATCTTCAATTTTTCGCATCTAAAAAAGGGGTAGGTTCTACAAAGAACGGACGTGACTCTGAGTCTAAACGTTTAGGCGCTAAACGTGCTGATGGTCAATTCGTAACTGGTGGTTCTATCCTTTATCGTCAACGTGGAACGAAAATCTATCCAGGTGAAAACGTTGGACGCGGAGGCGACGACACTCTTTTCGCTAAAATCGACGGAACAGTTAAATTCGAACGTTTCGGTCGTGACCGTAAAAAAGTGAGCGTATATCCTGCGGCACAATAATTGCTAAAAACTCCGGTCATTGACTGGAGTTTTTTTCACTGTTCAGGGAGCTTTTGCGCTTTTTACAAGTGGTACCGAAGATGATAAAAGAAGATGCACTCCATAAATATCAAAGAACGTTTGCTGACTTTGCCTCATTTTCTCCTATAGATCAGAAAAAACAACCTTTCCTCACATAACTAGTGTTTTTCTATGCTGTCTTCTCTGTTATAATTCAGGGAGACAGAGTGATGATAAGACTCCTAAAAGAGAGACCAAACGATTGGGAGTGCGATAATGGAAGAGATACCAAGTAAACAAAACGAAAAATTAACTCACGTTGCATTAACAAATGAATTGATCTATCTGCTCAGTCGTTCAAGACACGACTGGATGAATAAATTGCAGCTGATCAAAGGCAACTTGACATTAGAAAAATATGACCGGGTGTTTGAAATTATAGAAGAAATGGTCATTGAAGCACAGCATGAATCCAAACTCTCAAATTTAAAAATTCCCCAATTGGCCTATTCCTTTCTAACATTTAATTGGGAGTCGCATTTTATCACCCTAGAATATGAAGTGCTTGGTGAAACCCGAGACTTATCAGCATATGAATCGCAGCTGCTAACGGTATCACAGGAGTTGTTTTCGATATTCGATCAATCAGTTTGCCAAAAAACTGAAAATCATTTAACGGTCACGTTCCAAACAGATCATGAAGAGAATGATGTGATCTTATATTTTGATTTCAAAGGGAAATTAACAAGTTTGGATGCGTTAAATGCGTTTCATGAAGCAAACTATCCATGTATGAGTGTAACGCAATTTCATGTGACAAGTCATGAGTCCATGATTGAGCTTTGTTTGAGGCAAGAACGAGATATGTGATGCAGAGAAACGGAGGAAGTTATGTTTGTAGATCAGGTTAAAGTGTATGTTAAAGGCGGTGACGGCGGAAACGGTATGGTGGCGTTCCGTCGTGAAAAATATGTGCCAAAAGGCGGACCGGCTGGCGGCGATGGCGGAAATGGTGCGGATGTTGTATTTGAAGTAGACGAAGGACTTAGAACGTTAATGGACTTTCGTTATAAACGTCATTTCAAGGCAGATCGCGGCGAGCATGGCATGAGTAAAAACCAGCATGGCCGGAATTCGGAAGAGATGATTGTCAAAGTTCCGCCGGGTACCGTTGTGACAGATGCAGAGACGGAACAAGTACTTGCTGACTTAACAGAGCATGGACAGCGGGCGGTCATTGCAAAAGGTGGACGAGGCGGACGAGGAAATTCACGTTTCGCAACACCGGCAAACCCTGCACCGCAGCTTTCTGAAAATGGTGAACCAGGTAAAGAACGTGACGTCATCTTAGAATTAAAAGTACTTGCAGATGTTGGACTCGTTGGTTTCCCAAGTGTCGGGAAGTCAACTCTGCTTTCAATTGTCTCTTCTGCGAAACCGAAAATTGCGGATTATCATTTCACAACGCTTGTGCCGAACCTAGGAGTTGTCGAAACAGATGATAACCGAAGCTTTGTCATGGCGGATCTGCCAGGATTGATTGAAGGAGCGCACGAAGGTGTGGGCTTAGGTCATCAATTTTTACGCCACATTGAGCGTACTCGTGTCATCGTCCATGTCATTGATATGTCAGGACTTGAAGGACGTGACCCGTACGAAGATTATGTGACCATTAATGAAGAGCTTGAGCAATACAACATGAGGCTCACAGAGCGTCCACAAATCATTGTAGCGAACAAAATGGACATGCCAGATGCTGCCGACAATCTAGCGGCATTTAAAGAAAAATTAACAGATGATGATAAAGTATTCCCAATTAGTGCGATTACAAGAGAGGGGCTTCGTGAGCTCTTATTTGAAATCGCCAATCAACTTGAAACAACACCGGAATTCCCGCTCTATAATGAAGAAGAGCTATCTGATAACCGCGTGATGTACAGGTTTGATGAGGGAGATGCACCATTTGAGATCTCAAGAGATCCTGATGGCACATTTGTCTTAACGGGTAAAGCACTTGAGCGACTGTTTAAGATGACAGATTTCTCAAGAGATGAGTCCGTGAAACGATTCTCTAGACAGCTGCGCGGAATGGGTGTCGATGATGCCTTACGTGAGCGTGGTGCAAAAGACGGCGACATCATTCGTCTGCTTGAATTTGAATTTGAATTTATTGATTGATCAAAAGGAGGGTCCAGTCCATGGGCTCTCCCGTTTTTAAAAGGGGAGAAAACAGGTGAAAGAAGAAACGTTCTATTTGGTAAGAGAGGATGTCCTTCCAGATGCGATGCGAAAAACGCTTGAAGTCAAAAAGCTTCTCGATCGCAAAAAAGCGGATTCAGTTGCTGATGCTGTTCAACAAGCGGATTTAAGCCGCAGTGCTTTTTATAAATATCGAGATGCTGTTTTTCCATTTTATACGATGGTAAAAGAGCAGATCATCACATTGTTTTTCCACCTTGAAGATCGGTCTGGGGCTCTGTCAAGGTTGCTTCAAATTGTGGCTGACTCTGGCTGTAATGTGTTATCCATTCACCAAACGATTCCGCTGCAAGGAAGAGCGAATGTCACCCTATCCATTAGCACGGCTGGCATGGCAGATGATATCAACACAGTCATGAATCAATTAAGAAAACTTGAATTTGTCGAAAAAGTTGAAATACTAGGTTCTGGGGCGTAAAAGGAGAGATCATAGCAGATGAAGCAATTAACTGTAGGTTATTTTGGACCAGAGGCAACATTTACTCATTTGGCCGTATGCTCTTGTTTTCCGGCAGATACAGTGCAGCGTGCCTATGCAACAATCCCGCAATGTATGGATGCTGTGTCAAAAGGCGAAGTAGATTTGGCGGTCGTTCCACTTGAAAATGCACTCGAAGGATCTGTGAACTTAACGATTGATTATTTAATTCATGAAGAAGCGCTGTCCATTGTTGGTGAAATAACAGCTCCGATTCGGCAGCATTTACTCGTCCATCCTTCAAGAGCGGAGAGCTGGGAGACATTAGATGTGATCCAATCACATCCGCATGCGATTGCCCAGTGTCACCAATTTCTGAAAAGGCAGTATCCTGATATACCTCACAGGCCAGTGGAATCAACAGGTTATGCAGCAAAATACATTAGTGAGCATCCGGATGAAGCTGCCGGTGCCATTGCCAATGAAATTGCGGCAAAAACGTATGGTTTAACGATTGCAAAAAAAGACATTCATGATTATCCGCACAACCATACACGCTTTGTGATTTTACATAAAGATCCTAAGGCAACTTTTCCAATGAATGCTGGCTTCTCATCCAAGCCAAAAACGACCATAGTTGTCAGTCTGCCAAAGGATGACCAATCAGGTGCACTGCATCGCGTGTTATCTGCTTTTTCTTGGCGGAATCTCAACTTGTCAAAAATTGAATCTCGACCGACTAAAACGGGTCTTGGGCACTATTTATTTATTATTGATATTGAAAAAGAAATGGATGATGTTCTTGTCCCTGGCACGATTCAGGAATTAGAAGCGATTGGCTGTGAGGTCAAACTGCTCGGCAGCTATCAAACATATGAATTAACGAATGAAAAATAGTGTCCCTTGCAGGACACTTCAGCGTGTAGACAAACCCTCGCATTCTTTGTCAGGTCTGCGCGCCGGTACTCACGAATGTCAAATTCGCTCCGTTCCGGTGCTCGCCCTTCCTAGACTTCAAAGGTTTTCTATCACGCTGAAAAGGAGACAAAGGGCTAAAATAAACATTATTTTAGCCCTTTGTCAACAATCTGTAGTGTCCCTTGCAGGACACTTTTTTTAGTCTTTAATTAAAAAACCTGCGTCATCGAGTGCTTGAATGGCTTGGTCAAG
This sequence comes from Bacillus pumilus, assembly GCF_003431975.1. Lineage (GTDB taxonomy): Bacteria > Bacillota > Bacilli > Bacillales > Bacillaceae > Bacillus > Bacillus pumilus_N. The sequence goes on along the minus strand of NZ_CP027116.1, from coordinate 2,579,982 downwards.
CTGCGTTTGACTGTAAGAGGTTAGTGTATGTAAGTGCACGCCGTCTGTTAGTTCTGACAAGTAGGAGGCGCCCGTGTTAGAAATGTGATGAACGAAATCAGCTACTTGTTTGCGAGTGCTGACGCGGATCGAGGCCGTTAATTCACCGTAAACAGGATGCTCGATGATCACATCTTTTACGGTCACACCAAAGTCTACAATCAATGTCAGTTCCTCTTCCGTATGAACAGGATCATGCTTGCAGGCGATGATTTGTTCAATTTCTCTTTCTGGCGCATGCTGCGGTGCCATGTACACATAGCCTTGGCTTGTCGCAATAATGGGTTCGTTTTTTGCTTTTAATAGTGAAATATCTTGTACAATGACTTGTCGAGAAACAGCTGCCTTTTTAGCTAAAAAACTTCCGGTAAGCGGGGTATCTGTTTCTTTCAGCCACTCTAAAATGGCACTTCTTCTCTCTTCGCCAATGAGTTTCCTCTCTTGCTCCACGTCCTATGCTCCTTTCTTCTCCTTTTGCAAATGTTCAAATGTATGCAAAAGCTGATCGATGTCCTCTTTTGATGACTTCGATCCAAATGATAGTCGAATGAATTGAAGGGCATCACGATCTGATACGTGCAATGCCTTCACAGCCGGGGAAGGATCATGATAACCAGAAGCACATGCACTTCCAGTTGATATACAAATTCCATGCCGGTTACATGCTAACATTACATATTGTCCTTCAAACCCTTCAAAAAAACAACCAATAATATGAGGCAGAGCACGGCGGCTGCCATTGTTCTGAAGTGTACGGACAGGAAGCTGTCTTATTTTGAGCTGCTGAAGAAAATAATCACGAAGCAGCTCATGTTGTCGATGGAGCTCATCTCGCTTTAGCATCAATTGTTCGCTCGCAGCAGTAAAAGCACCGATGGATGGAACGTTCACTGTTCCAAGGCGGAAGCCACCTTCCTGAACTGCACCTGAATATAAAGGCTTCCAAGGTACATGTGCGCCCATATAGACAGCACCAGCGCCCTTAGGTGCATACACTTTATGACTAGAGATGGACACGGCATCAACCCCAAGCTCCTTGATGGACACACGAATTTTTCCGAATGTTTGCACGGCATCTGTATGAAAAACAATGTGCTTTTCTTTTAAAAGGGGCGCCAATTCAGCGAGCGGCTGGATAATCCCTGTCTCTGAATTAGCATGCTGAATAGATACGAGCCCTGTTTCAGGCAATAACGCTTCTTTGAGAATGTCCTGAGTGATGATCCCATCTGGATTTGGTTCAATGATCGTGACCTTCACGCCAAGGCGCTCTAAGCTGTTAACTGCGTGATGAACAGAAGGGTGCTCTACAGAAGTTGTAATGACGTGCTGCCTGTGTGCTGGCAGACCATTTGCGATCGATTGAATCGCCAAAAGGTTGGATTCTGTTCCGCCGCTTGTAAAGTAGATACCATCTGGTTCACCCTCAAGAATGGCAGCGAATGATTGTCTGCTGTAAGTCAATATATCATTTGCTCTTCCCCCTGCATCATGAAGACTGCTTGCATTCCCGTAACAATCTTGACTTAGCTGCTGAAAGACATGAAGGGCCTCCTCTGAAACAGGTGTCGAAGCTGCGTAATCTAAATAAACCAACCGATCCATCTCCTATGTGAAAATTTTTTCTTGTATTTATTGTAGTGTTATGTAATGATATGTGTCAAGACAGATGTAAATGACAGGAGGGGCAATGGTGTCATCAATCAAAAAAGTCATTGTGGTGGGGTCAGGCATTGCTGCGCTTTCTTTTGCAAGCTCCATTTCGGAAAACTGCCAAGTTATCATGATGACAAAAAAACAATTTTCCTCTAGCAATTCCATGCTTGCACAAGGAGGAATTGCTGCACCCTTTTCACCACATGATTCCATTCATCAGCATGTACAGGACACATTAGCTGCCGGATGTGATCACAATGATGAAAGAACCGTACAAGAGATTGTAAGTCTTGGAAAACAACTTGTAGAGCAGCTCGTAGCAGAAGGCTGTCCATTTGATCAAACAAAGACGGGCGTGCCGCAATTAGGTAAAGAAGGGGCACATACGACGCCTCGTATTTTGCATGCAGGAGGAGACCAAACAGGCAAAACTCTTGTGCAATACTTAAAAAATCAGCTTGGCTCACATATTCATTTATACGAATATCATCATGTCATTGATCTATTGGTGCATGAAGGAGCCTGCATCGGTGTTGTGTGGAAAGACGAGAAAGGAAACGTACATACCATGACCGCAGATGCAGTTGTTTTATCTACGGGCGGCTGCGGCTCCCTATATGAAACAAGCACAAATGACTCTTCTGTAACAGGAGATGGCCTGATGATGGCCTATCGAGCCGGAGCACAGTTAGCTGATCTCGAATTTGTTCAATTCCATCCGACTCTCTTGACGATTGCCGGAAAAGCAGTCGGTCTCGTGTCAGAAGCAGTCCGGGGAGAGGGAGCCTATTTAGAGGATGAAACAGGTAGGAGGATCATGAAAGGTGTTCACCCACAAGCGGATTTAGCGCCTAGAGATGTCGTCGCTAGAGCTATTTTTCATGAGCAGCAACTCGGTCACGGACTTTATCTCAATATTCGTGAGATTCCACATTTCTCCGTTCGTTTTCCAGCAATTGATGAAATGTGTCAGCGGGCAGGTGTCGATATGGCAAGTGGCAGGCTACCGGTTTCCCCAGGTATGCATTTTTTAATGGGCGGAATCTGCGTCAATGAATATGGAGAAACGACGGTTCCTTCACTTTTTGCTATTGGCGAGGCGGCCTGTACAGGCTTACACGGTGCAAATCGATTGGCGAGTAATTCTCTTTTGGAAGGTCTCGTTTTAGGAAACAAAGCGGCACGGAGAATGGAACAGTTATCTATACTGAAAAACACAGTCTCATCATGTACTTTTCAAGAAGTGTGGTCTGTCCCAGCGATGTCAAAGGATCAGTTGAGACAATGGATGACGACTTATGCCGCAATTGTGAGAGATGAAAAAGGGTTAAAGATCTTGCTTCAAACATTACAGGAAGTCCCTTGTCAGCAAATCAATGTGAAAAATATCACAAATGAACAGCTTGAATTAAGTAATCAATGGGCATTAGCGATTCGCCTTGTGAAGTCTGCATTACTTCGTACAGAAAGCAGAGGCGGGCATTATCGAATGGATTATCCAAAGCGGAATGATGATTTATGGCGGGGCAAGCAGATCGTCCATGAAAAGGGGCGTATTTATGTGATGAAAAATGAAAGGATCGGTGCAAAATGGAACGTCTACAGTTAAAACAAATGCTGACTTATTTTTTCAAAGAAGATATTGGTTTTGGAGATGTATCAGCTGATGCCATCTTTAGAGACAAGAAAGGAACAGCTTACATGATCGCAAAACAATCGGGGGTATTGTCAGGTTCTCACGTAATTGACGTAGGATACCGCCTGTTGAATGAGCAAATTCAAACAGAGCTGTTTTTTGAAGAAGGTGATTGGATTCATTCAGGAGCAGTGCTGGCGAAAATAAAGGGACCAGTCAGCGACTTATTAAAAGGAGAACGGGTCATTTTAAATGTCTTGCAGCGCATGACAGGTATCGCCACCTTAACACATGAAGCAGTCCAGCGATTAGCGGATCCATCAATTACGATTTGTGATACGAGAAAAACGACTCCCGGCTTGCGTATGTTAGAGAAATACGCTGTGAAGACAGGAGGCGGAAAGAATCATCGCTTCGGCTTATCAGATGGAGTAATGATAAAAGACAATCATATTGCGGCATGCGGCTCTATTCGTGAGGCAGTAGAGAAAGCAAGGGCATATGCCGGTCATATGGTGAAAATTGAAGTGGAAATTGAATCTGAAGCGCAGCTAATCGAAGCCATTGATGCAAAAGCCGATGTCATCATGTTTGACAACTGCTCTCCGGAAGAAGTAAAACGTTTTAAGCAAATGACGCCGAGCACAATTCTTACGGAGGCTTCAGGAGGCATTACGTTAGAGACATTGCCAAGCTACAGAGGGACTGGTGTCGACCTGATTTCACTTGGTTTTCTAACGCATTCTGCGCCAGCATTTGATTTTAGTATGAATATGGAATTCAGCCATAAAGGAGGAACGACTCATGTCCATGCTTGATGTACTTGCGAATCAACATGCAGCCATGATGCCTGAAGAATATAAACAACGCTCTGAAGAGGAAATGAAGCAGCGTGTACTAGACATTAAACAGGCTTTTGGATCAAAGCTTTTTATACCAGGGCATCATTATCAAAAGGATGAAGTCATTCAATTTGCAGATGCAACAGGAGATTCATTGCAGCTCGCACAAATAGCCGCTGACAATCAAGAGGCTGAATACATTGTGTTCTGCGGGGTTCATTTCATGGCTGAAACGGCAGATATGCTGTCAAACAAGAATCAAAAGGTCCTATTGCCAGATATGAGAGCTGGTTGTTCAATGGCAGATATGGCGAACATGAAACAAACGGACAGAGCATGGGAGAAGCTCATTGGTCTGTTTGGGGAGACGATCCTTCCACTTACGTATGTCAACTCAACAGCTGATATTAAAGCATTTGTCGGCAAGCATGGCGGGGCGACTGTTACATCTTCAAACGCTAAAAAAGTGCTAGAGTGGGCGCTCACACAAAAGGAGCGGATTCTGTTTTTGCCTGATCAGCATTTAGGGCGTAATACGGCCTATGATTTAGGCATTTCGCTAGAAGAAATGGCTGTGTGGGATCAAATAGAAGAGAAGCTTATCACCGATCAGCCGCTTTCTCGTATCAAAATGATTTTATGGAAAGGCCATTGCTCTGTACATGAGAAATTTACGGTGCGAAATATTGAAGAAACGAGGAAAAAAGACCGTGACATTCAAATCCTTGTCCATCCAGAGTGCACGCATGAAGTCGTCAGGGCTTCTGATCTAGCGGGCTCAACGAAATTTATTATTGATACGATCAAGGAGGCGCCAGCAGGAAGCAAATGGGCGATTGGAACAGAGATGAATTTAGTCAAACGGATCATAGATCAGCATCCAGATAAACAAATTGAATCCCTTAATCCTGATATGTGTCCCTGTTTGACTATGAACCGAATTGATCTGCCTCATTTGTTATGGTCACTTGAGAGCATTGAAAAAGGTGATCCTGCCGGTTTGATTCAGGTCAATGAGGACACAACGAAAGACGCTTTACTTGCGCTGAAGAAAATGCTCACCATTAAATATTGATCCACCCCCCCTCCTATCAGAAAACAAGTTTTTATCATATCGGCTTGTAAGTAGGCATAAATTTATGTTGAAACATATTGTACTTCTGACATAACCGCTACGTTCACGTTTTGCATAGGAGGGGAAAACGTTGAAAATTCATATTGTGCAAAAAGGAGACTCCCTTTGGAAAATTTCAAAGAAATACGGAGTCGACTTTCAGGAATTGAAAAAACTAAATTCGCAGCTCAGTAACCCAGATTTGATCATGCCGGGTATGAAGATCAAAATTCCATCTAGTGGTGTTCCTGTGAAAACAGACCATCAAAAAGCAAAAGAAATGCCAAAGCCGAAAGAACATCCGTATGTGAAAGAAAAGCCAAAAGATGTCGTGCAAGTGCAAGATACGAAGCCAAAAGAAAAGCCAAATGAACCGGTCCCTTATGTACCGCCAGTGCCAAAGATTGAGCAGCCAGTTTTTCCGCAAGTCGATGTGAACTATTATCAGACCAATCTCTACCAGCCATTCACGCCTCCTCCCAAAAAAGAACATCACGAGAAAAAAGATCATGTGCATGAGAAAAAGGACCACAAAGATCACAAGGATCATGTTCATCATGAAAATAAGGATCATAAAGACAACAAAGACCATTTTTATGATGAAAATAAAGGTCATTTAAAAGATGAAGTGGCAAAGGGCTATGATCCGTTTATTCATATTCCGCATCAAAAGGAGGAGGGAAAAGATATGGAGCACAGCAATTACCCAAACCTTCCTAATTTCCCGCAAATGCCGAATGTAGGGGGCGCAGCGGTAGGTGGAATGGCTGAAAATAAAGAGCACCATCATCATGAACAATACGATCCTTATTATGGTTATGGTCATGGTCATTACATGCCAGCGATGTATCCATATCCGCAGCAAATGGTTCCAGCATCGCCAATTTTACCAGGTTCAGGCCTTTGTTATCCTGTCCAGCCATATTATCACCATCACATGATGCCATATCCATACCCAGCTCAGCCATATTATCCTGCGTACCAAGCGCCAGCTTATTACGGGGAACATTACGAGAATCATGCAAACGACGGGCATCATTGGCATCATCATATGCATCCAAATGCCAACGCTAACGCCAATTTAAACGCAAATCAAGGCTTTTATCCAAACGTTTCAAATGAGGCTTACGGTAAGGAAGACTGTGGATGTGATGATGGCATGAAGCAGCATCAGCCGTGGCCAGGACATTATCCAAATCCTGTTCCTTATGGCCAGATGGGAGCTTATCCAGCTCAGCCTTATATGCAGCCATACCCAGGTCAATCCGTTTTTGCAAGGCCAGAAGAAGACGAAGAAGAGTAATGACAGAAGGGACGATCTCAATCGTTCCTTTTTTTGTTTATAACTGACAGCGTGATTTTTTTCCTAACTGTACATGCTAAAACAGAGCCTGTTTGTGCTCAAGAGATTGAATTTGTACAGGGGGTTTTTCGTTTGAGACAAAAATGGCAAAAAACGATCGCATTAGTGCTTCTTCCTATCGGGTTAACAGCATGTGGCACAAATGACAATGCAGGTGTAGATACACGGCATAATCAATCAGGTCAGCCAGTCGGATACCATTCGAATAATCGTGCAGCTGACAATAACCAAGATCATCAAGGACCAGTTTCTGAACTCATGGAAGGGATGAACGGTGGGAATACAACGAATGTTGATTATCGCACCCGTCCTCAAGCCGATGATCGCATGCCTCTCGCAGGTGGAGATGGACGCTACAGTCATGGAGATATGAATTATCATAACCAAATGTCGTTCTCTGGCTACGATAAACAAGAGAACGTCCAGCGTTCAAGAAAAATTGCCAACCGTGTCAATAAAATGAATCATGTGGCAGACTCTCAAGTGATGGTGACAGATGAAAATGTGTATATTGCGATTAAGTCAGATGGACGTCTGACGTCAGAGGGTGTATCACAAGTAGAAGAAGCAGCAACTCGTTATGCGGACGGAAGAGCTGTTCAAGTCATCAAAGACGAAGGTGCGTTCACACGCTTCAGAGATATGAGAAGAACACAATTTGAAACAGGCCAAACAGGTATGACCCGATAAGTTGAAGCATAAAAAAGGCTAAAGTTCCTAAAGAACTTTAGCCTTTTCTTAAAAATAAACCTTGATCCCTATATAAAATTCGTAAAAGAAATAACAACCAAATCCAAGTAATAAAATACCAGCAATGATGGAGGTCCATTTGATCATCGTTCGATTCATCACTTTTCTCGTTAATGATACAAGGGTGAGAAGGCCGATGTCATGAAGAAGAATCCCTGCCAAAATACCGCCTGAAGCCAGCATAAACTCAGATGAATCTGTTTTTGCATAGGCATCTGCCAGTACAGCACCGAATACAGAAACCCAGAACACAAGGTTTCCGGGGGATACCGCCACAAGCAAGCCGTTTCTATACGTTTTTGCGAAGGATTTATTGACTTTCTCTCCAGCTAAGTGGATGTCTTGATCCGCATGTTTAATGGAATCGTAGGCGAGAATCATTAAGAATACGGCTCCAATCAGCCAGAGCGGAATTTGAACAAACGGCAATGATAAAAACTGAGCAAATCCTGCATATAAAGCCAAAATAAGTAGTAAATCGATGGTCATGCCGCCTGCTCCTACGGTTAAACCATGAAAGAAGCCGTTTTTTAATCCTTGTTTTGTCATTTCAACCGTGATCGCTCCAACTGGCAGAGCAATTGAGAATCCTACGACGATAAATGTGAGAAATGTTTGCAATCGACTAGAACGTCCTTTAAAAAAAGTTGTATAAAAATTCTCCGTTTAGATTAATTATACATATTAGGAGAAAAGGATCAACAATTATTTCGGATTTTATCGAAATAATGAATGTGGAAGATGCATAGAACGATGCATATCAAAGGAGTTGCTATTTTTTATAGGGGAAAGGAACTATTTTCCTGAAAATTCTTTTTTTCATGTCACCTGTATGCTACACTGTTGTGGAAATCAATAAATGTGACTAGGGGTGCCCACAGCTGGGCTGAGAGAGAAGTGTATGCTTCTTAACCCTTTGGACCTGATCTGGCTCGTACCAGCGTGGGGAAGTTGAAGATGATACATGTGTCATATGATGACATTCATGTTTATTTCTAACGACGAAACCAGGTTCTTTTCTAGAGCCTGGTTTTTTGCTGGTGCTGATTCCATCCTGTCCGGTGACAAGAAGAGAAGGAGAGAACAGCAATGAGAGAAAAGAAATCAATCACTACTCAATCTTTATTATCAAGCTTTGATGGCAGTCGAAAGGTGTATGAAAAGGGCTCAAGACCTGACATTTTAGTGCCAAAAAGGGAGATTGCCCTCTCAAAAACGATGACGCAGGCGGGGAGCATTCAAAATGAACCGATTCGTGTGTACGATACAAGTGGACCGTACACCGATAAGAGTGTCCATATCGATGTTACAAAAGGATTAAATCGTCTGAGAGCAGCGTGGATCGAGGAAAGAGGAGATACAGAAAGCTATGAAGGGCGTCATGTGAAACCAGAAGATAACGGATATCGTTCCGAAGAGAAAGAGTCCTTTCATCATGTTCATACTGATTTTCAACATGAGCCGCTTCGTGCAAAACAAGGTGCCAGTGTGACGCAAATGCACTATGCAAAACAAGGTATTGTGACACCTGAAATGGAGTTTATCGCGTTAAGGGAAGAGCTAAACCCTGAGTTCGTGAGAGAGGAAGTAGCCAGCGGAAGAGCCGTCATTCCATCAAATATTAACCATCCTGAAAGTGAGCCGATGATTATCGGAAGGAATTTTCATGTCAAAATCAATGCAAACATTGGCAATTCAGCTGTGACATCATCCATTGATGAAGAAGTAGAAAAGATGACGTGGGCAATCAGGTGGGGGGCGGACACCATGATGGATCTGTCTACTGGGAAAGACATTCATACAACGAGAGAATGGATCATTCGGAATTGCCCAGTCCCAGTAGGAACCGTCCCTATTTATCAGGCGCTTGAAAAAGTGAATGGCGTTGCAGAGGATTTGACATGGGACGTGTACAGGGACACCTTAATTGAACAAGCAGAGCAAGGAGTAGATTACTTCACGATTCATGCGGGCGTCCGGTTAAGGTATATTCCACTCACAGTCGATCGGGTGACCGGAATTGTTTCAAGAGGCGGTGCGATAATGGCCAGATGGTGTCTTGCCCATCATCAAGAGAATTTCCTCTATACTCACTTCGAAGACATTTGTGAGATTATGAAAACATATGATATTGCCTTTTCCCTTGGAGACGGACTTAGACCAGGCTCAATAGCTGATGCCAATGATGAAGCACAGTTTGCAGAGCTGGAAACGTTAGGTGAATTGACAGAGATCGCTTGGAAACATGATGTACAGGTGATGATTGAAGGTCCTGGACATGTACCGATGGATAAAATCAAAGAAAATGTGGACAAGCAAATGGAGATTTGCAAAGAGGCGCCATTTTATACGTTAGGGCCTCTTACAACAGATATTGCCCCAGGATATGATCATATTACATCTGCAATTGGCGCGGCTATGATCGGCTGGTATGGAACAGCGATGCTATGCTATGTGACGCCAAAAGAGCATTTAGGTCTGCCGAATAAAGAAGATGTGAGAGAAGGTGTAATTGCCTATAAAATAGCCGCACATGCCGCTGATCTAGCAAAAGGACATCCTGCTGCTCAAAAGCGCGATGATGCTTTATCGAAAGCAAGGTTTGAATTTAGATGGCGCGACCAATTCAACCTATCACTTGATCCAGAAAGAGCGATGGCGTTCCATGATGAAACACTACCTGCAGAAGGCGCTAAAACTGCCCATTTTTGCTCGATGTGTGGACCGAAGTTTTGCAGTATGAAAATTTCCCACGATATTCGAAATCAATCAGAAGAAGTAAAAAGAGAGATGGAGAAGAAGGCGAAGGAGTTTATCAGACAAGGAAGTCAAATATATTCATCCTAAAAAAGAACCTCACACGCTTGCAGGGTTTTATCAGATGGCTGAAAAGACTTTTCTTAAAAGGTGGAAAACAGCCTTTAATGCAACCCCCACCATGTCCAGACTCGGAATGAGTGCATCTGTTACATGAAAAAAGACGGTTTGTCTCTCTGGAGATGTTCGTTTCTTTTTCTGTTTCTGTTTCATGAAGACAACCTCCCTTTTAAACAATATAATTCTTTACAGAACATAGGAATAGAGATGTTGTAAGAATTTAAACAAAATTTAAACTTCTTGGGTTTGAATGGAAAGAAGGAGGGGAAACGAATTGAATAGAGAATGAATGAAAAGAGCTGATCTATTTGGCCAGCGAACAAGAATGAGTGGAAGGTGATCTTATGATGAAAGTATTTAAGGTAACATTTCATATGAACAATGGGGAAGTGCTTGATTTCGAGTTGAAACGCCCAGCTACCTATGATGTGTATAAAAAAATAGAAGAAGCGAATCATTGGTTTAAGCTGAATAATGAAATCATTAACCTATTAAATGTGAATAGCATTCATGTAGAAACAGATTAAAACAGAAAGCCGCTCAAAAAGAGCTTTCAGCGTGTAGACACACCTCGCATTCGGTGTCAGTCCTGCGCGTCGGTACTCACGAATGTCTAATTCGCTCCGTTCCGGTGCTCGTCCTTCCTAGACTTCAAAGGTTTTCTATCACGCTGAAAAGAAGACAAAGGGCTAAAATAAACATCATTTTAGCCCTTTGTCAACAATCTGAAAGCCGCTCAAAAAGAGCGGCTTTCATTATGCAGAAAAATCATTCCGATTATGAAGCTGACCGCGGGACAGCCAGTTCTTTTTATACAAATAAGCAATCACTTCAAGCCACAGACGCGGTGCTTTTTTTGGGAAAAAAGGCTTTTGATAATAGGCGTAAGCGGCTTTTAAATCATCCCACTGATGGCATGCTTTTGTTTGTGTGAAACGGGCAACGTCGATAACCCTCACTCGGCCTTCCTTTGTTAAGATCAAATTCCGCAGATGGATATCAGAAGGATTCAATCCTTTCTCGCGTGCTTCTTCCAGCGCATCATCGACTTGTTCAATCATTTGTTTTTTGATAGGAATCCCCTTTGTGAGGCATTCATAGAATGTGTAGCCTTTAATATATTCCATTAAAATATACTGATCCCCAGATTCATAAATCTCAGGGTAGTAAGACGAACCAGAAAGTTTTTCATAAATGGCGGCTTCTTTGCGGGCAATATGTTGATAAGAAGGGAAAAAGACTTTTAGCGCCATTTTTTTGCCGTCTTTTTTATATGAAAAGACATAGGCACTTCTTCCTTTGCCGCACAGCTCAAGCTCTGCCGGTTTAAAGGCAAGCTTATGAAAACGTTTATCTTCATGATACTGAATCGATTCAGCTAATCTTTTGACATCTGACATTGACTTCACCTTCTTTGGTTTCAGTTTATGCGGCTGAAAAACGAATGATGAAAAAACCGTGTCATTCGATAGGGTAATGGATTGTATAAAACATACCATTTACGAATGAAGGATACAACGAAAGACTCTTCCCATATATTCACGCCATCGATTTGGTTAATGTTTAGAAAAATGGGTCAAACTACATATGTCATGCATCGATCTCATGTTCTAAAGAGGTGTAAATAGTGAAAGTGAAGATGAAATGTTTCGTTACAGGACTTATCATGACAAGTGTGCTCTTTTTCGCTGCGGATATGGAAGGAAAAGAACACTTGCAAAAGCAGTCAAACTCAATCACCGTACAGCTTGAAAAAGTCTATCTAGACGGCGATGTGAGTATTGAAAGACACCGGGCATCATTAGAGGACAAAGACACATTCTGGGCGCAGTATAAAGGCTGGACGCTAGTAGAACAGAAAGAAGATTTTGCGCTTTTTAGAAAGCAAATTGATGATATTTCTCCATTAAGTAAAGCAAATGGATATATCGGATTATCAGAGGACGGTGTGATTTCTACGTTTCATGGAAGGCCTGACGGCTGGGCGGAGCCTATTCATCTCTTTTTTCAAATTGATACGTCCCGTTTAGAAAGTCATGTGGAGGAGCAGCTTGAGCAAGGCATTCCTTTTCGAACAAAGGATGAATTTGAGCATGTGCTTGAAGTCATGAAGCCTTACCGAAATGAAATATCGTTTTAAAGCGTGTAACAGCTTGCTGGCGATAAAGCCGCAAGCTGTTTTTCGTAGTTTCATGATAAAAATGTACTGAGCGAACGTATGTTAACTTTTATTGCGGTTTTCTTCTCGATTTATGTTACAATGAAGAACAGTCAAAGAGGTGAAAACGGTGATAGAGTTTGTTAAAGGGACCATTGATTATGTGTGCCCGCAATATGTTGTCATAGAAAACGGCGGAGTGGGATATCAAGTCTATAGCCCAAACCCGTTTATCTATCAAATCAATAAACAAGAAACGATTTATACATACCATTACATAAAGGAAGACGCTTTTTCGTTATATGGATTTCAAACGCGAGAAGAAAAAGCGCTGTTCACAAAACTGTTAAATGTCACAGGGATTGGGCCGAAGGGGGCTCTAGCGATTCTTGCTTCCGGTGACCCTGGCGCTGTCATCTCAGCGATAGAACGTGAAGATGAAGCATTCCTTATTAAATTCCCTGGCGTTGGCAAAAAGACAGCACGACAAATCATTCTCGATCTAAAAGGAAAGCTAGCCGATGTCGTGCCGGAAATGATTGGCAACCTATTTAATCACGAGGACCATATTCAGGTCGAAACGCAGCAAACAGCATTAGACGAAGCGCTTGAAGCCTTAAATGTTCTTGGATACGGTGATCGCGAAATTAAAAAGGTTCTTCCATTACTAAAAGAAGAAAAGAATCTTACAACCGATCAATATGTGAAAAAAGCTTTACAAAAAATGTTGAAATAGGGTGATGTCTCATGGATGAACGGCTCGTCTCAACTGAAGCAGACAACCATGAATCAGCCATTGAGCAAAGTCTGCGGCCACAGACACTTAGCCAATATATCGGTCAGCAAAAAGTAAAGGATAATCTCAGTGTGTTTATTGAAGCTGCCCGTATGAGGCAGGAAACACTCGATCATGTCCTTTTATATGGACCACCTGGACTTGGGAAAACAACGCTTGCGTCGATCATTGCCAATGAAATGAATGTTCAGCTGCGTACAACGTCTGGACCAGCGATTGAACGTCCTGGCGATCTGGCGGCAATCTTAACGTCACTTGAGCCAGGTGATGTATTGTTCATTGATGAAATTCATCGCTTGCAGCGTTCAATTGAGGAAGTGCTGTATCCGGCAATGGAGGATTTTTGTTTAGATATTGTCATTGGAAAAGGAGATACAGCCCGCTCTGTACGGCTTGATTTACCGCCATTTACACTTGTAGGTGCCACGACGCGTGTCGGACTTTTAACAGCGCCGCTTCGCGATAGGTTTGGGGTACATGCAAGATTGGAATACTATGAGCAAAGAGATTTGGCTCACATTGTCTCAAGAACAGCCGAGCTGTTCGAGATTGGGATTGACCTTCGCTCAGCCGAAGAGATCGCAAGACGTTCCCGGGGTACGCCGAGGGTTGCCAATCGTCTGCTCAGAAGAGTAAGAGATTTTGCGCAGGTGCTTGGGAATCATGCGATTACTCAAGATATTGCGGAAGATGCCCTTGAGCGCCTTCAAGTTGACAGGCTGGGCCTCGACCATATAGATCATAAGCTGCTTTTAAGCATGATTGAAAAATTTAGAGGCGGTCCTGTAGGGCTTGATACAATCTCAGCGACAATTGGAGAAGAATCACATACGATTGAAGATGTGTACGAACCTTATTTACTGCAAATTGGTTTCCTGCAAAGAACACCGAGAGGACGGGTCGTCACAAGAGAAGCGTATGAACATTTTCAAATGGAGGTTCCGATTCGTGACTGAATTCCCTAAAATATTGATGATTTTAGGTGGTGTCCTTTTTGCCGCAGGATTAGTATTTCAATTGGTTGGTAAGCTTCCGGGTGATATTTTTGTAAAAAAAGGGAATGTGACGTTCTTTTTTCCTGTCATTACATGCATTGTCATTAGCGTTGTATTAACCATTTTACTTAATATCTTTGGACGGATGAAATAACATTAACTAGTTAACTATAGAATAGGTGAAGGAAATGAAGTTAGAGCTATTTGATTTTGATTTACCAGAAAGATTAATTGCACAAGTACCGCTTGAAAAGCGAGATGCATCAAGGCTAATGGTCTTAAATAAACAAACGGGTGCAATCACACATGATACTTTCTCACAAATCACAGATTATTTTCAAACGGGTGATTGTCTCGTTTTAAACAATACACGCGTTCTGCCAGCACGTTTGTTTGGAATGAAAGAGGATACAGGGGCAAAAGTTGAGCTTCTTCTATTAAAACAAGAAGAAGGAGACAAATGGGAAACCCTTGTAAAACCAGCCAAACGGGTGAAAAAAGGAACAGTTATCACATTTGGTGATGGGCGGCTTCAAGCAGTATGTACAGAGGAAATGGAACATGGCGGAAGAAAAGTCGAGTTTCAATATACAGGCATTTTTTATGAAGTACTAGAATCGCTTGGAGAAATGCCACTGCCTCCGTATATTAAAGAGCAGCTTGATGATCGCGAACGGTATCAAACTGTGTATTCGAAAGAGGTTGGCTCAGCAGCAGCTCCAACTGCCGGTCTTCACTTTACAAACGAGCTACTGGATGCACTGAAAGCAAAAGGAGTACACATTGCTTTCATTACGCTACACGTAGGACTTGGCACCTTTCGTCCGGTCAGTGCAGATCGTATTGAAGAACATGAGATGCACGCAGAGTTTTACGAAATGAATGAAGAAACAGCTGAAGAGCTCAATCGTGTGCGCAAGGAAGGCGGGCGGATTATTTCAGTTGGGACAACCTCAACGAGAACGCTCGAAACCATTGCGAGTGCGCATGATGGCGAATTTAAAGCATCAAGCGGATGGACATCGATCTTTATTTACCCGGGCTATACATTCAAGGCAATTGATGGCATGATTACGAATTTCCATCTGCCGAAATCCTCATTAATTATGCTCGTCAGTGCATTAGCTGGGCGAGAGCATGTCCTAAAAGCATACAATGAGGCTGTAAAAGAGGAATACCGATTCTTCAGCTTTGGCGATGCCATGCTGATTCAATAACACCATACAACAAGGACAGGAGGGCTCATTTTTGTCGCAATTACCGATACGTTATGAGTTCATAAAATCATGCAAACAAACAGGTGCACGTCTAGGACGCGTTCATACACCGCACGGCTCCTTTGAAACACCTGTATTTATGCCGGTAGGTACACTGGCAACAGTGAAAACGATGGCGCCTGAAGAGCTAAAAGCAATGGAAGCAGGCATCATCTTAAGCAATACGTACCACCTATGGCTCCGTCCGGGTCATGACATTGTGAAAGAAGCAGGCGGCCTGCACAAGTTTATGAACTGGGATCGAGCGATTCTGACTGATTCAGGCGGATTCCAAGTATTCTCTTTGAGTGAATTTAGAAAAATTGAAGAAGAAGGCGTCCACTTCCGTCATCACTTAAACGGAGACAAGCTGTTCCTTTCTCCTGAGAAGGCCATGGACATCCAAAATGCGCTTGGCTCTGATATCATGATGGCATTTGATGAATGCCCACCATATCCAGCAGAGCACGATTACATGAAACGTTCTGTTGAGCGGACAAGCAGATGGGCAGAACGCTGTCTCGAAGCCCACCAGCGTCCAGACGATCAAGGACTGTTTGGGATTGTCCAAGGCGGAGAATACGAAGAGCTTCGGAAACAAAGTGCAAAGGATCTGGTTTCACTTGATTTCCCAGGCTACGCCATTGGAGGCTTATCGGTCGGTGAACCAAAAGATGTGATGAACCGTGTACTGGAGTTCACCACGCCATTTTTACCAGCAGACAAGCCAAGGTACTTAATGGGTGTCGGTTCACCTGATTCCTTAATTGACGGTGCCATTCGCGGTGTAGATATGTTTGACTGTGTACTGCCGACGCGAATTGCTAGAAATGGTACCTTGATGACAAGCGAAGGACGACTTGTTGTGAAAAATGCAAAATATGAGCGTGATTTTAGACCAATCGATGAAAATTGTGACTGCTACACATGTAAAAACTACACACGCGCTTATATTAGACATTTAATCAAAACAAATGAAACGTTCGGAATTCGATTAACAACTTATCATAATCTTCATTTTCTGTTAAAATTAATGGAGCAAGTGAGAGAAGCTATCCGTGAGGATCGTTTAGGTGATTTTAAAGAAGAGTTTTTTGAGCGTTATGGCTTTAACAAACCGAATGCGAAAAACTTTTAACGCATAAACGAAAGGCTTTACAATGCTTTAGAAAGGGGTGAAATAGAATGGATGGTGGTATGGGTTCAATCATTATGATTGTTGTCATGTTTGCTGTGCTTTACTTCTTGTTAATCCGTCCACAGCAAAAGCAACAGAAAGCTGTGCGTCAGATGCAGCAATCTTTATCAAAAGGCGATAAAATCGTCACAATCGGTGGTTTACACGGTGAAATCGACTACATTGATGAATCAAAAGTGGTCATCAAAACAAGCGAAAATAACCGTTTAACTTTCGATCGTCGTGCTATTAGAGAATTAGCTGACAAAGGCTAATCCTCCGATACATAGCCATAAAAAAAGAGCGATATCATCCGCTCTTTTTTTTATTTGCCTCGAAGATTGACACCAATCATTCCTCCCAGCATACAAATCCCTAAAAATGCACCATGGAAAATGAACTGCTCAGGCGAAAAAGTTTCTCCAAACCCTAAATATTGAAATAAGAATACAGTGAGAGAAAAGATGATAGAAGTGATCGCGCCAATGAGCCAGCCGCGCTCCTTTGCTTTTCCTCCAGAAATGATGCCTCCTAATAGAAGCGCTACAAAGGACAAAATCATAATCATCCATTTAAAGGATGATTCCTGCATACTTGTGAAGGTAAGCATGAGCGACACAAGTAAGCTTGTGACAATCATCACGATGAAAATGGCAATTAAGCCGGATAAAATGCCTTTTCCGATTTGTTTCGTTTCCTGCATGTGATTCGTCTCCTCTCCAATTGACCGAAGCTTGTCTTTTACTAAAATGTATTCACAGTGAAGAAAAAATAGACATGTTTATCACGATAAAAACAGAGGCTTTCTTTTCTACATAAATAAAGTGTTTTGACACAAGCTATGGTGGAGAAGGAGGGTTTTCATCACATGCAGGACATCTTAATCATTTCCATGAGAACAATCATTTTATATTTTCTCATTTGGTTTATTTTTCGGTTAATGGGCAAAAGGGAAATTGGTGAACTGAGTATTTTAGATCTTGTTATTTTTATGATGATCGCTGAAATTGCGGTTCTCGACATAGAAGAAGTCGACGGTCATATGTTACATTCGGTGTGGCCGATTTTGCTGTTAACCTTCATTCAAATTACACTTGCCTACCTCTCATTGAAATTCCAAGGTGTCCGGCGCTTTCTTGACGGTAAACCGGTCCTGCTCATCATCAACGGGAAAATCGACGAAGGTGCGATGAGAAAACAGCGATACAATTTTGATGACTTGCTTATTCAATTAAGAGAAAACAACATCGATAGCATTCAGGATGTCTCTTACGCCATTTTAGAGCCATCTGGAAAGCTCGCCGTCGTTGAAAAAGAAAATAAGCACACACATGCCGCGCTTGAACTTCCGCTTATTGCAGATGGAATTGTGCAGCATGACCATCTGAAGCAAATTAATCAAAATGAACAATGGCTAAAAGATGAGCTTGCCAAAAGAGGCTATCATGACATAGAGCAAATCTCCTACTGTAGCTTTAATCAAAAGACCTTTTATATTGATTTGAAAGACGAAGTGATCAAGAAGAGATGAGCTAGAGCAGCTTCCCAATGAACGGGATGCGGCGCAGCTCTTCTCGCTTCACTAGGCCTAAACAGATTAATAGAATGACATACAGCGCGCACGTAACAAAAATCAGCATCACGAGTTCCATCGGGGCAGAGAAGAGTCCATTCACTTGAGATTTCAGCCAAAGGCTGACAGCCCCAGTGCCGATGATCACAAGAACACATATCCCATATTCCTTCACTGGTAAATGAATAGGCAGCACTTTTCCGACAGTTGCCGCATGGAGCAGCGTGACAAGGATGATACCGATTAGTATCGCCAGCGCCGCACCCATAATCCCAAAGCCTGGCTGTGAAGCAAGGACAAAAATCATCCCAGTTTTCACAACAGCACCTATCAGGCTGTTTGTCATCGCCGCACCAGCTAAATTGAGTGCTTGTAGGACGGCTTGAAGCGGCCCTTGAAAATAATATAGAAGAAAAAATGGTGCCATGAATTTCACATATATAGCAGCATGCGATGAACCATACATAAAGAGTGTTAAATCTTCTGCATAAACGAAAAGAATAATACACGAAATACCTCCGCTGAGTAAACAAAGACGCATTGCCTGCTTTAGCCGGTATTCGACGGTTTTGCGTTTGTTCTGCTCCATTCCTTCGCTGATCGCTGGCACTAATGCTGTGGAGAGTGAATACGTAATAAAGCTTGGCAGTGTCAAAAGGGTCAGCGCTAGACCGGTCAATTCCCCATATTGCCTTGTTGCCTCTACAGCCGCATATCCAGCAATGGCAAGGCTTTGTGCGACAACGATCGGCTCTAAAAACCACGAAATATTTCCGATAAAACGGCTGCCCGTTGTTGGCAGGGCAATACTCATCAGCTGTTTAAACGTGTCCTTTCCATCATGAATCGCCTTGAAAAATCGTTTTCGAATTCGAATGGTTTTTTTATAACGAAAGGCGATCAGTAAGTAAGCAAGTGAAATCATCTCTCCAATGACAGATGAAATCATCGCACCTGCTGCTGCAAATTCAATTCCATAAGGAAGGAAGGCGGTTGTACATACTGCCACTAGAGATATTCTTGCGACTTGTTCCAGTACTTGAGACATGGCAAGCGGGCTCATTTGCTGTCTGCCTTGGAAGTAACCTCTTAATACACTGGAAATGGCGATGACTGGGACAACGGGAGTAATGGCAAGCAGTGGATAGACTGTTCTAGGATCTGTCAGCATATTTTCTGCCATGATAGGTGCAAACCATAAAAAGAGCGGCGTGAATATTAGGCTGAGTGATCCTGTTATCGCAAGGGACATGACGAGAATGCGCTTTGTTTTCTGTTTGTCACCACGAGCTTCTGCTTCTGCGACAAGCTTACTAATAGCGACAGGCAGTCCGAATTGTGTCAGCGTCACGGCGAGAAAAAAGGTAGGGGCCGCCATCATATAAAGCCCGACTCCTTCTTCACCAATGAACCTTGCAATCACAATTCGATTGACAAAACCCAATATTCTCGTGATAAAACCTGCTAAAATTAAAATAATCGTTCCCTTTAAAAATGTTTGCTTCGTCAAATCAAAGATCACCTGCCTTCTCAAACGACATAGAATCATATACAATAAGATATGCGTGTATATCGTCCAAGCATGACAAGTCTCTCGATAAAAACTGAAAAGGGGGAGCATCCCATTGACACAACATCCGGCTGCAAATTACAAAGACCATTTAAAGCCTTTTCTATTCAGTAAGCTCGAAGAATTCATCGTTTTGGGCTATAAAGATGTAGATTTAGAGGAATTATGGTCATACTTAGAGAATAAGAAGTGGAAGAAAAAACAAGAGTATCCGATTCATGAAATGGTTGCAGATATTTTATCTGTGAAAATTGGCGAATTTATGAACTATGCAACCGTTCAGTCGTTTAAAACGTCTGCTTTTTTGGACAGTGAAGATGGCAAGAATATGCTAGACGAACTGTTGAAATAAGCCATCTATGGATTCAGGTGTTTAAGGAGGAAATACATAATGAAAAAAGGGCGCATTCTTGCGTTTTTCTTAGTGATTCTGTTAATCGGAACGGGTGTGGGCTATTTAACAAAGCCTGCGGCCAATCATATTACGCTCGGACTGGACCTGCAAGGCGGATTTGAAGTTCTGTACGATGTACACCCGGTGAAAAAAGAGGACAAGATCACAAATAGTGTCTTAGTTAGTACAGTAGAGGCTTTAAACCGCAGGGCCAACGTACTTGGTGTAAGCGAGCCAAACATTTCGATTGAAGGCAACAACCGTATCCGCGTGCAGCTTGCGGGTGTAAAAGACCAAAACAGGGCAAGGGAGATTCTTTCGACTGAAGCGCAGCTTTCCTTCAGAGATACGAATGATAAAGAGCTCCTCAACGGGTCTGATTTGGTCGAAAACGGAGCAAAACAAACATTCAATCAAACAAATGAGCCGATTGTGACGGTTAAACTAAAGGATGCGAAAAAGTTTGGTGACGTGACAAGAAAAGTGGCGGCAATGGCACCGAATAACCAGCTTGTCATTTGGCTTGATTACCATAAAGGAGATTCCTTCAAAAAAGAAGTCTCAAAATCAAACCATAAGTATGTCTCTGCGCCGAACGTGAATCAAGAGATTAACAGCAGTGACGTACAGATCGAAGGGAAATTTACTGTCCAAGAGGCAAAGGACCTTGCTAGTATTTTAAATGCCGGGGCATTGCCAGTAAAATTAAGTGAAAAGTATTCCACATCAGTGAGTGCGCAATTTGGTGAACAGGCATTAAATGAAACGGTCTTTGCAGGAATTGTAGGAATTGCCCTCATTTTCTTATTCATGCTTTTTTATTACCGATTACCTGGTCTGATTGCTGTCATCACGTTATCCACGTACATCTATATTACCTTACAGGTGTTTGACTGGATGGGCGCTGTTCTGACACTGCCTGGAATTGCGGCACTGATTCTTGGAGTAGGGATGGCGGTTGATGCCAACATCATCACATATGAACGGATCAAAGAGGAGCTTAAACTCGGTAAATCTGTCCGTTCAGCTTTCAGGTCAGGGAACCGCCGATCGTTTGCGACCATCTTTGATGCGAACTTAACGAGTATTATTGCAGGGGGCGTCCTTTTCTTCTTCGGGACAAGTTCTGTAAAAGGGTTTGCCACTATGCTGATCCTTTCTATCTTAACAAGCTTTATTACGGCTGTATTCCTATCAAGATTCCTTCTTGGACTGCTTGTGGAAAGCCGCGCGCTCGATCGCAAGAAGGGCTGGCTTGGTGTCCGTCAAAAAGATATCATCGATATTCATGAAACAACAGAAGATACTGAACCAAAAACACCATTTGATAAATGGGATTTTGTCAGCAAGCGAAAGGGTTTCATGATTTTCTCAGCAACCATTACCATTGCGGGGATTATCGTTCTTTCGATCTTCAAACTCAATGTTGGTATTGATTTTGCAAGTGGTACAAGAGTTGACATTCAAAGTGACCACAAGCTGTCAACTGCTCAAATTGAGCAAGACTTTCAAAAACTAGATCTGGATACAGATAGTGTCGTATTATCTGGTCAAAAAGAAAATCAAGCAGCGGCACGATTTGTTGGTGTGCCAAATAAAGAAAAAATCGCAGAAGTGAAAGATTACTTTAAAGATAAGTATGGAACAGAACCGAATGTCAGCACGGTGTCTCCTACTGTCGGAAAAGAGCTTGCACGTAATGCTTTATATGCCATCATCATTGCTTCGATTGGGATCATTATTTATGTTTCCATTCGTTTTGAATATAAAATGGCCATTGCAGCGATTGCTTCCCTTTTATATGATGCATTCTTTATCGTGGCATTCTTTAGTATCACGCGATTAGAGGTAGATGTGACCTTTATTGCGGCGATCCTCACGGTGATCGGATATTCGATTAATGACACGATCGTGACGTTCGATAGGGTCCGTGAACAAATGAAGAAACGTAAACCAAAAACGGTGGAAGATCTTTCTCATATCGTCAACTTGAGTTTACAGCAAACCTTTACACGATCTATCAATACGGTACTCACCGTTGTGATCGTTGTGATTGCATTGCTTATCTTCGGATCAGCGTCTATTACAAACTTCTCCATTGCCTTACTTGTCGGCCTATTAACAGGGGTGTACTCATCTCTTTATATTGCGGCGCAAATTTGGTTAATGTGGAAAAGCCGTGAGCTGAAAAAGCCGGCTAAGATTGATACAGAGCAAGATATTTAATAGAGCGAGACTGCCTATGCTCGTCCTTCCTAGGGCTGCAAAGGTTTTCTATCACGCTGAAAAGAAGACAAAGGGCTAAAATCAAGATCATTTAGCCCTTTGTCAACAATCTGAGACTGCCTAATCGGCAGTCTTTTTTGTGGTTTTTCCAGAAAAACAGTCGATTAGGAAAAACATTTCGGGTTTCATTGATCTTGAAATGGTCTTTTGCTATAATGACATACGCTTAGATCAGTATAGAAAGCAAGTGTCCGTTTCGGGCATTTGGCTTTATTCATTGGAGGGGCTGTTATGAAGGTTCGGGAAACTGAACTGCCAGGTATCGGTCACAAAGCCGAAATGATCACAAAAAATAATGAAAAGCTTGCCATCATTACACATGATGATGGAAGAAGAGAAATGTATCATTTTCAAGAGGATGACCATGAAGAATCTATTTCTGGCATCTTGCTAAACGATGAAGAAGCAAGACAAATTGCGGCTATTTTAGGCGGAATGGTTTATAAACCAAAAGCGCTTGAAACCGTTGAGGTAGCCATTGATGAACTCATCATTGAATGGTTTAAGATTGAAAAAAATGCACCAGCTGTTCAGCAAACGATCGGAGACCTGAATGTCCGGCAAAATTATCAAGTAACCGTCATCGCCATCGTTAGAAAGTCACATGAGAAGATTTTAAATCCAGGACCAGATACGGTCATTGAAGAAGGAGATACCCTTGTCATCTCTGGAGAAAGAAAAGAATTAAAGAACCTCATTAAAGAAAAACTCAGCAGCTCATGATTTCCATGCTGATAGAAAATCTTCCGCAATTTTCTTTCTGTGTTTAAAATGGACAAAGAAAAGGGAAGAATAAAAGAAAAAGCTTGGGGGATATGTAGATGAACAAACAACAATGGACCATCATACTCGCATTTATTTTCGTATTAATTGTCTCAGTATTTGCCGTGATCAATGTACGGCCTGTACAAGTTGACTACTTATTTGGAACGGCTGAATGGCCGCTGATCCTTGTGATTATTGGCTCCGTGCTCATGGGCGGACTCATTGTGGCTTTTGCAGGGATTTTCCAAATTGTGAAACTAAAACGTGAACTTAAAGCATTGAAAGCTGAGCGTGCAGCTACACCTGCTGCTTCAACGAAAAAGGTAGAGAAAGACGTTCAAAAAAAACCGAATGTCAAGCCTTTAAAAGAACAGCCAGCATCATTTGACCCGAAGGAAAAATAATCTTCCAGTACAATTTCATAAAATAAAAATTGAAACCCCTCAGTCCACTCTAGTATAATAGTGTGGTTGAGGGGTGAATTTATGTTATTATCCAAAATGCGCTGGGAATATGAACATCCAAGCGAAGAAAAAGTGAAATCACTCTCTGAAAATCTGAATATTTCAGCGCTGACTGCATCGCTTCTTGTAAAAAGAGGACTCGAAGAAGTAGAAGAAGCGAGGTCTTTTTTATTTGATCAAAAAGCCGAATTTCATGATCCATTTCTATTAAAAGGAATGAAAGAAGCAGTAGAGCGCATCAACAAAGCGATCGACGAGCAGGAATCGATTGTGATCTTCGGAGACTACGATGCGGATGGTGTGACAAGTACATCTGTGCTTTTACATACATTAAAAGAGCGGTCTGCGAAAGTAGACTTTTATATTCCAGATCGATTTAAAGAAGGCTATGGGCCTAATGAACAGGCTTTTCGATATATCAAAGAGCAAGGTGCATCTCTTGTCATCACGGTCGATACAGGCATTGCAGCTGTAAAAGAAGCACGTATTGCGAAAGAATTAGGGTTAGACCTGATCATTACAGATCACCATGAACCAAGTGAGGAGCTGCCTGAGGCACTTGCGATTGTCCATCCTAAGCAGCCAGGCTGTGAGTATCCTTTTAAAGAACTCGCCGGTGTAGGCGTAGCATTTAAAGTCGCGCATGCACTCCTTGGAAAGCTGCCAGCTCAGCTGTTAGATCTTGCGGCGATTGGGACAATTGCAGATCTTGTGCCGCTTCATGACGAGAATAGATGGCTCGCCAAAAAAGGGCTTATGCAGCTTCGACAGTCGAATAGACCGGGGCTGAAAGCGTTATTGAAAGAAGCAGGCGCCACTCTTGAAGAGGCAAATGAGGAAACAGTCGGTTTTCAAATTGCGCCAAGGCTAAATGCTGTAGGGCGAATTGAGCAGGCAGATCCAGCTGTTCATCTTCTCATGACAGAGGATAAGGATGAAGCAGAAGAGCTCGCTCGTTTTGTACAAGAACTGAATAAAGAACGTCAAAAAATCGTGAGTACGATCACAGAAGAAGCCATTCAAATGGTTGAAGAGACAGGCGATGACCAATCTGCAATAGTTGTAGCGAAAGCTGGCTGGAATCCGGGGGTTGTCGGAATTGTTGCCTCTAAATTGACGGATACTTTTTGTCGCCCGGCGATTGTGCTTGGAATAGACGAAGAGACGCAAATGGCAAAAGGCTCCGCTCGGAGTATTCCTGGATTTGATCTATTTTTCCATTTAAGCAAATGCCGGGACATCCTGCCCCATTTTGGCGGGCACCCGATGGCTGCGGGTATGACACTTCAAGCGGATGATGTTCCTTTACTAAGGGAAAGATTAAATCAATACGCAAATGAAACGTTGACAGAAGAAGATTTTATTCCGATTCAGCGGGTCGATGCAGTGTGCAAGGTAGACGAATTGACGGTTGAAGCGATAGAAGAAGCGGGGCTGTTGTCACCATTCGGCATGCAGAACCCAAAGCCGTTCATCATGATTGAAGATGCAAGGCTTGAAGAGATCCGAACGATTGGGGCCAATCAGAATCATATAAAAATGTCTCTAAAAGACGAAGAAAAGCTGCTGGACTGTGTCGGTTTTCACCAGGGGAAATTGAAAGAAGAAATTGTCCCAGGGAGCCGTATTTCTGTAGTCGGTGAAATGTCTATCAATGAATGGAATAACCGGAAGAAACCTCAGCTCATGCTAAAAGATGCCCGAGTAGATGAATGGCAGCTGTTTGATCTGCGCGGGAAAAAGGATTGGGAAAAGACCGTCTCGACGCTTGATTCAGAAAAATATATGGTTGTTTGTTTTGACGAAGAAACGAAACAAGAAGTCAATATCCCTATTCATCATGTCCATGCAGAAAATGTGTCAACATTTGATGTAGAAGGCAAGTATGTCGTCTTTGCGGACGTTCCCGCAGATGAGCACTTGCTGAAGCAGCTTTTAGACAACCAAAAGCCTGCTAGAATTTATACGGTTTTTCAAAGAAAAGAAGATCATTTTATGTCCTCTTTTCCTAGCCGTGACCAATTCAAATGGTTTTATGGATTCTTGTTTAAGCGAGGGAGTTTTCCTATCAAAGAACAAGGAATGGAGCTTGCCAAACATAGAGGCTGGACAAAAGATACAATCATTTTTATGACAAAGGTGTTTTTTGAACTCGGTTTTGTTAAAATAGAGAATGGTGTGCTGTCAATAGTACGTGATGCCCCTAAAAAAGATTTAACAGCATCAGCGTCCTATACAGCAAAACAACGATTGATGGAACTCGATCAAACACTAACATATTCCTCAGCCAAAGAGCTGAAGGAATGGCTGAATAGCAAGATGAGCGAAGTCTCACCTGTGCTTTGACGTACGAGGAGGAAAAGGAAAAGATGGATTTAAAACAATATGTGACAGTTGTACCTGACTACCCAAAGGAAGGTGTACAATTTAAAGATATTACAACGTTAATGGATAAAGGCGAAGTGTACCGTTATGCAACGGATCAAATCGTTGATTACGCGAAGGAAAGAGACATTGATCTGATTGTTGGACCGGAAGCGCGTGGATTCATTATTGGCTGTCCTGTAGCATACGCTCTTGGTGTAGGTTTTGCACCGGTTCGTAAAGAAGGAAAGCTTCCTCGTGAAGTCGTTAAAGTCGATTACGGCTTAGAATATGGTAAAGATGTATTAACGATTCATAAAGATGCCATTCGTCCTGGTCAGCGTGTATTGATTACAGATGACTTACTAGCAACTGGTGGAACAATTGAAGCGTCCATCAAGCTCGTAGAAGAATTAGGCGGCGTTGTGGCAGGGATTGCATTCTTGATTGAGCTGACGTATCTGGACGGCAGAAAGAAGCTTGACGGCTACGACATCATGACGTTAATGCAATACTAATGGAGTTTTCGTAAAAAGCACTCAGTAAGAAGGGTGCTTTTTTCCTATCAAAAATCTTTTAGCGGACTTCTTCTCTTTACATCTATCGAATTTTTCTTGATAATAAACTACAATACAGTTTTCATTTAAAAAGGTGATTCCATGGCGAACGAACAAGTTTTAACGGCGCAGCAGGTCATTGACAAGGCAAGAGAATACCTGTCCGCTGAACATATTCAATTTATAGAGCGAGCATATGAATATGCTGAAAATGCACACAAGGAGCAATACCGGAAATCTGGTGAGCCCTATATCATCCATCCAATTCAAGTGGCGGGGATTCTTGTTGACCTTGAAATGGATCCATCGACCATTGCAGGCGGTTTCCTCCACGATGTTGTCGAGGATACAGATGTGACATTACAGGATTTAAAAGAGTATTTTAATGAAGAAGTCGCAATGCTTGTTGATGGTGTGACAAAGCTCGGGAAGATTAAATATAAATCACAAGAAGAACAGCAGGCTGAAAACCATCGGAAAATGTTTGTGGCAATGGCGCAGGATATACGCGTCATCTTGATAAAACTGGCAGACCGTCTGCACAATATGAGAACGCTCAAACACCTCCCTCAGGAAAAGCAGCGAAGAATTTCAAATGAAACACTTGAAATTTTTGCACCGCTTGCGCACAGATTAGGGATTTCCAAGATTAAGTGGGAGCTTGAAGATACAGCGCTCCGTTACTTAAATCCGCAGCAATATTACCGGATCGTGAATCTTATGAAGCGCAAACGAGCAGAACGTGAGGAATACTTGGACGAGGTTGTCAATGAAGTGAAAGACCGCGTATCTGAGGTGAACATCAAGGCTGAATTCTCTGGCAGACCAAAGCATATTTATAGTATTTATCGCAAAATGGTCATGCAAAATAAGCAGTTTAATGAAATTTATGATTTGCTGGCTGTTCGTATTTTGGTTGACAGTATTAAAGACTGCTATGCCGTGCTCGGAATTATCCATACATGCTGGAAGCCGATGCCTGGTAGGTTTAAGGATTATATTGCGATGCCAAAACCGAACATGTACCAATCCCTTCATACAACAGTAATAGGGCCAAAAGGTGACCCGCTTGAAGTGCAAATCCGTACAGTGGAAATGCATGAAATTGCAGAGTACGGAATTGCAGCACACTGGGCATACAAAGAAGGAAAAGAGTCAGCAGAATCAACAGAGGAAGCTGTCTTCCAGAAGAAGCTCTCTTGGTTTAGAGAAATTCTTGAATTCCAAAATGAATCCACAGATGCAGAAGAATTTATGGAATCATTAAAGATCGATCTCTTCTCTGATATGGTGTTTGTATTTACACCAAAAGGAGATGTCATTGAACTGCCGTCGGGTTCAGTTCCAATTGATTTCTCTTACCGGATTCACTCGGAAATTGGGAATAAGACGATCGGTGCCAAGGTCAACGGCAAAATGGTCACGCTCGACCACAAACTGAAAACAGGTGACATTATTGAAATTCTGACATCAAAGCACAGCTATGGGCCAAGTCAGGATTGGATCAAACTAGCCCAAACCTCTCAAGCGAAGCACAAGATCAGACAGTTTTTCAAAAAACAGCGCCGTGAAGAAAATGTCGAAAAAGGCCGAGAACTCGTGGAGAAAGAAATCAAAAACCTTGAGTTTGATGTCAAAGACATTCTGACAGCTGAAAACCTGCAAAAAGTGGCTGACAAATTTAATTTTTCAAACGAAGAGGACATGTATGCAGCGGTTGGTTATAACGGAATTACTGCACTTCAAGTCGCAAATCGTTTAACAGAAAAAGAAAGAAAACAAAGAGATCAAGAAGAACAAGAGAAAACGGTTCAAGAAGTGACGGTAGAACCAAAGCCGTATCACGGGAAAAAACGGGAAGCAGGCGTAAGAGTCAAAGGGATCGATAATCTGCTTGTCCGCTTATCTAAGTGCTGTAATCCTGTGCCTGGTGACAGCATTGTTGGTTTTATTACAAAAGGCCGAGGCGTATCCGTTCACCGTGAGGACTGTCCGAACGTGAAGACAGGTGAAGCGCAGGAACGGTTAATTCCGGTAGAATGGGAGCATGAACAGCCTGCTCGCAACCGTAAAGAATACAATGTGGAAATTGAAATATTAGGATATGATCGACGCGGCTTACTCAATGAGGTGCTTCAAGCAGTTAACGAAACCAAAACGAACATCTCTTCAGTTTCTGGGAAGTCTGACCGTAACAAAGTGGCGACGATCCATATGGCGATCTTTATTCAAAACATCAACCATTTGCACAAAGTGGTCGAACGCATTAAACAAATCAAAGACATTTACTCTGTTCGCCGATTCTTGAATTAGAAAGGAAGTATATCGTCTATGAGGCTTGTTGTGCAGCGTGTGACAAACGCATCTGTGAAGGTAGAGGAAGAGATCACAGGTGCCATCAATGAAGGATACATGGTGCTCGTTGGTGTCACACACGAAGATACAGAAGAAGATGCGCATTATTTAGCTGATAAACTTGCACATTTACGTATTTTTGAAGATGAAAACGGGAAAATGAATCATTCGTTATTGGATGTACAAGGAAGTGTCCTGTCTGTATCTCAGTTTACCCTGTATGGTGATACGAGAAAGGGCAGACGGCCGAATTTTATGAAGGCCGCCAAACCAGATGCCGCCAACTCCCTTTACGAATGCTTCAATAAAGCCCTTAGAGAAAAAGGCATTCATGTAGAAACTGGACGCTTTGGTGCGATGATGGACGTGTCATTGACCAATTCAGGACCTGTCACCATCTGGATGGATAGCAAAGAATAGATTCGCTTTAGACTGTAGATAAACTCATGCAGGAGTTTATTTAGAGTCTTTTTCTTTTGCGATCAAACAAAAAAGAGGCACAGAGGCCTCTTTCTTCTAGCGGAAATATTGTTTTAACCCTTCGGTCATGCCTTCTGTGACTCGTTCTTGGTAAGAGGCGCTATAAATGATCGCTTCCTCCTGAGGATTGCTCAAATAGCCGAGTTCATATAAAAGGGAAGGGCGTTTGTTCTCTCTTAAAACAAAATAATCTCCGAATTTCACACCCTTATCAGGGATTTGAGAGCGTTTGGCGACTTCCGTATGAACGCTTGTCGCTAATTGTTGGTCTTTTGCTGCTTGATAATAATATGCCGTACTTCCTCTGACACTTGGGTCCATAAAACTATCATAATGAAGACTAATAAATGCATCAGCATTTCGGTAATGAGATGTTGCGACCCTCGATTGAAGGCTGATAAAAGTATCATCACTTCTCGTTAAATAAACATTTGCACCAGAAGCTCTTAATTTGCCTGCCAGTAAATTGGCGGTTTTGATGGTCATGTTCTTTTCAAATGCACCATCTGCGCCGATTGTGCCGCTGTCTTTTCCGCCATGACCAGGATCAAGAACAATCGTTTTGCCTTTTAAAGATCCAGTGCCAGACGATGAATCCTGCTGAGGTCTTGGTGCCTCGCTGCTATTTTTCTTTGTTTGAACGACCCAGCTCGCCACATAGCCAGTCCCGCCGTTTGATAGTGTCACCTCGTACCAGTCACCTTGCGAACGAACAATTTGATAGGCAGCGCCTTTTGTTGCTCTTTCTGCAATTCCAGCAGAGGTAGACGCGCTTTTTCTAATATTCGTTCCATCATAGACGATATACGCTTTCCCATGAGATGACGAAGAAGATGAACTCTTTTCATCCGCTGAACTGGCTCCTTTGCTTGTGACGATGTAATAACTTGCCACCCAGCCTTTTACGCCCTTTGACTCAATTTCATACCAGCCGTTCTGCTCTCGCAAAATGGTGATCGGTGTGTTGCGGGCAAGTGAAGCGACGACTTGTGCATTCGGTGCCGCCGATTGCCTTACATTTAGGCTCGATACGCCAACTGTGCCTGTCTGCTTAGAGCTTGAGGAACCGACTGAGCTTGATTGAGGGGCTTTTTGTCCGCCTGAGACATAATCAGAGTGAACCCAGCCTTCTGTTTGTTTATACGAAATTTTTGTCCATTCGCCGCTTGTCTGTAGCTTTTTAGCGTTAGCGCCTTGCGGGAACGTACCGATGACTTGATAGGAAGTTCCAGGGCCTGTCCGTATGCGAAGATCGGAGGCTGTCGATGTAATGGAACTGCTGCCTGCCGAGCTTTGCTTTTGCGTCTTTGGCTTAGCTGACTGTTGGGTGCCAGATGATGTGGTAATCAGCCATGAGACGACCCAGCCTTTTTGACCGTTTGATAGCCCGATCTGAACCCATTCCCCTTGCTCAGTAAGAATAGGATAGCTTTCTCCGCGCTTTACAACAGCTGCGACCCCGTAGCTTAATCCAGGACCTGTTCTCACGTTGATTT
Source organism: Bacillus pumilus (assembly GCF_003431975.1). GTDB lineage: Bacteria > Bacillota > Bacilli > Bacillales > Bacillaceae > Bacillus > Bacillus pumilus_N. The sequence goes on along the minus strand of NZ_CP027116.1, from coordinate 2,549,019 downwards.
CATCTGTAGCGACCACAGCTTGATCTGTTTGTGCTGTAGCATGTGTCATAGGCCAAGTGCTGGCGATGAGAACAAAACAAGTGAGCAGCATCATCATTTGATTGTGTTTTTTTAGATTCAAAACGGTGTTTTCCCCTCCCTTGTAAAACCGATGAATGTAAATTCGTTATGTAAGTGGCAAATTCCTTGCAGTTTCCCTAATAAAAATGAATCAATCTGTTTATACTAAATAAAAAAGGGATAAAAGGATGTACAAACATGAGATTAAGCAGAAAATTAGGACGAGTGCAATATAATGGACATCGTGATATCGATCGCTGGCAGCACGACGAAATGGATCAGCCAGGCTTCCTTGAAGAAACCGCATCTGAATACGGATGTACGTCAAAAGAAGAGCTGGAAAAGAAAAAGAGGCACGGCAAGGGTTGACAGAGTGGCAGCACCGACCTTATTATAATATAAATCAACACACTTGAAAATTTAAAATGTGGAACTGATGATAGAGAATAGTAGGGTAAATTGCGTGAGCAGAGAGGAATCGCCTTTGGCTGAAAGCGAATCCGCATGGCATTTATCACGAAAGAACACTCTGTAGGTTTCCTGCTGAACACTCTAAAAATGAGTCAATAGGCGGAGAACGTGAATCTGCGTTAAGGATTTGAGCGGGAACATGGCTGGATCATGTTCCAACTAGGGTGGCACCACGGGTATAACTCTCGTCCCTACTATACACATAGTAGAGGCGGGGGTTTTTTATATGTCCACATAAAAAATGAATGATGGTCGTAGGAGGACGAAAAATGAGTTTTAATATTCCAAGAGGCACACAGGATATTTTACCTGGAGAGTCAGAACTCTGGCAGTATGTTGAACAAATTGCGAGAGATACATGTGGAGCCTTTCAATACAAAGAAATCCGCACACCGATTTTTGAGCATACGGAGTTGTTTGCACGGGGAGTAGGCGAATCAACCGATATCGTTCAAAAAGAGATGTATACATTTGAGGATAAAAAAGGACGCAGCATCACACTTCGTCCAGAGGGAACGGCTTCAACTGTACGTTCTTATGTTGAAAATAAATTATTTGCTCAGCCGGCCCAGCCAACAAAACTGTATTACATTGGACCAATGTTCCGCTATGAACGCCCGCAAACGGGAAGGTATCGCCAATTTTATCAATTTGGGATTGAAGCGATCGGTTCAAAGGATCCTGCCATTGATGCAGAGGTCATTTCACTTGCGATGAGTGTCTATGAGAAAGCCGGTCTTTCTAACTTAAAGCTCGTCATTAACAGCCTCGGTGACAAAGAGAGCCGTGCAGATTACCGCAAAGCACTTGTTGAGCACTTTGAGCCAAGAATTGATGAATTCTGTCATGATTGTCAAACACGTTTACATCAAAATCCGCTACGAATTCTTGATTGTAAAAAGGATCGTGACCACGAATTGATGGCAACAGCTCCATCCATTCAAGATTACTTAAATGATGAATCACGGACTTATTTTGAAAAGGTCAAACAATACTTAACAGATATAGGCATTGAATATGTCGTCGATCCAAACTTAGTGCGCGGCCTTGATTACTACAATCACACGGCATTTGAGATCATGAGTAATGCAGAAGGCTTTGGTGCAATTACCACGTTAGCCGGCGGCGGTCGTTATGATGGACTTGTTGAAGGAATTGGCGGTCCTGAATCACCAGGAATCGGTTTTGCTATGAGTATTGAGCGTTTCCTATCAGCAATTGATGCTGAAGGAATTGATCTTCCTTTGCAAGATGGCATTGATCTATACATTGCTGCACTCGGTGATCAAGCGAAGGATTATGCTGTTTCATTATTAAATCGTCTGAGAAAAGAAGGCATTTCAAGTGAAATGGACTATACAGGGAAAAAATTAAAAGGACAATTTAAAGCAGCTGATCGATTAAAAGCCAAGTTTATTGCAGTCCTTGGTGAAGATGAGCTGGCGCAGCAAATTGTGAATGTAAAAGATACGACAACGGGTGAACAAATTGAAGTGAAGCTTGATGAGCTGATTCAAATGATGAAGGCCCACAAGAAGGCGTAAAGAAGGAGTGGAATGTTTGTGTTTGGTAGAACTTTTTATTGTGGAGAAGTAACAGAAGAGCAAATCGGTCAAACAGTTGTATTAAAAGGATGGGTTCAAAAAAGACGTGACCTCGGCGGATTAATCTTTATTGATCTTCGCGACCGTACAGGTATTGTACAAGTTGTCTTCAATCCAGACCTCTCAAAAGAGGCGCTTGAGACAGCAGAATCGATTCGTAATGAATATGTCCTGGATATTAAAGGAACGGTTGTCGCAAGAGAAGACGCAACGATTAACCCAAATTTAAAAACTGGGAAAATTGAAATTCAAGTCGAAACGGTCAGCGTTTTAAATGAAGCAAAGACTCCGCCTTTTGTCATTTCAGATCAAGCGGACGAGGTATCGGAAGATGTGCGCTTAAAATACCGCTATCTAGATCTTCGCCGTCCTGCGATGTTTGAAACGATGAAAATGCGACACGAAGTCACAAAAGCATTCCGCCATTTCTTAGATGACAACGGCTTTCTAGACATTGAAACACCGATATTAACAAAAAGTACGCCAGAGGGTGCACGTGATTATCTTGTTCCAAGCCGTGTACACGAAGGAGAATTCTATGCCTTACCTCAGTCTCCGCAGTTATTTAAACAATTACTGATGGTCTCAGGGATGGATCGTTATTATCAAATCGCTCGCTGTTTTAGAGATGAAGACTTGCGTGCTGACCGTCAGCCGGAATTCACACAAGTCGATATTGAAATGTCCTTTATGAGTCAAGAGGACATAATGACGCTTGCTGAAGAGATGATGGCAAAAGTGATGAAAGATGTTAAAGGTGTAGATCTGACATTGCCATTACCTCGTATGACATATGATGAAGCGATGAATTCTTATGGATCTGATAAACCAGATACACGTTTTGAGATGAAGCTCGTCAACATTTCAGACACAGTAAAAGATTCAGATTTCAAAGTCTTTAGCGGAGCTGTGAAAAATGGTGGAGCGGTGAAAGCCATCAATGTAAAAGGAGCTGCAGCGAACTATTCAAGAAAAGATATTGATGCTCTTGGTGCATTTGCAGCGAACTACGGTGCAAAGGGTCTAGCTTGGCTAAAAGCAGAAGGGACAGAATTAAAAGGACCGATTGCTAAATTCTTTGACGAAGCAAAGCAGGCAGAATTAAAAGAGCAGCTGCAAGTCGAAGAAGGTGACCTGTTACTCTTCGTTGCAGATAAGACGTCAGTTGTCCATGATGCGCTTGGTGCCCTTCGTCTAAAACTCGGAAAAGAGCTTGAACTCATCGATGAGTCTGTATTCAACTTCTTATGGGTTGTCGATTGGCCGCTGCTTGAAAAAGATGAAGAAGAAGGACGCTTCTATGCTGCCCACCATCCTTTCACAATGCCAGTTCGGGATGATCTTGAATTGATTGAGACAAGCCCAGAAGATATGAAAGCTCAAGCGTATGATCTTGTGCTGAACGGCTATGAGCTTGGCGGAGGTTCTATTCGTATTTTCGAAAAGGACATTCAAGAGAAAATGTTTAGTTTACTTGGCTTTTCTAAAGAAGAAGCGTATGATCAGTTCGGCTTCCTTCTAGATGCATTTGAGCATGGTGTGCCTCCGCACGGCGGAATTGCGCTTGGCCTTGACCGCTTAGTGATGCTGCTTGCCGGCCGAGCTAACCTAAGAGATACCATTGCGTTCCCGAAAACGGCAAGTGCAAGCTGTGTTCTCACAGATGCTCCTGGCACTGTAAGCGAAGCGCAGCTAGATGAACTGAGTTTGGCTATTAAAACAAAAGTAAAACAGTAAAATAGGCGCATGTTTATACCCATGTAAACGCTTGAAAAAGAAACATGCCTATGATATGCTTTCATCAATCAATAAATAAAGTCCTGATACGTACGGTGGTTACCTAGTTTTGACCGAACATTTTTTTCTACGGGAGCTTGCCTTTCCTTTCTGCATAAATGCCTCTTTAGAGGACTTATAAAGTCAGGAAGAAAGCACCCACCTGCATGGTGCGGGGTTCAAAACGAAGGAAAAGCTGGCGGCGTTGTCGGGACTTTTTTGTGTTTTTTTCTTTTTCATAAGGATGACGGAGAAGTCTGAATATGATATGATTCTTTCGATTCATTTTAAATAAAGGTGGAGTGAGGCACTTGTTACATCAGTTTTCAAGAAACGAGCTTGCCATTGGCAAGGAAGGCTTAAACATATTAAAAAACAGTACAGTTGCAGTGCTTGGTGTAGGCGGAGTAGGTTCATTTGCAGTTGAGGCACTCGCTCGTTCAGGCGTTGGCCGTATTGTTCTTGTAGATAAAGATGATATTGATATTACAAATGTGAACCGTCAGCTGCCGGCATTGCTTTCAACAGTTGGACAGCCAAAGGTTGACTTAATGCAGGCGAGAATCGCTGATATTAATCCAGAATGTGAAGTTGTTGCGCTCAAGATGTTTTATACAGAGGAAACATATGAGCAATTTTTTGAGTATCCGCTTGATTATGTCATCGATGCGTCAGATACCATTCACTATAAAATTCATTTAATGAAAGAGTGCCTAAAACGTAATGTGAACATCATTTCGAGCATGGGTGCTGCAAACAAAACAGATCCGACACGCTTCAAAATTGATGATATTTCAAAAACACATACGGACCCAATTGCAAAAGTCGTGAGAACGCGTCTGCGTAAAGAAGGAATTCGTAAAGGGATTGAAGTCATTTTCTCTGATGAAAGTCCGATTGTCATTCGCGAAGATGTTAGAAAAGAAGTTGGAAATGATGAAGCGAAGATTCGCAAGGCGCAAATGCCGCCATCATCCAATGCATTCGTTCCGTCTGTTGCAGGACTGATCATGGGTGGTCATGTCATTATGAAGCTTTTAAAAGATATTCCGATTACACGTGTGAAGGATAAATAAATAGCCCGCCTGCTCACATATAGGGGGCTTCAGCGTGTAGACAAACCATCGCATTCTTTGTCAGGTCTGCGCTCTTTTGCTCGTCCTTCCTTAGACTTCAAAGGTTTTCATGTTGCGCTGAAAAGAAGACGAAGGGCTAAAACAAACATCATTTTAGCCCTTTGTCAACAATCTGTAGCCCGTCTGCTCACATGCAGGGGGCTTTTTTTATTTTTGGCGTTTTAAATTCTCATAAACCTGCTTCAGTGCGCCTTCAAATTTGCCTGTTTGCTTCGGTTTATAGTACTGCTTGTTTTTGAGCGGATCAGGTAAATATTGCTGCTTCACCCAGCCATTTTCATAGTCGTGCGGGTATAAATAATCGACGCCTCTTCCGAGTGCTGTTGCTCCCTTGTAGTGAGCATCCTTTAAATGAACAGGGATTTCACCAATTTTCCCTGAGCGAATGTCACCGAGCGCCGCATCAATCGCCTGATATGCCGAGTTGGATTTAGGAGAAAGACACAGTTCAATAACGGCGTTAGCCAGTGGAATTCGTGCTTCTGGGAAGCCGACTCTTTCTGCTGTTTGAACAGCGCTCAGCACACGTGGACCTGCCTGAGGACTTGCTAAGCCAATATCTTCGTAAGCCATCACGAGTAGTCTCCTTGAAATGCTTTCAAGATCTCCTGCTTCAATCAGTCTGGCAAGATAATGGAGCGCCGCATCTGCGTCAGATCCTCTAATGGATTTTTGAAAAGCCGAAAGGACATCATAATGGGCATCACCATTCTTATCATGTGAGAAGCTCTTTTTTTGTAAACATTCTTCTGCTGCGGCAAGAGAGATCTTAATATGCCCAGCTTCATCTGCTTTTGTCGATAAGACAGCTAGCTCTAATGCATTTAAAGCAGAGCGTACATCTCCTCCGCATCCATTGGCAAAATGATTCATTGCTTCATCGTCCACTGTCACCTCATAACTGCCAAGTCCGCGATGCTCATCCTGTAACGCTCTTGTTAAGGCAGCCTTGATTTGCTCTGTTTCAAGCGGCTTTAGCTCAAATATTTGTGTCCGGCTTCGGATAGCAGGATTGATCGCATGATAGGGGTTAGCCGTCGTTGCGCCAATTAAAATGATCATGCCGTTCTCTAAATAAGGAAGAAGGAAATCCTGCTTTCCTTTATCGAGCCTGTGAACTTCGTCTAAAATAAGGATCACCTGACCGCTCATTTTTGCTTCAGCGGCAACAGCTTCCATATCTTTTTTGTTATGAATGACCGCATTCAATGTACGAAACGCAATGCTTGTACTGCCAGCGATCGCGGTTGCAATCGATGTTTTGCCGATGCCCGGTGGTCCGTATAAAATCATCGAGGATAAATGTTTCGCCTCGACCATTCGTCTAATAATTTGACCTTCTCCAACGAGATGCTCCTGCCCAATGATGTCTTCAATATGACTTGGGCGCATCCGGTACGCTAAAGGTTTCATGATTATCTCTCCTAAAGCAATGTCTTGTTTGTATAGAGTACCGAAATTTCTTCAAATAGAAAAGGGATGCGTCCTCCTATAACCCTCAGAACCCGCAAATGAAAGTTGGCTGAAAGTATGATATAATTGCTTTTGGTCTATATAAGCGTATATGAAATCAGAAAAATAATTGATGACATAGAAATAGAAAACGCAGAGGTGTTTAACTTGAAAATTTCTACTAAAGGCAGATATGGTCTGACGATCATGATCGAATTAGCCAAAAAACATGGCGAAGGCCCTACATCATTAAAATCAATTGCTCAAAACAATAATTTGTCTGAGCATTATTTAGAGCAGCTTGTATCACCACTCCGTAATGCCCGTCTTGTGAAAAGTATCCGCGGAGCATATGGCGGTTATGTGCTTGCCCATGAGCCAAGCGAGATAACAGCGGGTGATATTATTCGTGTATTAGAAGGACCGATTAGTCCTGTCGAAGTTATCGAAAACGAAGAACCAGCAAAACGTGCACTTTGGATTCGGATTCGTGATGCAGTAAAAGACGTACTAGACAATACAACTCTTGAAGACTTGGCAAGCTATAAAGATGACGAGGATCAAGAGGCGTATATGTTCTATATTTAGATCAGAGGTGTACCGGAAATGGAACGAATTTATTTAGATCATGCGGCCACAACGCCGATGGATCAGCGTATTGTAGACAAGATGATGCCTTACTTTACAGAGATATTTGGTAATCCCTCTAGTATTCATTCATATGGGCGCGAGGCAAGAAAGTGGCTCGATGAAGCAAGAGAAGTGATTGCAGGAGAATTACACTGTAAACCACAGGAGATCATCCTCACAAGTGGAGGAACAGAGGCGGACAATCTGGCGATTACAGGTGTGGCCATGGCAAGACAGCATGAAGGAAAACATATTATCACAGCCAAAACAGAGCATCATGCGGTACTGCACACATGTGAGCGTCTAGAGAAGCTAGGATTTGACGTAACATATTTAGAGGTAGATGAAACGGGATTGATTCACCTTGAACAATTCAAGCAAGCACTAAGAGATGATACGATTCTTGTGACCATCATGTACGGCAATAATGAAACAGGTGTGATTCAGCCAATCAAAGACATTGGCGAGCTTTTACACGATCACATTGCTCATTTTCATACAGACGCCGTACAGGCGTTTGGAACAATGCCTATCGATGTAGCAGACCTTCATATTGATCTCTTATCTGCTTCTGGCCATAAGCTAAATGGTCCGATGGGAACAGGCTTTTTATATGTAAACGAAGGCGTGAAACTTTCTCCGCAAATTTTCGGAGGAGAACAAGAAAGAAAGCGCCGTGCTGGCACTGAAAATGTGGCAGGAATCGTCGGACTAGCAGAAGCTGTTCAATTAACAAAGCAAAATAGAAGAGAAAAAGCCATACATTATGGTAAGCTCAAAGAAATCATGCTGCAAGTATTCGAAGAGGAATCACTTGATTTCTCTATCAATGGGCAACCGAAAGAGTCATTGCCGCACATTTTAAATGTTCACTTCGCGGGCGTTTCCATCGAATCGTTACTTGTGAATTTAGATATGGAAGGGATTGCTGTTTCAAGCGGATCTGCATGTACGGCTGGATCCGTCCTTCCTTCGCACGTGTTAAGCGCCATGTATGGCGAGGAAGCAGACAAGCTGACGTCCTCAGTCAGAATAAGCTTCGGTTTAGGGAATGAAGAGGATCATGTGAAGCAGGCGGCGCGCAAGATAGCAGCTGTTGTCAAACGCTTAGCGAAATAAATGCTTCTCTTTTGTCCGTGTGTGAAAAATGAAACAGCCAGGCACCAGAAGAACGAAACGCGCATGCTGTTTCATTGAAATTGGAGTTGATGAAGATGACAAAAAGACCAGAAGACACAAGAGTTGTGGTCGGGATGTCCGGAGGAGTCGATTCATCAGTTGCTGCTCTTATGCTAAAGGAGCAGGGCTATGATGTGATCGGCATATTTATGAAAAATTGGGATGACACAGATGAAAATGGTGTATGTACAGCAACGGAGGACTATGAGGATGTCATCCGCGTCTGTAACCAGATTGGAATCCCATATTATGCAGTGAATTTCGAGAAGCAATATTGGGACAAAGTGTTTCAATATTTCCTTGATGAATATAAAGCGGGCAGAACGCCAAACCCAGACGTCATGTGTAACAAAGAAATTAAGTTCAAAGCGTTCCTTGAGCATGCATTGTCACTCGGTGCAGATTATTTGGCAACAGGACATTATGCGCGCGTCGATAGAACTGGCGATGAAGTCAAAATGCTCAGAGGCCTTGATGCCAACAAAGACCAAACGTATTTCTTAAATCAGCTGACTCAGGAACAACTCGATAAAGTCATGTTCCCAATCGGTGATTTAGAGAAAAAAAGGGTTCGTGAATTGGCAAAAGAAGCAGAGCTTGCTACAGCAACGAAAAAAGATTCAACGGGTATTTGCTTTATTGGGGAAAGAAACTTTAAAACGTTCCTCAGTCAGTATTTGCCTGCACAGCCGGGCGTGATGCAGACAATGGACGGCGAAGTCAAAGGTGAACATGATGGACTGATGTATTACACGATCGGCCAGCGCCAAGGTCTTGGCATTGGCGGCAGCGGTGATCCTTGGTTTGTCGTTGGAAAAGACTTAGAACAAAATATCTTGTTTGTTGAACAAGGTTTCCACAATCCACTTTTATACTCTGAAAGCATTTCAGCCGTTAATATCAGCTGGACTCGTCCTCATATTGTCGGCGAAAATGGTGAATTAACATGCACAGCCAAATTTAGATACCGTCAAGAAGATCATCATGTAAAGGTCAAAATGACAGGTGAGCAAGAAGCGATGGTCATCTTTGATGAACCCGTTCGTGCTGTAACTCCAGGACAAGCGGTTGTCTTTTATGATGGCGACGAATGTCTTGGCGGCGGAACAATTGACGATGTTTTCAAAGACGGTCAAAAGCTGTCGTATGTGTAACATGTTTTCAAAACCTCAACGTCGCTGTTGAGGTTTTTTAATGAAAGGATGAGAGAGCGAATGAACCATAACGAAATCGGCATAGAAGCCTTAAATCAGGGGAATATCGAAAAAGCAGCGGAAGCTTTTACGAAAGCCATTGAAGAAAGCCCAAAAGACCCGGTTCCATACATTAACTTTGCGAACTTACTTTCAAGTATCAATGAATTTGAACGTGCGCTAAACTTCTTTCAAAAAGCCATTGAACTTGATCAAATGGCAGCGGCAGCCTATTATGGGGCAGGAAATGTATACACGTTAAAAGAAGACTTTATGAAAGCAAAAGATTACTTTGAACAAGCATTAAAAGCTGGTATGGAAAATAGTGATTTATTTTACATGCTTGGGCAGACGCTCATTAAATTAGAGCAGCCAAAGCTTGCAATGCCTTATCTTCAGCGTGCTATTGAACTGAATGAAGAAGATAATGAAGCAAGGTTTCAATTTGGCATGTGCTTAGCCAATGAACACATGCTGGAAGAAGCGGTGACTGCTTTTACCGAAGTTGTCGCACGTGATCCGCAGCACGCAGATGCCTTTTATAATTTAGGGGTTGCGTATGCATACTTAGAGAAAAAAGACGAAGCACTTGAAATGCTAGGCAAAGCCATAGACGTGCAGCCTGACCATATGCTGGCACTACATGCGCAAAAGCTGATTCAAGAGGCAGAATAGACGGAAGGAGGGAAGACCTGTGCAGGAACATCCAGATCAAATGAAGCTTGAGGACGAACCGTTTTTAAAGGGGACAGTTCAAGCCGTTATTTTCCATAATGAAAGTAATTTATACTCGGTGTTAAAGGTGAAAGTCATTGAGACATCGGAAAACTTAGAGGAAAAAACAGCATCTGTCACAGGCTACTTCCCAGCACTTCATGAGGAGGAAACTTACACCTTCTACGGCAAAGTCACAAGCCACCCCAAATTTGGTGAACAGTTTCAGGCCACTCATTTTCAAAAGGAAGTACCGACAACAAAGCAAGGAATCATTCACTATCTCTCAAGTGATTTGTTTGAGGGGATAGGAAAAAAGACGGCGGAAGAAATCGTGGGAAAGCTTGGCAATCAGACGCTTCATAAAATCATGCGTGATCCGGCGGTTTTATATGACGTTCCGCGCTTATCAAAGAAGAAGGCAGATAAACTGGCGGCAGCGCTCCAGGAGCATCAAGGATTGGAACAAATCATGATTAGTCTAAATCAATATGGCTTTGGTCCGCAGCTCAGCATGAAGATATATCAAGTGTATGAGAGTGAAACGCTGCAAAAAATTGAGGAAAATCCGTATCAGCTCGTCAAGGATGTTGAAGGAATCGGGTTTATTAAGGCGGATGAGCTGGGCGCGAGAACCGGCATCTCAGGAAATGATCCAGAGCGAATCCGAGCAGCGTTGCTTTATACAGTTGAGACAGCCAGTCTTCAGGACGGTCATACGTACATACAAACGAAAGATTTGATCGTCGAAACCCGTAAGCTCCTCAATCAGACAGGCAATGAGTACAAAGTGACAGAAATGGATGTTGCCAATCAGATCATTGCACTTGGAGAAGGGAAAGAGATGATCATTGAAGATGAGCGCTGCTATCATCCGTCCTTATTTTATGCGGAACAAAGTGTTGCCAAACGTATACAAAAAATTGTCTCCCAAACGGAATATGCAGAACAATTTCCTGAATCGGAATTCCTGCTTGCTCTCGGGAACCTTGAGGAACGGCTCGGCGTTCAGTATGCACCAACTCAAAAGGAAGCGATTCAAAAGGCACTTATGTCCCCGATGCTGCTTTTAACAGGCGGACCTGGTACAGGGAAGACAACAGTCATTAAAGGGATTGTCGAGCTTTACAGTGATCTTCACGGTGTATCCCTTGATCCGAGTGATTATAAAAAAGATGAATCCTTTCCATTTGTGCTTGCTGCGCCTACTGGACGGGCGGCTAAACGGATGACGGAATCAACGGGGCTTCCAGCTGTAACCATTCACAGGCTGCTGGGCTGGAACGGGTCAGAGGGCTTTTCGCATGATGAGGAACAGCCGATTGAAGGAAAGCTTGTCATCATTGATGAATCAAGTATGCTCGATATTTGGCTTGCCAATCATTTGTTTAAAGCGATTCCTGATCATATCCAAGTAATTATGGTGGGAGATGAACATCAACTTCCATCTGTTGGACCAGGCCAAGTATTAAGAGACCTGCTAGCCTCACAAGCCGTGCCAGCTGTTACACTGACAGATATTTACCGCCAGGCAGACGGCTCCAGTATTGTTGAACTTGCGCATGAGATGAAAAATGGCGTCCTGCCAAGAGATATAACTGCACGTTCAAAGGATCGATCCTTCATTCGATGCAATGCGGATCAAATGAAAGAAGTCATTGAGAAAGTCGTCAGCAACGCTGCTCAAAAAGGCTATTCAGCAAAAGATATTCAAGTGCTTGCACCCATGTATAAAGGGAAAGCGGGCATTAATGAGCTCAATAAAATGCTGCAGCACATTTTGAATCCTAAAAAACCAAAAGGCAGAGAAATCCCGTTTGGTGATGTCGTATTCAGAACTGGGGATAAAGTGCTTCAGCTTGTGAATCAGCCGGAGAATAATATTTTTAACGGTGATATCGGTGAAATTGTCTCCATTTTTTATGCGAAAGAAAACACGGAAAAAGAAGATATGGCTGTCATCTCCTTTGATGGGAATGAAATCACCTTTACAAAAAAGGATTTTCATCAATTTACACATGCTTATTGTTGCTCCATCCACAAATCACAAGGAAGTGAGTTTCCCATCGTTGTGCTGCCAGTCGTGAGAAGCTATTATCGAATGCTTAGGCGAAATCTGCTGTACACAGCCATTACTCGAAGTAAAAAGTTTTTAATCCTGTGCGGCGAGGAATCAGCACTGGAGTGGGGCGTGAAAAACAATGAGGATTCTCTCAGACAAACGTCCTTAACAATGCGGCTCGTTCAAACTGAGGAGGTCATGGATGCGGAGCTTGCAGCCCTTCAAAAAGAGCTTCCGTTTAGCGTGCATGATGCAAATATTGGAATGGAAGGAATCACTCCATTTGATTTTATGCATGAATAAAAGGCTTCCCACTGGGAGCCTTTTTCGCATGAAAAAAATCCCTTGCATTCCGTTCATGGAAGCCATTTCTTCGTATGAGTCTTGAAGCAAACGCACACGATAAGACTGTTCCGCAAAAGGTGGTTGAGCACATTTTGAGAACATGTCGAGAGCTTGAAGGAATGTCAATCTATGCAGGTGAGCGGTCTCATTCACTTGGTGCCATTAAAGATATTTGTTTTTTAGCCGGAGGCAGCTGCGGAGGATATGTGTTAGATGGGAAAAAGAAAGACTGTGCTTTCATTCCCTTTTCTGCTGGTGATCAGCTGACAGACAAAGGTTTATATGTGAGCTGCCAGGAGGGAGTAGGTATGGATTCCTCTGCCTCATCCTTCTTATTTTCGAAATTAAAAAAGAAAATGATGCAGTCGCCTGAGGGTGAAAATTTAGGCATATTGGAAGATGTATACTTTTGCACAAATTCGGGCACAATCGTAGCATATGAACTCTCGGACGGCTTCTTTACAGAGCTATCAGGGATTCGAAAACAGCTGAACGCTGCCGGAACCTTGATAAACGTTGAAAAGGAAGTACTGGTTCTAAACCGAACGTAAAGAGGTGCTGATTATGCTCATTTGCCCAAATTGCAAATGTAAAGACATCGGAAAAATTGGGGTCAATCAATATTATTGCTGGGGCTGTTTTATTGAATTGACGCTGTCAAAAGGTAAAATATCTACACACCAAGTGGAGGAAGACGGGACACTAAGCAGCTTAGATGATCTGTTTAGTGATGATGAACGTTCAATTCAATTATAAGTGTTAAGGGGGAATTTCGAATGGGCAAAATGACTTCTTCACTATTAACGCTTGGTGCAGGTGCACTCGCATATCACTTTGCAAGTCGATATGATATGCCATCAAAGCGGGATATGAAAAAGCTAAGAAAACGTGTTATGAGAATGATGTAAAAACAAACATCCGCCAAAAGCGGATGTCCCAGATTGTTGACAAAGGGCTAAATTGATAGCCCTTTGTTTTCATTTTCAGCGTGAAAAAAAATCTTTGAAGTCTAGGAAGGGAGAGCGCCGGAGCGCAGACCTGACACCGAATGCCTTTTTTATGCCTGCCTGTATTCTAATCGGCGTGCCAGTAAGGATAAGCTGAAATTGACGACAAAATACATCATCGCCGCTAAGAGGAAAATGGGCAGTAAGTAAGACTGACTTTGCCCGTTTAATATTTGAGCGTGATGTAATAGTTCTGGAAGTGCAATGACAACAGCAAGCGACGTATCTTTTAAAAGAGAGATGAACTGACTGACGATTGGCGGTACCATTCGGCGTAAAGCCTGCGGCATAATAATCATTTTTAACGTTTGAATATAGGTTAAACCAGATGATCTGGCTGCTTCGATCTGACCCTTATCAATTGATTTTAAACCGCTTCGAATAATTTCTGACAGCATCGCTGATTCAAAGACGGTTAAAGCTGCAATGGCCGAGGCTGTAATGCTCAGCTTGACGCCAATTTCAGGGAGTGCAAAATACGTAAAAAAGATAATTAATAAGAGCGGCAGATTTCGAATGGTTTCTACGATGACCGCAAGTATCTTGGATAAAACCGGAATCTGAGCGAACCGCAATGTGCCGACAACTAAACCAATGAGAAAGCTCAAGATGATCGAGATAAAAGCCACTTTTAAGGTGACAGCAAATCCTTCAAGTAAAAAGGCGAGATGATCAGGCTGATAGGCACCTAAAAAATCCATGGTGTTTCCTCCTTTCTAGTGGCTTCTTGCTAATCTTCTTTCTAAATAACCAACGCCTAGACTCAGCGGAATGGTCAATAGAAGATAGAACATGGCAACAAAGATGTAGACATCAAACGTCACAAACGTCCTCGACGCAATAAGATCTCCTTGGTACATCAAATCAAACCCTGCAATGACACCTAAAATAGAGGAGTTTTTGACAAGGTTAATAAATTGATTTCCGAGGGGGGAACGACAATTTTAATCGCTTGAGGCAGGATGATATACCGCATCGTTCCGCCGTAGGAAAGACCTGAAGCGCGTGCGGCTTCCATTTGACCAAGCGGTACAGCTTGTATGCCTGCACGAATGGCTTCAGCAATAAAGGCAGAGGTATAGATGGAAAGGGCAATCGTGCCAGCAGTGAAGCCGTCAGCTACAATACCGAGCACAGGTAAACCAAAGAAGAAAACGAATGTAATCAATAATAACGGAATATTCCGAATAAATTCCACGTAAGCCGTTCCTAACCAGTTGAGTGGCCTGAATGGCGCAATTCTCATAATGGCAATGAGTGTACCGATCAAAAAGCTTCCAATCAAAGCAATGACACTTGCACCAACGGTATATTTGAAGCCTTCTACATAAAGATGAAAATTTTCAGTAAGAATGGAAAACCGCAGCAATCAGTTCACTTCCTTCCTAATCAACAGGTGAGCCAATAAGCGGCTCACCTTGAGAGAATAGATCGTCACCAGTCAAACGTTATTCTTTGATCCATTTTTGATGAATCTTGTCATACTCTCCATTGTCTTTTAATGTTTTTAAGGCTTGATTGATCGCTTCAGTTAATTCCTGATCACCTTTTTTTACAGCAATGCCATAAGGCTCATCTGTAAAGGTGCCGCCAACGACTTCGTAATTTGAATCCTCATCTGCCATACCAAATAAGATCGCATTATCAGTTGTCAGCACTTGCCCTTGGTTTGATTTTAAGGCTGTAAAAGCTTCCTGATAGTTCTCAAATTCTAATACAGACGCTTCAGGTGCTTTCTCACGGATATTTTGAGAAGAAGTAGACCCTTTCACTGCAAGCACTTTCGTCCCTTTTTTAAGATCATCAATCGATTGAATGTCGCTTCCTTTTTTCACAAGCAGTGATTGTCCTGCTTCAAAGTAAACATCTGAGAAATTGACTTCTTTCTTGCGCTCTTCTGTTATCGTCATGGTCGCAACGATCGCATGAATATCACCTTTTTGCAGTAAAGGAATTCTCGTTTTCGATGTCACTTCTTTAAATTCTACTTTTCCATCATCCCCGAGCATTTCCTTTGCAATGGCTTTCGCAATATCAATATCAAATCCTTCGATATCTCCGTTGCTAGGATTTTTCAAACCGAAGAGGCGTGTGTCATTTTTAACACCGAAAATGATTTTTTTGTCTTTCTTAATGGCTTCTAAAGAGCTTCCTTGCTTTGTATCAGATGAGCCTTTTTCAGTCGACCCACAAGCAGCTAAAGCGGCAATACAGCAAGTCATAAAGAGCAGCAGGCCAAATCGTTTCATTTTTTTCATCAAATCATTCCCCCTAGTGATTTAAAATACGGCTTAAAAAGAGCTGAGCGCGTTTCTCACGCGGTTTCTCATAAAATGCAGCCGGTGTTGACTCTTCAAGAACTCTGCCTTCGTCAATAAAGACAATGCGGTCAGCCACTTCCCGAGCAAATCCCATCTCATGTGTAACAACGACCATGGTCATTCCTTCACGGGCAAGCTGCTTCATCACATCAAGTACCTCGCCAATCATTTCTGGGTCAAGTGCGGATGTCGGTTCGTCGAACAGCATGACCTCTGGCTTCATCGCGAGTCCTCTTGCAATTGCAACACGCTGCTGCTGTCCACCTGAGAGTCTTGAAGGGTAGGCATCAGCCTTATCAGGAATGCCGACTTTATTTAAATAAAATTCAGCTGTTTCCTTCGCTTCCTCCTTGCTCACCTTTTTCACCTTCATTGGCGCAAGCATAATGTTTTCAAGCACCGTCTTATGAGGATAGAGGTGAAAATGCTGAAAAACCATCCCGATATTTTGCCTGATTAGATTGATGTTGGTTTTCGGATGCTGAACAGGCACTTCGTTGACGAGTACCTTTCCCTCATCAATGCTTTCGAGACGATTGATGCATCTGAGCATCGTGCTTTTACCAGATCCTGAAGGACCGATGATCACGACAACCTCGCCTTTTTGAATATGTAGGTTAATGTCTTTCAGTACATGGAACTGGCCATAATGCTTGTTGACTTCTTCGAATGTGATCATGAAGAACCTCCTCTTGTACATGATGGAATCCAGTGGAGACATGATAGTGACTTTGGATGGAGCTGTATGTTTTATGTGTATTCATTTTTAACAAAGTTAGGACAAATTTTATTTAAGTGGATAATTACAGAAGATGGATAAACAATAAGAAAAGAGGTGAAAAAGGTGAAGAAACATCCGATCCAATTTCTAATATATGCTGCAGGGGTCCTGCTTGTCCTTGCTTCCTTGCTCATTTTGCTGCAGCTTGACGAGTTATGGATGCCTATTTTTTTGTTATTAAAAGCGGTTTTGATTCCGCTTCTTATTGCCATTTTTATTTCTTATCTCCTTTATCCGATTGTGGAAAGATTGCACGCGGAGGGCTTGCCAAGGACAATAAGTCTTTTATTGATTTATGTGCTGTTTTTTGGCGGGATTGGGTTGGCAGTCTATAAAGGAGCACCTGTCATGATCAAGCAGCTAAATGAGCTTTCAGAACAAATTCCTGTGCTGGCTGAAACGTATAATGGCGCATTATCCCATATTCATCGTCATACTAGTCATTGGCCCGACGGACTTCACGACAGGCTGGACCGCATGATTGTCCAATCTGAGACATATGCAGCTAACGGCGCAGAGCGGATGATTCTGAGCTGTAAAGCATTACTTGATTACGCATTAGTTGCAGCACTCATTCCTTTTCTCGTTTTTTATATGGTCAAAGACATGAATACGATGAAGCGGGCTGCATGGTATTTAACCCCGCCGTCATATCGGAAGAGGGGACATGCCTTTGTAAAAGCAGTGGATGAATCGCTTGGTAATTATATTAGAGGACAATTGCTCGTTTGTTCCTTAATCGGGGGTGCAGCAGCCGTCGTGCTCTGGCTGTTTCATATCCCGTATCCGCTTGTCCTTGGTATGCTGATTGGCGCAACGAATGTGATTCCGTACTTTGGACCGATTATTGGTGCGATTCCTGCTGTTTTCATTGCCTTTACCATTTCGGTTAAATCGGTCATCATTGTGCTGATTACAGTAGCGGTGCTGCAATTTTTAGAGAGTAATATCCTCAGCCCGATCATCGTAGGGAGAAGTCTTCATATGCACCCTGTCGTCATTATGCTTGTCTTGCTTGCAGGAGGAGAGTTATTTGGCCTGATTGGCATGATTTTAGCCGTACCTACTGCGGCTATTATTAGGGTGATCATTGTACAATATATTCTGATGAGACGAAGCGTTCATTGACAAGAGGAGCCGAGTTGTCTATAATAATTTCGATTCATACTACATATTGAATTCAATGACGGACCCGAGTACGTTAAAAAGCTGTTGCAGAGAGAGGCTTTATGTTGCTGAGAAAAGCCTTATCAGACCTTTAACGGAAGCTAGTCCCGAGTGCAGATAAACACTGCCGCTCTCTTCCGGCGTTATCGGATGTGAAGGTGATAGACGAATAAGTCTATAATCAGGGTGGTACCGCGAGAACATCTCGTCCCTGTGTAAGTCGTTTTGTGCTTGCATAGGGCGGGATGTTTTTTCGTTTGTGTGGAGATTGATGAATGATAAGGGAGGATTTTTGAATGAAAACTTTAACTTCTGCTCAAGTGCGTCAAATGTTTTTAGACTTTTTTAAAGAAAAAGGACATGCTGTAGAACCGAGTGCGTCACTCGTACCGCATGATGATCCGACACTTTTATGGATTAACAGTGGTGTGGCTACATTAAAGAAATATTTTGATGGCCGCGTCGTGCCTGATAACCCGCGTATTTGCAACGCACAAAAATCGATTCGTACGAATGATATTGAAAATGTAGGGAAAACAGCACGCCATCATACGTTCTTTGAAATGCTTGGCAACTTCTCTATTGGTGATTATTTTAAAGAAGAAGCGATCGAATGGGCATGGGAATTCCTCACAAGTGACGAGTGGATTGGCTTTGACCCGAATTTGTTATCTGTCACTGTCCATCCAGAGGACGAAGAAGCGTATGTTCTATGGAGAGATAAAATCGGTGTGCCTGAAGAACGTATTATTCGTCTTGAAGGCAACTTCTGGGATATTGGGGAGGGCCCAAGTGGACCAAATACGGAAATTTTCTATGACCGTGGTGAATCATACGGTGCCGACATGAACGATCCAGAATTATATCCTGGCGGGGAAAATGAGCGCTATCTAGAAGTGTGGAATCTTGTGTTCTCTGAATTCAACCATAATCCAGATGGGTCATACACACCGCTGCCGAAGAAAAACATTGATACAGGGATGGGACTTGAACGAATGGTATCTGTCATTCAAAATGTGCCAACGAACTTTGATACAGATCTATTCATGCCGATTATTCGTGCAGTCGAAACCATCTCTGGAGAAAGCTATGGTTTGGCGAAGGAAAAGGACACAGCATTTAAAGTAATTGCTGACCATATCCGTACTGTTGCCTTCGCTGTAAGTGACGGAGCGCTTCCTTCTAATGAAGGCCGTGGATATGTGTTAAGACGTTTGCTTCGCCGTGCGGTGCGTTATGCAAAAACCATTCACATCCACCGTCCGTTTATGTATGACTTAGTACCAGTTGTCGCGGAAATCATGAAAGATTTCTACCCAGATGTACAAGCAAAAGAAGAATTTATTGCAAAAGTCATCAAAAATGAAGAAGAACGTTTCCATGAAACACTGAACGAAGGCTTAGCAATTTTGTCAGAAGTCATCAAAAAAGAAAGAGACAAAGGCAGCTCACAGATTTCAGGTGAAGATATCTTTAAACTTTATGACACATATGGATTCCCTGTCGAGCTCACAGAAGAATACGCAGAAGATGAGAACATGACAGTGGACCGAGAAGGTTTCCAAACAGAGATGGAGAAGCAGCGTGAGCGTGCAAGAAATGCAAGACAAGATGTCGGCAGCATGCAAGTTCAAGGCGGCGCTCTAGGTGATATTAAAGTAGAGAGCACTTTTGTTGGCTACGAAAATCTAACGGCGGATGCTCATATTGTCGAATTGCTTCAAAATGGTGAGATTGTCACAGAAGCACATGAAGGAGAAACGGTGCAAATCTTATTAGATGAAACTCCTTTCTATGCGGAAAGCGGCGGACAAGTAGCTGATAAAGGGACATTAAAAAGCGCAGAAGTCATCATTGACATCAAGGATGTGAAAAAGGCGCCAAATGGTCAGCATGTTCATGAGGGTGTCGTTGTAAGCGGTACGGCCAAAAAAGGTCTTGAAGTCACTGCAGAAGTGGCATCAGCTCTTCGAAAAGGCATTGTGAAAAACCATACAGCGACACACCTTTTACATCAAGCGCTAAAAGATGTATTGGGTAGCCACGTGAACCAAGCAGGATCATTGGTGAATGAAAACAGACTTCGCTTTGACTTCTCTCACTTTGGACAAGTGACAAAAGAAGAATTATCACAGATTGAAAAAATCGTGAACGAAAAGATCTGGGAAGGCATTTCTGTTGCCATTGATCTGAAGCCAATTGCTGAAGCAAAAGAGATGGGCGCAATGGCACTATTTGGCGAGAAGTATGGAGATATTGTCCGCGTGGTTCAAGTGGGCGATTACAGCATCGAGCTATGCGGCGGCTGTCACGTGCAAAATACTGCGGAAATCGGCTTGTTTAAAATTGCATCGGAATCGGGTATTGGTGCTGGAACACGCCGGATTGAGGCTGTGACTGGTAAAGGTGCATACGAAGAATTAAATGACCAGCTGGCGATTTTAGAGCAGGCAGCGAGTGAGCTGAAGTCAAATACGAAAGACGTGCCAAAACGTATCGCGTCATTACAGGCGGATTTAAAAGAGGTTCAAAGAGAAAACGAATCTCTTCTGGCGAAATTAAGCCAGGCAGAAGCAGGCTCAATTTTAGAGAAAGTCATAGACATTGGCGGAGTGAAAGTGTTAACTGAAAAAGTAAACGCGAAAGACATGAACCATTTAAGAACAATGGTTGATGACTTAAAAGCCAAATTAGGCTCAGCTGTTATCGTACTCGGAGCCGTTCAAAACGGAAAAGTAAACATTTCAGCAGGAGTGACCAAAGACGTCATCGAAAAAGGTCTGCATGCAGGAAAACTTGTAAAACAAGCAGCTGAAATCTGCGGCGGAGGCGGAGGCGGACGCCCAGACATGGCACAAGCAGGCGGAAAACAACCGGAAAAGCTAGAAGAAGCACTAGCAACTGTCGAAGAATCTGTCAAATCCGTTTTATAATCAGGCGATGTAGTGTAGAATAATGGTATTAGATGAGCGGTTAGAAAAAAGCTTGCTAGTAGAATGTTGGAAGAGAGGTGCAAGAAGCAGTGAGTTCATTTGATAAGACAATGAAGTTTAACTTCTCTGATGATTCAGCTGAAACCAATGTGAATGAAGTGCTCATTACAGTACATGATGCACTCCAAGAAAAAGGATACAACCCGATCAATCAAATTGTCGGATACTTGCTGTCAGGCGACCCTGCTTATATTCCAAGACATCAGGATGCACGCAACCTAATTCGTAAACTAGAACGAGACGAATTAATTGAGGAATTGGTTAAATCGTACTTAGAGACACATAAAGAGGCGTAAATATGAGAATTTTAGGCTTAGATTTAGGCACGAAAACCCTTGGTGTTGCGATCAGTGATGAAATGGGCTGGACAGCGCAGGGGATTGAAACAATTAAAATTGATGAAGCAGGCGGAGACTTCGGTCTCAGCCGCCTGTCTGAGATTATCGCACAATACGGAGCGGATAAAATCGTACTTGGCTTTCCAAAAAATATGAACGGTACGGTCGGTCCTAGAGGCGAAGCCAGCCAATCATTTGCGAAAGTATTAGAAAACACGTACAATGTTCCTGTTGTGCTTTGGGACGAGCGTCTGTCAACAATGGCAGCGGAAAAAATGCTCATCTCTGCAGATGTGAGCAGACAAAAGCGTAAAAAAGTCATTGATAAAATGGCGGCTGTTATGATCCTGCAAGGGTACTTAGACAGCTTAAATTAAAATGAGGTGAATCAAATGGAACACGGAGAAAAGCAAATTACAATCGTTGATGATAATGGAAATGAACAGCTTTGCGAAGTACTATTTACTTTTGAAAGCGACCATTTTAACAAATCATATGTTCTTTACTACCCAATTTCTGAACAAGATAACGAAGAAATTGAAATTCATGCATCAAGCTTCACGCCGAATGAAGACGGTGAAGATGGCGAGCTAGAGCCTATTGAAACGGATGAAGAGTGGGACATGATTGAAGAAACGTTAAATACGTTCTTAGATCAAGAAGACGAAGAATAGAACGAATAAAAGGCCTGTGAGCAGATCTTAGTGATCTTTCTTCGCAGGTCTTTTTTTTACGGTATATATGTTAACTTTTATTTAATTTTAGTTGACATATAAATCTGTACCTTTTACTCTAATTTTAACAATGAATTGAGTGAGGGGGATAAAAATTGAAACTTCAAGATATGATGCAAATGGCGTTAATGACAGCGGTTATGGGGATGTTAGGATTTATCCCGCCTATTTTACTTACGTTTACACCTGTACCCATCACATTGCAAACGGCAGGTCTTTTGCTAGCCGGGGGGCTATTAAAGCCGAAACAGGCGCTGATCAGTTTGATTCTGTTTCTTTTAATCGTGGCAGCAGGTGCACCTCTTTTGTCAGGTGGTAGAGGCGGAATAGGGGTCTTTTTTGGACCAAGCGGTGGTTTTTTACTTGCTTATCCAGTGGCTGCTCTGATGATTAGTTTGTGGCTGAATCGCCTGAAAAAAGTGACCGCTCTGCGTCTTTTTATGATCTTTGCGATATGCAGTATCGGGATTTTGTATCTATGTGGTATTCCTTTTCAAGCGATGATGATGGATATCAAGGTCACTCAAGCAGCTCTCCTTAGTTTGATTTATATTCCAGGTGATCTGATCAAAGCGGGCATATGTTCGATTCTCACAGTGAAAATCATTGAGGCCATGTCATATCAAAAAAGGGACATACATAAAGGGAGGCGCGCGGTTTGAACAGAATAACGGAAAGCTATGCATTACATGCAGAAATGAACCCAGATCATATCGCTATCATTGATGGACAAGAAAAAATCACTTATCAAGATTGGTATGAGCGTGTCCAGACATCGGCGCAATGGTTACAACAAGCGCCTCACGAACAAAAAAGAGTCGCTTTTTTATTATCAAATGGTGCTTCTTTTTTGCAAATATTTGCAGGCGCTGCTTCTGCAGGGTGGACAGCTATTCCCCTTGATCCGAGATGGAGCCATGAGGAATATGTAGCAAAGCTTTTGTTAAGTAAATCAGACCTCGTCATAGTAGAGGATCGATATATGAAAAGATTTGAAAAGCACAGCGTAGACATACCGGTTCTTTCCTTATCTGAATGGGAGGAAAGCTTGAGCCTGATGACACATAGCCCTTGTATCAAAAGTGGCAGCGAGGAGAACCCTGTCTTTTATATGGGATTTACATCCGGTTCAACGGGTTCACCTAAAGCTTTTATCAGGCGCCATCAGTCATGGATCGAAAGCTTTCGAACGACAGCTGATGCGTTTGGAATCACTCATCAAGATCATGTCCTGATAATAGGCACACTCTTATCCTCGCACTTTTTATATGGTGCCATTAGTACGCTTTACTTTGGGGGTACAATGACGCTTTTAGAAAAATTTGCGCCAGTCAAAGCAAAGAAAGCATTAGAAACAGAAGACATCACTGTGATGTATACTGTCCCGACAATGACAGAATCGTTGCTAGAAATCGATGCTTTTGGAAGGAGAAACCCGCTTCTTGTCTTATCCTCCGGAGCAGATTGGAACATCTCATCAAAGAAACAACTCGTCACCCATTATCCGCATGTGACTTTTTTTGATTTTTACGGCACTTCCGAGCTAAGCTTTGTATCTTACTTGTCTTCAAATGACTTTCTGCAAAAACCTTCTTCTGTCGGAAGGCCCTTTTCGTCCATTCAAGTCGAAGTGAGGCGGGCAGATCAATCGATCTGTCAGCCAAATGAAACAGGAAGAATCTATGTGAAGAGTCCGATGTCTTTTTCAGGCTACTTACATGATGTGAAAGCACCTGAGGAATGGCTGACAGTTTATGATATGGGCTGGATGGATGAAGACGGCTATTTGTATATGAGCGGACGTGAGAATGGCTTGATCGTCTATGGAGGGCTTAATATCTTTCCAGAGGAAGTGGAGCGTGTGCTAAATGAACAGCCTGAGGTAAAACGGTCAATCGTCATTGGACTTCCTGACCCATATTGGGGTGAAATTCCAGTTGCTATTATTGAACAAGGGAAGCAGACAAAGACGATTCGGCAAGCTGTCAAGGAAAAGCTGGCTGCTTACAAGGTACCAAAAAAATGGTTTGTCGTTGATCAAATGATTGAAACCTCTGGCGGGAAAATAGCCCGTGCCAGCATGAAAAAGTGGGCGGAGGAACAATTGTCATGCAAGCAGTGATTGTACAAGCAAAACGAACACCCTTTGGTGATAAAAACGGGATACTGAAACATTATCTCCCAGAGCAATTGGCTGCGCCCCTTATTCAGCAATTGTCGCAGGGGATGACACCTGATGACGTCATATTAGGGAATGTCGTTGGGGGCGGAGGTAATATGGCTCGTCTGTCCTCATTAGAAGCAGGGCTTTCTTTACAAGTGCCCGGTATGACGATTGATAGGCAGTGTGCCTCTGGCCTTGAAGCGATCCGAACTGCTTGCGTGATGGTTCAATCAGGAGGGGGATCGATGTATATCGCTGGCGGGACTGAGAGCATTTCCAGATCACCAATGAAAGAAAGAGCCCGTTTTTCACCTGAGTGGATTGGAGATCCATCTATGGGAGAAGCAGCGGAGCTGACCGCGTCGAGATTTTCAGTCACAAGAAAGGAACAAGATGACTATGCCCTTTTAAGCTGGGAAAGAAGTATAGATGCCATGAAACGTGGGACATATTCAGAAGAAATCGTTTCCATTGACGGACTGAGCATAGATGAAGCGTACGCTAAAATAAGACCGATGGCGAAGCTGATCCAGCGGGCAAAGCCTGTCTTTTCACCGGGAAAAGGAACAGTGACTGCCGCCAATAGCTGCAAAGAAGCAGACGGGGCAGCAGCGGTCGTTGTGATGGAAAGAGCGTTAGCGGAGGCGAATGGTTTTCAGCCGGTGCTACGATATGTCGGAAGTGCTGTGACGGCGATGCATCCTCATTTTCCTGCTGCTGCACCGATTGATGCCATCAAGAAACTTCTAGATCAAGAGAAAATTAAGGTAGAGGATGTTGCGCTGTTTGAAATCAATGAAGCCTTTGCTCTGAAAATAGCGCTGATTGCCCGCAAGTTTAGCATTCCTTATGACCGATTGAATAGAAGAGGCGGTGCACTTTGTCTTGGGCATCCATATAGCGCATCAGGAGCTGCTATGATGGTGAGACTATTTTATGAAGCACGTGCTTTACCGAATGGAAGCTATGTCATGGCTGCTATTGGAAGCGGTGGCGGCATTGGTTTAGCTGTATTATGTCAAGTTCTGTCATGAGATGCATGAGCAAGTAATTGCCGAACTCCGTCGAATCATGTACTATAAAAGCTAGATGTGAGGAGGGCCATGCATGTTTTCAGAACAAAAGAAACGACCATTCTTCAAAAGAAAAATGGGGATCGTCCTGTTATCTGTCCTTGCTGTGATCATCATTGCAGCATTATCAGGCTTTTTATATGTAAAATCAGCACTTGGACCGGTCGATCAAAAAAGCAAACAAACGATTAATATTCATATTCCTAATGGGACATCTGTCCGCGAGATTGCGGGCATTCTAAAAGAAAATGGGCTCATTTCGAATGACAAGGTTTTCACTTATTATGCAAAATACAAAAATGCGTCAGGCTTTAAAGCAGGATATTTTCATTTGAAACAAACGATGGACGCAGACACGCTGATTCAAAAGCTGACATCTGGAGGGACAGACTACGCCTTTCAGCTTGTGATTCCAGAGGGAAGACAGCTGTCTGATATTGCGGCCATTATTGCAAACCAGACGAATTTTTCAGCGAAGGAAGTTGAAGCGAAGCTGGATGATCCTGCTTTTATTCAAACGTTAATGAAAAAATATCCGAAAACGGTGACATCACAGGTTAATAGCAAACAGGTGAAACATCCTTTAGAAGGTTATTTATTCCCTGCGACATACCCATTTTATCGCGAGGATGAATCACTAGAAACGATCATTGAAACGATGATTAAACAAACAGATCAATACGTGAAAGCGTATGAAAAAGACATGAAAAAGAGAAACATGTCCATACATGATGTGTTAACGATGGCATCACTGATTGAAATGGAAGCAACGGAAAAGACGGATCGGGCAAAAATTTCAAGTGTATTTTATAACCGGTTGAAAAAGGACATGCCGCTTCAAACTGATCCAACCGTTCTTTATGCACTAGGTAAGCATAAATCCCGCGTTTATTACAAAGACCTCAAGGTGAAATCTCCATATAATACGTATAACAACAAGGGAATGCCGCCTGGACCTATTGCAAATGCTGGTGAATCTTCATGGAAAGCGGCACTGCATCCAGAGAAAACGGATTATGTGTATTTCCTTGCGAAGAAAAATGGAGAAGTCGTCTTTACGAAAACGTTAAATGAACACAACAAAGCGAAAGCGAAATACATCACAGGCAGCAATTAACGTCCATGTGAATCGGAAAAGACTGTAGACAATACAAGATTGCCTGCAGTTTTTTTCGTTGGAATATCCATTTTATAGGTTCGCAATTACCACCTCTTTGTGGTAAAATATATCGGGTTGTTTTTACTTAGATGAACGAAAGATTGACGAGAAAAGAGAGCTGCAATAGGCAGGACTCTTCTTTTTCAGGTCATGAAGGAGCTAGACAGATAATGACTATCGAAGATGATCAAATCAATGATTATATTGAACATTTAATTCACCCAAGTCCTGATGCAATCACTCAATTAGAGGTATATGCAAAAGAGCATCATGTGCCAATTATGGAAAAGGTGAGCATTGAACTTTTGCTGCAGCTGCTATCAATGAAAAAGCCGAAGAAAATTCTTGAGGTTGGGACAGCGATTGGCTACTCTGCCATTCGAATGGCGACAGCTCTGCCGGATGCTGAAATTTTCACGATTGAGCGAAATGCGAAACGCTATGAAGAAGCGACACGGAACATTGAGGAATTAAAGTTAAAAGAAAGAATACACGTGTTCTTTGGTGATGCCATGGAATCGGCTAAAACGGTCCAAACGATGGCGCCCTATGATGTGATCTTTATTGATGCTGCAAAAGGGCAGTACAAACGTTTTTTTGAGCTGTTTGAACCGATGCTTGCTCATGACGGAATGATTATTACAGACAACGTATTATTCAAAGGCTTAGTGGCAACGAACTATGAAGAAGAAATAGAAGATAAACGAAAAAAACAATTAATTGGAAAAATTGATCGATACAATCAATGGCTCATGTCAAATCCTGAATTCCAAACGTGCATCATTCCAGTTGGAGACGGGATCGCCATTAGTACAAAAAGAGGTGACCAATCATGAAAAAACCAGAATTGCTTGTGACGCCAAGCAAGGTGTCAGACGTACTTCCATTAATCGAGGCGGGAGCTGATGCATTCTTAATTGGCGAACAAACATACGGCATTCGTCTTGCAGGGGAGTTTTCAAGAGAAGATGTGAAACAGACAGTTGAACTTGCACATGCGCATCAAAAAAAAGTGTATGTGGCAATGAATGCGATTTTTCATAATGACCGTGTGCCATTGCTTGGAGATTATTTATCCTATCTCGATGCATTACACGTAGATGGCGTCGTCTTTGGAGACCCAGCTGTGATCATGGCAGCGAAGGAAACAGGTGTAAACCTGAATCTTCACTGGAGTACGGAAACAACTGGGACAAACTATTACACTTGTAACTACTGGGGCAGAAAAGGCGCAACGCGTGCTGTGCTTGCCAAAGAACTAAACATGGACAGTGTAATCGACATCAAAGAAAACGCTGAGGTCGAAATCGAAATACAAGTTCATGGCATGACATGTATGTTCCAATCAAAACGTACGCTCATCGGCAACTACTTTGAATATCAGGGCAAACAAATGGACGTTGAAGGCAGAAACATGGAGGAAGGCCTTTTCCTTCATGACCAAGAACGTCATAACAAATACCCCATTTTCGAGGATGCAAACGGCACACATATTATGAGTCCGAATGATGTGTGTATGATTGATGAATTAGAAGAATTTGTTGACGCAGGCATTGACTCATTTAAAATTGACGGAATTTTAAAGTCACTTTCTTATATGACAGAGGTGACGTCACTATATAGAAAAGCAATTGATTTATTAGCGGCTGACAAAGATGCTTATGAAGATCAGAAAGAGGACTGGGTGAAGCGAATCGAAGAGATCCAGCCAGTGAATCGTTCGATTGATACAGGATTCTTCTTTAAAGAAACGGTTTATTAATATAAGAGGAGGCAGGGGAAATGGCCCTTTTAAAAGATGGTATTTCTGAAATGATTGACGAGAAACGTGTCATTACAAAAAAACCAGAATTGCTTGCACCAGCAGGAAACTTAGAAAAGCTGAAAATTGCTGTACATTACGGAGCAGACGCCGTTTTTATTGGTGGAAAAGAATTTGGGCTTCGCTCAAATGCCGATAACTTTTCAATTGAAGAAATGGCTGAGGGCGTCGCATTTGCAAGCAAATACGGTGCACGAATTTATGTAACGACAAATATCTTTGCCCACAACGAAAACATGGATGGGCTGGAGGAATATCTTCAAGGGATTGAAGGCGCTGGAGTAGCGGGCATTATTGTGGCTGATCCGCTCATCATTGAAACATGTAAACGTGTCGCACCGAAGCTTGAAGTTCATTTAAGCACACAGCAATCTCTTTCGAACTGGAAAGCTGTTCAGTTTTGGAAAGAAGAAGGACTTGAGCGAGTGGTGCTTGCACGTGAGACAAGTGCGCTGGAAATTAGAGAAATGAAAGAAAAGGTTGATATTGAAATTGAAACATTCATTCACGGTGCGATGTGTATTGCATATTCGGGCCGCTGCGTACTCAGTAACCACATGACGGCAAGAGATTCTAACCGTGGTGGCTGCTGTCAGTCTTGCCGCTGGGATTATGACCTTTATAAACTAGAAGGTTCTGAGGAAGCGCCATTATTTGCAGATGAAGATGCTGCGTTTGCGATGAGTCCCAAAGATTTAAAACTTGTCGAATCCATCCCTCAAATGATCGAAATGGGAATCGACAGCTTAAAAATCGAAGGGCGGATGAAATCAATTCATTATGTGGCAACTGTCGTGAGTGTGTATCGCAAAGTGATTGACGCCTATTGTGCTGATCCGGATCATTTTGTCATTCAGCAAGAATGGTTAGATGAATTAGATAAATGCGCAAACCGTGATACAGCGCCAGCCTTTTTCGAAGGTGTACCAGGAACGGATGAACAAATGTTTGGCATTCATGGAAAGAAAACAACATTTGATTTCGCTGGTCTCGTTCTTCATTACGATGAAAAAGAACAAATCGTCACATTGCAGCAGCGTAACTTCTTTAAAGCTGGCGACGAAGTAGAGTTCTTCGGACCAGAAATTGAGAATTTCACATGCAAAATTGAGACGATCTGGGATGAAAAAGGACATGAACTGGATGCCGCTCGTCATCCGCTGCAAATCGTGAAATTCAAGCTCGATCAAAAAGTATACCCTAGCAACATGATGAGAAAGGGGAAATAACAGTCACATGAGGAGTAAACCAGTTGTCATTGGGATTGCTGGCGGCTCGGGTTCAGGTAAAACGAGCGTCACCAATTCGATCTATGAAAAATTTAAAGGACATTCCATCCTCATGCTTCAGCAAGATTTATATTACAAAAATCAAAGTCACATGCCATTTGAAGAGCGACTGCTCACGAACTATGATCACCCGCTTGCCTTTGACAACGACTTGATGTTTGAGCATTTGGAACAGCTCTTAAGGTACGAATCCATTGAAAAGCCAATATATGATTTCAAGCTCAACACACGTTCAGAAGAAACTGTCCATGTTGAACCGAAGGATGTCATCATCGTTGAAGGTATTTTTGCACTAGAAGACGAACGTTTGAGAGACTTAATGGATATTAAACTGTATGTCGATACAGATGCAGACCTTCGCATCATTCGCCGCATTTTACGCGATACGAAGGAAAGAGGCCGTTCAATCGATTCTGTGATTGAACAATATGTATCTGTTGTCCGACCAATGCATAATCAATTCATTGAACCGACAAAACGTTATGCCGATATTATCATTCCAGAAGGCGGCCAAAACCATGTGGCGATTGACCTCATGGTGACAAAAATTCAAACGATTCTTCAAAATCGAGCAGAGTAAACGGTAGACCTTTACAATGTAAAGGTCTCTTCATCATGATGCTGAAGAGAATAGAAGCAGCTTAAATATTTGAAGCAGTCACACTTTGATTGGAAGATTTGATATGATAGAAAAACAATGATGTGAAATAGATGTAGAGAAATGCTGTTTTCAAGCTGTATGTTGAAGTTTTTTCGATTTTGTAAAAGTATATTAAAAAAACGACAAACAAATCATCACAAATTTTCAAACAATTCTTGATCAAAATGCAATTTTGTAATAATATAGCATAGACATATCGTACACTGACCATATTATGTATTGGAAGATGGAGAATGGGTAAACTATTCTTCTACATATGATCGAAATGGCCGAACGAGGTACAGGAGCTCCCTGTGCCTTTCCACAGTTTGTGCGATAAGATAGATCAACTTTAGACCGCTGCGGTGGTCCTATCTGATAAAAGGCATAATAGTTGCATCTAAAAGGGACGCCATGTAAGATGGACTTTTACGAATATGGGACAGAAGGAATGAGGGCCTAAACATGTCCTCATTCTTGTATATTTCAGTGGTCACTCACGTGCAGAAAGTTTGTATGATGAGGATTAATAGAAGGAGTGAATGATTCATGGCACAAGAGAAAGTATTTCCAATGACAGAAGAAGGAAAACGTAAATTAGAAGAAGAGCTTGAACATTTGAAAACGGTTAAACGTAAAGAGGTTGTAGAGCGTATTAAAATTGCTAGAAGCTTTGGAGACCTCTCTGAAAACTCGGAATATGATTCTGCTAAAGAAGAGCAAGCGTTTGTAGAAGGTCGTATCACAACGCTTGATAATATGATTCGCAATGCCAAAATTATCGAAGATGAAGGAAACTCAAATATTGTCTCACTTGGTAAAACAGTCACATTCGTTGAGTTACCAGACGGTGAAGAAGAGTCTTACACAATCGTTGGAAGTGCAGAAGCTGATCCGTTTGAAGGGAAAATCTCAAACGATTCACCAATTGCTAAAAGCCTGCTAGGCAAACAAGTAGACGACAAAGTAACCGTTCAAACACCAGGCGGAGAAATGTTCGTTCAAATTGTAAAAATTTCATAATCACGTTTATACGATAAACACCTCGTCCACAATAGAGACGAGGTGTTTTTATGCGCAAAAAACGTAGAATACAATGGACAGGTGCTATTATTTTTATGCTGCTGCTCGGTCTTTTGATTAGACTAGCAGAAATTCAACTGTTTTTCACAGAATCTTTTTCAAAGCTTGATATCAATTTAATACAAGAAAGTGTCAAACAACGTACAGAAGAAGTAGTTATTTCAGATGGCCGCGGTGAATTTTTAGATCGAAACGGCAAGGCGCTTCTTACACAAGAACAGCCTGCGGTGATCTTATTTCCTTTCCTGCAATATGATCTCCCTCATTTAAAACAAACTGCCTCTATACTTGAGATGGAAGAAGATGAGCTTAAAAAACAGCTGATAGAAACGAAAAAACCTCTCATTCTTAAAGATGACATCACGAAAAAAAAGCTGAAAGACATCAATGATATGAAATATTCAGGCGTTTATGGCGTATATATGAAAGAGAAGGACAAAAAAAGACTTGCCCTCCACACATTAGGCTTCACGAGTGAAAATCCAGAATTGCTCAGAAAGCGTTATCCTGACAAAAAAGAGCTTTCCATCCGCACAGAAATCGGTACTTTTGGGCTGGAAAGTACCTTTGACGAATTTCTTTTACCGGAGCAAGACACAAAATTGTTATATCATGTGGATGGAAGGGGAAACCCTTTGTTTGGAATGGACGTCAAATATACAGCAGAGGCTCATTCATTTTATCCTCTTCAGATTCAAACAACAATTGATGAAGACATGCAAATTGAAATGGAGGAAGTCCTGAAAGAACAAGGCGTCGAAAAAGGCGGGGCCGTTCTGCTCGACATTCAAAATAGTAGTGTGCTGGCGATGGCAAGTACGCCAAATGTCACGAGCCAAAACCGGCATGAGGCAAGAAATTACATGCTGACAGCCGTGGCACCAGGTTCCATCTTTAAAACGGCTATACTTGCCGCAGCTATCGAAAAAAACCTCGACCAGCCACAAACCACGTATGACTGTCGAAAGAATTTATATGGAGAGCCAGAAGGAAAGCAGGACGTGCTGAATTTGTCTGAGAGCTTCTCGCAAAGCTGTAATTATACCTTTGCAACGCTTGCTGGAAAGCTGATACAAACAGATGATCAAATCATCGAAAAGACGGCTTCAAAGCTTGGACTGATTGATCGAGCTGGCTGGGAAGGGGATGTGTATCATCAGAAGCATTTCAAACAGTTTGATCGTGAAGAAACCGGCAGTGTGTGGGGAGATAAAAGAGACAAGCATGTCAAAAAAGCCATTGCCCAAACCGCAATAGGTCAAAAAAATGTCAAAACGACTCCTTTGCAAATCGCTAATATGATGGCTTCAATTGCAAGAGGCGGTGAACGAAAAGAAGTGAAAATCGCTGAAAAAGTGCTGTATCAAAACGGAACAACGATGCGCTCCTTTCAAAACAAACAGCCGGAGGGAGACAGTGTTGACCGCTATACAGCTCAAAAGCTGCAAAAGTACTTAAGGCAGGTGGTGACGTCTGACAAGGGAACAGGAAGAAGGTTTCAAGATCTTCCATTTGATGTAGCGGGAAAATCAGGTACTGCCCAAACCGGTAGCAAGGATAAAAAGGGGAATCCGCTGTATCATAAATGGTTTGCTGGATACTTTCCGGTGGAAAAACCAAAATACGCTCTGGTCGTTGTTCACCTTGACGAGACAAGTGGCCGGGCTAAGACAAATGATGCATTTTATGATATTGTAAAAAAGGTCAACGAAATTGAAAAGAAACAGACATAGAACATCCCTTCGTGTCATGTTAGAATAGTAACGACTTAGGGAACAGAGGCAAAGGAGTGCAGAGATTTTGAGTAGAAATTCTCGATTTGAACATCGTGATAAGCGCAGAAAGGCGAATATGGTGCTTAACATATTAATTGGTATCGTTGTGGTGCTTATTTTGGTTGTCGCATCGAGCTTATTAATTTTTAATAGACCACCGAAAGATGTAGCGAACGAACCATCAAAAACGGCACCTGCAACAAGTGAAAATAAACAAAACTCAGAAGAAGATGTGAAAGATCCAAAGAAAGACACATCTGATGATGATGCGGATGCAAAAAAAGACGATTCATCTGATCAAGACGACGATACGAAGAAGACAGATGATGAAGAAAAAACTAATAAAGATGCGTTAAAAGATGCCAAAGAAACAGACGGCGGCAAAACGAGTGACGTAGACAAAACATACGAGAGTGATGACTGGGAGCCTGTAGGGACAGAGCAATCTGGTTCACATACAGCGACTTATGATTCTAACTCAAAAGACTGGAAAGAAATGATCAAAGCCATGTCTTATGCGACAGGAATTTCAGAAGATCAACTAACAGTTCTTTGGTTAGGAAATAACGGTGGCCCTCAAGATGCAAAAGGAACCATCCGTGACAAATCAACAGGCGAACGCTATCGCGTGGAAATTACGTGGGTAGATGAAAAAGGCTGGAAACCTGTAAAGGTTGAAAAATTAAAATAAACATGAAAAAAAGATAGCAGCCATGCTATCTTTCAGATTGTTGACAAAGGGCTAAAATGATCTTTATTTTAGCCCTTTGTCTTCTTTTCAGCTCAGCGTGATAGAAAACCTTTGAAGTCTAGGAAGGACGAGTACTGGAGCGGAGCGAATTTGACATTCGTGAGCACCAGTACGCAGGACTGACAACGAATGCGAGGGTTTGTCTACACGCTGAAAGATAGCAGCCATGCTATCTTTTTTATTTAGACATTCGCCTTAAAATGAACAACTGCCGTATATATCATTCGGTCATCGATTACAGTCGTTTGGTGACTAACAGAATGAACAGTGAGCAGGATCGCCTGATTATGTTCAATTTGTTTTTGAATCTTTTGTTCAAGTTCTTTTAAAGACGATGCTTCAAAGAATTCAATTTTATCCTTTAAAAAATCCAATTGAAAATCCATTCGATTCACCCCTCCATACTCTCCATTCATCTTAATCTCTCTCCTCTAAAAGGGCAACTATTTTTCTACCCCTCCCAGTATTTATTAGTAGGAAAGAAACAGAAGATATGGTAGGATAAGAACTGTTCGACGAATCAAAACATACTATACGCATAGGAATAAAATGATAAAGTGGAGGGAAAGAAAATGGGACGTGAGTTTCTTTCTTTATTTGATCATTGGGCTGACTCATATGATGACACGGTAAGTGGTCATGATGAGCAGTATGAAGAAGTGTTTCGCCGGTATCCGGCCATTTTAAAAGAAATTGCTCGCCGTGCAGGTCAAAATGTCCTTGAGTTTGGAAGTGGCACGGGTAATCTAACAGCAGCGCTGCTTGCAGCAGATAAAAACGTGTTTGGCGTTGAACCATCAGACGCCATGAAGAAAGCGGCTCTTCAAAAGGGAATACCAGATGTGTTTCATGATGGGGATTTTTTAGCATTTCCAGCGCCGCCATTTGAGCCGGATACGATCGTCAGCTCATATGCTTTCCACCATTTAACGGACGAAGAAAAAAAACAAGCCATTCACACCTATGGCAACATCCTTCACTCAGATGGTAAAATAGTCTTTGCTGATACAATGTTTCTAAATCAAGCAGCACATCAAGCTGAAATTGACAAAGCGAAAGCCGCAGGATTCGATCAGCTAGCAGAGGATTTAGAAACGGAATATTATCCATCCATTGATGTGCTAAAGAAAATCTTTGAAGAAGAAGGATTTAGCACGTCCTTTCATCAAATGAATGATTTTGTTTGGATCGTAGAAGCGAAGAAAAGGGAATGAAAGGATGTTTTTGATTTGAAAATCGCAGTCATAGGTGCAATGGAAGAAGAAGTGACGATATTAAGAGACCAACTAAAGAATGCTACACAAGAAAGCATCGCTGGGTGTGAATTCACCACAGGTGTTTATGAAGATAAAGAAGTGATTTTATTAAAATCAGGGATCGGAAAAGTGAATGCAGCGGTCAGCACAACACTTCTGCTTGATCGCTTTCAGCCAGATTATGTGATCAATACAGGATCTGCTGGTGGTTTCCATCACTCATTAAATGTAGGAGATATTGTCATTTCTACTGATGTTAGACATCATGATGTGGATGTGACGGTTTTTAATTACGAATACGGACAAGTACCGGGGTTGCCAGCTGCTTTTGTCTCTGACGACAAGCTTGTGAAGCTAGCAGAGGAATCGGCTTTAGAGATCAATCATATTCAAGTGGCAAAAGGAACAATCGCAACTGGAGATTCGTTTATGAATGATCCAGACCGTGTAGCATTTGTGAGAGAGAAGTTTCCAGAGCTATATGCGGTAGAAATGGAAGCCGCAGCCGTTGCACAAGTTTGCCAGCTTTTTGAAACGCCATTTGTTGTCGTTCGAGCGCTTTCAGATATTGCAGGGAAAGAATCCAATGTCTCCTTTGATCAATTTCTTGAGCAAGCGGCGATTCACTCAACCGACCTTGTCTTGCGTATGATAAAGCAAATACAATAAAAGAAGGGGTTTCCCCCTTCTTTTCCATACAAAGGAAGGGAATCATATGGCTGTCATAAAAGATATTACAGAATTAATTGGCCATACACCGCTTTTAAAGCTTTCAGGGATTGGTATCCCAGAACATGTTGAGGTGTATGCAAAGCTTGAAATGATGAATCCAGGTGGAAGTATTAAAGATCGTTTAGGTGATATGCTCATAAGAGAAGCATTGGCATCTGGAAAATTGCGTCCAGGCGGAACGATTATTGAAGCAACTGCTGGAAACACAGGAATTGGGCTTGCCCTCAGTGCAAGGATGCATCAATTACGGACCATTTTTTGCGTACCAGAACATTTTAGTCAAGAAAAACAACAGCTGATGAAGGCACTTGGTGCACAGATTATTCATACACCAAGAAAAGAGGGCATGAAAGGTGCCATTGATCGAGCTCTTGAACTAGAGGCAAGCCTTGACAATGCCTATTGCGTTTTGCAATTTAAAAACCAAGTAAATCCATTGACTTACTATAAAACGCTTGGCCCAGAACTATGGTCCGACCTGCAAGGAAACATCGATGTATTCGTGGCGGGAGCGGGATCTGGAGGAACTTTTCAAGGATGTGCTGCCTATTTAAAAAAGCAGCATCCGACTTTAAAAACGGTTGTTGTGGAACCTGAAGGATCTATTTTAAATGGGGGAAATCCGGGCCCGCATAGAACAGAAGGAATTGGGCTTGAATTTATCCCAGATTATATGGAATCTGCTTTATTCGATGAGATTTACACGGTCAGTGATGATGATGCTTTCCAAATGGTGAAAGAAGCTGCTGAAAAAGAAGGCGTTCTCATCGGAAGCTCTTCTGGTGCCGCGTTATTTGCCGCTTTAGAGGAAGCGAAAAAGGCAGCACCTGGGACAGTCATTGTCACCATTTTCCCTGACAGCAGTGAACGGTATTTAAGTAAAGGAATTTATGAGGGAGGAAAATAGGATGAAACCAAAAACAATGATGATACACAGCGGAACAACTGGTGATGAAAAAACGGGTGCCGTGTCTGTTCCGATATACCAAGTGAGCACATATAAGCAACCGAAAGCAGGAGAGCATACCGGCTATGAATATTCTAGAACGGCGAATCCAACCAGAACGGCACTAGAAGCCGTTATTCGAGATCTTGAAGGGGGAGCAAACGGCTACGCATTCAGTTCAGGAATGGCTGCCATTACGGCAGTGATGATGCTGTTTAACAGCGGAGATCATATCGTCCTGACAGATGACGTATACGGAGGAACCTACCGCGTCATCACAAAAGTACTCAACCGTATCGGCATTCATGCGACCTTTGTTGACACAAGTGATCCTGAAGCGGTGAAAAAAGCGATTTTACCTGAAACAAAAGCGGTTTACATTGAATCACCAACCAATCCATTACTGAAAATGACGGATCTCGAAGCGATTGGTCAATTAACAAAAGAGGCCAACATCTTAATGATTGTTGACAATACATTTTTCACACCTTATTTCCAAAAGCCGATTGAATATGGAGCGGACATTGTCCTGCATAGTGCCACTAAATATTTAGGCGGCCACAGTGATGTCGTAGGCGGGCTTGTTGTAACAGCCACGAAAGAACTTGGAGAAGAGCTGCATTTCGTTCAAAATTCTACAGGTGGAATTCTTGGACCACAGGATTCATGGCTTCTCATGAGAGGAATCAAAACGCTTGGACTTAGAATGGAGGCGCATCAACAAAATGCACAGAAAATCGCTGAGTTTTTAGCACAACATCCAGCGGTTACACGTGTTTATTATCCTGGTCTCAGTACGCACCCTGGGCATGAACTTGCGAAAACGCAAGCATCAGGCTTCGGCGGAATGATCTCTTTTGATATTGGAAAAGAAGAACATGTCGATGTATTTTTAAGCCATCTCAAGCTGTTTACGATTGCAGAGAGTCTTGGAGCCGTTGAAAGCTTAATCTCTGTTCCTGCTCGAATGACTCATGCGTCCATTCCGAAAGACCGCAGGAAAGAGCTTGGCATCACTGATGGCTTAATTCGTATATCTGTTGGAATCGAAGATGTGGATGATTTACTGAATGATATGGAGCAAGGACTAAACGCTCTAGTGAATGGGTAGATTTACATGCCACTCCCTTTCTCTCACTATGTTAAGCTATGAGTAGACATTGATCACGGGAAGGTGAAACAAGTGAAGAAAAAGTGGAATGGTTTAGTGACAGATTACAAGCAGTACGCTTTTATTTTGCTTGCTGTCAGCACCTTTTTATATATTGGTACAATTTTACCGAACCAGCATATCGAGGCATCTCCAAAAATGCTGATGATGGGAATAGATTGTGTTTTCTTATTAGCAGCTTTTCTTTGTGTTAAACGCGCAATCTTTTTTCAAAAGAAACTGCAAGAACTAGATGAAGATTAATTCGAAAAGTCTCCTTATATGTCTGAGGAGGCTTTTTTCTTGTATTGGATATTCGGACAAGAATAACTGTAGAAATTTAGTCAAAAATACAAAAAACATCTATTTGACTAAAAACAGGTTTACAAATTGGTGCTTGCTGGATATACTAACAAAGTAATTAAAAACGTAAAGGAGGCTGAAGAATATGTTATTCGTTTCTATTTTGATCAAATCAACAAATAATTTCATTATGTCATCAGCCTGTGGAAGAGCTCGTGTCCTTCCTTTACCTTTTACGGTGCACACGCTTCAAAACTGTTAAAGTAAACGAGGATTTTACGTATCATCCATTGCAGGTTGGAAGACACTGTCTTTTGATCTGTATTTTTGTGTGCCCGCAGGTCAACTGACAAAGAAGATCTGCGGGCTATTTCGCGTGCTGCGAACTGAAGGGAGGTGAGCGTATATGACAATCCATTTATTTTTTATCACATTGACGATCCGACGAAAATACAAAGACATTGAAACGGTTCTTTATGAACAACAAGTCGAAACATTTTATGAAGAAATGAAGCAGAAACAACTAAAGTATATGAACTAAAACACGAAAAGAAAAATTGGAAAAGGAGGAGATTGACATGTTTATGATGCATGCAATGCTGGATTGTTATACGAGGGAGAAGGACCAGGTTTAGACACGCTCCACATTGATCACCTGCACATATGATATCCGTAAAAGGAGATTGTGAGGTGATCAATGAATGTCGATGTCACCATATATGAGGTTTCCGTCTGTGGGGCACGGGTATGCATCTATTCCGCATTCCTTAAAGCACGGGTACGGGAATCCATACCGAATGCAAAGAGAGCAAGAGGAAATGCTCAGACGTTATATGTATCAGTACCGAACTTATTGGTATTAAAGAAAAGGAGCAGGAAACGTCATTGTTTCCTGCTCCTTTTACATTAGCAAATCCAGCTTGCACCGATGATGATCAACAAAATGAACAGTACAACAAGCAATGCAAATCCGCCTGCAAAACCACCGCCGTAACCACCGCAGCCTCCAGAGTAACCGCCAAAGCCCATAATCTAGCACCACCTTTATCTAATCAAGATACATTCATAAAATATGCAGCTCATGCAGAAAACGAAATCAATCTGAGCACAATTAATGAAATCGCCTATTAAAGACAAAATATTTTAATGTTTTGCGAAACATTTTCTGAAAAGGTGCCGTCTAATAAAAGACAAATAAATTAGGACTAGGTCTTAAAATTTGTTAGGTGAGAGCCGATATGAAAAGTAAGAAAATTCGTATTTACTGATGCAAAGCAGGTGTTAACATTGATTCAAAGCTGGATTGGAAAACAAATGAGGGAACCAAAAGGCTTGTTCTCAAAATGGGTTGCCCGCTATATGGAAAAAAATCATCATAATATCAATGAATGGACGATTCAACTC
The DNA here is from genome assembly GCF_003431975.1 of Bacillus pumilus. Lineage (GTDB taxonomy): Bacteria > Bacillota > Bacilli > Bacillales > Bacillaceae > Bacillus > Bacillus pumilus_N. The sequence goes on along the minus strand of NZ_CP027116.1, from coordinate 2,509,509 downwards.
TTAAATATACAAGAAAACGACCGGATATTAGAAATTGGGACCGGAAGAGGCATAACATTATCGAAGGTAGCAGAAAAACTTGACCGTGGAAAAGTATATGGAGTGGATGCCTCTCGTCATATGATCAAATATGCAAAAAGAAAACATAAAAAGCTCGTGGAACAAGACAAAGCCGTCATTACGCTTGGTCAAGCTGAGCATTTACCTTTTGAAGACAGATCATTCAATAAATTATTTACGGTGCAGACCATCTACTATTTGAAGGATATCGAGCAAGTCATGAAGGAAGTGTACCGCGTTCTTCAAGTAGATGGAGAAGTATTTTTATCTTTTCAACAGCAGGAGCTAATGAAAGAACAAAAGCGGTCAAAATCCTTTTCATCGTATAGTGAACAAGAGATCAGCCGTCTGTTTTCAGCGTATCACTTTAGAGAAGTGTCAGTTTATCACTATGATACATACATCTGTATCAAAGCTTTAAAATGATGAAAATATTTCCCAGGTAATGAACAAGCATTCAAAAAAGAGGCTCTTCGTTAGAGGAGCCTTTTTACGTGTAATTGAATCATATTTGATGGAACGAATCAAAAGAGACTCTTCTGATGAAGAGTCTCAGGCTGTCGAGAAAATCTCGACAGCTTTATTTTTCCCCTTAAACTTTCCATCTCCTCATTTTATAATAGAGAAAAACCCACTTAAGGAAGGTGTTTTTTCTCATGTTCCACACTAGAAATTCTTCTCAGCATGAAGCCGAATTTGTATTGCTAGATCAACTGGTCGAAGAGGATCACCTGCTTCGTAAAATTGATCAGTACATTGATTTTTCATTTATCGTAGATAAAGTAAAACCCTATTATAGTGAGAATAAAGGCCGTCCTTCTCTTGATCCGCTTATTTTGTTCAAAATGATGTTTATCGGATACCTGTACGGTATCCGTTCTGAAAGACAACTCGAAAAAGAAATTTACTATAACATGGCGTATAGATGGTTTTTAGGTTTGAACATCAATGACCCCGTTCCTCATCACTCGACCATTAGCTGGAATCGTCGTACTCGATTTAAAGATACAACGATTTTTCAAGACATTTTCGATGAGATTGTGCTTCAAGCTATCAATCATGATATGGTAGGAGGTCGCGTTCTTTTTACTGATTCAACTCACCTTAAAGCTAATGCTAATAAACATAAATATACGAGAAAAACGATTGAACAAGATACCCAGAACTATATCAATGATTTAGAAGAAGCAGTCCAAGAAGATCGGGTGGCACATGGAAAAAAGCTCTTAAAGGTAAAAGAGGAGGTGAAAACAGAAAAAGACATTCGTCAAAGTATGACTGATCCTGAAAGTGGCTATCTATATCGCGAAAACAAGCCAGAAGGCTTTTTCTATCTAGATCATCGTACAACGGATATGAAGTACAATATCATCACTGATGCTCATGTCACACCTGGAAATGTCCATGATTCTGTCCCGTATCTTGATCGATTAGATCACCAAATCGCACGATTTGGTTTTCAAGTAGAAGCTGTTGCGCTTGATTCAGGTTATTTGACAACACCAATCTGTAAAGGTTTATCTGATCGACATGTTTTTGGTGTCATTGCCCATAGACGTTTTCATCCAACAAGAGGGTTATTTGAGAAGTGGAAATTTCAGTATGATTCTGAACATGATCATTACATATGCCCACAGGGTGAGAAGCTTTTATATACGACAACTGATCGAAAAGGTTATCGATTCTACAAATCAGATCCTAAAAAATGTGCATCGTGTCCTTTCCTTGAAAGATGCACAAGGTCGAAAAATCATCAAAAGGTCATCTCAAGACACATATGGGAAGAACATAAAGAAAAGATCAGACAGAATCGGTTAACTGTCTCTGGAAAAGAGCTATATAAAAAAAGAAAAGAAAAAATAGAGCGAAGCTTTGCAGATTCAAAACAACTGCATGGGCTTCGCTACTGCCGGTTGAGGGGAAAACAAAACGTGAGTGAGCAAGTTCTCCTCACAGCTGCGTGCCAGAACATGAAAAAGATTGCCACACACCTAGCGAAGCTAGGCTAGGTGTGTGGGAAGCCTTTTTCATTAATTTTCATCCATCATACTTACGCTAAAAATAAAAAAGATTGTAGAAAAACATGAGTTTCTCTACAATCTGAGACTCTTCTGATGAAGAGTCTTTTGCATGTGATGTAGGCGCCAGCCAGGTGTGTAAGGAATGATAGTATATATAAGGAATTTGTTTGTCGATTAAGGATACCTGTCTGGCTTATTTCTTATATCGACACCGTTCTTCAAAAGTTTAGCTTTTTTTTCAATATTTTCTTTTTTATTTGACTGGAAGATACATTTTTCTCTCTGTGATAGACATTTTTCGCTTTTTTTTTATCAATTGTGCCATTTGAAGCAGGAAATTACTTAATAAATAGAGAAAATTGTAGAGACTTCATTTTTAAACAAAAAGGGAGGAATGAAAACATGTCGGGAAACAAAGGTGTCGTTTATAAAGGAGCAGGAAATGTAGCAGTTGAGGATATTGGATACCCTGATTTGATTTTAAGAGATGGCCCGGGTGTACCTAAAGCCAATGTGGGGCGCAAATGTGAACATGGCGTCATTTTAAAAGTAGTGACGACGAACATTTGCGGAAGTGACCAGCACATGGTGAGAGGTCGCACGACTGCCCCTGCGGGATTAGTTCTTGGTCATGAAATTACAGGTGAAGTCGTTGAGGTTGGACGAGATGTGGAGTTTATTCAAAAAGGAGACCTCGTGTCTGTTCCGTTTAATATTGCTTGTGGACGATGCGTCATGTGTAAGGAACAAAAAACCCATGTGTGCTTAAATGTAAACCCGGACCGTCCAGGCTCTGCCTATGGATACGTCGATATGGGCGGATGGGTTGGCGGTCAATCCGAGTACGTCATGGTGCCATATGCAGATTTCCAGCTGCTCAAATTTCCAGACAAAGATCAAGCGATGGAGAAAATACTTGATCTGACGATGCTTTCAGATATCTTCCCGACAGGTTTTCACGGCGCTTATACAGCTGGAGTAAAGCCTGGTTCAACTGTATATATTGCCGGTGCAGGGCCAGTAGGTCTCGCCGCAGCGCATTCCGCTCAGCTCCTTGGCGCTTCCACGGTCATTGTCGGTGATTTGAATGAACAAAGGCTGGAGCAAGCCAGAAGCTTTGGCTGTGAGACGATCAATTTACGAAAACATGATCGAATCGGCGAACAAATCACCAATATCTTAGGAGAGCCAGAAGTAGACTGTGCCGTCGATTGTGTCGGCTTTGAAGCTTCAGGTCATGGAGATCAAGGAGAAGCACCTGCAACCGTTTTAAATACCATTATGGATATTACAAAAGTTGGCGGTAAGCTCGGAATCCCAGGGCTTTACGTCACAGAAGACCCAGGTGCAGTGGATGCGGATGCAAAAGTTGGATCTCTGAAAGTGCGAATTGGACTTGGCTGGGCAAAAGCCCACACCTTTGTGACAGGCCAAACCCCTGTTATGCAATATCACCGCAGTCTAATGAAATCGATTTTAAGCGGACGAGCACAAATCGCCAAAGCAGTGAATGCAACCGTCATTAACCTTGATCAAGCCCCTCAAGGATACAGTGACTTTGATTCAGGTGTAGCGAAGAAATTTGTCATTGACCCACATGGGATGATTTCTAAATAATAATTCAATTTAAATAATCGAAAAAACTTACGGGAGAGTATATCGGGACTGACCCCATAAAATGAGACAAATAAAAAACACCTTCAAGTTTCAAAACGGATCGTTGTGATCCGAAATAAAACATGGAGGTGTTTTTTCTATGGGGACAAGAGTGAGTTATCCGGTTGAAGTCAAACAGAAGGCTGTAGAAATGAGATTGGCAGGCGTACCTATGAAAGAAATCTTGCAGGAATTGAATATCAAGAATAAGACGCAGGTTCAGACCTGGATGAGGTGGCATAAGGCTGGGGATACACACCGGTTCGAACAGCCTGTTGGAAAACAATATACCTATGGAAAGGGTCCCGAGTACTCTTCCGAATTAGAGAGACTGCAGGCGGAAAATCGTTATCTGAGCCAACAGAATGAAATTTTAAAAAAGTACAACGAATTGGAAAGGAAGTTGATAAGGAAACGTCAATCAAACTGGTAGAAGAATTTCGCAAAACGATGACGGTACAGGACGTTTGTGTCCATTTAGGCATCTTACGCACTTCGTATTATAGATGGAAAAAGGAGCTGAATCAGAATCAATCTAAAAGACAACTAGAGAAACAGGTCGGCACGTTGTGCCGAAAGCACAAGTATCGATATGGATATCGAAAAATCACAGCCATACTAAAAATGAGAATGCGTATTAACCATAAAACTGTTCAACGTATCATGCAGAAAAACCAGTGGCAATGCCGTGTTAAAATGAAAAAGCGTAAGAAGAATGGGCAGCCCTATGCCGTGGCCGGAAACATACTGGATCGGAACTTTCAGTCTGATCGCCCTCTTGAAAAACTAGTAACGGACATCACGTATTTGCCTTATGGACAGAAACCATTGTACCTTTCCAGTATATTGGATTTGTATAATGGAGAAGTGATTGCTTTTAATATTGGTGATAAGCAGGATACAGACTTTATCTTAAACACACTTGATCAGCTACCAGCATTGCCTAAGAACTGCGTGTTACATAGCGATCAAGGTTCTGTGTATACATCTTACGAGTATCAGAAAGCTGTTCATATAAAAGGCATTACCATGAGTATGTCCCGTAAAGGGACACCCGCTGATAATGCCTCCATCGAATCGTTTCATTCCTCACTAAAGTCTGAAACGTTCTATCTTAACAGGATTGATCGAACTACGACCACCATCGTAGAACGCACTGTCAAAGAATACATTTATTATTATAACAACATTCGTATTCAAACGAAACTAAACAACCAATCACCGATAAACTATCGGCAATTGGCTGTATAAAGGTGTTTTGATCCCTGTCTCAAAAACGGGGGTCAGTCCCATCCTGTAAGTTTTTTTATGTTCTATTTTAAAATGACCTGTACTATTTTCCTGCAATGCATCTCATGTTAAAATATATAAATTGGTAAATTTATTCTATAATTGAAGTCCATACCAGATGCTTGATTGATATTAAATGACTAGGAAGAGATATCAATAAGAAGAGAATAGGGGAGAGGTATTGATTGCTAAACGTACACGACATCAAAAAATATTATGAAGATAAACAGGTATTGAAAGGGATAACCTTTCACTTAAAAAAAGGAGAATCTTTTGGACTATTAGGTCCGAATGGTGCGGGGAAATCCACATTGATTGGCATCTTGACAGGGCTGATTCATGCCACAAGCGGCACCATAACGATTGAAGGTATAGATTTAAAAAAAGAAACAAAAAAAGCGCAGCAAATGATAGGAATTGTTCCGCAAGAGATCGCTTTATATTTACATTTGACAGCAAAAGAAAATTTAATGTTTTGGGGGAGAATGTATGGACTCAAAGGAAAAGAGTTGAAAAGCAGAGTACAAGAAACACTTGAGCTAATTGGTCTTAAAGATAGAGCAAATGATCAAGTGAAAGTATTCTCTGGAGGAATGAAAAGAAGAGTAAATATTGGTTGCGCGATATTGCATCAACCAAAACTATTAATCATGGATGAGCCTACTGTAGGCATAGATCCCCAATCTAGAAATCATATATTAGAAACAGTTAAGACATTAAATGGAGAAGGAATGACCATTATATATACTAGTCATTACATGGAAGAAGTCGAATTTTTATGTGAAAGAATCGCCATCATGGATCACGGGTCTATCATTGCTTTAGGTGATCAGCATGAATTAAGTGAGCTTATCGGAAATCAAAGAGAAATTGTTTTGACCATAAAATATGAACATGGACAAAATGATATAGATCGAGTGCGTCAATTCATCCATGAAGTCGACCCTTTGAAGGAAATCGTGGTTCAAGGAAATCAGATGAAAATATTTGATCAACATCCTCAGCAATTATTATCTCATCTTATTCAAGGTGTAACGGCATTAAATATTCAAATTATTTCAGCAAAGATTGTAGAACCAAATTTAGAAAATGTCTTTTTATATTTAACTAGTAAAAATTTGAGGGATTAGTCAGTTTAGAGGTGAACACATGAGCATCTGGGTTGTACTAAAAGATCTATTATTGTTTTTTAGAGATAAGAAAAGCTTTTTTACACTTTTTTTTATGCCTATCATATTAATTGCTATTTTAGGTGCAGCATTTGGAGATAACATGAAGAAAGATAGTGAAGTCAGGATCAATTCATTTCGAGTAGGAATAACAGATCAAGATAAGTCCGCTACAAGTAAAATGTTTCTTTCAACATTGTCTAAGAGTGAACTCAGTGACATATTTGAGGTGAAGGTCACCTCGAAAAATCAATTAGAGAAAGATTTAAATAGTAGAGACATTACAATGGGCATAATCATCAAGCCGAATTTTGAAAAAAGCCTATTAAATCTTGATCATGTGCAATTGAATATTTTGAAAGGACCTAATTCAAATCTACAGGAAATGGTTCTACAAAATGTGGTTTTGCAGTTCTTTCAAAATTACCATATGAATCGTATTCTGGTGCCGTTGAATCAAGGTAAACAAGTGGAAATCGTGTCTGATCAACTGAAAAAAGAGCTAGTGATCGAGAGGAATATTCATAACAACAGCCAGCCGATTACATCCTTCCAATACTATGCAGGCGGGATGGGTGTGCTTTTTTTATTAATGACTGTTGTTTTTCTAGTTGGAAGTATGATAGAGGAAAAAGAGGAAGATGTTTATAAAAGGCTGATTGTATCAAAATTAAGTAATACTAGTTACATCGTCGGGAAGTTATTGGGTATTGTTTTGATGAGTATGGTTCAACTTGCGGTCATTATTTTATTTACTAGCTTTGTCTTTAAGGTGAACTGGGGAGAGCCTTTTACAGTTGTTATGATCGGATGTAGTTTTATATTAAATGCTGCGGGTTTCGGAGTACTGATTGGTTCTTTTATCAATAGAGAAAAAACGTTTAACAGTGTGGGGATTTTAGGAACTCAAGTGTTAGCTGCTTTAGGTGGGAGTATGGTGCCCTTATACTTATTCCCACAATGGGTGATTGATATCAGCTATTTTTTACCTAATTCTCTTGCACTTCAAATGTTTTTGAAAAGTATGACAGGTGCTGATTTTAGTGAAATTCAAAGTGGATTATTACTTAGTTGTGGGATGGGACTAGCTTTCTTCATCATTGCTTTATTAAGAATGTCTTTTGAAAGGAAGCATCGTTATGCATAAAATATTAGCCATTATTGCTTTAAAGCTAAAAGAAACATTAAAGTCCCCATTGACCCTTATTTTTTTATTTGTTATGCCAATCGTATTTAGTTTTATCTTTGGAAGTACCACATCTGATACAAAGAAACCTACAGTTGCTTTTATTCAAGAGCCCAGCCAAGGTAAACTTGATCAAGAAATTTTTCAAATTCTCGAAAAAAACACCAAATTTCTCTGGGTAAAGGCAACTGAAACCGACGCAAAAGATTTAGTATCAGAAGAAAAGGTCATTGCGTCTGTGAAAGTCGCAAAGCCATTAAAGCCCCATCTAAAAGAAAATAGAGAGATTTTTAATGTGACAGTATATAAGAAAACTGAGGAATATGCAGTCTTATCTCCCTATTTAAAAGAGACAGCGGCCATCATTTATCAAATCAATCAGGGTGTGAAAGAGCAGAAAAGTGTTTCTCTCACCAATGCTTTGAACAAGTTAAAAGAATCTGGCACCATTTCATTGGTTGAAAAAAATCAAGAGGGTAAGACAAGCCAGCAACCAAATTTAATACCGCTTGGCTTTACTATTATGTTTATGATGTTTGCGATTTCAAGCTCTGTGTCATCCATTCATTTAGAGTATAAAGATTATACATGGCAAAGATTGCTTTCGAGTCCAATCCATAAAATATCTGTGTTATTGGGGTATTTCATAGCTTATTTTCTTCTTGGATGGATACAATTGGGTGTCCTTCTGACCATCTTATCAATATTCTTCAATGTATACTTAGGAAACTTTATGCTTATTTTAGTATTTGGTTCATTTGTTATAGGGCTTGTTGTGAGTTTAGGTTTTATGATTGCAACCTTATCTCATACAAAAAAGCAAGCTGAAGTATTTAGTGCAATTATCATTGTAGGAACTTGCATGCTAGGCGGTATTTATTGGCCATTAGATATCGTTCCAGACATTATGAAGAAGATCTCTTTGGCTATACCGCAAACTTGGATGATGTCTGGTTTTGGTGAGATGATGAGCGGTACTGTCAATCACTCAATCTTATTATTAGACATAACAGTTTTAGCTGCTTTTACGATTGTTTTTATGGTGATTGGTTTGAAAAATATCCGATCCTATTAATCTCTCTGCATGAAATTACTTTTACCTTTTAGAAAGCCTAAGCCCCTCTATATAGCTATAGAGGGCTTTTTTTATACAATAACTCTTCAGTATTTTCTAGAGGCGGGGCGATGAAAGAATTAGAAAACTGCTCATATTACCCATTTAGAAGGATATAATCCTCTGTTAAATCCACAAATGCCTTTAAAGCAGGGGACATCCATTTGTTTTTATGCCAAAATAGTTGGATTTTCGTTGTGAAACAGGGTTCCATCCAGTTGATTTTCATAATATGCCCTTCTGCTATTTCTCTTTTCACAGAAATTTCAGGAAGTACGGCGATTCCTAAACCAGCCATTACACATTTTTTGATGGCTTCTACATCTGCTAATTCTAGTTTACTTCTCGGTTTTGCTCCCGCCTGTGTCAATGAGTGTTCGAAGGCATAACGATAATCGCAGTCTTCGGTTAACAACAATCTTTGCTCGTTTAAATCAATTGGATATACTTTTTGTTTTTTGCTTAGGTGATTCATTGGACAACATACAATGGCCATTGGTTCATCTTTTAATTCTTTTACAATTAAATGTGAGGATACGACAGGATTCATCGATAATAAGGCGACATCAATTTGTCCTTCTAGTAAGAGATTTAAAACATCCTTTTCCGCTATTCCTGGGCGGAAGATCAGTTCGACTTTGGGATACTTTGTTTGAAAGTCCGTTAAAATATGAGGGAGCCGGTAGGTGCATTGTGTTTCAGATGCACATATTCTCAAAATACCGCTTGGCTCATTCATCCCTCCAACAGCCTCTAATGCTTCCCCTGTTAAACCTAATATTTTATCCGTATAATGTTGAAATTGAATGCCAGCTTCTGTTAAGATCACCCTTTTTCCAAGCCTCTCAAATAGAGGGGTTCCTAGCTCTTCTTCTAATGCGACAATATTTGCTGTGATACTAGATTGAGCATAACCAAGAATTTGTGCAGTTTTTGTAAAGTTCAATACTTTTGATGCTGTTTGGAACATCATCAGTTGCTTGATCTCCAACTTCAATCCTCCCTAAATCGGATGAGCCGATTGATATCATCAGAAAAACTCTATAGATTGATCATAACATTTTTACTATCATAAAAGTAAGCGCTTGCAATTTATATTATTTCATATATTCAGATTCACAAGGGGGAATGGCTTTGTTTGAAATGATTGTCAATTCAGTGAATGACTTTTTATGGACATATATTTTAGTAGTCATGTTATTAGGCATAGGAATTTACTTTACAGTGAGAATGAAATTTATGCAAATTGTTTTGCTAAAAGAGGTCTTTCGTTCTATTTTTGAAAAAGCTCCCACAACAAACAAGAATAGGCATGAAATTTCTTCTATGCAAGCTTTTTTTATCGGAGCCGCCACAAGGATCGGTACTGGAAATATGGCGGGCGTTGCTATTGCTATCACAGTCGGTGGTCCTGGAGCTATTTTCTGGATGTGGTTTGCAGCAGTTTTAGGAGGAGCTTCTGCATTTGTCGAAAGTACACTTGCTCAAATTTATAAGGTGAGAACAAGGGATGGATTTAAAGGAGGTCCCGGTTACTATATTCAAAAGCAATTCGGGTTGAAATGGCCAAGTAGGATTTTTGCTTTTTCTGTCATTCTTAGTTTTGGCTTAATTTTTAATGCAGTACAAACGAATACAATTACAAATGCCTTTCATTATTCATTTGGTATCAGTCCGGTTGGCATGGGTCTATTTGTTACCATTTTAACTGCTTTCATTACTTTTGGTGGGGTCAAACGAATTGCTAACGTCACTCAAATCGTTGTTCCAGTGATGTCAGTGTTTTATATTATCTTAGCATTTTATGTCATTGTCACAAATATCGCTGATGTACCCGCAGCATTAGCAAGTATCATGAAAAGTGCGTTTGGATTAGAGCAAATCGTTGGGGGCGGCATCGGTGCTGCCATTATGAACGGTGTAAAACGTGGGCTCTTTTCCAATGAAGCAGGAATGGGAAGTGCCCCAAACGCCGCTGCTGCTGCTAATGTTTCGCACCCAGTAAAACAGGGATTTGTTCAATTGTTAGGTGTATTTTTTGACACATTAGTGGTTTGTAGCTGTACAGCATTTATTATTATGCTATCCTCAGTAGAAACAACAGGCGAATTATCTGGTATCGAAATTACACAAGCTGCGATGGTACAGCATTTCGGTTCTTGGGCGAGTATTTTCTTAGCATTTGCCATATTTACTTTTGCCTTTAGTTCCATTGTAGGTGGTTACTATTATGGTGAAGCCAATATCGGCTTTATTCATAACAGTGTAACAGCGTTATTGGTGTATCGAATCATGGTTTTAATGATGATGATGTTTGGTGCTGTTGCCAACTTACAAATCGTTTGGACTTTGGCCGATTTGTCAATGGCCATCATGGCGATCGTCAATTTGGTTGCAATTGCTATCTTAGGAAAATATGCTTTTGCCGCTTTGGATGATTACATGCAACAAAGGCTGTTAGGCAAAAATCCTGTTTTTTATGCGTCTAGCATACCAGGTTTAAAAGAAATAGAGTGGTGGGGAGCGGAAAAGCAAACGGCTCACTCAGCAAATTTAAATGAAGGAGTAGAAAAATCATGACGAATTTTGAATATCATTGCCAAACAAACATCATAATGGGGACTGGTAAATCAAAAGAAATCGGATCTATAATAGAGGATCTTGTCTTCCCGGGTGCCACAGTTATGCTGGTAACGGACGCTGGAGTGAAAAATGCAGGGCTGGTTCAACCTATTGAAGCGTATTTGCAGGAAGCCGGTTATTCTGTTGTTGTATTTGATCAAGTATCTCCAAACCCTAGAGACAATGAATGTCTAGCTGGTGCAGAGTTTTTTAGAAAAGAACAAGCATCAGCCGTCATAGCGATTGGTGGAGGAAGTCCAATGGATACGGCGAAAGCGATTGCTTTGTTAGGTCCAAATGGTGGTCATCCTGAAGAGTACATATCAGGGAAGAAGGGGTATATTAATCTATCTCCATTAATTTGTATTCCGACAACGGCAGGGACTGGCTCCGAAGTGACACGTTCATCTGTCATTACGTTAGCTGCTTCACATAAAAAAATCACATTGAAACATGCTTTGCTTCGGCCAACCATTGCGATTTTAGATCCAGCTCTTACAATGACGGTGCCAAAAAGCATAACAGCCGCAACAGGCGTTGATGCATTGGTGCATGCTATTGAAGGCTATTCATGTAAAATAACTAACCCTATTTCAAAAGCAATGGGTGCAAGTGCAATGGAGACAATTGTGAAATATTTACCGGTAGCATATGAAAATGGCTCTAATATAGAAGCAAGATACAAAATGCAGGAAGGTAGTTTACTAGCTGGCTTATGCTTCGGTTCAGCTGATGTAGCAGCTGTTCATTGCTTAGCAGAAGCACTTGGTAGTCTTTATGATACACCTCATGGTATCGCAAATGCTGTATTTTTACCTTATGTCATGCAATTTAATGCAGTTGAAAACAAGTTATTACACGCAGAGCTTGCGAAAATAATGAGCTTTGCAGATAAAACAGATTCAGAAGATGTGGCGATTCAAAAATTAATTGATGGAATCTATACATTCACAAAGAATTTAGGTATTCCAGCACTAAAAGAATTACCTTATGTAAAAGAAGAGGATTTTGAAAAAATGGCTGAATTAGCAGAGCAAAACAATTCTACATCAAGCAATGTTCGTGCCGTTACGAAAGCCGACTACTTAGACATTTTAAAGGCTGCTTTTTAAAATAACCAAATAGAAGAAAAGAATGATGAAACAGTTTGATTCATAGAGAGCACATTAAGAGACCTAAATAAACACCCTTCTAAAGAACACGATTCTTTGGAGGGTGTTCTTTTATGCCGTTTATGGCTAGGTATCCTCTATATATGAGTGGTATGATAGACGACAACATCTCATGTAGAAAGGGTTGGATAAACGATGAACTTTCACAATAAAACCGTCATCGTCACAGGCGCAGCCAATGGAATTGGTGAATCAATCGCATGCGGCTATGCAAAAGCAGGAGCGCGAGTGGTGCTTGCAGATATAGATGAAGAGAAGGGGAAGCGCTTGGAAGAAGAGCTGAAAAAAGAATCCTTAGAAGCTTACTTTAAAAAAACGGACGTGACACAAGAGAAGGATATTCAACACTTAATGTCGTTTGTAGCGGAACGATGTAAAACGATTGATATCCTCATCAATAATGCGGGCATCATGTGCACCGCATCGCCTTATGAGTTAACGGTTGATGAGTGGGATCGGGTGTTACAGACAAATGTAAGAGGAACTTTTTTATGTGCGAGAGAAGCAGCACGTTATATAAAAGAGAATCCAAAAGGAGGTTCCATTGTGAACATCTCGTCTACCCGCGCAACCATGTCAGAGCCTCATACGGAAGCATATGCTGCATCAAAAGGCGGAATATCCGCATTAACTCATGCCTTGGCTGCTTCTTTTAGCCCTGATCACATCACGGTGAATAGCATTTCCCCAGGGTGGATTGAAACGAAGGATGAGGAGAATCTTCGAGAGATCGACCATAAGCAGCATCTTTCCAATCGAGTGGGTACGCCAAAGGATATTGTGAAAGCTTGCTTTTATTTAACAGATGAAGACAATCAATTTGTGACAGGCACAGATTTAGTTGTTGATGGCGGCATGACCAGAAAGATGATCTATGCCGATTAACATGAAAAAACATTGACGCTTTGATCGAGGCGCAGTACAATATGTAACAATTCAGCTGAAGATCGTGATAAATAAAGACACTGCGCAAATAGAGAAGAGTACATCATCACTGACTCGTACAGAGAACTCCGTGAAGCTGAGAAGGAGCTGGGAAGTATGGTGGAAACAAGCCTCTTAGCTCTGCACCGGATTCCTTCAGATGGTGGTGCGGCGACATTCTCCCGTTACAGAGAAGGGTTCATGATGACCTGCTAAGGTTCATCTGGCAACAGATGAATAAACTGAGGTGGCAACGCGGAATAAATCCCGTCCTCAAGACAGAAATGTCTTGGGGGCGGGATTTTTTGATGACAAATAGGGGGGACAACAATGACAAAACTTTGGCGGGATATGAGTTTGATGCTTGGAGCCATTGGAATCGCGAATATAGGAGAGTGGATTTATATGATTGCCCTCCATCTGCTCATTTTTCAGGAAACGGGCTCTGTGCTTGCTGTAACAGCCGTCTATATGCTGAGACCGGCTGCTGCTCTTTTGACAAATAGCTGGTCTGGCAGTTTGATTGACCGGCTGAATCAGCGGAAAGTGATGATCAGTTTAGATATGAGCCGCGCTATTTTAATCGCATGTATCCCCTTTGCCTTATTTTCAGGACACCTGCTGCTCCTGTATGTCATGGTGTTTCTCATTCAGATGGCACAAGCGATGTTTCATCCAGCATCAATGGTGTATATAACAGGGCTGATCCCAGCGGATAACCGAAAAAGGTTTAATGCCATAAGGTCTTTACTACAATCAGGTGGATTTTTACTTGGACCCGCAGCCGCAGGTCTGCTTTTTCTGATCGGTACACCTGTTTTTTCAATTTATGTGAATGCAATTTGTCTTTTCATCTCTGCTCTTTTGACGACGTGTTTACCTAATTTGATCAAACAAGATGCTGATCAAAATGGCTTTTCTCTTTCAATGTTAAAAGAGGATGCGAGGCTTGTTCTTCGATTTAGTTTGACGTCACGTCAGGTGATGGGGGTGTATTTGTTATTTAGTGCAGCGATTACGGTACTTCCTACCGCCATTGACTCACTTGAAACAGCCTTTGCAAAAGACGTACTGCTGCTGACTGATACAGAATATGGTCTTCTTGTGAGTATAGCTGGGGCAGGCATCATCGCAGGCGCAAGTCTCAACTCCATCATTGTGGAGAGGCTTCCTGTTTCGATCATGCTAGGGATCGGCAGTTTGTTTGTTGCGATAGGCTATCTCTTTTATGCTTTTTCCAGCACATTGTTTGCAGCAGCTGTTGGATTTTTTATACTAGCGTTCTTTTTAGCATTTGCAAACACAGGTTTTATGACTTTCTATCAAACGAATATCCCGGTAGAGGTAATGGGGAGGGTAGCCAGCTTTTATGCTTTGGTTGAAGCCATTCTGATGATGATGATGACAGGGGTCTCTGGTGGACTTGCACATGTTTTATCAATCCGAACCTCCGTTGTCATCGGGTGTGTATGTATGCTTCTTATCTGTTTATTGCTATGTTTTGTCATCTTCCGTCCATTGACTGGCAAAAAAGTAGTGCATCCTACTTAGAAAATTAAAAAAATTATGTTATCATTATTTAAGTAAGTTAATTAAATTGATGAGAAAAGGAGTCTTACACATGAAAGCACTACGCTGGCACGATCAAAAGGACATTCGACTAGAGGAAATTGATGAACCAACAGTTGCTCCAGGAAAAGTGAAACTAAAAGTAAAATGGTGCGGCATTTGTGGTAGTGATTTACATGAATATTTAGGAGGACCTATCTTCATTCCAGTGAATGAACCTCATCCACTGACAAAAGAAAAGGCACCTATTACACTGGGACATGAATTTTCTGGTGAGGTTGTTGAGGTAGGAGAAGGCGTAAGCAATTACAAGGTAGGCGATCGAGTGGTTGTAGAGCCTATTTTTGCGACTCATGGACACCAAGGTGCTTATAACTTAGATGAAAACATGGGCTTTTTAGGACTTGCCGGAGGCGGCGGTGGATTCTCTGAATATGTATCAGTTGATGAAGAATTACTTCATTTATTACCAGACGAAATTTCATATGAGCAAGGCGCACTTGTAGAGCCTTCTGCCGTTGCTTTATATGCTGTTCGTTCTAGTAAAGTACAAGCTGGGGATACAGCAGCTGTGTTTGGCTGCGGACCAATTGGCTTACTTGTCATTGAAGCATTAAAAGCAGCTGGTGCTACTGATATTTACGCAGTAGAGTTATCAAAAGAACGCCAACAAAAAGCAAAAGAGCTTGGAGCGATCATTGTTGATCCTTCTCAATATGAAGATGTTGTTCAAGAAATTGCTAACCGCACAAACGGTGGCGTCGATGTATCTTTTGAAGTGACAGGTGTACCTGTTGTATTGAAACAGGCAATCCAATCAACTAGAATTTCAGGTGAAACAGTCATTGTGAGTATTTGGGAAAAAGGCGCAGAAATTATGCCAAATGACATTGTCATTAAAGAACGTACAGTCAAAGGAATTATCGGCTACAGAGACGTATTCCCTTCTGTATTAAACTTAATGAGAAAAGGCTATTTCTCTGCAGATAAGCTCGTCACCAAAAAAATCAAGCTGGACGATGTGATCGAAGATGGTTTCCAAGCATTAATCAATGAAAAAGATCAAGTGAAAATTTTAGTTAGTGCCGAATAAGTAGGATGACAAAGGGAATGGCAAAGGCCATTCTCTTTTTTTTGTGTGCACATGATGGCTCATTTTCATAAAGAGGCCTGTGGTTGAATAGTGATAAATGAAAAGATGTTTTTGATAAGGGAGATGACATCATGTTTTATCACATCAAAGAACTGCAATATGAAGCAAAGCCCTCAAAGCCTGATCCGCTTTATGCGAAAAAGCTGCAAGAAGTATTAGGCGGACAGTATGGAGAAATTAGTGTCATGATGCAATATTTATTTCAAGGCTTTAATTGCCGGGCAGATCAAAAATATAGAGATTTATTGTTTGACATAGGGACAGAGGAAATTGGTCATGTGGAAATGCTGGCGACGATGATCGCGCGTTTACTAGATAAAGCACCGGTTCAAGAACAAGAAGAGGCGTATCAAAGTGATCCAGCACTTGCAGCTGTCATGGGTGGAATGAATCCTCAGCATGCAATTGTTGCTGGTTTAGGAGCTATGGCAGCGGATAGTCAAGGGTATCCGTGGAATGCCAAATATATCATTGCTAGCGGGAATTTAATGGCTGATTTTAGAGCTAATTTAAATGCAGAATCACAAGGGAGGCTTCAAGTCACAAGGCTCTACGAAATGACGGATGATCGTGGCGTGAAGGATATGCTCTCCTTTCTTATTGCTCGTGATACATATCATCAAAATATGTGGCTTGCGGCTATTAAAGAATTAGAAGAACGAGAAGGGGACGTCGTCGTTCCAACCACATTCCCACGCTCACTAGAAAAACAGCAAGTATCCTATGATTTGTTTAACTTCTCAAGAGGAGAAGAAAGCAAGGAAGGTAGATGGGCACATGGCCGAAGCATGGATGGAAAAGGGGAATTCAGATATATTTCCGCACCAGTCGTGTTTGGTTCCGCACCAAAACTAAAGCCCGCACCAAAGGAGCTGTATAACACACCGAAAAAAGGTGAATAAGTAAAGCCGATCAGGTATTTGTCCCTGATTGGCTTTTTTAACGTCCGAGAGATCTTCCATACACACTGACACGCTTCTCTAAGAAGGCAAAAGCTTCACCAACCACATGGGTCTGCCCATAAGATTTATGTAGTTTGAAATCATAAAAGCATCACGTTCCTTTGACAGATGTACATAATATTGATAAAATTTAACACATTAATTCCTATAAGCAAACTGTGTTTTATTTATTACAATTGGAAAAATCAGATATGATAGATTGTGAGAAATAGAGGAGTTGGATACGTTTTGTCTAAAGCATTATTTGTCGATACCGATTTTCAAAAAACATGGCTCAATCAACTAGAATCTCTTCGTGAAACGATCGAACAAACGGCAAAAGAACATGATGAAGGCGCTTATTTTCCTAAAAAAAATATCGAATCATTAGTAGACATGGGCTATACAGCGCTGTCTCTACCTGCTGAATATGGAGGCGGAGGTCAAACAGTGACGGATATGGTTCTGTTTCAAGAGACGCTCGGCAGCATGGACGGAGCGACTGCCTTATCAATCGGCTGGCATCAAGGCGTTGTAGGCGAAATTTACGAAAAGAAACAATGGAATGAGCAACAACTGCAATTCTTTGCGGAAGAAGTGAAGAAGGGTGCCCTTGTGAACCGTGCCGTGAGCGAGGCGCAAACAGGCAGTCCAACAAGAGGCGGGAAGCCTGGGACAACAGCCACTAAATCAGGTGATGAGTGGATTATCAATGGACGTAAAATTTTCACAACGATGTCACCAGCACTCACATACTTTTTAGTCGGCGTATGGATCGAAGAAAAAGAGGCGATGGGCTTCTTCTTAATTCATCGTGAGACAGAAGGTGTTTCTATAGAAGAAACGTGGAATGTTGTCGGCATGCGAGGAACAGAAAGCCATGATTTAATCTTAGATCAGGTGAAGGTTTCAAATGACATGCTCGTTGAGGTGCAAAAAGGGCCACGGGGTGGTACGCTAAATCCTTGGATTGCACATATTCCTTCCTGTTATTTAGGGATTGCGCAAGCGGCAAGAGATTATGCTGTTCAATATGCCATCACCCATTCACCGAACAGCATCAGCGGAACAATTAGTGATCTGCCAAATGTCCAAACGCTTATTGGCGAAATTGACTTACTATTAAAGCAAGCACGCCACGTCATCTACTCAACGACCACATTATATGAAAAGCCAGAGAAAAGGGAGCTGTTAACCAATGAATTTGGTGCTGTGAAGCATACCGTCGTCAATCACAGCCTGCAAGTTGTTGATAAAGCGATGCGTTTAGTCGGTGCAAAAAGTTTAAGCCTTGACTGTCCACTGCAGCGCTACTATCGAGATATTCGTGCAGGGCTCCATAACCCGCCAATGGACGATATGACGATATCAAAAATCGCGAAACAAGCTATTGAGGAAAATAAAGACAGCTAATATAGAGCAGAAAGTCGGGTGAACCGGCTTTTTTTCTTTGAAAGAAAAGAGGACAAGCGTACCTTATGTCTCATCACTCAACATGCTACAATCATGGAAATCATGGAAAAAGGAGCGATTGTTTTGAAGAAAAAGTATATAAAATGGCTGTTTTCTGGCATCATACTGATGGCACTTTGTATGAGCGAGCCTTCATCAATTGAGGGTACATCACCAAACTGGTCAGTAGATGAATTCATGAAAGAACGTGAAGGCACGTTTGTGATTCAAGAAGTAAAAGAAAAGTCGCCTTGGGTGTATAACAAAAAAAGAGCGGAAGAACGCTTTGCACCACAATCAACATTTAAAGTAGCAAATGCATTAATCGGACTCCAAACAGGCGCAGTGAAAGATGAATACGACATCAAATATTGGGACGGAGTGAAAAGAGAGATTGATAACTGGAATAAGGATCATACACTGGGCTCTGGCATGAGAGATTCAGTCGTCTGGTACTATCAAGCCATGGCACGTGACATTGGAGAAAAACGAATGAATCATTGGGTGAAAGCCATTCATTATGGGAACAAAGACATATCTGGCGGAATCGATCAATTTTGGTTAAGCAGTACCCTGCGAATTTCTCCTATCGAACAAGTTCGTTTCCTCAAACAGCTATATGAAGAGACTCTACCATTTGACCTGAAGAACATGAGAACAGTCAAACGAATGATGGTACAAGAAGAAGAGAAACACGCCACCCTATACGGAAAAACAGGCTCTGGATCAGGCATCGGCTGGTACGTAGGCTTTATCAAACATGAAAATAAAACCTACATTTTCGCCACAAATATTGAAGGCACCGGCATAGAAGCAAAAGAAATTACCTATCGTATTTTGAAGAAATATCATTTGATTGAAGCATCCGTTTAGGGTGCTTTTTTATATGTGAAAAAAGGTATATTTTGATAAAATGATGGTATATGTTTTAGATGGAAAATAAAAAACATTGGCAAAATGACAAGTCAAAAAGGAGATATTAGCTTGACCCAACTGAAGAAATTATTTATTCGTTCAGAAAAAGAATTCAAATTCTGTCAGAATTTAGTAGACCATGTGTTTGACATAAAAAAAGAGCTACCACAACAAGTCTTCCGTAAGACATTTGATTGTTTTTTGTTTCAAGAGTTTGATTGGGCATTGAGTGATGATATTTTACCAACCATAAAAGAGTTATCAGCTGTTACACAAGATAGAGAATTTTTAACTGCAGTCCTTCAACCAGATCCAGCCGAATATTATTTGAAGGAATTTGGGTATTATAATTGGCTGAAAGCGAGTGTGGATATTACAGGTGAGGATTATGTAAATGCACTATGGACGCACCCAAAAGAGCCTATAGCAGATGATATCATCACGAATTCATACATAGTGGTCTGGTTATCGCATTCTTTGAAGTGGGCGATTTGGGCAGATAGAGATATGGAAATTTGTATCATAGGAATGGTATCAACAAAAGATTCTGTGAAAAATAGGTTATTGAAAGAAGGATGGAAATCACTGGATCATCCTGTTTTAGCAAATTGGTTTGAAGGATTATTGAAGGATCAAAAAACATTCGATGACTATATCACTCAAATGCTATCTCATTATGCGTCATGTTACAAGCGGTGAAATGGAGTATCAACGACTAATGATAGACTTACTCGAAGATATGAAAGGAGCATAAAGTGAAACATTTGTTTATATCCGATCCAAAAGAATTTGAACATGTTCTATCGTTTGTTCATTCGCTCGTTCACAGTACAAAAACATTCCCTGATCAAGTGTTGAAAACGAAAACACCTCATTATTTATTCGAAGAATTCCATTGGTTGTTATCAGATGATAGCTGGGAAATGTTAAAAGGTTTAGCTTTGAATCATCATGATGACTATATACTCATGGCTGTTTTAGATGAGCAGAAAAGTATGGATGATTATTATCATGATTTTGGTTATTATCCATGGGTGAAAATCCCGATAAACCTCACATCAAGTGATTACCTTGATCTCTTAACGGATTATCCGATAGAGAGTGTAAATGATAGCATAATGGATATTGCTTCACGTGTAATATGGGTTTCCCCTTCTGCGAAATGGACCATTTATGGCGAAAGAGGTTATGAGATAGGAGTATTAGCGATTGATCAATTAGAACAGATGAATAAACAATTGTTAAGAACGTGGAGAACTTTAGATGAGATTGTATTAGGTTGGATTTCAGTTGTATTTCCGAATCAAAAACTTCCTGATGATTTTAGAAAAGAACTGATTCGGAATTATAAAACTAAATAATAAATTTTACATATATCTACATGTTCTGATTTTAATCCTGTAGAATATTTTTAGTTTCGTCTGATGTTTTAAATTGATGAGGTGGAACAAGTAATGAGAATCGTATTAGCAAAAGAGAAAAATTTATTCGAAGTAAATGAATTAATAAAGAAAATCAATTTAAACGTAGAAGAGTACCATTGGGTCATAAGTGATGTGACACTCACAATGCTTCATGATCGGAATAATCAATCTCATTCAGAAGTCATGCCGGATTATATGGATTTTTTATTTCTGAAGGGTGAACATTTCAAAAAATTACTAAACGACTATTCTTATTCTTTTATTTTCGCTGTTTTGACCGCGTTGCCTCGTCATGTAGATCATTTGAATATTAGTTCAATACCTCAAATTGAAGATAATGAACGATATTGGAACGTGAATTATACACCCGTTATTCCTCAAGCTATGTTTGAAATCGGATTTTTTGATTCGACAGATGTTATTTTTACAGGAGATCAGAAAATCTTAAGCGAATTTCGAAAAAAAGCGGACTTTATTTCATTTGAAGAATATTTAAAAACTCTGTGACACTCTAAGGATAGAGTTCATTCTGAAAAATACGTTAGGAGAGTGTTTGATTATAAACATTGAAAGAAAGGGGAAAGGTCCATGAAAATCAGCCGAGATAAACAAGGTTTATTCGATGATTTAAAACAACGTTATCAATACTTATTAGATTCATCTTATCCAGATGAAATCGTCTCTTTTGAAGCAGAAACTGGTATATTTTCAGATGACTTTTATTTATTTTTTTCACTTGTTGCAGGCAGCTTAAGTTATGTGATCGATCATAAACGAATACCAAAAAAACAGTTAAACGTGCTGCGTCAGTCATTTGAAGAGCAATATCCCCAAATCAAATCGTATCAATATATCCTTGAATCATATCCTTTATTGCATTCCTATGTTCAATACCATGAAGAAACAAGAAAACGAATCATTGCACTTATACAATAACCTCTTGGAGGCCAAACAATGACATGGTTTTTAAATGAAAAAATCCAGAAACAAATCCCTGATTTTGATATCAACCATCTAAAGCAAATCAATGAATTTCACTACTTTAAAGAGTATAATGAACATTACGACTTGATCAACTGTATTGTTCTGCACATCTCTTATGAATCCCCGAATCTATAAGCAGACATTCATCTGAAATTTACCAACGTCTCTTCTGTTCAAATCAAAGGTTTGTACTTAACAGACGATTCTAGTTTTTATTGGACATTCCGTCTTCCCCATCCCAACATAGAAAGGTGCAATGACACATTGAATCGAATCATGAAATGGCTTTTATTTGCGGCAGTCATCGCTGGCTTATTGGTGTGCGCATTCTTTGTGTTCCGTTTCAACCAACCTAAGCCGACGACGAATATCCATTATGCAGACACACAAAACAAACAGCAAACACTCGATATGTATATGCCGAAGGGCAAAGATGAAGACAAGAAGAAGCATCCAGTCATGATCTATCTCCATGGCGGCGGCTGGACGGGCGGCGATAAGAATAGAGTCGCTTCAAAGGCTGATTATTTTACCGGTCAAGGGTATGTGTTTGTTTCAATGAATTACAGGCTTCACCCTGATGCCAACTATGAGCAGATGGCAGATGATACGGCAAACGCCATTAAATGGGTGAAGGATCATGCAGATGAGTATCAAATCGATTCATCAAAAATCAATGTCATGGGTCACTCGGCTGGCGGTCATTTGACGGCACTAGTGGCCACAGATTCGACTTACTTAAAGCGTGTGGGGCTGTCGCCAAAAGCGATCAATTCCATCGTGATTTTAGATGGGCCGTTAAACCTCAATCAATTTATACAAGCTATCCCATCGTATAAAAAAGTATTCGGCAAACAGGAGAAGAGCTGGACAAAGGCATCACCTGTCACTTATATGAATCAAGCGAATGCACCGCCTGTTTATTTGGTTACAGGCTGGGAAAATCCAGAGGTGTACCGATTTGCAGAAAAACTGAATCACAATAAAGGCGCTCGGTTTGTGTTTCGGGTTCATTCGCTGAGCCACAGTGACTTGAATAAATGGTTTGGATCAGACAGAGCGCCAAAAGAAGCGCAAGATATGACAAAGGCTGTGATGGCTTTTGTCAAAAAACAAAATCAATAACGAAGACCATATGCTAGGCAATCCATTTTGCCGCAGTATATGATAAAGGGTAAATGGTTTGTAATAAAAGGAGTGTATATTGTTGTCATCACGTATGGAAAATAAAGTGTTCAATTGCGAAAAAGAGCTGACGCTGAACATTATCGGTGGTAAGTGGAAAATGCTGATTTTATGGCACCTTGGCAGAGAAGGGACGAAACGGTTTGGTGAGCTAAAGTCGTTAATGCCAGGGATTACGCAAAGAATGCTTGTCAATCAGCTAAGAGAATTAGAGGAAGATCACATTGTGCATCGGGAGGTTTATCCTGTCGTTCCGCCAAAGGTTGAGTATTCCCTCACAGAACTAGGAGAAAGCTTAATGCCGATTTTAGAGGCGATGTATGATTGGGGAAAACAATACCTCGACAGCAATTTTTTAAAGGATGATAAATAGAAATACGACCAAAACAAAGGGCTAAATAACTTTATTTTAGTCCTTTGTCTTCTTTTCAGCGAGACCTGAGAACCTTTGCAGTGAAAGACGAGCACCGGAACGCAGATCTGCGGGCGTATGCAAGGGTTTGTCCGTGCGCTGAGATACTGGTCAAAAGACAGTATCTTTTTTGTAACCATATGCGAAAAAGTATAGTATGTAAAAAAAAAGTGCGTACTTGGATTGCGTCCATCCTGTTGTTATACTCATTTCATCGATCAAGAAGCCCCATCCACGGAGCTCTTGAAGATGAGATGAAAAAATGGGAGTGAACGTTCATGAAATTACAATTAGCATTAGATTTAGTGAATATACCAGAAGCGATTGAGCTGATTAAAGAAGTAGAAGCATCTATTGATGTGGTCGAAATTGGCACACCTGTTGTGATCAACGAAGGGCTTCGTGCTGTAAAAGAAGTCAAACAGGCTTTTCCAAATTTACGTGTACTCGCTGATCTGAAAATTATGGATGCTGCCGGCTATGAAGTGCAGCAGGCATCTGAAGCTGGAGCGGATATCGTGACCATTCTTGCGGCGGCAGAAGATATGTCCATTCAAGGAGCTGTGAAGGAAGCAAAAGCAAGAGGGAAACAAATTTTAGTTGATATGATTGGCATCAAAGATATTGCTGGCCGGGCGAAAGAGCTAGATGAGCTTGGAGTCGATTATATTTGTGTGCACACAGGCTATGATCTGCAAGCGGTTGGACAAAACTCATTTGCTGATCTTATGACCATTAAACAAGTTGTCAAACAAGCGAAAACAGCCATTGCAGGCGGAATTAAGCTTGATACGTTACCTGAAGTCGTCAAATTAAACCCTGATTTGATTATTGTCGGCGGCGGTATCGCAAGCCAGGACAATAAAGCAGAAGTGGCTGCACAAATGAAACAGCTGATTGCACAATCATGAAGACCAGTGACTATGTGAAAGCCATTTTGAATGAGCTTTCTGAGCACTCGCCCGCGATTCAAGACGAACAAGCAGAGCGGCTTGTCTCAAGCATTTTAACTGCAAGAAAGGTCTTTGTGGCAGGGGCTGGCAGGTCTGGTTTGATGGGAAAATCGTTGGCGATGAGACTTACGCATATTGGCGTCAAGGCTTATGTGATCGGTGAAACCAATACACCTTCCTTTACAGAAGAGGATCTCTTGATTGTCGGAAGTGGATCTGGCCGAACAGAGACCTTGCTTGTCCTTGCAAAAAAGGCCAAAGCAATTGGCGGAAAAGTGGCAGCTTTCACGCTTTCTTCTGAGTCACCTCTAGCTGATCTATCAGATGAAGTCATCTTATTGTCAGGTGCGCCGAAGGATCAACAGGAAGGAAGCCATCGTACCATTCAGCCAATGGGCTCACTATTTGAGCAGTCGCTTCTTCTGACATACGATGCGGTCATTTTGCGGTTAATGGAAATGAAAGAGCTCGACACACATACAATGTACGGCCACCATGCAAACTTAGAATAGTCATTTTCAAAGCCTTTCCTTTCTTAGAAGGAGAGGCTTTTTCAATTAAATCAAGATCAGAATCTTGACATAACTGATTTGATGTAACTATAATTGTTACATCGTTGAAGAAAAAACGTAAACATGGAAGGAAGATGAACATGAAAGTACAAATCTGGTCAGATATCGCCTGTCCTTTTTGTTATATAGGAAAAAAACAACTAGAAACAGCGCTTGAACAATTCCCTCAAAAGGAACAGGTAGAAATCGAGTTTAAAAGCTTTGAGCTTGATCCACATGCACCTGTCGAGGTCGATCATGATGTCCATGACATGCTCGTTAAAAAATATGGGATGAGCCGCAGCCAGGCCATGGCAATGAATGAGCAGGTGAAGCAGGCTGGCAAAGAGAAAGGAATCGATTTTCAATTTGATCCACTCGTGTTAACAAACACCTTTGATGCCCATCGATTAGCGCAATATGCTGGTCAAATGGGAAAAGGCGATTTCGTCATGGGAGAGCTGTTTCAAGCGTATTTCACAGATGGTAAACATGTTGGTGATCGTCAAACCCTTTTAAATATTGCAGAAAAAGCAGGTCTTGATTTGCAGGAAGTACAGCAAATTTTAGGCGGCGAAGAGTTTGCCGATCATGTCCGAAAAGACGAACAAGAAGCGAGACAGCTTGGTATCAATGCTGTTCCGTTTTTCTTGATCAATGACAAATATTCAGTGGCAGGTGCACAGCCAGCCGATACGTTCCTGAGCGCACTTGAAACAGCTTGGACAGAGGAAGCAGCTCAAGCTGATAAAGCGGCTTCTAATTCATTTGAAGCGGCATGTGCTGATGGAGTATGCGCAGTGCCTACTCCTAAAGAAGAGATCTAACCATATAAAAAATGAGCCTCCTGCGGTAAGGCTCATTTTTTTCTTGCATTCATTTGTTTGATCGTATCACCTGGAACCAATTCTGGCTCATAAAAGGTTTGATGAGGGAGATTCTTTTTCCCTTGCACTTTTTTAATCATCCAGTCTGCCGCATCCCGGCCCATTTGCTCCTGGGGATGGGTCAGTGTTGTCAGCTTCACATGGGCATTTTTCTGGGCAATATACGAATTATCCTGTCCAATAATGGAGAGATCCTCTGGAATGGACAGCCCGATGTCACTGCATACATTGGCAACTTCTAATCCAACCTCATCGTTATAGCAAACAAGGGCAGTCAGCTCATGCTGATGCTTTAATAAGAAAGTTTTAATATCATCCCCCAAATGCTGCTTCGATTCTGTATCGAAAAAGAGCACATGCTCAGGCAGGAAATTAAGCTTGGCTTCACCGAGTGCTTGAATATAGCCTTTCATTCGGTACTTTCCCTGTAAATCATCTGTTTTTGAAATGAGCCCAATTTGCTGATGTCCAGCGGTGATCAGCTCTTTTGTGGCTAAATAGCTGGACTTCACATCATCTAAACAGAGAAAGGGAACCTCTAACTGCTCATAATAGGCATTGATCATAATGAGCGGTACATCCTGTTCTTTAAAAGATAAGTAGTACGAGATGTTCGGGTTATATAAATTGCTTTTCGTCGGCTCGACAATGAGTCCGTCCACGCCAAAGGACAGCATCATTTCCAGCGCTTTTTTCTCCTGTTCCACATCATTATTTGTACTTGCCAGTAATAGTGAATAGTTCTCTTCGTTTAATCGACTTTCAATGCCACGAATGATAGAAGGGAAAATGTAATCGGATATGTATGTCGTGATAACCCCAATCGTTTTCATATGCGCATGTCCAGAAGGCTTTGTTTGATATAGATTGGTCACAAATGTGCCTGAACCCTTTTCGCTTCGTAAAAAACCTTCGCTTGACAATTCTAAGATCGCCTTTCGAACTGTATGCCTGCTCACTTGATAGATCTCCTGCAGATTCGATTCAGTTGGAATTCGCTCCCCGATCCGGTAATCCCCTGTAAGTATTTTGCTTTTTATATCATCAATAATGATCTGGTACTTCTTTTTCATCGTTTCACTTCTTTCTCAGTTGATCATCTACTCGGATTGAGAAGAAATTATATGGACATATTTTAACATGGTTGTCGAATCAAAAACAGGCGCTTCCTCTTTCTGGCATCTTAGTTTTAGAAAAGGGAAGGTTTTTGTCGTATTGTGTATGTACAACTGTATTTATTATTGACATATGTACGTACAAATATTATATTGTGAATGTGCACATATGAATCAATGAATCTAGAAAAAACGATTTGAAACCGCTATCAATCATGGGGGTGAACGCAGTTTGAATCATGAAGAGACGACTAAAGCCTTGAAAGAAGGACGGACATCTTTAGGTATTGAATTTGGTTCAACACGAATTAAAGCCATTCTAATAGATGAGGCGTTTCAGCCAATTTCCCAAGGTGCATTCGAATGGGAAAGCTCTCTCCAAGAAGGAATTTGGACGTACAACTTAATTGATATCATTACAGGTCTTCAAGTAGCGTACCGAGAGATGAAAGAGCAAGTCGAGCAAAAGTACGGCGTGACTATTCAAACCATTGGCTCAATTGGGGTTTCAGCCATGATGCATGGCTATGTGGCATGTGATCATACAGGAGAGGTTCTCGTCCCGTTTCGCACATGGCGGAATGCAACGACGATTGAGGCGAGTCAAAAACTGACGGATGTCTTCCAATTTCATATTCCAGAAAGATGGAGCATTGCCCATTTGTATCAAGCCATATTAGAAGAGGAAAAACATCTTTCCCGCTTAGAATATATGACGACCTTGTCAGGCTACATTCACTGGCTGTTAACCGGAAAGCAGGCCATTGGCATTGGTGATGCGTCAGGGATGTTTCCAATTGATGAACAAACGAAAGATTACAGTGAAGAGATGGTCCAGCAATTTGAGGCATTGATTGCAGAAAAGGGTTACCCGTTTAAGCTCCGTCATCTTTTGCCGCGTGTCTACTTAGCAGGCGAGGAGGCAGGCGTGTTAACGGCAGCAGGAGCAGCCATTTTAGACCAAGGCAAACACTTGAAGCCAGGCATCCCATTTTGCCCGCCGGAAGGTGACGCAGGTACGGGAATGGTAGCAACAAACAGTGTAGAAAAACGAACAGGGAACATTTCAGTTGGAACTTCTGTTTTTGCCATGATTGTGCTAGAGCAGGACCTAAAAGGTGTGTATCCAGAAGTGGATATGGTCACAACGCCGGACGGCCTGCCAGTCGCAATGGTACATGCGAACAACTGTACAAGTGACTTAAATGCTTGGATGAATATATTCAGAGAGGCCTTCGAAGCACTAGGTATGCAAGTGGCTTCAGAAAGGGTTTACGAAGCCTTATTGCAGCAGGCTTTAGAAGCAGATCCAGATGGCGGTGGGCTCTTAAGCTATGGATATTATTCTGGTGAAAATATTACAGGACTGCCAGAAGGAAGGCCTCTTTTTGTCAGATCTCCTGAAAGCCGCTTTAATCTGGCTAATTTCATGCGTACCCACTTGTTCTCTGCTTTTGGTGCAATGAAAATAGGGATGGATCGCTTAAAAGAACAAGAACAGGTTGTGATTGATCGTTTATTAGCACATGGCGGGTTATTTAAAACGCCGCTCGTTGGTCAAAAAATGGTCGCAGCAGCGCTTAATACACCTGTATCAGTCGTTTCCACTGCGGGAGAAGGCGGTGCGTTTGGAATGGCTGTCCTTGCTTCATATATGGTTCACCATCAAAAACAAACATTGGCTGAATTCCTTATTCATCAAGTGTTTGCCCATACATCAGAAGAGCTTATGGAACCCGACCCGCTCGATGTCAAAGGCTTTGATGAATTTTTAAAGCGCTATCAAGAGGGACTTCAGATTGAAGAATCGGCAGTAGCGCATCTGATGCCAAAGAAAGGAGTGATGACCGTATGCTAGAGCGCTTAAAAGAAGAAGTATATCAAGCGAATTTAGATCTGCCAAAATACGGACTTGTAAAATTTACATGGGGTAATGTCAGTGCGTGTGATCGTGACAGCGGCCATTTTGTTATTAAGCCGAGCGGCATAGCGTACGACCAATTATCAGCAAAAGACATGGTTGTGGTCAACTTTGACGGCGAGGTGGTAGAAGGGGAATTCAGCCCTTCATCAGATACAGCAACACATGCGGTTCTTTACAAACACTTTGAGGAAATTGGCGGTATTTCACATAGTCATTCCATGTGGGCAACTGTTTGGGCGCAGGCAGGTCTAGATTTACCGGCAATGGGCACAACGCATGCCGATACATTTTACGGCGCTGTTCCGTGTGCTCGATTTCTGACAGAAGAAGAAGTCAATCGCGGCTATGAAGTAGAAACAGGCCGGCTGATCATTGAAACGTTTGAAAAAAGAAACCTAGATGTGATGGCAGTACCGGGTGTTTTACTACAAGGTCACGGTCCATTTACGTGGGGGAAAGATGCAAAAAGTGCGGTCACAAACAGTGTCATTTTAGATGAAGTTGCCAAAATGAATTTGTTTGCAAAGCAATTAAACGAATATGCGGAGCCTCTTCCGCAGCGGATTTTAGATAAACATTACTTAAGAAAACACGGAGAACATGCGTATTACGGTCAAAAACCTTCAAGATAAAGAAAAGAGGGATTTCTATGTTAACGAGTCAACATAAAGAATGCTGGTTTATTGTCGGATCGCAGCATTTATATGGAGATGAAGCACTGCAGAAAGTAAAAGCAGATGCACAAAAGATGACGGATGCCTTAAATGAGAGTGGTTTACTTCCTTACCCAGTGATTCTTCAGGAGCTGGCTGTCAGCGCGGATCAAATCACAAAGCTGATGAAAGAGGTCAATTATCGCGATGAGGTTGTCGGCGTGATGACGTGGATGCATACATTCTCACCGGCCAAAATGTGGATACGCGGGACCGATCTTTTGCAAAAGCCTCTTTTGCATCTTGTCACACAATATTATGAAAAAATTCCGTGGGACACAATCGACATGGACTATATGAATCTTCACCAATCTGCACATGGAGACAGAGAATATGGCTATATCAATGCGCGCTTAAATAAACAAAATCAAATTGTCGCCGGCCATTGGTCTAAGCCGGACGTGCAGCAGCAAATTGCCGATTGGATGGACGTGGCGGCTGCCTATCAAGAGAGCTTTCAGATTAAAGTGGCTAGGTTTGGTGACAACATGCGCCACGTAGCTGTAACAGAAGGCGATAAAATCGAAGCCCAGATTCAACTAGGGTGGACGGTTGATTACTTTGGCATAGGCGATCTTGTCGAATATGTAAATGCAGTAGAAGAAGTAGAGGTAGATGCATTATTTGCGGAGTATTTAACGCAATATGATGTGGATTATGGAACGTATTCTGTTGAAGAATGGGAGAAAAGTGTCAAGGAGCAAGCTCGATATGAGATCGCTATCAAACGCTTTTTAGATGAAGGCGGCTACAATGCTTTTACGACAAATTTTGAAGATTTACATGGAATGAAGCAGCTGCCAGGACTTGCGGTACAGCGGCTGATGGCAAAGGGATATGGCTTTGCTGGGGAAGGAGATTGGAAAACTGCTGCACTGGATCGCCTATTAAAGGTGATGAGTCATCATCAATCCACTGGTTTTATGGAGGACTACACGTATGAAATGACCTCTGGACAGGAAGCGGTGCTGCAATCTCATATGTTAGAAGTAGATCCGGCGCTCGCCCATACGAAACCTGTCATTGTCGTATCTCCGCTTGGTATCGGAAACAGGGAAGATCCAGCGCGTCTTGTATTTGATGGAAAAGCAGGCGAAGGTGTTGTTGTTTCCATTGCTGATTTTGGAACCCATTTCAAATGGCTCATACAAGAAGTCGAAGCCTTTGAGCCAGAGGAAGAAGCACCGCATTTACCGGTGGCACGTGTGCTCTGGAAAATCAAACCGAATTTCCAGGACGGAGTCAAAGCGTGGATTAAGCAAGGCGGGGGTCATCATACAGTCGTATCCCTCAATTTAACGGTTGATCAACTTGTTCACTTTGCAAAGCTTGTCAATGCAGAATATGTGGTTTTATAGAAGGGTGAAAGGTCTTCTACTGTTTACAGTAGAAGCACGGGATGAAATGAAAGCGGTTAATTAAGTGAGGGGGTCATCCACTTGGAGAAAAAAGTGTCAAGTAAGTTTATCTTCTTTTTCGGGTCTTTTGCAGGCATCTTATTCGGATACGACATTGGTATTATAGCAGGGGCAGAAGGACATATTCAGGAAGAATTTCAGCTCAGTCCATTATGGCTTGGAATTGTCGTCTCATCATTAATGGGCGGGGCGATTATTGGCTCTATTTTAAGCGGTCTCTTAGGGGATAAATTTGGCCGTAGAAAGCTCATTTTGGTCTCATCCGTTATCTTTTTTGTCGGAGCGATCGGCTCAGCCATTGCACCAGAAGAGATTTCATTAACCATTGCACGTATCTTTTTAGGAACAGCTGTAGGAACAGCCTCATCTTTAGTACCAGCCTACATGTCTGAAATTGCTCCGGCTAAAATCCGCGGGAAATTGTCTGGTCTCAATCAGCTCATGATTGTGAGCGGACTATTGCTCAGCTATATTGTCGCGTTTGTGTTTGAACCTATTCCAGACAGCTGGCGCTGGATGCTCGGTAGTGCTGCTTTATTTGCCATCGTGCTTTATATTGGTATGCTGAGGCTCCCTGAATCTCCGAGATATTTAATTAAACACGGCATGGCACATAAAGCACGGGAGGTATTAGGATCACTACGGTCTTCCCGTGAAGAAATCGAAGCAGAAATGCAAGAAATTTTAGAGGTTGCGAAAGAAGAACGCTCTGGTATTCGTGAATTGTTTCAAAAGAAATTCAGAATGGCTCTTTTTATCGGGGTTGGGATGGCGACCCTTCAGCAAATTCAAGGCGCTAACTCCATTGTGTACTATGCAACGAGTATTGCTCGGAATGTAGGCCTTGCGCCGCAGGTCGCCGCAGGTTTTACAGTCATTGTCGGTGTTATTTTTGTCGTCACCACCGTGATCTTTTTACAGTTTGTCGACCGATTCGATCGCCGGACGATTCTCACTGTAGGAGGATCTGGCATGGCCCTGTCTTTCTTTGCCCCCGCCATACTAGGTGCGCTTGGCGTTAGTCAAGGAATTTTAAACTGGGTGACATTGATTTCCCTTTGCTGCTTTATACTGTGCTACGCTTTCTCATGGGCACCGATCACATGGATTATCATCGGCGAAATCTTCCCGCTTTCTGTCAGAGGGATCGGGGCAGGTATTTCATCAGCCTTTAACTGGACGGGATCGTTAGCCGTTGGACTCGTGTTCCCTATCTTGGCAGACAAATTCAGCTTTGGCGTCATTTTCTCCTCATTTGGAGTCATTTGCTTAATCGGATTATTGTTCACCCGCTTTGTACTAGTCGAAACAAAAGGAAGAAGCCTAGAGCAAATCGAAACCGATATGGCAGCACGTGTATAAAGAAAACCCTCTATCCCATGTGGATAGAGGGTTTTTTACTCAAGCGTCTGTTTTAATTGAGCGGGCAATAAATCAATCAATTGATCATAAGAAGATAAATCCAGCACTTCAAGCAGTGCATAATATTGCGCATAAACCTCACTCAACTGATCAGGATGATTCGTTTCATATCGATTCAAATGCATTTGAGTCAGTTCAAGTGCAATGTCTAGCTTGTTTCGTTCGATTGGTTGTGTCGTATTGATCATATCGTTCACCTCGTGTTTAATGATGAGTAGGGAGGGTATGGGCACACCATTTCTTCTACTACAATATATCATTTGTATAATATGTTAAAATTGTCCTTTTGTAAAGAAAGAGAAAACGAAATGAATAGCGGAATTTTCAAAAAATAGACAAGCATCTAATCACGAATGGCGTCTCTTACATACGATAGAGTGTAAGTGAAAGACAAATTGAAGGGGTGTTGAGATGAGCCGGAATCGATTAGATGATTTTTTCTTTGGGCCTCGCAGAGGAAACCAAGGAGGAGATGAAACGGTTGTTTTCCCCACACGTCAAATTGTCAACACAACAACAAATGAACAAACTATCAGAAAAATTCACCCAACCCATATCACAAACGTCAATAAAAACATCAAAAGAATTGAAAACTACTATCCTGTCACTGAGTCGACTCATAACGAGTATATCGTAAAAGAATACGATTGCGGCAGTGATATCAAAAACCCTTGCTGCCGTCCAGTGAAACGCTGTAAGTGGTAATGGAGGGGGCATCCTTTTATGGGATGCCTTTTTATTTTTTGGAGAAAAATTTTGATCAAAAACTCCTTTCAAGATAAAATTGGAAGTATCAATGATTCTATTGGGGGCGCTGTTCTGAATATTCGATTGTTAACACCAGATGACGCTGAAGAATATGCAGCATTAAGACTAGAAGCACTACAATTACATCCAGAGGGCTTTGCGATGAGTTATGAAGAAGAGCAAATCGGTACAATAGAAAAATACGCAGCTCGTTTCTCTTCTGTACAATTTATGTGGACTTTTGGCGCCTTTGATCAAGGGAAGCTTGTGGGCATGGTCACGCTCATCCAAGAAAACTTACAGAAATTAAAGCACCGAGCGAATGTAGTAGCGATGTATGTTACAGCGGGTGCCCGCGGAAAAGGAGTAGGCAAGGCCTTAATGGAGGAATCTCTTTCCTTCGTACGAGAACGACAGGACATCGAGCAAATGTATTTATCAGTGGTGACGACCAATCACTCAGCCAAACGTCTGTATCGCTCTGTTGGATTTGAGTCGTACGCGCTTGAAGAAAAAGCACTCAAATGGCCTGATGATACATATGCAGATGAGGAAAAAATGGTTTTATTTTTAACTTAGTCTGGAGGAGATAAAAGTGGATCAACAGACCATGCGCATCATTTTAGCAGCAGGACCAAATAGTGAGCTGGAAGCTTTTGCGCTGCGTGCAGCACTTGAAAACTTCGGCGTGAAAGTCGATATGCAATGGATTGGAAGACCAAATGACCTGATACATGTGTTATCTGGAAAAAATCGAGGAGAAATAGACTACATTCTTCTATCGTTTCACGGGGAAGAAGGAGCCTTTCTCATGCCGGAATTAGGAGAAGATGTATACGAAGATGGGGAGCCTAGAGGTGCTGCTTTCGGAGCGGATGAAATCAAGCAATATGCTTCATTAAAAGGGGTTCATGTCATTTCTACAGGCTGCACACTAGGAGAGAAAAACCTTGCAAATGCCTTCTTAGCAGCAGGAGCCATATCCTATACAGCGCCGGATGATTACATTGATGGAAATGCGGCGTTTATCTTTGTATTGACGATGCTTTATGAACGCTTGAACAATACAAAAACGGTCAGAGCGGCTTTTGATCGGGCGAGCTCAATTGATGAAGAAACGAAATTATTTCAATTATATATGCAAAAATAATCATAGGGCTGAGAAATCAAGCCCTTTTTTTATTCCTCTCCAAAATGTGTCGAAAATGTGACGATTGTGTCATTTAAAAACTAAAAAGGGGTCGTGCAAAGTCTATCCTACAAACACACACGTCATTCAGGCATGACGGCATCACGAGAGGAGAATCATTGTGTCAATCAAATGGAAAGTCAGTCTTGTTCTATGCGGTCTTGCGATCATCATCGGGATTGCTGCGTTTTATCATAATCAGCAGGCAAGCGGGACGGAGAAGAAGAAAATAGAACCAGATGCGAGCTATAAAGAAGTGGAAATTGTGACTCTCGTGAATGACGGGAGATACATGAAATATGCTGTCAACTATCCGCTTTTTCATCAAGCGAAGCTAGATCAAGAGATGAAAAGATTTGCAGAAACAGCGCTAGACAAATTCAAAACATCATTTAGCGAAGCGAGCGATGTCAATGAAGAGAATCGTTATGAATTAAATATAGATTACGAGATTGTCCATTATGCCAAGCAAACCGTTGCGATCAAATTCAATACATATGAATTGAAAGGCGGAGTAAAAGGCGCACATCAAACGAAGATGTTCAACTTTGATTACAAGAAACAGCACTTTTTATCAATAGATGATTTATTTTTATCAAAGAAAGAAGATCTGCAAAAACTGTCTCGTATGACATTTCAAGAGTTAAAAAAAGATCGCTCTCTTGCTGAAAACGAGCAATTACTCAAACAAGGAACGTCACCAGCTGCAAAACATTATCAGTATTTTTCTATCAAGGATCGTTTTATTGAATTCTATTTTCCAGCAGGGCAAATTGCACCAGACGAGCAAGGTCCACAACTATTGGCGATTAAGAAAACCCTCCTTAAAGGAATGTTAAAACCAGAATATATCAATAAAGAAAAAAACAAAAACGAGAAAAAAGAACCAATCCCAAAAAGAAAAATCGTAAAACTGCCAAAACAGGCAGCATTCAACCCAAACCAAAAAGCCATTGCCCTAACATTTGATGATGGACCAAATCCATCAACGACTTCAAAAATTTTAAGAGCCTTAAAAGAAAACAAAGGACATGCAACGTTTTTTGTATTAGGCAGCAGGGTTCAGTATTATCCAGATATGCTAAGTGAAATCAGAAAGGGTGGAAATGAAATCGGAAATCATTCCTATAGCCACCCTTTACTCACAAGACTGCCATTAAAACAAGCCATCAAACAAGTAGAAGAGACACAGCAAATTATTGAAAAAGCGGGTGGTTTCACACCGACTCACTTTAGACCGCCATATGGTGGAACAAACGAGCAAATCAACGAGGCTGTCAACATGAAAGTCACACTTTGGGACGTTGATCCTGAAGACTGGAAATATCGCAACAGCCAATACGTCGCCAACTACATCCTCACACATGCGTCCAGCGGAGAAACCGTCTTAATGCACGACATCTATGACACCTCGGCAAACGCAGCTGTCACGATTATCAAGGAATTAACCAAACAAGGATATCAATTATTGACAGTGTCAGAGCTTGAGCAGTGGAAGGAAGCACAAAAACTGATTAATTTGGAAAAAATTAGCATTTTGATGTTTATTAGCTATGTATGATTTTGTGCTTAATTATATTTAGTTCAAAAGTTTCTATCAATTAGAACTCTTTTTGAAATAAAATATACTTGTATAAGTAAATTTTAAAGATTTATTTATTCTTACTTTTTTTACTTTAGAAAACACTTCTAAATTTTGTGTTGTAATTTCATTATAAGATATGTTAAATTGTAATTATATATAAAAAAATACAAAATATGGGAGTGTTTTCAGTGTTTAAAAAGTTTTTACTTATTTCTTTGAGTTTGTTTATTATGTTTAGTGTTTTTTCTAGTTCACTAGAAGCGAAAAATACTTCAACAAAGACAGTAAATGAACTTTGGGAAGAAAAAGATTTCAAAGCTGCAGAAGTAATTATTAAACACCTAGATACTTATACTGATAAGAATGGATATAAAATTATAAGAGTTTTAAAGAAGAAGACTTTAGACAAAGAACTTGCTAATTTAGATTATCCGATGACTTCTTCTCAATTAGTGTCTTATGTTGAAAATTTCAATGAATTAATTAATGATGATAAAAAATTATCAGAGTTCACTAAGAATGTATCTAATGAACTTTCTAGTTTATTAAATAAAGATACAAATAGCGAAATTAGTGTTAAAGGTGCTATTTCATGCAGTAATGTATTAGGGGCTATTGGATTAATTCATGCAGGCTCATATACTGCTGCTGCTCTTGCTCTAGGAATTACAGGTGGACTTTCTGCTTCTATTCCGTTTATCATATCTACTGCATATTATTTAGGAAGCACGCTTTGTAAATAATATTAAAATTTAAAAAGGGATTGGATATAATGAATTATCTTAAGAAGTTTTATTTTTCTTATATTTTTTTAGGTATAACTATTATATTATTTTCCCGTGCATTCAGTGGTGAAGATAATGGGGTGTATTTAACTATTATTTTTCTGTTTCTTGCAAATTTCACATGTTTTGCGTCAGAATATCTTTTAATTAAATATTTTGAAGAAAAAAAACAATTTGATTTTCAAAAGCGAAATGAATTTCTGCAACATAAACAAGTGCGGAAAGGGTATGTAATATTTATTGGAAGTCAAATATTTGCTACATTAGTTATATTCTTTGCTTTTAAAATGGTATTCTAAATATGGGTAATAGAGGGGGCTTTTGCCCCTTTTTATTATCTAAATTTTCGATTTAATTTCACTGAAAACTTATTAATAGATTAAAACTTTTTTGTTTTTTCAATGCTTTCCTCCAAACCTTTCTCATTTTTTTCTCCCTGTATAATTGACATGAAATATTTCCATAAATTTAGTTACACAATCGGGTCCACATCTTCAAGTTATCCCAATCTCTTTTCTTTAATTCAAGTGCATATAGGATGTAGATTTATAGCGCAATATTGATTATGTTTTTCTCAAATCTTCATTTTATTTATCTAAAAATTTTAATTAATTGAAGTTAAGTTGCCTCTAAATTATGACTGAAAGGGTAGGATATTTGAGGCAAAGGTACATCCATTTTTTGAGTATTTAAATATATAAGGTTTGGTTTTCATTATTGCTGTTGGGATCCATGAGGTGAGAGTGAGGCATTAAAAGTATCATGGGCTTATGATGGCCTTCTTTGCTGAAATCATTGGCGTCCAGCTGAACATTCTAGATCCAGACCATGATATTGAAGAAGTAAAATGGGTCAGCTCTCAAACCTTTCAAAAGCTAAATCCAAAACTATATCACATGCTAAAATTAAACCAACAAACACAAGCTTTTTATGATTTTGATGGAAATAGAACAATTGGTTAAATCCAAATTGATATAGGTATGAAGGAGAGATATGGATGTTTTTGTACTACGGTCCCACAGGCGCTCCAGTCGAAAATCCGGGCGAAGAGTATTGGAAACAAGGAAACGGGGAATCTTCCATTGAGATAGAGGAAGGTTGGGAAAGTGAAAGTCTAGTTTTCTTTTATACTGAACCGTATGGGTTCTTGATCATGAGGTATCCGAATTTTTTGGTCCCTTTTAAAAAGGAAGAGAAAATTGAAACGATCGAGCATTTTGTCGCAGGAGCCCCATTGTATGTGCCGTCGTGTAGCTATGTCGACCGTAATCAAGCGTATCAAATCGTTCACCATTTTTTGACGACAAAAACAGTTGCTGACCTTGTTGAATGGGTTGAGTTGAGGAATATTGATTTTCAGAAGGATATGAAAAGTTAGGAGCGCAAGATGAAGTTGAGTACAGAAGAAAAATTACATAGTTTAGATGATACTATGCATTTACATGTAGGGTATTATGAATATGGCTTTGATTATGAAGGCGTGTTTTTTAAGAGTTTAGAGACAGGAAGATGGCTATTGTTTTTTGATCAAAAAAGTGATGGTATAACGCTTTTGAAGGAATATGAGCAGTGGGATGATCTAGGGCTATTGATTGGAGAATATCTGATTGAAGATGATCTAATTGAGGAGGAAGGTCATAAGCTTTTTGAACGTTTTTTAAAAGAAAACATCATGGTGAAATAAATGAGGATAAAACATGACATAGCTTTCTTTTGTATATGTGAGCTAAATGATGATGATAAAATAAAAACAGACCCAACAAGGTCTGTTTCAGACCGTAGACAAACCCCACCTTTACTTCAAGTAAAAGTGGGGTTTTCACATTTTTTTGATAAAAACATCATGTGTTTTACGCTGGACATGGTCCTTTCCATGTCCAGTTTGCTAGCTTTTTGAGATTCATGGCAGCGAAAGTAAGCATCGCCTGCATTGAAACTTTTTTGAGTCCACGAAGTTTCGTCCAACGCATACCATGCTTTTCTTTTGCATCCGCAAAAACGCGTTCTATTGTTTCTTTCCGTTTTGCATAAATGTCTTTATTCATTTGTGTCAGTCTCAGATGGTCTGCTTCATCTAGATAGTCCTGCCAAATATGCCGATGAATTTGTTTGGTGTGATTTTGACTTTGTGTACATTTATCTAAATATGAGCAGGACTTACATATCTCTGAATCAGACGCATATTGCTTATAGCCTTCTCTAGTCGTTGTACGATAAGAGAGAATTTGCCCGTTGGGGCAAATGTAACAATCAAAATATGCATCATATACGTATTCACTCTTTTTCAAATAACCAGCTTTTGTTCTTGGACGAGTGTAAGGCATGACAGGTCTTATCTCTTGATCCATTAAAAACTTAGCGAGATAAGGTGTTTTATATCCCGCATCTACTGCGACTACATTTGGTTTTCCGACTTTCTCTGATACCTCTGATACGAGTGAATCCAACATACGACTATCATGAACATTTCCGCCTGTGACCAACGAGCCTAAAATAAATCCTTTTGAATCACAAGCTGTATGAAATGAATAAGCAAATGACTTTTCACGTTCATCCTTTACATAGTAGCCACTTTCTGGGTCAGTCGTGCTAACTTTAACTTCTTTTGTTTCTTCTTTATTCTGTAGGGGTAAGGGCTTTTTTCCATGTTCTTCACGATCAATATTGATCTCCTCATGGAGCTGATTTTGATAACTTCTCGTCTCTACTCGAACGACTTTCTTTTCAAGTTTCTTCTTATTGGCATTCGCCTTGACATGAGTGGAATCAATGAAGGCAATTGAAGGGTCAACAAACCCTTTTTTCATCGCTTCTCTTAAGATTCGATAAAAAATTTGTTCAAATAAATCTGTATCGTGGAAGCGTCTCACGTAGTTTTTACCGAAGGTAGAAAAGTGCGGGATTTTCTCCGAAAACCCATATCCAATAAACCAACGATAAGCCACGTTAGTTTCAATTTCTTTAATGGTTTGACGCATAGAGCGAATACCAAATAGATATTGGATTAAGACCATCTTAATGAGAACAACAGGATCAACACTTGGTCTACCATTGTCGGAACTATAATGATCTTTGACAAGATCATAAATGAAGTCAAAATCGATTGCTTGATCTATTTTCCGTACAAGATGATCTTGAGGCACTAATTCATCTAAAGCCACTACTTCTAATTGGTTTCGTCTTTCTTCTTCACGTTTGGATAACATGTTCATCCCCCACAGACTTGTGTTATTACCCTTATTATACAAAAAAGCTTGTAGACTTTGTCTACAAGCTGAAACAGACCCAACAAGGTCTGTTTTTTTATAGAAGTTGGGAAAAGTTTGTTTTCACTTCCCCTTATCTCGCTTCCGTTTCTCCTTCTCCGCACGGTAAAACTCATGAAACATCTTCATTAGCGCTCGCTTCTCAATCCGGGACACATAACTCCGAGAAATCCCAAGCTCCTTGGCTATTTCTCGCTGCGTTTTTTCTTTCTTTAAATCAAGGCCGAACCGTCCGACGATCACTTCTTTTTCTCGGCCGTCGAGAATGTCGATATACTCCTTTACTTTTTCAAGCTCCATATTGAGCTGAATGGTATCAATCACATCTTCATTTTCGGATTTTAAGACATCAATTAAAGATATTTCATTGCCTTCTTTATCCTGACCGATGGGGTCATGCAAGGAGACATCCTTTTTTGTCTTTTTGAGTGCTCGTAAATGCATGAGAATTTCGTTCTCAATACACCGCGCTGCATACGTTGCCAGCTTTGTTCCTTTGCCAGAGGAATAGCTTTCGATGGCTTTAATGAGTCCGATCGTCCCGATGGAGATGAGGTCTTCAGCGTCTTCCCCGGTATTTTCAAATTTCTTGACAATATGGGCGACGAGCCGAAGGTTATGTTCAATCAGCATATTTCTTGCGTGTTCATCGCCCTGTGCCATAAGGGCTAAGTATTTTTTTTCATCATCTCCCGAAAGGGGCTGTGGAAAGGCATTGTTTTTGACATAGGATACTAAGAACACCAATTCTTTGACCATCAATCCCATCGCTGTAAATACTCCTGCCACGATTTTCACCTCCACCATGTTTAGGCCGCTGCCTATATCCTCAAATGTATGTGAAGGAGGGATTGTCTGTGTCTGTACGATGAAAAAATCATCTTTTTCATATAAATCGTCATTCTGTTCGTCTCTTTTTACTGTCAATCTCATATGTTTGCGGTTTCTTTGCGGTGCTTGGCGGTCAAGAAGCGTGCTAAAATATGTAATATTAGACCGAAAAGGAAGGGGTTTTTTCGGAACATGGGGAAGGTTCTATCTTCACATGTAGGTATGAAAATTAATGAATGGTATCGAATGATACGGCAGTTCAGTGTTCCAGATGCGGAAATCCTGAAAGCAGAAGTAGAAGCGGAAATTGAACGGATGGAAGAGGACCAGCATTTACTGATTTATTATCAGCTCATGTGTTTTCGGCACCAAATCATGCTTGACTATATACACCCTTCAAAATATCAACCTTTCTCAGTATCTAATCTTGTCGATAAAATCGAAAACTCCAATCATGAGTTATCTGATATGCTGCATTATTACCATGCATTTTTTCGTGGCATGCATGAGTTTAGTCAAAAAGAATATTTAGAAGCCGTCAAATATTATCGAGTGGCCGAAAAACAGCTGTCCATGGTATTCGATGATATTGAGCAAGCTGAGTTTCATTTTAAAGTAGCAGAAGCTTACTATATTATGAAGCAAACGCATGTCTCGATGCATCATATTTTAAAGGCGCTAGAAATATACGATCAGCATGATGCCTATTCGATTCGCATCATTCAGTGCCTATTTGTCATCTCAGGGAACTATCAAGATTTAAAACGGAAAGACCGGGCGCTGCCTCATTTAAAAAAGGCCAAACAGCTCGCCTCTCAGATTGATCACCCGCGGATATACAGTTCAGCGCTTTATAATGTAGGAAAATGTTACGGGGAGCTGGGCTACCTTGAGGAAGCAGAACGTTATTTAACTGAATCAGCTGATCTTGCCCGGAAAGAGCAGCTTCCCACGCTTCCGCATACGCTCTATACGCTGGCGAAGCTGCTTTTTAGACAAAATGAACAAACGAATGCACTCCGCATCTTAGAAGATGGAAAATTAGCTGCAAAGAAGCATGAAGACCAGCTATTCTGTCATATGTTTGAGTATCTGGATGCTTTATATGTTCAGGAAATAAATGAAGAACAACTGCAAAAAACCATTGATTATTTGGAAAAACTTAGCCTATACTCTTATATAGAGGATATCTCACTAGAAATTGCGACAGCCTTAGAAGCCTCTCAACAATACCAGA
The DNA here is from genome assembly GCF_003431975.1 of Bacillus pumilus. GTDB lineage: Bacteria > Bacillota > Bacilli > Bacillales > Bacillaceae > Bacillus > Bacillus pumilus_N. The sequence continues at coordinate 2,467,637 of NZ_CP027116.1, read as the reverse complement.
AGTCCAACCAGTATTATCGGAAATTATTATGGGCTCAAAATCAAATCCAAGAAGGAGAGTGTCTGTATGAATTCTAAGCAACGTTCGACAGTTGAAGAGAGAAACCAAACGTGAAACAAAAAGCGGGCCGGATGGGCCGGCTTTTTTTGTGTAAAAAAGAAGCAGAGACGATCACGAACCTTGAATGAATTCATCCAAAAGCGGGCAATTTAATCTGTAAGGATGTTCTGTGGAGGCGGTCTGATGAAAGGGCTACATATCTTGATGTGTATATTGGTATTATGCGCTTTTGTTCCTAATAAAATAGAGGCACGGACATTAAAAAGAATCGATCTAGAAAAAACAGGACGAGCCTTTTGGGACATGAGAGAGGAACGGAAAAAGATTGCGCTAACCTTTGATGATGGGCCTCATCCAGTTTTCACGAATCAAGTATTGGATGTGCTGAAGGAGCATCAAGTGAATGCCAGCTTTTTTGTTGTAGGGAGCCGGATTCATACATACCCTGAAATTGCAGAACGAATCGTAGACGAGGGAAATGAGCTTGGCAATCACACGATGAATCATACGTACTTTGACCTGTTGTCATCAAAGGAGATTAAGCAGGAGCTAAAAGAATCAGCGGTTCATATCGCTTCACTTCAGCCTGGTGCGCCCTTATTATTTCGCCCTCCTGGCGGCCGCCTAACGATGAAATCATTCCGCATTTTGTCAAAGCAAGGATATGATGTGGTCATGTGGTCATTTACGCAAGATCCGAAAGATTGGTCAAGACCAGGTGCACGCAAAATTGCGAGCCGGATTATTGGGAATATTCAGGGCGGCGATATCATCCTTTTACATGATGGCGGAGGAAATCGGAAGCAAACGGTAGCAGCACTGAAACAAGTGATTCCTGAATTAAAGGATCGAGGCTATGAATTTGTCAAAGTGAGCGAATTGCTTCACCATAACAAAGTGTATGTGCCTGTTCAACTGCAATAGGAAGTATTCGTCAAAAACAGTCATTCATTGAAACCAAAAGTCTTGTCGTTTACTATATGAAGAGGGCTTTTGGAGGTGAATGTTGTGAAGAAATATGTTGTCCTTTTCATCCTACTTTGTGTCGCTACTGGGTGCTCAAAGCCAGTTCAAGAAAGTGTCATTGCATTTGGCGACAGTAATACAAGAGGATCAAACTGGGACTTTCGAGATTATCCAACATCTGAAAAATGGGTAAATCTCATGAAAAACGTCGAGCGCGGCCAAATTCAAGTAAAGAATGCAGGCATTGGCGGGCAGACGACTGAAGACGCGAAGCTTCGCTTTGAGCAGGATATTTTAAAGAAGAAACCAACCTACGTCCTCATCATGTTCGGTACGAATGATGCGGCGATTTTAGACGGGAAACATCCCAGAGTGACGAAAAAACGTTTTAAAGAAAATGTATACTACTTCATTTCTGAAAGTAGAAAAGCAGGCATTACCCCGATTCTCATGACGTGCGTTCCTGTTGTAGAAGGTGGTAAAAAGGGCTTGTATTATTACTCTAGATATAAGTCCTCGTATTTTGCTGAGAGGGGCGGGGCAAGAGCTTGGCAAAATTCTTATAATGACATCACGAGAGAAATAGCCAAGGACAAGCAAGTACCTCTTATCGACAACTGGAAAGCGTTCATCCGAGAAGCTGGTGAAGATAGTGACAATGCGCTGATTCAATCAGGTTTGATCGACCCTTCTGGCAATCATATGACGCCAAAAGGGGCGAGAATTATTTATAACGAAATTAAAGAGCGTGATGTCATCAAACATTTCTAAATGATGGCTATCTGCCTAAACAAGACCATCCGGCCAGCATAGTCTAACAGTATATCTTCTTAGAAGGAGGTAACTGATATGTGGGGATGCCCTTATCCTTACCCTGCGTGTTCGCCTTATCCAGCTCAAGGAGCAGGAATCGGTTACGCTTTTCTTGTTGTGTTCCTTGTAGTCATTTTAGTCGTAGGCGGAGGGTTATGGTTTTGGAATGAACAGCCTTGCAAATAAGACACCTCTTCTTTGATGAAGGGGTGTTTTTTACGGAAAATAGTAGTAAGCCTATAGCGCAAGTGATATAATATCAGTCACCTGAGTTTAAAAAAGGAGAGTGCTCGGGAGGCATGGTTCCTATGATATGGAATTAAGAGGAAACAGAGAGCATATGCCCGAGCGAACGTCTTTTCATTTCTGTCTCAATTAATTCAATGAAGTCGCGATTTAAATTCATTTCATTTGCTTTATAATACGATTCTATAAGTAAATCATCTGACAGCTTTTTCATACTAGAAACCCATATGATGGGAAAAACACCTCCCCTGAAAAAGTTGGCATAAAACTTGAGGAAAAGACATATCATCATAGGTTGATCGAATGTCTCTGAAGTACCTTTAATCTACCATGAATGGGAAACAAGAACAATCGTTCTGTTATCCACATGGTGAAGTGGATAACTTGTGGGTAGAGTGTTTATAATTGAATGAAAGCGTGATGGAATATAGGTGGATAATGTGTGTAAAATTATCCACACCTGTTGAAGGTTCTCATCATATGTCGAAAACTTTTTCATTGCATTCGATAGACAGACAAATTGTGATTTGATTCGACACAATCGCTGAAAAACCAATGGAAGAAAGGGTGCAAATTGTGCTAAAGAAGTATTTCTTACCGGATGAATTTGTGAAAAGTATTTTCCACATTTCACCGCAAAAACTAAAAGAACGAAATGTAAAAGGAATTATTACCGATTTAGATAACACACTAGTAGAATGGGACCGTCCAAGTGCGACACCCCGCTTAATTGAATGGTTTCAAGAAATGAAGGATCACGGGATACAAGTGACGATTGTATCGAACAATAATGAAAAAAGGGTCAAGCTTTTTTCTGAACCAGTTCATATCCCGTTTATTTATAAAGCGAAAAAGCCCATGGGAAGAGCGTTTAATAAGGCAGTTGCTGACATGCAATTGAAAAAAGAAGATGTAGTGGTCATTGGGGATCAGCTCATGACAGATGTTCTAGGCGGAAATCGCCATGGCTTCCATACAATTTTGGTCGTTCCTGTTGCTGCCTCGGACGGATTTTTCACGAAGTTTAACAGGCAGATTGAGCGCAGAATTTTAGGAGCCTTAAAGCGCAAGGGCCACATTCAGTGGGAGGAAGAGTAATAATGGAAAAAGTTGTTTGTATTGGCTGCGGTGTAGCCATTCAGACGGAAGATAAAGATCAATTAGGATATGCGCCGGCAGCATCTCTATTGAAAGAAGATGTGATCTGTCAGCGCTGTTTTAGGTTAAAGAACTACAATGAAATACAGGATGTTTCTTTAACAGAAGACGACTTTTTAAATATTTTGCATAGCATTGGAGAGACAGATTCTCTGATTGTAAAGGTCGTTGATATTTTTGATTTTAACGGAAGCTGGATCAATGGACTGAACCGTATTGTCGGTGGTAATCCGATTTTACTCGTTGGCAACAAAGTAGATATTTTACCGAAATCCGTGAAAAAAGATCGTCTCATTCATTGGATGAAACGGGAAGCAAAAGAAAATGGATTGAACCCTATCGATGTTTTCTTAATCAGTGCAAGCAGAGGTCAGGGTGTACCTGAGGTGATGGAAGCGATTGATCATTACCGTGAGGGAAGAAATGTCTATGTCGTCGGATGTACGAATGTTGGAAAATCCACATTTATTAATCGAATCATCAAAGAAGTATCTGGTGAAGAGAATGTGATCACCACATCCCAATATCCAGGTACAACACTTGATGCTATCGAAATTCCGCTTGATGATGGATCAGCTTTATTCGATACGCCGGGCATTATCAACCGCCATCAGATGGCGCACTATGTCAGCAAAAATGACTTGAAAATTTTAACGCCGAAAAAAGAATTAAAACCGAGAACGTTCCAATTAAATGAAGCTCAAACGCTTTATTTTGGCGGACTGGCTCGATTTGACTATGTAAAAGGCGGCAGAACGTCATTTGTGTGCTATATGCCAAATGAGCTGAACATACACAGAACAAAGCTGGAGAACGCAGACGATTTATATGAGAAACATGCAGGGGAACTGCTATCACCACCATCAAAAGAGGGAATGGGAGATTTTCCGCCGCTCGTTCCGCATACCTTTACCATTGATCAGCCCAAAATGGATATCGTCTTCTCAGGCTTAGGATGGATCACGGCAAATGATGCAGGTAAGCAAATTAAAGTCTATGCGCCAAAAGGCGTGCATGTGTTTATGAGACGTTCGTTAATTTAATTGTTCAGAGGGGGAGAGACTTTGAAACCTTTATACGGAGTAATCGGTAACCCTGTTGGCCATTCAATGTCTCCGGATATTCATAATGCAGCACTAAAGGATGCTGGAATTGATGGACATTATCACGGCTTTCAAGTAGAAAATGATGACCTGAAAGATGCGATTAGCGGTATGAAAGCCTTAGGAATCAGCGGCTTTAACGTCACTGTTCCGCACAAGGTAGACATCATGCAGTACCTGGACAAAATTGATGTCACAGCTGAGCGCCTGCGTGCCGTCAATACGGTGCGGCTCGAAGGAGGTCAGCTCGTTGGATACAACACAGATGGAGAGGGCTTTCTTCATTCATTGCTTGAAGCCTTGGATCAGCCATTATCAGAGCTTTCATTTCTTCTAATTGGTGCTGGGGGAGCGGCAAGAGCAATTTATACGACAATCGCTGACTATGCACCGAAAAGCTTTGATATCACCAACCGCACTATTGAAAAAGCTGAGGCTTTAATTGAAAGTGCAGATGGGAACATCATATCTAGCGCCATTGCCTTAAAGACGGCAGAAGAGCGTCTTGGGGATTATGATGTCATCATTCATACAACCTCAATCGGTATGCACCCGAATGTTGAAGAAAGTCCGATTTCTTTAGCAAACGTAAAAAAAACAGCGGTCGTTTGTGATATTGTGTATAATCCAATAGAAACAAAGCTGCTTAGAGAAGCAGCCGGGTTAGGTTTAAAAACAGTAGATGGTGTTGGCATGTTTGTTGGACAAGCAGCAAGAGCCTTTGAACTGTGGACAGGCATCACGCCTGACGCCGGAAAAATGAAATCAATTGTAATAGAGAAATTAGGAGGAACACCATGTTAAAAGGTAAACAAAAACGTTTTTTACGTGCACAAGCACATCATTTATCACCTATTTTCCAAGTAGGAAAAGGCGGGGTAAATGACAATATGGTCAAGCAAATTTCCGAGGCGCTTGAAGCAAGAGAACTGTTAAAAGTCAGCGTATTGCAAAATTGCGACGAGGACAAAACAGAAGTTGCGAAAGCACTTGTAAAAGGTGCAAAAGCTGAACTTGTTCAAACGATCGGAAATGTGATTGTCCTTTATAAAGAATCAAAGGAAAATAAACAAATTAAGCTGCCGTAAAGGTGGATGTGATATGAAAAAAATAGGGTTGTTCGGCGGTACGTTTGATCCTCCTCATAATGGGCATTTGCTGATGGCAAATGAGGTGTGTTTTCAAGTGGGGCTTGATGAAATTTGGTTTATCCCAAATCATAAGCCCCCTCATAAAACAGATCGGAAACGAGCTGATAGTCGTCACCGGGTAAAAATGGTGGAAGCGGCGATCCAGTCAAATGCGCATTTTCGGATGGAGCTCATTGAAATGGAGCGAGAGGGTCCATCTTATACAGTAGATACGGTGGAGCTTTTAAAGAAGCGTCATCCTGAGGATGAGTTCTTTTTTATGATTGGAGCGGACATGGTCGAGTATTTGCCAAAATGGCATCGGATTGATGATTTGCTTCAGATGATTACCTTTATTGGGATGAAAAGACCGGGTTACGTTGGAAGCACGGCATATCCTCTTTTATTTGCAGATGTTCCAGCTTTTGATGTATCATCGACATTGATTAGGCAGCGAATAAAGCAGGGTGAACCTGTCGATTATTTGATACCGAAAGCTGTTGAGCGTTATATAAAGGAGCATCATTTATATGAATCGTGAAGAAGCATTGAACTGTGTTAAAGAGCAGTTAACAGAGCATAGATATACACATACACTTGGGGTCATGAGTACAGCCATTTCATTAGCGGAACGGTTCGGTGCTGATGTGAAAAAAGCAGAGATCGCCGCTATTTTTCATGATTATGCCAAATTCAGACCGAAAGAGGAAATGAAGGGGATCATCCAGCAGGAAAAAATGAATCCTCTATTGCTTGAATATTCGCCCGAGCTTTGGCATGCCCCAGTTGGTGCCTATTTGGTGAAAAAGGAAGCAGCTATTCACGACCAAGACATTTTAACGGCTATTGAATTTCATACATCAGGGAGACCTGATATGACATTACTTGAAAAGGTCATTTATGTCGCAGATTATATCGAACCAGGACGTCAATTCCCTGGTGTTGAAGAAGTAAGAGAGTTAGCCGAGCAAGATTTGGATCATGCATTGATTCAATCATTAAAAAACACAATCAGCTTTTTAATGAAAAAGAATCAGCCAGTCTTTCCAGATACACTGGCTACTTACAACTCGCTTGTGCATAAGAACAATTAAGGAGGAATTTGGATGGATTCATCATCAATTTTAAACATCGCAGCAGGAGCATGCGATGATAAACGGGCTGAGGATATTATTGCCCTAAATATGCAAGGAATCTCACTTGTTGCAGATTATTTTCTCATTTGTCACGGGAATTCTGACAAACAAGTGCAGGCCATTGCAAGAGAAGTGAAGCAACTTGCAGAAGAAGGCGGCATCGAAGTCAAAAAGATGGAAGGCTTTGACGAAGCAAGATGGGTATTGATTGACCTAGGTGACGTTATTGCTCATGTGTTCCACAAAGAAGAAAGAGGATACTACAATCTAGAAAAGCTTTGGGGAGATGCGCCAAGAGAAACGCTTTCGCTTGGCATTAACTCATGATTTATCAAGGGTTTGCAGGTGTTTATGACGAGCTCATGACACATGCCCCTTATGATGAATGGGTTCAGTGGATCCAGCAGTATATCAAGCCGAATGCTGCCATTATTGATGTTGGGTGTGGAACTGGAGAGATTTCACTTCGCTTGTCTGAAAAAGGCCACAAGGTCACAGGAATTGACCTTAGTGAAGAAATGCTGGCCTTTGCTCAGTATAAAGCGCAGGCGAGAAATCAGTCCATTCAATTTATACATCAAGATATGAGAGAGCTTACGGGTTTTGAGCAAGCGTTCCAGACAGCCGTTATTTGCTGTGATTCCTTGAATTACTTAAAAAACGAAAATGACGTCAAAAAAACCTTTAAAAACATGTTTCAGCTTTTAGAGGCAGATGGGGTTTTACTCTTTGATGTTCATACACCTTACAAAATGGAAGAGGTATTCCCAGGTTCGACTTATGCCGATCAGGATGAAGAGATCAGCTATATTTGGCAGAGTGATCAAGGGGATGACGAATATTCAGTCATTCATGATTTAAGCTTTTTTGTAAAGGACGGAGACGTGTATCAGCGTTATGATGAGACACATGAACAGCGCACATTTCCATTTGAAACATATGCCGCATTCCTTGAGTCCGCTGGCTTTGAACAGATAGAAGTGACCGCTGATTTTACAAATGAAGCGCCCGGGGAATTTGCCGAAAGATATTTCATTTCAGCTAAGAAACCAAAAACCATCGTTTAATGGAACGATGGTTTTTTAAAACCCTTTTTTCGCTTGTTGCAGAGATGGTTAATTTCTGCGATCATCAGTAAACACGCTTGGCGGGTATTGATGTGCAACCGCTTCAAGATCTTCATCGAACTTTTCATGTGTGTTTTGAAAAAGTCGGTGAAACATATCTTGAACACCTGCTTCCAGTGCTTTAATTCCTTCACCGGTGACGCCGCCTTTTACACACACTTTGTTTTGCAGAGTTGGAAGTGTATAGACTCTTTTTTCAATCAAACGGCCAAGCCCTACAAGCATATCTTCTGATAAGGTAGTAGCTTCTTCTTTAGAAATATCCGTTTCTTCGACAGCTGCTTCAATCATTTTCTGAACAAGAAAGCTGATAAAGGCAGGACCGCAGCTAACGATATCTGAAGCCGCTCTTGTAATCGAATGTTGAATCTCAATTGGTGTTGAAATGTGGGAAGCTAACTGTCTTAACGCTGTTTTTGTCGCCACATTGCATGACGATCCAAATGTTAAAAGTGATGCCCCTGATAAAGCACGGTTCGTAATGCTTGGAATTAGCCTAGCGGTTTGGCAAGGAACGACATCTTGAAGCTGCTCAGGATGTACCGGGCTTGTGATGATGACGATGGTTTGCTGCTCTGTTAAATGAGGGCTCAGCTCCTTTAACAGGGGATAAATATCAAGTGGTTTGACACAAACAAAGATGAAATCTTTATTCGTCACAGTCCCAGACAGCTGTTTTGTTACTTCAAGCTCTGGATGGTTCTTTTTTATATTGAACGCTTTTTCAATGGTTCGGTTTGTGATAGTGATGGATGAGGGATTGACTGTCTTAGATTCAATAAACGCCTCAGTAAGTATGGTACCCATGTTTCCTGTACCGATTATCCCTATATTCAAACATTCTCCCTCCTTAGACGCATAGGATCTGTTATCTTCTAAACAGTATGTGAAGCAGTAGAAAAATATGATTGAAAGAAGCGTGAGCACGTGAAGCGATTTATTCCATTGAAAAAATACAGTCTTTATATCACAGCTGGGCTCATGGTTGTGATCATCATCACCTTGTTCTTCTTATTCGCAGGAAATAGAGAGAGCGGCAATGAGCGGGGTAAATTAAAGGGAAATAAAGACATACAAGTCACATTAGAAGACAAACAAGAAAAGAATGACAACGACTCATCCTCCATTTTTGTAGAGGTTAAAGGAGCTGTGAAAAAGCCAGGGGTTTACTCGTTTCAATCTGGTGCAAGGGTGGAAGAAGCAATTCGGAGAGCAGGGGGCTTTACAAGTAAAGCAGACACGTTAGATATCAATCAAGCGGCAAAATTAGAGGATAGCATGATGATTTATGTTCGGAAGCGGGGAGAAATAGAGAGAGCGACGCAAACACAAACTGCAGCGACTGACATACCATCGGATATTGAAAAGAGTCAGGCTGTCAATGTCAATCAGGCTGATGCAGCGGAATTACAAACCATTAATGGAATTGGACCTGCTAAAGCAGAAGCCATCATTACGTATAGAGAAGAACACGGTGAATTTCAACAAATTGAAGATTTGCGGAACATTTCAGGTTTTGGGGAGAAAACCATTGAACGGCTGAAAAGTGAATTGACCGTTAAGTAGAATTGACGGTATAGAAGAAAGGCATGTACACTTAATACCAACCATCATTCTGGAGGGATCAGCTCGTGGAAAGAATTTCATGGAATCAATATTTTATGGCACAAAGCCATTTGCTTGCTTTACGAAGCACCTGTGAGCGTCTAGCTGTGGGGGCGACCATTGTAAGAGACAAGCGTATCATTGCAGGAGGGTATAATGGCTCTATTGCTGGTGATGTCCATTGTGCAGATGTGGGATGCTATGTCATTGATCATCACTGCGTTCGCACTATTCATGCGGAGATGAACGCTATTTTACAATGTGCTAAATTTGGTGCGCCTACAGCTGATGCTGAAATATATGTTACACATTTTCCTTGTTTGCAGTGCTGTAAAGCCATTATTCAAGCAGGTATTCGAACTGTGTACTATGCAAAGGATTATAAAAATCATCCGTATGCTGTCGATTTATTCGAGCAGGCAGGCGTTCAAACGGAACAAGTGGAACTGGATGAAATGATCATTGACTTAAAAAATCAAGAAAAATTGGCCTTTGTTGCAGATTTAATCGGCAAGCTGAGTGAATCAGGACGTAGCGAAGCAGAAATCCGCGATATGCATGAGAAGGCGAATCAATTATTTACTTCCTATGTTTAATTATTTGCCGTTTGGAGCAATTTCAGCAGCTGTTGGAATTGCTCTAGCTGCATATCATCTCCATATATATTTTCTTCTTTTTCTTCTCATCATTTTACTTTTCAGCCTACTAAAAAGAATTCCCCAGCTTTTTCTAATGGTCAGCCTTTGCGGCACTGCCTATACACTTATTTTTACCATTCATACGTCCTTCGAAGTGGATCAACCCGCACAAGAAAGATTTCTTTCTGGACCTGTTGTGATTGAAAGTATTCCGAAAATTGATGGCAATCGTTTATCAGCGACTGTGTCAATAGACGATGAACGACTGGCGGCTTTCTATACCATTCAAACAGAGCATGAAAAAGAACTGCTGAAAGCTGTAGAGCCTGGTATGAGCTGTCATGTGACAGGTGAAGTTCGACCGCCTAAACACGCAACCATTCCTAACGGGTTTCCATACGATCAATTCTTAAAAACAAAAAACATCAACGCTATTTTCTTACCGCAGTCGATCAAAAGCTGTACAAAAAAAGATCACCCTTCCTATTATCTTCGAGTGATGAGGCAAAAGGGCTTGAAATTTTTAGAGGATCATGTGCCAAAGAATTCCGTTGGTATTGTTCAGGCACTTATTTTTGGCGACCGTGAGTTCATTGATCCTGATACGCTAAGAGATTATCAAATGCTTGGTATGATTCATTTACTAGCGATCTCAGGGTTGCATGTGCAAACGCTTCTTGCTTGTTTATTCTGGTGTCTGCTCCGTTTAGGTATAACAAGAGAGACAGCACGTATTCTACTATTATGCTTTCTTCCTGTTTATGCTTGTTTGACAGGTGCTGCCCCATCTGTTTTAAGAGCTTGTCTCATGGCAGGCATCTATTTACTGATGACGAGCCTGCCAAAAGAAAAGAAACAGCCTTCTGCGGTCGTATTGAGTGCGACGTTTTTACTCTTATTAGCTATTCATCCTCTTTATCTATTTGATATCGGATTTCAGCTTTCATTCGTGGTGACATTTTTTATTGTGTTATCGGCTAACATATTATCAAAAGTGAAAAGTGCAGTGATGCAATTATTCCTGATCTCCTTTGTTGCGCAACTTGCCTCGCTTCCTGTACTTTTATATCATTTTCAGCAATTTTCTTTGCTTGGCATCCCTATGAATATGATCTATGTCCCTTTTTATACGGTAGTTGTCCTGCCTTTTTCCTTACTTTTTTTTCTTTTGTCCATCGTTTATCTTCCGCTTGGACAAACATTGTTTCAGCTGCTTGATTCGGCCATTTGGTGTAGTCATCAGTTATCAGCTCAAATCGCTGTTTTTGATGGATTCACTTTCATATTTATGAAATCTGCTTGGTGGCATATTCTTCTTGAGGTAGTCGCCATCGTGGTTCTGTTATTTGTGATGGAGTGCAAAGCTTCTGCGGCATCCTATGCTGTACCGACTCTTTTTCTCATTGGTGTATTGAGTGTACACTTCTTTACTCCGAATGTTCTTCAAAAAGGGGAGGTCACGATGCTGGATGTAGGGCAGGGGGATAGTTTGTTTATTCAGCTCCCCCATCGAAAGGGGCACCTACTCGTAGATACTGGTGGCAGGCTTTCTTTTGAAGAGGAACCGTGGAAAAAACGACGTAAAGTGTCTACAATCGGTGATCAAACCCTAATCCCGTTTCTGCATTCTAAAGGGATAGCGAAACTTGATATGCTGATTCTGACGCATGCTGATCAAGACCACATGGGAGAAGCGATTCGTTTAATCAGGCGAAATAAAGTAAAGCGGCTGGCCATACCAAAAGGCTTTGCCCGAAGTAAAGAGGATGCAAAGCTACTAAAAGAAGCAGCTGAAAAAGGGATCATAATTGATGAATTAGAAAGAGGAGATCAGCTCCGAGTTGGAGAGCACATATTTGAGGTTCTTCATCCTTCGCAAGACCGGGTGACAAGTAAGAACAATGATTCACTCGTTTTGACCTTTACTCTTGGCGGGAAACGGTTTCTTCTCACTGGTGACCTTGAACAAGAAGGGGAGCGAGACATCATCGACGCTTATCCTCACCTTCGAGCAGATGTCTTAAAGGTTGGACATCATGGGAGTAAAGGGTCAACGAGCGAGGAGTGGCTTGAGCATCTGAAACCATCGCATGCACTTATTTCGGCTGGTGAGCGCAATCGTTATCAGCACCCTCATCAGGAAGTCTTGGAAAATTTAAAGGCCCATGAAACAAAGGTGTACCGCACAGATCGTGATGGGAGTGTGACCTTCGAATTTCTTGAGGAGGAAGGAACGTTTTACACGCATCCTCCATATGATATCTTACAAAATCAATAAAAAAACTGCCAAAACGGCAGTCATTTAGCAATCATGAAGTTAAGATCCAACGAGGTGTATAATTGTTGCCAAAATAAACATTGAGGCGAAAAATCCGAATGTGACGATAAAACCAACGGCTGAGTCGGTCACATCATTCCGCTTGCTTTGAACATTTTTTTCAAATTCATTCATTTTCATCCCTCCTGGCTAATTTTAGTATACTTGAACTCATTTGGAATTGCTAGAAGGTAAAGTAACCGTTTTCCATTTTCATGATCATTTTATGAATATCGTCTGACAGCGAGCTGACCCGGGAGCTTGCACCAGACGTTTACTATAAATGAGGAGGCGGCACTTTCAGCTTCCTCTTTACTAATGTCTTCACACACTTTAGGATAGAGGAGGAAGTGAAAGAGAGGGATTCAATTTATGGTTTTTGAGGTTTGGAACAATTTAAAAAGAGGGGATATCCATCCCGTTTATTGCTTATATGGGAAAGAAACGTATTTACTGCAAGAAACAGCCGCTAAATTGAGACAAGCTGTGGTAGATGAGGAAACGAAGGATTTTAATTACTCCGTTTTTGATATGGAAGAGGTGCCGCTGGAACAGGCTGTGACAGATGCAGAAACATTTCCATTCATGGGAGAAAGGCGTCTCGTTGTGATCAAGAATCCTTATTTTCTTACAGCAGAAAAGAAAAAGGAAAAGATTGAGCATGAGCTTTCAGTGTTAGAAGCTTATTTAGAAAAGCCAGCGCCTTATACGATTCTTGTGCTATTAGCGCCATATGAAAAACTGGATGAACGCAAGAAAATCACCAAGCTACTAAAAAAGAAAGCAGCTGTCGTTGAGGCAAAAGAATTAAACCCTAAAGAAACAACGGATTTCACCATGACACTGGTGAAGACAGAAGGTAAGACGATCACATCTGAAGCGGCAGAGCAGCTTGTGATGCTGTGCGGCGGGAGCCTATCCTCGCTGTTTCAAGAGGTGAGAAAGCTGAGTACATATATTGGAGAGCGAGAGAAAATTGAATTAGCGGATGTCAATCAGCTCGTTGCAAGAAGCTTAGAACAGAATATTTTCGAGCTGATTAACCAAATCGTCAACAGACGCCGCACTCTGGCCATGCAGATGTTTTATGACTTGCTGAAGCAAAATGAGGAACCCATTAAAATATTGGCACTCATCTCAACTCAATTTCGCTTGATTTTGCAGACGAAGTACTTCGCTCAGCAAGGATATGGACAAAAACAAATTGCATCAAATCTAAAAGTCCATCCATTCCGTGTCAAACTTGCGATGGATCAGGCAAGACTATTTTCAGAAGAAGAACTAAAGCAAATCGTCAAAGAGCTCTCAACGATCGACTATGAAATGAAAACCGGTAAAAAGGACAAGCAGCTATTGCTAGAATTGTTCCTGCTTCGATTACTAGGCGCTTAAACATAAAAAAACGACCTTCTCAAAAGAGGGTCGTTTTTGTTTAGATGTATAATTGCCAGTCTGTCCTTATGGCTAAGCCGGTCAGGACGGACGTACAGTTAAACAGGTGCCTCATCACTGAGGCGTTGCAAGCATTATGCAGAAAGTCCGTTTACTTGTTTAGCAAGTCTTGATTTGTAACGCGCAGCTGCGTTTTTGTGTACAAGACCAGTTTTAACGGCTTTGTCAATGCGTTTCGCAGCAGAAGAAAGAGCAGCTTTTGCTTGCTCAGCATCGTTGTTAGCTACAGAAACTTCAACTTGTTTAATCGCAGTACGCATCGCAGACTTGACTGTTGCGTTTTGTGCACGGCGTTCGTTATTCGTTTTTGTACGTTTGATCGCTGATTTAATATTTGGCATATGTTTCACCTCCTAAGATACAACCTAAACACAATTGTCTTAAGGTTAAATCTTCACAATAGAACAAATTGTATTCTATCAAACACACCTTTAGAATGCAATATAAATGTAAAGTATTTTTCATTGATGAAGCGCTCGAATGTTTCTTGAAAGAGATGGAAAGACTACTGATAATTACTTGGTGGAAGGAGTCTTTTTATGGAGAAGCAGAAACTTGATTTAAGCGCTTATCAAATTCGGACAGACTTGGCTGTTGAAACAAAAGAGATACTAGAACAAGAGAACGATCCGAATGTCGTCAAAAAGGACGGAATTCAAGGGATTGTCGAAAAGGAAAAAGAGGAGCACGGCATCCGTATACGCACGGTGGAGATCACGAAAGAAGGGGAGGAGCTGACGAGCAAAAAGGCAGGAACATACTTAACGCTTGAGGCGCAAGGCATTCGGGAGAAGGATTCTGAGATGCAAGAAAAAGTCGTCGAAGTCTTTGCTCGTCACTTTTCGCAGTTTTTAAAAGATCGAGGAATTCAGGCTGAGGCGAGCTGTCTTGTAGTAGGACTAGGAAACTGGAATGTCACGCCAGATGCGTTAGGTCCGCTCACAGTTGAAAACTTGCTTGTGACCCGGCACCTCTTTGAATTGCAGCCGGAAAATGTACAGGAAGGATATCGTCCAGTGTCTTCTTTATCACCGGGTGTAATGGGACTGACCGGTATTGAAACAAGTGACATTATACAAGGTGTCATCGAACGGTCTAAACCTGATTTTGTCATTGCAATCGATGCCCTTGCTGCTCGTGCAGTGGAACGGGTGAATACGACAATTCAAATCTCTGATACAGGCATCCATCCCGGTTCAGGTGTAGGGAATAAGAGAAAAGAATTAAGCAAAGAAACTTTGGGGATTCCGGTGATTGCCATTGGTGTTCCGACAGTGGTAGATGCAGTCACCATTGCAAGTGACACAATTGACTATGTCTTAAAGCATTTTGGTAGAGAACTGAAAGATGATAGGCCGTCCCGTTCTCTTGTGCCGGCTGGTTTGACGTTTGGAAAGAAAAAAGTGCTAAACGAAGAAGACTTACCAGACGAGGAAACGCGTCAATCCTTCTTAGGTATTGTAGGAACTCTTCCTGAAGAAGAGAAACGACAGCTCATCCATGAAGTACTTGCGCCGCTAGGGCAAAATCTCATGGTCACGCCTAAGGAAGTCGATACATTCATTGATGATATGGCAAACGTGCTTGCCAATGGATTAAACACAGCACTCCATCAAAAAATCTCTCAAGATAACATGGGTTCTTATAATCATTAATCGGTTCTACTTTCTCTAGCTCGCTCATAGTGTAATTACTAGAAAGCGTGCTGGAGGGAGTAAATCATGAAAAAAAGACCCCGCCGTCCTCGACAGTTGGTCGTTGCGATTAATGGAACAAAAGTAGTCAAAAGTATTTTCTTATTTATTGCCTCTCTTGTTGTGGTGTTTGTGATGTCAGGAGCGTTGACATCTTTAAAGCCGGAGCTGAGACCGCAAGCCTCGCTATATGGTGTAGCAGATGAGCTTTCCGGGGCGTTTTTCGCCACCTTAATGGGCATGGAAAACCAATATTTCGCCTCAGCAGTTCCGAAAGATCAAAAAGGGTTTCATTTCTCTGGACTGTCACTCAAGCTTGCGACAAGTATTAATTTAGAAGATCCCCGTAGTTTTCTAGGGAGAGAACTGCCAGGCTTTGAACATTTTGATACAAAAATCATCTTAGCGGGTGAAGGAACAGACTATACCAACATGCCAATGGAATCGCCGCCGCCAAGTGAAGTCATCAAAGATGAAAAAGAAGCAAACCTGGCTGAGCTGGACAAGCTCGACAAAGACGTGCCGAAAAAGCCTGCGAAAGAGCCGGACCGGTCGACAGGAAAACGGAAAGCCGTTTACATTTATCACACACATAATACGGAATCATATTTACCATTTTTAAAAGGAGAAACGAATCCAAACAATGCACGGCACTCAAAAGTGAACGTTACCCTTGTCGGTGACATGTTCGGAAAAGCGCTGGATCAGCAAGGAATCGGAAATACGGTCGACAAAACTGAAATTGAAAAACGGCTTCTGCAAAAAGGATTAAAGTATCCCCAGTCTTATAATGAATCAAGATTGGTCGTAAAAGAAGCCTTAGCGAAAAATGATGACCTCGAATATTTAATTGATATCCACCGCGATTCAAGAAGAAAGAAAGACACCACTGTCGAGATCAAAGGGAAAAAATATGCGAGAATTGCATTTGTTGTCGGAAAGAAGAATCAAAGCTATGAGAAAAATCTAAAGCTTGCGACAGAGTTCCACCATTTGATGGAGAAAAAATATAAAGGTCTCAGTGTCGGTGTGTTTGCCAAAGGAGAAATTGGTGATAATGGAATCTATAATCAGGATTTATCTGACAAAGCCCTTCTTTTAGAATTTGGCGGAGTAGATAATAATATGGAAGAATTAAAAAATTCATCCAATGCAGCAGCAGATATTTTCAGCGATATTTTCTGGGACGCAGAAAAGGTGAACGGCAGAGCAAAGGATGAGAAAAAACGTTCTTAAGGTGGTGACGGGCATGGGTTCATTTATCGGAAAAACCATTATTTTAGGATTGGTCTTGCTGTTTGGCGTCTTTTTAGGAATGCAGCAGGCGAATAATGGCATGCTGCAAATGAAGGGCTACCATGATCCGCAATTAAAAGGTGCTTTCTCCATTCAAATGAACGACGACAAAGAAAGAGAAGCGTCCATTTTAGGAACGGCTGTTACAGAAAAAGATCTTGCCGAAAAACAAAAGCAGCTTGAGGAAATAGAGAGCTTTAATGCCTTCTCCAAGGCAGGAAAAGCGCTATCTGATGGCATGACACATGCAGCGCGTTCTCTTTATGATTGGGTGAATGGGAAATAAACCAATCAATTGAACACTATATGGATTTTATTTTATGAGATATCATCCTTTTGATAAAAGCCGCTGATCGATGAGCGGCTTTTCTTGATTTCGATTGAATCTTTACATCCCTATTGATATAATCTAAGCTAGCGCAACCCGCGTTTTATAGTAGGAGTGATAGATTGTGACAGATAAAGAAAAACGATTAGAACGGCAATCAAGAATTCGAAATTTCTCCATTATCGCCCATATTGACCATGGGAAATCTACATTGGCTGACCGTATATTAGAAAAAACAGCGACGATTACACAGCGAGAAATGAAAGAACAATTACTTGATTCCATGGACTTAGAGCGTGAACGCGGCATAACGATTAAATTAAACTCTGTCCAGCTGAAATATAAGGCGAAGGATGGAGAAGAATATATTATGCACCTGATTGATACACCAGGGCATGTCGACTTCACCTATGAGGTATCTCGAAGCCTAGCTGCTTGTGAAGGTGCCATTCTTGTAGTAGATGCAGCACAAGGAATTGAAGCACAGACACTTGCGAATGTTTATTTAGCTCTTGATAACAACTTAGAAATTCTTCCGATTATCAATAAAATCGATCTGCCAAGTGCAGAACCTGAACGAGTAAGAGCAGAAATTGAAGATGTCATCGGGTTGGATGCGTCTGAAGCTGTTCTCACCTCTGCTAAGGCGGGCATTGGGATCGAGGATATTTTAGAACAAATCGTTGAAAAGGTACCGGCACCTGCTGGAGATCCAGAAGCACCGCTTCAAGCCCTTATTTTTGATTCCCTCTACGATGCGTATCGCGGTGTTATTGCGTACATACGAATTGTTGAAGGCACCGTAAAACCTGGTCAGAAAATCAAAATGATGGCGACAGGTAAAGAGTTTGAAGTACTTGAAGTCGGCGTTTTCACACCGAAAGCGATGCCAACAGACGAACTCACCGTGGGAGATGTTGGCTACTTAACAGCTGCGATTAAAAATGTCGGAGATACACGTGTAGGGGATACGATTACAAGTGCGGAAAACCCTGCGAAAGAAGCTCTGCCTGGATACAGAAAGCTGAACCCAATGGTGTACTGCGGCCTTTATCCAATCGACACAGCGAAATATAACGACTTGCGTGAAGCGTTAGAAAAGCTTGAATTAAATGATTCTTCACTTCAATATGAGGCAGAGACATCCCAAGCACTTGGCTTCGGCTTCCGCTGCGGCTTCCTTGGAATGCTTCATATGGAAATCATCCAAGAACGGATTGAGCGTGAATTTAAAATCGACCTCATTACGACAGCGCCAAGTGTTATTTACGATGTGTATATGACAGACGGAGAAAAAATCGTTGTAGATAACCCATCCAATTTGCCTGATCCGCAAAAGATTGAGCGAATTGAAGAACCATACGTGAAAGCGACGATGATGGTGCCGAATGACTATGTAGGCTCAGTCATGGAGCTTTGCCAAGGAAAGCGCGGTCATTTCATTGACATGCAATACCTTGATGCAAACCGCGTAAGCATTGTGTACGAAATCCCTTTGGCAGAGATCGTGTACGAATTCTTTGACCAGCTAAAGTCCAACACAAAAGGCTATGCATCATTTGACTATGAGCTGATTGGCTATCGCCCATCTACTCTAGTGAAAATGGACATCATGCTGAATAGCGAAAAAATCGATGCCCTTTCCTTTATTGTTCACCGCGATTACGCATATGAACGAGGCAAGATCATCGTAGAAAAGCTGAAAGAACTCATTCCACGCCAGCACTTTGAAGTACCAGTTCAGGCGGCGATTGGTCAAAAAATCGTGGCTCGTTCTACCATTAAAGCGATGCGTAAAAACGTACTTGCAAAATGTTACGGTGGAGACATTTCCCGGAAAAGAAAGCTTCTTGAGAAGCAAAAAGAAGGGAAAAAGCGCATGAAGCAAGTGGGTTCTGTTGAAGTCCCGCAAGAAGCATTCATGGCTGTGCTGAAGATGGACGACAGCACACCGAAAAAATAACATCCACAAGGCAACCTGCTTTACAATGTCAGCCTTGGCGTTTATAGTCGAAAACAAACAAAGGTGCCGCAGCGATAAACTGCGGCTCTTTACCTGTAAAGAAGGTGTCTCAAATGAAAGCAGCATACATTCACATTCCATTTTGTGAGCACATTTGCCACTATTGTGATTTCAATAAATTTTTCATTAAAACGCAGCCAGTCGATGAATATTTAGCGGCACTTGAAAAAGAGATGCAGCATACGATCGATCAAAAAGGCGAGCAAGAACTAAAGACAATCTTTATTGGTGGAGGAACGCCGACATCCCTGACCGTCAGCCAGCTGGATCAGCTCATGAACAGCATCCACCGTGTGTTGAAGCCG
The DNA here is from genome assembly GCF_003431975.1 of Bacillus pumilus. Lineage (GTDB taxonomy): Bacteria > Bacillota > Bacilli > Bacillales > Bacillaceae > Bacillus > Bacillus pumilus_N. The sequence goes on along the minus strand of NZ_CP027116.1, from coordinate 2,448,240 downwards.
ACAAAAAAACTGGTTGAATTTGCAGTGGAAGCGAACCCAGATGAATTATCACTCGAAAAATTGCATGTATTAAAAGCATCCGGCGTCAATCGGCTAAGCTTTGGCGTCCAAACCTTTGAAGATGATTTACTCAAAAAAATCGGACGAGTTCATCAAAAGAAAGATGTCCTCACGTCCTTCCAGCGAGCAAGAGAGGTTGGATTTGACAACATTAGCCTTGACCTCATGTTTGGCTTGCCGCATCAAGAAAAGCATCATGTCATGAATTCACTTGAGACAGCTTTCTTATTAGGAGCAGAGCATTATTCTGTCTACTCACTGATTGTGGAGCCGAAAACGGTGTTTTACAACTTAATGCAAAAAGGAAAACTGCATTTACCGCCTCAAGAACGTGAGGCTGAAATGTATGAGCTTGTGATGGATGAAATGGAGCGCCATGGATTAAAGCAATACGAAATCAGTAATTACGCCAAACCAGGCTTTGAAAGCCAGCATAACCTCACCTATTGGAGCAATGAAGATTACTTCGGTTTTGGTGCAGGGGCACACGGGTATGTAGATGGCGTCCGAAATGTGAACGCAGGGCCAGTGAAGCATTACTTGGAGCTGATTGAGCAAACAGGGTTCCCATATAAAGAAACGCATCAAGTCACAAAAGCAGAACAGATAGAAGAAGAAATGTTTTTAGGTCTTCGAAAAATCGAAGGGGTGAAAAGTGCCGATTTCCAAGCCAAATATGGTGCTACACCAGAAGTTCTTTTTTCCTCTGTTCTTGAAGATTTAGAAGAAAAAGGTCTCATTGTAAAAGATGACATCGGAATTCGTTTAACAAGAAAAGGAAAATTGTTAGGGAATGAAGTATTTCAAGCGTTTCTCGGTGAGTTATAATTGACATTTTAATTTGAGTTTGGTAATTTTGTTTATACAATTAGCACTCGTTGAAAGAGAGTGCTAACAGGGGTGATGATGATGTTAACAAATCGTCAGCTTTTGATTCTGCAAGTCATCATTAATGACTTTATTCGCTCGGCGCAGCCAGTTGGATCAAGGACTCTTTCTAAAAAAGAAGACATCACATTCAGCTCTGCGACGATAAGAAACGAAATGGCTGATTTGGAGGAACTTGGTTTTATTGAAAAAACCCATTCTTCATCAGGAAGAATTCCTTCAGAAAAAGGATATCGTTATTATGTAGATCATTTGCTCTCTCCGCGTAAACTGTCGTCTAAAGAGCTTGTGCTCATCCAATCGGCGTTTCAGGAGAAAATTTTTGAGCTGGAAAAAACAGTTCAAAAATCGGCGGAAATTTTATCAGATCTCACAAACTATACTTCGATTGTGCTTGGTCCAAAGCTAAGTGAAAATCGATTAAAGCAAATTCAGCTTGTCCCGGTTCAGCCAAACAAAGCAGTAGCGATTATGATTACGGACAGCGGGCACGTTGAAAACAAAACCATTACCTTCTCTGAGTATCTCGATGTCTCCGATATTGAGAAGCTGATGAATATTTTGAATAGCCGCTTAGCTGGCGTCCCAATGGACCAGCTGAAGGACAGGATGTATAAAGAAGTCGTGATGCTTCTACGCACGCATTTAAAAGATTATGATCACATTTTAGATGCGCTGGGCAACACTTTTACTTCAACACAAAATGAATCAAAACTTTTCTTTGGCGGGAAGATTAATATGCTGAATCAGCCAGAATTTCATGACATCGACCGCATTCGCTCACTCATGATGCTGATTGAGCAAAAAAAGGATGTCATGCAGCTGTTTCATCCAAACCAGCAAGGAATCACCATTAAAATCGGTTCAGAAAACAATTTGGAAGCAATGGAGAATTGCAGCTTGATCACAGCCACTTATTCGATTGATCACAAATCACTCGGCTCCATTGCCATCATCGGACCAACCCGTATGGACTACGGGCGGGTGGTCAGTCTTTTGCATCATGTATCAAAAGACTTGTCAAACGCACTTTCCAATTTGTATGATGAGTAGGGTGATAAAAGATAGGGGCACAGCCCCTTCGGATTTTAGAATCTTTTGAGGGAGGTGAACACAATGTCAGAAGAAAAACAGACACCTGAGCAAGAAGCAGAGGTTGAAGCACAAGAAGAAGCAGTTCAAGCAGATACTGAGGAAGTAACACAAGATGAACAGTCTGCCTTCCAAGAGAAAATTGATGAATTGCAGCAGCTTCTAGATGAAAAAGAAAACAAGATTCTGCGTGTTCAAGCAGATTTTGAAAACTATAAACGCCGTGCTCGAACTGAAGTGGAGACCGTGCAAAAATATCGTTCTCAACATGTTGTCAGCGATCTTCTCCCAGCTCTTGACAACTTTGAAAGAGCGCTTGGAATTGATCCAGACAATGAGCAGACGAAAAGTTTGTTAGAAGGAATGCAAATGGTTTACCGCCAGCTGGTAGAAGCGTTGAAAAATGAAGGCGTTGAACCAATTGAAGCTGTCGGCAAAGAGTTCGATCCAAACCTTCATCAAGCCGTCATGCAAGTTGAAGATGAAAACTTCGATTCAAACATCGTAGTAGAAGAATTGCAAAAGGGCTATATACTCAAAGACCGAGTTATTCGTCCATCAATGGTAAAAGTAAATCAATAACTACATAATGGGAGGTCATCGATTATGAGTAAAATCATTGGGATTGACTTAGGAACAACAAACTCATGTGTTGCAGTACTTGAAGGCGGAGAGCCAAAAGTCATTGCAAACGCTGAAGGAGCACGTACAACACCATCTGTTGTCGCTTTTAAAAACGGAGAGCGCCAAGTGGGTGAAGTAGCGAAACGCCAATCAATTACAAACCCGAACACGATCATGTCTGTTAAAAGACATATGGGTACAGACTATAAAGTAGAAGTTGAAGGCAAGAACTATACACCGCAGGAAATCTCTGCAATCATCCTTCAACACCTTAAATCTTACGCTGAAAGCTATCTTGGCGAAGAAGTAACAAAAGCTGTTATCACAGTTCCTGCTTACTTCAACGATGCAGAACGCCAAGCAACAAAAGATGCTGGTAAAATTGCTGGTCTAGAAGTAGAACGTATCATCAACGAACCAACAGCAGCTGCACTTGCTTATGGTTTAGATAAAACAGAAGAAGATCAAACGATTCTTGTATACGACCTTGGTGGCGGTACATTTGACGTGTCAGTTCTTGAGCTTGGAGACGGCGTCTTTGAAGTACGCTCAACTGCTGGGGACAACCGCTTAGGTGGAGACGATTTTGACCAAGTCATCATTGATCATCTAGTAGCTGAATTCAAAAAAGAAAACGGCATTGACCTTTCTAAAGATAAAATGGCGCTTCAGCGTTTAAAAGATGCTGCTGAAAAAGCGAAAAAAGATCTTTCAGGTGTATCATCTACACAAATTTCATTGCCATTTATCACTGCTGGAGAAGCAGGACCTCTTCACCTTGAATTAACGTTAACTCGTGCTAAATTTGAAGAGCTTTCTGCTGAGCTTGTAGAGCGTACAATGACACCTGTACGTCAATCACTGAAAGATGCTGGTCTATCTGCTAGCGAGATTGATAAAGTCATCCTTGTCGGTGGATCAACTCGTATTCCTGCAGTACAAGAAGCAATCAAAAAAGAAACAGGTAAAGAGCCTCATAAAGGGGTAAACCCTGATGAAGTGGTTGCACTTGGTGCAGCTATCCAAGGTGGAGTTATCACTGGAGATGTCAAAGACGTAGTTCTTCTTGACGTCACACCACTTTCTCTAGGAATTGAAACAATGGGCGGCGTATTCACGAAGCTGATTGAACGTAATACAACAATTCCAACAAGTAAATCTCAAGTGTTCTCAACGGCTGCTGACAACCAAACAGCTGTAGACATCCATGTCTTGCAAGGTGAGCGACCAATGGCAACAGATAATAAAACATTAGGCCGCTTCCAATTGACAGACATTCCACCAGCACCACGCGGCGTACCACAAATCGAAGTATCGTTTGATATCGATAAAAATGGTATTGTCAACGTACGTGCAAAAGATATGGGAACTGGTAAAGAACAAAACATCACAATCAAATCTTCTTCAGGTCTTTCTGATGATGAGATCGAAAAAATGGTCAAAGAAGCAGAAGAAAATGCTGAAGCAGATGCGAAGAAAAAAGAAGAAATCGAAGTGCGCAATGAAGCAGATCAATTAGTGTTTACAACTGAAAAAACATTAAAAGATCTAGAAGGCAAAATCGATGAAGAGCAAGTGAAAAAAGCAAACGACGCGAAAGATGCACTAAAAGCTGCGATCGAAAAAGGTGAGCTTGAAGACATCAAAGCGAAAAAAGATGAGCTGCAAACAATCGTTCAAGAACTAACGACAAAGCTCTATGAAGAAGCTGCAAAACAAGCACAAGCTCAGCAAGAAGGCGCTGAAGGTGCTCAAAATGCAGATGACAATGTAGTGGATGCAGAATACGAAGAAGTAAACGACGATCAAGAGAAAAAATAATCACCTTTACTTTTGAAAAAGACTGCTGAAACGTACTCGTCAGAAAGTCAAAGTCAGGATCTCTTGGCTTTGACTTTTTTTCTTTTCAACGATGAAAGGAATTGAAAAAGGTCAAATCAAAATGATACAATCGTATTTATGTGAGAAAATCGGGAGTGTGAAGAGATGAGTAAGCGTGATTACTATGAAGTGCTTGGCGTGAGTAAGAGCGCCTCAAAAGACGAGATCAAAAAGGCATACCGCAAGCTTTCAAAAAAGTATCACCCTGATATTAATAAAGAAGCGGGCTCAGATGAGAAATTCAAAGAAGTAAAAGAAGCCTATGAAGCCCTATCTGATGATCAAAAGCGGTCGCAATATGACCAGTTCGGTCATACTGATCCAAACCAAGGCTTTGGCGGCGGCGGTTTTGGTGGTGGAGGAGACTTTGGCGGCTTCGGCGGCTTTGATGACATCTTCTCAAGTATTTTTGGCGGCGGAGCCAGAAGAAGAGATCCAAATGCACCGCGTCAAGGAGCAGACCTGCAATATACAATGACGCTTTCTTTTGAAGAAGCGGCATTTGGGAAAGAAGCAACGATTGAGATTCCTCGCGAGGAATCATGTGAAACATGTCATGGATCAGGTGCAAAGCCTGGGACAGAAGCGAAGACTTGTTCACATTGCGGCGGCTCAGGTCAATTAAATGTGGAACAATCAACGCCGTTTGGTAAAGTAGTCAACCGCAGAGTGTGTAACTACTGTAGTGGAACAGGAAAACAAATCGATCACAAATGTTCTACATGTGGCGGCTCTGGTAAAGTGCGTAAGCGTAAGAAAATCAATGTGACGATTCCAGCAGGTGTTGACGACGGTCAGCAGCTCAGAGTGTCTGGTCAAGGGGAACCAGGTGTAAATGGAGGACCTCCAGGCGATCTGTTTGTTGTATTCCATGTGCGTGCGCATGAATTCTTCGAACGTGACGGAGATGACATCTACTGCGAAATGCCGCTAACCTTTGCGCAGGCTGCATTAGGTGACGAAATTGAAGTACCAACACTACATGGTAAAGTGAAATTGAAAGTTCCTGCTGGCACACAAACTGGTACGAAGTTTAGACTCAAAGGAAAAGGTGTGAAAAATGTACGTGGCTATGGTCAAGGCGATCAGCATATCGTCGTACGAGTCGTCACACCGACAAATTTAACAGACAATCAAAAAGATATCATCAGAAAATTTGCTGAAGTGAGCGGGAATAAACCGGACGAACAAGAAATGAGTTTTTTCGATAAGGTAAAACGCGCATTTAAAGGCGAGTAAGACGGATAAGGAGTTGGTAGTATTGAAGTGGTCAGAAATTAGCGTCCATACAACAAATGAAGCGGTGGAACCGATCACCAATATTTTGCATGAAGCAGGTGCAAGTGGTGTCGTGATTGAGGACCCGCTTGATTTAATCAAGGAACGTGAAAATGTATACGGTGAGATCTACCAGCTCGATCCGAATGACTATCCTGATGAAGGGGTCATCGTGAAAGCCTATCTTCCGATGAACAGCTTTTTGATGGAAACGGTAGATGAGATCAAAGAAGCCATCAACAATCTTCTTCTATACGATATTGACCTTGGACGAAATACGCTGTCTATTTGTGAAGTGAATGAAGAAGAATGGGCTACCGCATGGAAAAAATACTATCATCCTGTCAAAATCTCAGAAAAATTTACCATCGTTCCTACATGGGAAGAATATACACCTGTTCATTCTGATGAATTGATCATTGAAATGGACCCAGGAATGGCATTTGGAACAGGTACGCATCCAACAACCGTTCTTTGCATCCAGGCACTTGAACGCTATGTGAAGGAAAACGATATGGTGATTGATGTTGGAACAGGCTCTGGGATTTTAAGTGTGGCAGCAGCGATGCTTGGTGCAAAGGACATTCATGCCTTTGATCTCGACACCGTTGCGGTTGAAAGTGCGAAGCAAAACATCGAGCTTAATCGTGTAAGCGAACAAGTGACGGTCAAACAAAACAACTTACTTGATGGAATTTCAGGTGAGCGTGATGTGATCGTTGCCAACATTTTGGCAGAAGTGATTTTGCGCTTTACAGATCAAGCCTATGACTTATTGAAAAAAGATGGTTATTTCATTACATCAGGCATCATTGGACAAAAGAAATTACAAGTCAAAACAGCATTAGAAGAAGCAGGTTTTGACATTGTAGAAGTGCTGTCAATGGAAGATTGGGTCAGCATTATAGCGAAAAAATAAAGCGAGTAGGTGTCAGGACACGTATGCAACGATATTTTATCGACCTCACGAAAGAAGAAGCAATCGCTAAAGGAGTCGTCGTTATAAAAGGTGAAGATGTACATCACCTTTCCAATGTCATGCGGATGAAAGCAGGGCAGGACATCCTTTGCTTAACGACAGATGGCTTTGAAGCGCTCAGTAAAATTGATACAATAACAAAGGAAGAAGTCATTTGTCACCTTGAAGGCTGGACAAATCAGGACAGAGAACTTCCGGTAAAAGTGGCGATTGCAAGCGGCCTCCCAAAAGGAGATAAGCTTGAGCTGATTATCCAAAAAGGCACTGAGCTCGGCGCAAGTGCATTTATCCCGTTTCAAGCGGCTCGTTCTATTACAAAGCTTGACCAAAAAAAGGCGCATAAAAAACGAGAGCGCTGGGAGAAAATCGCCAAAGAAGCTGCCGAGCAGTCCTATCGGAATATGATTCCCCATGTTTATCCAGTATCAACGTTTAAAGAGCTGACTCAATTAGCTGGTGAATTCGATAAATGTGTCGTTGCATACGAAGAATCATCGAAAGAAGGAGAGCAAAGCCGATTTCAAACTGTGCTTCAACAGATGAAAGACGGACAAACCTTGCTAGTGGTTTTTGGCCCAGAAGGCGGTTTGGCAGAAAAGGAGATTGACGAGCTTGAAACGATCGGTGCAGCCATTTGCGGGCTTGGACCACGCATTTTAAGAACGGAAACAGCTCCTCTTTACGCGCTTTCTGCTATATCTTATCAAACAGAGTTATTAAGAGGTGAATCATGATGGGAACAGTAGCGTTCCATACACTTGGCTGTAAGGTCAATCACTATGAAACAGAAGCGATCTGGCAGCTGTTTAAAGAAGCTGGCTATGAAAGAAAAGAGTATGAATCTAAAGCAGACGTATATGTCATTAATACATGTACGGTCACGAATACAGGCGATAAGAAAAGCCGCCAAGTCATTAGAAGAGCCATTCGTCATAACCCGGATGGTGTCATTTGTGTAACAGGCTGTTACGCTCAAACATCTCCAGCAGAAATCATGGCGATTCCTGGCGTTGATATTGTGGTTGGTACACAAGACAGACATAAATTACTTGGTTACATTGAAGAATATCGGAGAGAAAGACAGCCAATTAATGGGGTTGGCAATATCATGAAAGCACGTGTGTTTGAAGAACTTGATGTTCCTGCTTTTACAGACAGAACGCGTGCTTCGTTAAAAATCCAAGAAGGCTGTAACAATTTCTGTACATTCTGCATTATTCCTTGGGCACGCGGACTTCTTCGTTCTCGTGATCCTGAAGAAGTCATCAATCAAGCCCAGCAGCTCGTTGATGCCGGCTATAAAGAAATTGTGTTAACAGGCATTCACACAGGCGGCTACGGAGAAGACTTAAAGGATTATAACTTTGCGAAGCTTCTGAAAGAACTAGATGAACGTGTGGCCGGATTAAAACGAATCCGTATTTCATCTATCGAAGCCAGCCAAATTACAGATGAAGTGATTGAAGTGCTTGATCAGTCAGATAAAATTGTCAGACACCTGCACATCCCGCTTCAATCTGGCTCGAATACTGTACTAAAAAGAATGCGCCGTAAATACACGATGGAATTCTTTGCAGAGCGTTTAACGAAACTGAAACAAGCATTGCCAGGTCTTGCTGTGACCTCTGATGTCATTGTCGGATTCCCTGGAGAAACAGAAGAAGAGTTTTTGGAGACGTACAATTTTGTCAAAGACCATCAATTTTCTGAGCTGCACGTATTCCCTTACAGCAAACGTACAGGTACGCCAGCTGCAAGAATGGAAGATCAAGTGGATGAAAATGTGAAAAACGAACGCGTCCACCGCTTGATTGCTCTTTCTGACCAGCTTGCGAAAGAATATGCATCAGCATATGAAGGGGATGTCCTAGAGATTATTCCCGAAGAATCCTTCAAAGAACAAGAAGGAAACCACAATCTATATGTAGGTTATACCGATAACTATATGAAGGTTGTGTTTGAAGGAACAGAGGACATGATTGGCCGTTTGGTCAAAGTGAAGATCACGAAAGCGGGCTATCCTTATAACGAAGGACAATTCGTCCGTATGAGCGATGATGTGCAAACAGACAAAATGAGAATGACCTCATAATCAATAAAAAACCGGCTGCCAAAAAAGCAAGCCGGTTTCTTTTATTTTGATTGATTTGGTAAAAGACATAAGATCAATGCGTGAAAAGGGCGAATGAAGGGAAAGAAAAGCAATGAGCTTGCCACGTTAAACAGCAGGCTGAAGTGCGCGATTTGCTGGGCTGGGGCGTTTGCGAGATGGGCGACGAATTCTGTAATGAGGGCAAGGAATGGCAGGCATAAAAGCACCCCGAGCACATTAAATACAACGTGTGCGTAAGCCGTTTGACGTGCTGCATAACCTCCAGAAATGGCAGCCATGACCGCAGTAATACATGTCCCAATATTGGATCCTAACACAAAGCTGATGCCTTCCTGAAGCGCAACAGTCCCTTCATTCATAAATCCCATTAAAATGCCGATACAGACAGAGCTTGAATGAACAATCGCGGTAAAAATAGTACCTGAAAGCAGTGCCGTCCAATCAGAATGCTGCATCATTTCAAGAAAGCGTAATGTTTCAGGCTGACTTGTCATCATACCCGCTATTTTAGAAAAGCCTTGAATGCAAAAAAAGATCATCCCAAGCCCAAATACACTTTTTCCTGCATGTCTAACAGAATTTCTGCCAAGCATGATGAATATCAGACCGGCTATGATCAAGACCCACATGAAGACGTCCATTTTAATGGCGATGAATTCTGTCGTAAATGTAGAGCCAATATTGGTTCCAAGGATCATGGGAATTGATTTTTTAAAAGAAAGAATGCCTGTACTGACAAATCCGATCACAATGACCATAAATGCTGAACTACTTTGAAGGATTCCTGTAAACACGATACTAACCAAGAATGCTTTTACGGGATGATCTGTAAAGAGAAGAAGTGATTTCTCGATACGGGCCGATGTGAGCGCCATTAATCCTTTTCTCAGCAACCCCATTGACCATAAAAAAATGAAAATAAGTGCACAAAAATAAATGATCGCCATCATAGAAAAGTCCTCCTCTTACCAATGAATATATGGACTTGTCTACCTGTTCATGACGAAAATATATTTCCAAATCACTTAGTTGACCTCACACGAGGCTTATATTATAATGTCTAGGTACATGTTTTGCATGTATATCTTTTTTTAATGCAGTCGATTGGTGTATTCGGAGGGAGGGAAAGAGAATGTCAAAAACGGTCGTTAGAAAAAACGAATCGCTTGAAGATGCTCTTCGTCGCTTTAAACGCAGTGTATCCAAAACTGGAACATTGCAAGAAGCAAGAAAGCGTGAATTTTATGAAAAGCCTAGCGTAAAGCGTAAGAAAAAGTCTGAAGCTGCTAGAAAACGTAAATTCTAAAGAGGGTGGATTTTATGAGTCTTCTTGAGCAATTAAATTCTGATATGAAGCTTTTTATGAAAAACCGTGAGAAAGACAAGCTTCTTGTCATTCGTATGGTAAAGGCTTCGCTCCAAAATGAAGCAATAAAGCTTAAGAAAGACAGTTTGACCGGCGATGAGGAACTAACCGTCCTTTCCCGCGAGATTAAGCAACGTAAAGACTCCCTCCATGAATTTTCGAAAGCTAATCGCTTAGATTTAGTAGATAAAGTTCAAAAAGAGATTGACATCTTAGACGTTTATTTACCTAAACAACTTTCTGAAGAAGAACTGCAAACGATCGTGAATGAAACGATTGCTGAAACAGGTGCTTCATCAAAGGCTGATATGGGTAAAGTCATGAGCGCTATTATGCCAAAAGTAAAAGGTAAAGCTGATGGAGCTGTCATTAACAGACTTGTCAGCGAGCAGCTGTCTCAATAAAAAAGTATCCTTCTATTGTTAGAAGGGTACTTTTTTTATGCCCTCATGATTCTGTCATATAAAAATGAAACCTATGATACATTTGTAACGTATGTAAAGGAACGGTAAAATGGAAGATAGAGAGGAGGGATCACCAAATAGATGAAAAAAATAAAAGTTTCTATTGCTCTCTTCAGCTGTTTTATAATATGCTTATTATTAGGGGTTCAATTGACCGCGAAATCAGCAGATCAAAATGTTCATGTTATCCCGATTGAAGATACAGTCGAAAAAGGACTTTCTAAGTTCATTGAACGGTCATTTGAGCAGGCAAAGTCGGAGCGAGCAAAACATATTATTCTCGACATTAATACACCAGGTGGTGCAGTCGATGCGGCGCTTGAGATCGCAGATACCATTCGTGCGTCAGATATCCCAGTGACAGCGTTTGTGAATCATAGAGCGCTTTCAGCCGGTGCATTCCTTGCGCTGAGTGCCGATGAAATCTATATGACCCCAAATGGAAAGATGGGGGCTGCTGCGATCATTGACGGAGAAGGCAATGCTGCTGATCAAAAGTCTGAATCTTTGTGGCTTGCTGAAATGAGTGATGCTGCCGAAAAGCAGGGGCGAGATCCGAAGTATGCGCTTGCGATGGCTGATCCAGACATAGACGCAAAAGACGCTGGTGCACCAAAAGGAGAACTGCTCACCTTTAATACAGACAGAGCGCTTCAATTTGGTTACGCAGAAGGCGAAGCGAAGAATATAGATGACTTGCTTCAGAAACTGAACTTAACAGACGTTTCTGTTCAATACGATGAGGTGAGCTTTGCTGAAAAGGTTGCGCGCTTTCTCACGCATCCAATCGTCATTCCAATCCTCTTATCCATTGCAAGCTTAGGGTTAATCGTTGAGCTCTATTCACCCGGCTTTGGTGTTCCAGGGACGATGGGTGTGACAGCGCTTCTTTTATTCTTTTATGGTCATCTCGTGGCAGGATTTGCAGGATACGAGACCTTATTCCTGTTTTTAGCGGGAATTGCGCTCATTATCCTTGAATTGGTATTGCCAGGGGGAATCATAGGTGCTATCGGATTGATCTGTGTCGTTGTCAGCTTATTTTTAGCAGCTGGAAGCTTTACAGAAATGGCGATTTCCATCTTGATTGCCACTGCTGTTTCAATCATAGCAGTGATTATATTGACAAAGGTGTTGGGGAAACGTATGAAGTTCTTTAAAAAGTTCATTTTAACCGATTCAACAAACAAAGAAAGTGGTTATGTCTCCAATGAAACAAGAGAAGATCTTGTTGGACAGATCGCTGTTACATTAACAGCACTTCGCCCATCTGGGACGGCTGTACTCGGAGATGAGCGCATTGACGTTGTATCTGAAGGTGCGTTTATTGACAAAGATGAACAGGTTAAAATCGTTAAAGCGGAAGGCTCACGCATTGTCGTGAGGAAAGTATAGATATACTGATTTTATAGGAGGAATAAAATGGATCCATCAACTTTATTATTATTTGTCATTATCGCAGCAGGTTTGATCGTTTTATCGATCTTCTTCACCTTTGTACCGGTGATGCTGTGGATTTCTGCCCTTGCGGCTGGCGTTAGAGTAAGCATTTTTACACTTGTAGGAATGAGACTTCGCCGAGTGATTCCAAACCGAGTGGTCAACCCGCTCATCAAAGCACATAAAGCAGGTCTTGATGTGTCGATTAACCAGTTAGAAAGCCACTACCTTGCAGGTGGTAACGTTGACCGTGTAGTAAATGCATTGATTGCCGCTCAACGTGCGAATATCGAATTAAACTTTGCACGCTGTGCAGCGATCGACCTAGCAGGACGAGACGTACTTGAAGCCGTACAAATGAGTGTAAACCCTAAAGTGATTGAAACACCATTTATCTCTGGTGTGGCAATGGACGGGATTGAAGTAAAAGCAAAAGCACGTATTACAGTTCGTGCAAACATCGAACGACTTGTCGGTGGTGCAGGGGAAGAAACAATCATTGCTCGTGTAGGTGAAGGGATTGTCTCTACAATCGGTTCATCAAATAATCATAAAAGAGTTCTGGAAAATCCTGATATGATTTCTCAAACGGTTCTAGGAAAAGGATTAGATTCAGGTACTGCGTTTGAAATTCTCTCGATTGATATCGCAGATGTTGATATCGGTAAGAACATTGGGGCTATTCTACAAACAGACCAAGCAGAAGCAGACAAAAATATTGCACAGGCTAAAGCGGAAGAACGCCGCGCAATGGCTGTTGCACAAGAACAAGAAATGCGTGCGAAAGTTGAAGAAATGCGCGCGAAAGTAGTAGAAGCTGAAGCTGAGGTACCACTTGCAATGGCTGAAGCACTACGTGAAGGCAATATTGGAGTCATGGACTACATGAACATTAAGAATATTGATGCCGATACGGATATGAGAGATTCATTTGGTAAAATGACAAAAGGTCCATCTGATAATGAAAACAAATAAGCATCCTCTCACGCTTTAAGGAGGGAGCCCATTGGACATTCTATTTGAAAATCCATTACTAATTGCGATTATCATCGGTATTATCTCTGCTGTCTTTGGGAAAATCGGTAAACAAGAGGAGAAGGAACAAAACAACCGGCAACATAAGCCAGCTCCTCAGAATAAGCCGATGCCTCAAAAGAAAGCAGAACAAACAAGCCCTAACCCGGTCAGAACAGACCAGTTGGACGATTTTGGTGATGTACATGATCATGGCGGGATGAAGAAACAAGGGTCACAGTCGTTAGAGGATCGTTATACCGCTACGCTTGCCGAAATGGAAGAAAGAAAAAGCGAGCTGAATAAAGAGTTTAAATCTCTTGAAAGGCAGCTGACCAGACCGAAAGTTTCTGCTGCTGAAATAAAACCGCACGTCATTGACAAGCTTAACCAAAATACGGTTGTTCAAGGTATGCTACTTGGTGAAGTATTTGGTGAGCCGCGTGCGAAAAATCCGCACAGAACGATGAAACGGCCATATAAAAGATAAAGAAGAAAGTCCCCTTTTGATAAAGGGGGCTTTTTTTGTGTCTGAAGGTGCTTTTTTAATAAGCAAAATGATGAAACGGCTGTTTTACGGGATTCATTAGCATGATATGAACCGCTGAGGAATAGGATGATATAGAGGCTTTCTCATCAGTCTCACCATCTTTCAGTTTGATCTCATACACATGGGGCGGGAAGGGGTTCTTATTGAATGGGAAAAAGAAAAAATCGACTTAAAGCATGGCTGACAAGAACACTTGAAATCCCTCCAGACGTCATGATGGATCTTCCCCGGATTACGATGGTTGGCAGACTCCACATTTACATAGAGAACCATAAAGGGCTTTTGCTCTTCAGTGATCAAGAGGTAAGGCTGATGCTCAAACAAGGACAATGCATTATTTCAGGAAAAGACTTTGTGATTAAAACGATTTTGCCAGAAGAGATTTTATTAGAAGGGAAAATCGATGAGGTCCGTTATATTGATTCTTAACTGACGGAGGGGAGAAGCGTGAAGAATAAATGGTTCGCCTATTTTATTGGGAGAGTGGAAGTGGAGATCAAGGGAAACGGTATTGAGCGGCTCATGAACGAGTGCACGAGACAGGGGATCACAATGTTTCAAGTGAGCCGCCGTCAAGACAGCGTGCGCTTATTTATTCGCTTATCAGATGTACATGCCTTCAGAAAAGTACAAAGACATTATGAGGTCACTTGTTCATTTCATCAAAAAAAGGGATTTCCGTTTCTTCTCCTATGGTCAAGGAAAAATATTGGGTTCACCCTTGGAATTGTGTTTTTTCTGATGACTATATTGGCACTTTCAAACATGGTGTGGAAAATTGAGATCAAAGGTGCGAATCCAGAGACTGAGCATCAAATGAGAAAGCATTTAGACGAAATAGGGGTGCAAAAAGGCCGCTTTCAGTTTCTGATGGGAACACCTGAAAAAATTCAAAAATCACTGACCTCCAATATTCAAAGCATTACATGGGTCGGTGTCGAGCTAAATGGTACAACATTTCAAATGAAAGTCGTGGAAAAAAATGAACCAGAAAAAGAGAAATACACAAGCCCTCAGCACATCGTCGCCAAGAAAAAGGCGGTCATCACAAGAATGTATGTGGAAAAAGGAGAGCCGCTTGCTGCGGTTGATGAACATGTAAAAAAAGGACAAATGCTCGTCTCTGGGCTCATTGGCAGTGAAGAACAACAAAAAACGGTCGGAGCTAAAGCGAAAATTTATGGTGAAACGTGGTACCGTTCTGAAGTTTCTGTCCCTCTTCAAACATCTTTTGACGTCTTTACGGGTAAAATGAAGACAAAGCACAAGCTCTCCGCATTTGGAGGATCAGTGCCATTTTGGGGCTTTTCTCTTAAAAAAGATGATTTGAAAGAACCTAAAACAGAAACAGAAGTGCACCCGCTTCATTTCTTAAACTTCCAGCTCCCTTTCTCCTATGAAAAGGAAATCACACGCGAAAGCGAAAAAATAAATCGAACATACACAAATAAAGAAGCGGTTCAAGCAGGGATTAAAATGGGTAAAAAAGAATTAGAAGAGAAGCTAGGTCAAACAGGAGAGGTGAAAAGTGAAAAAGTTTTGCACGAGACAACAGGGAATGGTAAAGTTAAGTTAATCATCCTTTACCAAGTAATAGAAGATATTGTTCAACCAACACCTATTGTTCAGGGAGACTAGAGAATGACAGAACATTTACTTGAAATTCAACAAAAATTAGATAGCCCAAACGAAGCGATTGCTTTATTTGGAAATCAAGATGCTTATCTGAAACTGATGGAAAACGAGCTGAATGTCTCCATTATTACACGCGGAGAACAGGTGTATGTTTCTGGTCAGGAAGCATCGAGAGATACAGCGAGCCGTCTGATCACATCTCTCTTACATCTCATCCGAAAAGGAATTGAGATTTCTGAACGGGATGTCGTTTATGCCATTAAAATGGCGCAAAAAGACAAGCTCAATTATTTTGAAAATATGTATGAAGATGAAATTACGAAAAATGCTAAAGGAAAGTCGATCAGAGTAAAAACGATCGGTCAGCGGGAATATGCCGCGGCAATGAAAAAAGATGATCTCGTCTTTGGAATTGGACCAGCTGGTACAGGAAAGACGTATTTGGCAGTCGTCAATGCGGTGCATGCACTGAAAAATGGACATGTGAAACGAATTATCCTGACAAGACCAGCTGTTGAGGCAGGAGAGAGTCTTGGCTTTTTACCAGGTGATCTAAAAGAAAAGGTGGATCCTTATTTAAGACCACTATATGATGCCTTGCATGATGTGCTTGGTAGTGATCATACGGAACGATTAATTGAGCGCGGCGTGATTGAAATAGCGCCTCTTGCTTACATGAGAGGACGTACACTCGATGATGCATTTGTCATTTTAGATGAAGCGCAGAATACAACGCCTGCCCAAATGAAAATGTTTTTGACGAGACTTGGGTTTGGCTCTAAAATGGTCATAACAGGAGATATTACACAGATTGATTTGCCGAAGGGCATGCAGTCTGGCCTTGCCGCTGCAAAGGACATGCTTGCAGAGATTAAAGGCATCTCATTTATTGAGCTAGACCAGACAGATGTGGTCAGACACCCGCTTGTGGCGAAGATCATTGGAGCATACGAAAAGCAAAAATGAACTGAGTGACCCGATCGTCTTCATCGGGTCATTTTGTTTCCATCGTGGTTTAAAGTAAAAAAGGAGGTACTTTCCTTGAGAAAGAATCAGAGAGGCAGTAAGAGCAAAAGGCTGCTGTCTAAAAAAGAACCTCAGAAAATGGAGCGCTCACGTTATTTAAATGTTTTGCTATACGTTGGTTTAGCAGCCATTCTATTCGTGGTGCTCTTCTTCCATGTAAAGCCCGAATCGCTCGATTTAGATTTATTTTCAGTGAGCGAACAGACCATCTATTCTCCGTCAACCGTCGATGATCAAGAAGCGACAGAAGAAAAGAAGCAAGAAGCAACAGATCAAGTAGAGGATCAATATACACTCAAAAAAGCATATTCTGACAATCGCGTTGACCTCATCTCCTCGCTCTTTGAAGCCATTAAAGAAGAGAAGAAAGCATCAGATGAAAAAGAGAATCCGCCTACAGATAAAGAAATGGTCAAGCGTGTCAAAGAAAAGCTGACAACGGACATGCAGGAAGCTGTTTCAGACCAGTCCATTAAGGCACTGCTTCAGGCAAGTGACGAAAATCTGTCTTTTACTAAGGATTCCATCATCACAGTGGTGAATTCACTGATGAGTAAAGAGATTACAGCAGCAAAATTACAAGATGAGAAAAAACAAGTCAAAACAGAGCTTGAAAATAACTCAATTCCATCAAAGTACTTAAATGCAGCAAAAGAAATCGGCGAATTTGCGATCATTCCGAACTATGTATTTGATCCTGTGGCAACCGAGAAGAAAAGACAAGAAGCTGCAGATAATATTCAGCCGGTTCAGATTAAGCAAGGGCAAATTTTAGTCGAAGAAGGAGAGCTTATCGACCGAGAAGTGTATCGTAAATTAGAACTGACAGGTCTCTTAAATAGCTCCAATTTGATTAAGCCTGTAAGCGGTCTTATGATTTTGATTGGTCTATTTTTAGCAGCGATCATTCATTCACTTGAAACGAGGAAAAAGTCGCTTGTTCATAAGAATAAGTCGTTGCTCCTCTTCTCGCTCATTTTTACCATTATCTTAATCATCATGGAAGTATTCAGTCTCTTCCAGGAAACGAAGGTTACGACGATAGGTTATGTCGTGCCAGTGGCACTTGGGACGATGCTGATCAAGCTGCTCATTAATGAGCGGTTAGCGATCTTTTCTGGTCTTGTTTTTGCTCTTTGCGGCAGTATGATGTTTAATCAAGGAGTAACTGGGGTCTTTAACTATGTAATCTGCGCTTATTATCTTGTGAGCGGGATGGCGGGCATTTTATTTTTGAGAAAGCATAATGCACGTTCAAAAATATTGCAGGCGGGGCTTTGGGTCGCTTTGATGAATGTGCTTGTGGTTCTATCTATTACGCTCATTCAAAACTCCTCTCCATCAGGGCTTGAAATCGGTGTGAACCTCATGATGGCGATTGTGTCCGGGTTTGCATCATCTATATTGGTCATTGGGTTAATGCCTGTGTTTGAGAGTATGTTTGGCATCCTTTCAACAATGAAACTGATAGAATTATCAAACCCAAATCATCCGCTGCTCAAAAAGATTTTAACAGAGACACCAGGTACATATCATCATAGTGTCATGGTGGCGAATTTAGCGGATGCTGCATGTGAAGCAGTCGGCGCAAACGGTCTTTTAGCAAGGGTCGGTGCTTATTATCATGACATTGGCAAAACGAAAAGACCACAATACTTTATCGAAAACCAAATGAACATTGATAACCCGCATGACAAGCTTTCTCCTCAGCTGAGTAAAAATATCATTATTGCCCATACGACAGATGGGGCTGACATGCTGAGAGAAAAGAAGTTTCCTGAAGAGCTTGTCGATATTGCCGAACAGCATCACGGGAAGTCACTGTTAAAGTTCTTTTACTATAAGGCAAAAGAGCGTGATGATCAGGTGACAGAAGAAGAATTTCGTTATCCTGGTCCAAAACCACAATCAAAAGAAGCTGCGATTATTTCTGTAGCGGACAGCGTCGAAGCGGCGGTACGATCAATGCATAATCCAAATCCAGAGCGGATTGAAAAGCTCGTCAAAGGCATTATTTCAGATAAAATGCAGGATGGGCAATTTAGTGAATGTGATCTGACATTTAAAGAATTAAATATCATTAGTCAAACGATTTGTACAACATTAAAGGGGATTTTCCATTCTCGGATTGAATATCCAGATGCCCCGAAGCAGAAGGTGAAGTAAATGACATTGTTAATCGATTTAATAGATGAGACAGGACAAGTATCAAAAGAGCAGCTTGAAGAAGTGGAAAAGCTTCTTCAGTTTGCTGCGGATGCCCTTGAGGTCAAAGATCAAGCAGAAGTATCAGTGACGATCGTCTCTAATGAGGAGATTCATCAGATCAATAAAGAATACCGAGGTAAAGACGCGCCAACGGATGTCATCTCCTTTGCACTTGAGGAAGAAGGAGAAGGGGAGACTCAGATCATTGGTGCTGATGATATTCCGCCTGTACTCGGCGACATCATCATTAGTGTGGACCGTACGAAAGAGCAGGCAGAGGAATATGGACATTCCTTTATGAGAGAGCTTGGATTCCTCACCATTCATGGGTTCCTGCATTTGCTCGGGTTTGATCATATGACAGAAGAAGATGAAAAAGAAATGTTCGCCAAACAGACAAAGATCTTGGATGATTATGGCCTTTCAAGATCATCGTAAGAAAAGAAGGCCCCTTGTCCGTTTTTTTCGGAGTTTTTATTATGCGTTTAGAGGAATATGGCGAACTTTCTTAAATGAACGGAATTTTCGATTTCACACAGTCGCAGCCATCATCGTGGTGATCTGCGGCTTTTGGTTTCAAATAGAACCATTTGAATGGATGATCGTTCTGCTTTTATGCGGCGGGATGTTTGCACTTGAACTTGTCAACACAGCCATTGAACATACAGTGGACTTAATGACAGAAGATAGGCACCCGCTTGCCGAGAGAGCAAAGGACGCTGCAGCAGGCGCTGTTTGCGTTTACGCCGCAATTTCGGTTATGATTGGATTGATGATTTTCATACCGAAGATCATGCAATAGAACAATATTACTATTTATTAACATTTTTAGAAATGGGCGTGAAAATGTCGCGTGAATTATGTAAAATATAAATGTGACAGTGGGTCCATTTCTTCTGAAAGTGGGAACTAGGAATGAACAAACAAGAGTTGATTTCAGAAGCAGTTAAAGCAAGAGATTTTGCATATGTACCCTATTCAAAATTCAAAGTCGGTGCAGCATTGTTATCAAATGATGGAAAAGTGTATGGCGGCTGCAATATTGAAAATGCAGCATACGGCATGTGTAATTGTGCGGAAAGAACAGCACTTTTTAAAGCCTATTCAGAAGGTATCACATCGTTTCAAATGCTAGCAGTAGTGGCTGATACTGATCGGCCTGTTTCGCCGTGTGGCGCATGCAGACAGGTCATTTCAGAACTATGTGCACCTGATATGCCAGTGATCCTAACGAACCTAAAAGGACATATATACGAAACGACAGTAAACGAACTATTGCCAGGCGCATTTTCACCGGAGGATTTAAATGACTAACGAAAGCTTCAAATCAGGATTTGTATCAATTATTGGCAGACCAAATGTAGGAAAATCAACCTTTCTAAATCGTGTTATTGGACAAAAGATCGCCATCATGAGTGATAAGCCCCAAACGACACGAAACAAAGTGCAAGGTGTGCTCACAACCAATACGTCACAAACGATTTTTATCGATACACCAGGGATTCATAAACCTAAGCATAAGCTTGGTGATTTTATGATGAGGGTAGCCCAAAATACACTGAAGGAAGTCGACCTGATCTTGTTTATGATCAACGCACAGGAAGGCTATGGCAAAGGTGATGAATTCATCATTGAACGCCTAAAGCAAACATCGACACCAGTGTTCCTTGTCGTGAATAAAATTGACCAAATTCATCCAGATGAGCTATTCCTGTTAATTGATGAATACCGTACACGTTATCCATTTAAGGAAATTGTGCCCATTTCAGCTCTTGAAGGAAACAACATTGACACGCTTCTTCAGCAAATTGAAGGTTATCTTCCAGAGGGACCTCAATTTTATCCGGCAGATCAAGTAACAGATCATCCAGAACGGTTTATTATTTCTGAATTAATTCGTGAAAAAGTGCTACATTTAACAAGAGAAGAGATTCCGCACAGTATTGCGGTTGCGATTGAATCTATTAAGCCAGATGAAAATGGCAAGATCCATGTGGCGGCGACCATTGTCGTAGAACGTGACTCACAAAAAGGGATCGTCATTGGTAAACGAGGCAGCTTATTAAAAGAAGTGGGACAAAAAGCACGTAGAGATATTGAAGCGCTTCTCGGCTCAAAAGTGTATCTGGAGCTTTGGGTAAAAGTTCAGAAGGACTGGCGAAATAAATCCACTCACCTTCGTGACTTCGGCTTTAGAGAAGACGAATATTAAAAAATCGCTACTGTTGTCATGAAATCTGACAATGGTGCGGCTCGATTAGTAAAAATTGTTTATCATGAAATGGAGGTAGCCTGGTCAAGATAAAATTAATATGTTGGATGTAGCGTTGCTGCTTCTAATAAAGAAAGGTGGGGTTTTTATGTTGAATTTTACATGGAACGTATTTTCACAAACAGGAAGCGTTGACACGTATCTGCTTTTCAAAGAGTTAGAAAAGGAGAACCTGGAAAGACCCGATGTACTTGAAGAAGAAATAGCACGATTTGATTTTCCAATCTTATAATTCTTGACCACCTCCAACGCTCGGAGTGTAGACAAATGCTCATTAAAAGTGAAGGAATCGTCCTTAGAACAACAGATTATGGCGAAACAAACAAAATTGTCACGCTGCTCACTAGAGAACATGGGAAAATTGGTGTGATGGCAAGAGGCGCTAAAAAATCAAATAGCCGCCTGTCAGCCATAAGCCAGCCGTTTTTATACGGAACCTTCCTGATCCAATCATCAACAGGGCTTGGAACGCTCCAGCAAGGCGAAATGATCGAAAGTATGCGGGCCATTCGTGAGGATTTATTTCTAACCGCATATGCTGCATATATGACAGAGTTACTCGATAAAGGCATAGAAGAAAAAAAGCCAAACCCTTATTTATTTGAGCTCCTGCTTCAATCTCTGCGCCATCTCAATGAAGGCACAGATGCTGATATTATTTTATTTATCGTAGAGGTCAAAATGTTATCAGTAATGGGGATGAAGCCTGAACTGGATCAATGTGTCCACTGTGGTCAAAAAGAAGGGCAGTTCCATTTCTCGATTAGAGATAATGGATTCATTTGCCAAAATTGCTTTTCTAAAGATCCTTATAAACTGCCCTTATCCCCAGCAGCTGCAAGGCTGCTCCGTTTGTTTCATTATTTTGATTTATCAAGGCTCGGTTCGGTTGATGTGAAACCGCAGACGAAACAAGAAATTCGTCAAGTGCTCGATCACTATTATGACGAATATTCAGGCCTTTATTTAAAATCAAAAAAATTCATGAATCAAATGGAATCCATGAAAAAGCTTATGGGCGGCGAAAACAAAAGTTGACATCTCCCATGACTTTTTGTAAGATCATCTAAGATCAAATATGTTGCATTGACAGAAAGAAGTACTTACGTAGAATCCATTAAAAGCGACCTTAGGGCGGTGTGAGCTAAGGATGGAGGCGTAACGAAAGGCATTCTTGAGCAACGTAAACAAAGCGGCTGGATGCTACGACACCAGCAAATAGGGTGGAACCGCGGGAAAAACTCTCGTCCCTATGTTTGCAAGGAGCCTTGCGAACATAGAGACGGGAGTTTTTGTGTTCTTTTGCGAGGTTCTAGTCCCAACCGCCATACATAGCGGCTGGTGTAGAAAAGATGGAGGTGCGATCATTGAATATTCAAGACATGATTTTGACGCTGCAAAAGCATTGGTCAAATGAAGGCTGCGTATTAATGCAGGCGTATGACACAGAAAAAGGTGCCGGAACGATGAGTCCATACACGTTCCTGCGAAGCATTGGCCCAGAGCCATGGAAGGTAGCATATGTAGAACCTTCAAGACGCCCGGCTGATGGCAGATATGGAGAAAACCCAAATAGATTGTATCAGCATCATCAATTTCAAGTGATCATTAAGCCATCACCTGACAATATTCAAGAATTGTATCTTGAATCATTGAAGGCACTAGGCATTGACCCGCTGAAACATGACATTCGTTTTGTTGAAGACAACTGGGAAAATCCATCTCTCGGTTGTGCAGGACTTGGCTGGGAAGTATGGCTTGATGGAATGGAAATTACACAATTCACGTATTTCCAACAAGTCGGTGGCCTAGAATGTAAGCCTGTTTCCGTTGAAATTACATACGGTATTGAACGTCTGGCTTCATACATCCAGGATAAAGAAAATGTCTTCGATCTTGAATGGACTGACGGATTTACCGTTAGAGATTTATTCTTAATGGCTGAATATGAGCACTCTGTTTATACATTTGAAACATCTAATACCGACATGCTGTTTGAGTTATTTACGACGTATGAAAAAGAAGCACATAGCCAAATGGACAAAGGGCTTGTTCACCCGGCATATGATTATGTACTCAAGTGCTCTCATACGTTTAACCTGCTCGATGCAAAGGGTGCGATTTCTGTTACTGAGCGAACGGGCTATATCGGGAGAGTGCGCCAGTTGGCAAGAAAAGTAGCCAAAACATACTATGAAGAACGAGAAAAACTAGGTTTCCCAATGTTAAAAGAGGAGGCGGCTTCTCATGAATAAACAAGATGTATTACTCGAAATCGGCTTAGAAGAGATGCCGGCTCGTTTCATGCCAGAGAGCACAAAGCAGCTAGGTGAAAAAGTAAAAGCTTGGTTTGAAACGCAAAATATTTCATTCGAAGATTTGACTTTATTCAACTCACCAAGACGTCTTGCTGTACTCGTGAAAGGTGTCGCAGAAAAGCAAGAAGACATCAAAGAGGAAGCCAAGGGACCAGCTAAAAAGATTGCCCAAGATGCTGAAGGGAATTGGACAAAAGCAGCGGAAGGCTTTGCCCGAGGACAAGGCGCTTCAACAGATGATCTTTATTTTAAAGAGATCAAAGGAGTGGATTACGTCCATGTCCAAAAGTTTGAAGAAGGAAAGCAAGTCAAAGACCTTCTGCCAGCGTTAGGGGAAATCGCTGCCTCATTAAGTTTCCCAAAGAACATGCGATGGGGAAGCAACGATTTACGCTATATCCGTCCAATTAAATGGATTGTTTGTTTATTTGGAGAGGAGATTGTACCTGTTGAGATTGCCGGGGTAAAAAGCGGTCGTGAGACAAGAGGACACCGTTTCCTTGGCAGCGCAGCCACTATTGACTCACCAGCTTCTTATGAGCAAACATTGCGCGAACAATTTGTTATTGCAGATTCAGATAAAAGAAAACAATCCATTACTGAGCAGCTGACGACGCTATCTTCAGAAAAAGGCTGGGTTATTCCGGTCGATCCTGAGCTTCTAGAAGAAGTGAACGATCTTGTAGAATACCCAACGGTGCTATCTGGCTCCTTTGAAGAAGAGTTCCTGGCATTACCTGAAGAAGTATTGGTGACAACAATGAAAGAGCATCAGCGCTATTTCCCAGTGAAAAATGAGCAAGGGGAATTGCTGCCGCACTTTATTACAGTTAGAAACGGGAACAGTGAGGCGCTGGAAAATGTCGCAAGAGGGAATGAAAAGGTACTTCGTGCGCGTTTATCAGATGCTGCCTTCTTCTATAAAGAAGATGAAAAACTAGTCATTGAAGACAATATTAAAAAGCTTGATAAGGTTGTATTCCATGAGAAACTTGGCACAATTGGCGAGAAGCTAAAGAGAGTGACAGACATTGCGACGCGTCTAGCAGCGCATGTCGGTGCAGATGACGAAACGACAGAGCGTGTGGCAAGAGCCGCAAGTATTTCGAAATTTGACCTTGTGACTCAAATGGTCTATGAATTCCCAGAATTACAAGGCATCATGGGTGAGAAATATGCAAAAGCACTTGGCGAACATGAAGAAGTGGCTAAAAGCATCAACGAGCACTATATGCCACGCTTTGCCGGTGATGAAGCACCGTCCACTTTGATTGGTGCGATTGTCGCAGTGGCAGATAAGCTGGATTCTATTTGCTCCTTCTTCTCTATTGATGTCATTCCAACAGGCTCTCAAGACCCTTATGGACTAAGAAGACAAGCGAGTGGTATCGTTCAAATTCTGCTTGATCGTCATTGGAATATTTCATTCAAAGAGCTTTTGGCACTTGCTCAAGTAGAAGCAGCACATGAAACTGCTCTCATTGAATTTTTAACACACCGTTTAAAATATGTCCTCCAAGCAGAGCATATCCGTCATGATGTTGTTGATGCCGTGCTAGATGCTGAAGATATTGAACCTTATGCGGTTGTGAAAAAAGCAGCGGTCCTTGAAGAGAGCGTGAAACAAGAAAGCTTCAAAGAAACGGCAGAAGCATTAGGACGCGTCATTTCAATCAGTAAAAAAGGGGAAGACACAGAGATTCAGCCTGAACTGTTTGAAAATGAGTATGAGCAAAAACTATTTGAGGCATATCAGCAAGTAGAGACAGCGGTCAATGATCATGTAGCAGCAGGACAATACAGCGCAGCACTTGAGGCGCTAAATACGTTAAAAACACCGATTGTTCATTATTTCGATCATACAATGGTCCATGCGGATGATGAAAAACTGAAGCGAAATCGTTTGGCGCAAATGGTCAAACTAGCCAAAGTCATTCAATCATTTGCGAATATGAACAATTTAATTGTAAAATAAATACCTAAGAACGGTTGCCTTTTTCAAAGGGCAATCGTTTTTTACTCATTTAATTCACGGTTTTTGAGTGGATTTTTGTTTCATTCGGACAAAGATGCGCTATAATATGATGAGTTATGAAAATGATATACATAAAGTAAAGATTCGCTCTCTCTATTTAAAGGTGGTGAGTACAATCGAGTTAAATAAACGGCAAGAGCAGATTTTACAGATTGTCAAAGAGAATGGTCCGATTACTGGAGAGCATATCGCCGATCGGCTGAACTTAACTAGGGCGACCCTCAGACCGGATTTAGCCATATTAACGATGTCAGGCTTTTTAGAAGCAAGGCCAAGGGTCGGCTACTTTTTCACAGGAAAAACAGGCACACAGCTTTTAGCTGATAAGCTGAAAAAACTTCAAGTGAAAGATTTTCAATCCATTCCAGTAGTGATACATGAGAATGTTTCAGTTTATGATGCGATTTGTACGATGTTTTTAGAGGATGTGGGCACATTATTCGTTGTGGACGATCACTCTATTTTAACAGGCGTGTTGTCAAGGAAAGACCTCCTTCGCGCAAGTATTGGAAAACAGGAGCTTCCATCGATCCCTGTCCATATTATTATGACAAGAATGCCGAACATCACCGTTTGTCGCAAGGAAGATTTCATTATGGATGTGGCGAAACACTTGATTGAAAAGCAGATAGACGCACTTCCTGTTATAAAAGATACGGATAAAGGCTTTGAAGTGGTCGGCAGAATTACGAAAACAAACATGACGAAAATACTTGTTAGCTTATCGGAGAATGAAATAATCTAATACAGAAGACTGCGAGGGGATGTTATGAGTAATCGCGTAATTTTTGTGGTATCAGATTCAGTAGGAGAAACGGCAGAGCTCGTGGTCAAAGCGGCACTTAGCCAATTTGATGGCGGTTCATCAGACCATTCAAATATTAGAAGAATCCCATATGTAGAGGATGTTGGTACAATTAAAGAAGTCATTTCACTAGCGAAAGCTGATAACGGAATCGTCTGTTTTACGCTTGTTGTACCAGAAATGCGCCAATTCTTAATTGAAGAAGCAGAAGCAAACGGCGTCGTTTATTATGATATCATCGGTCCACTCATCGATAAAATGGAGACCGCTTACGGAAATGAAGCGAAAAATGAGCCGGGGCGTGTACGCCAATTAGATGAGGACTATTTTAAAAAGGTAGAAGCCATTGAGTTCGCAGTGAAATATGATGATGGCAGAGACCCAAGAGGCATTCTAAAGGCTGATATTGTGCTCATCGGTGTATCACGCACGTCCAAGACACCATTATCTCAATACTTGGCGCATAAGCGGCTGAAGGTAGCGAACGTTCCAATTGTTCCTGAAGTAGATCCGCCAGAGGAGTTATTTTCAGTTGATCCAAAGAAATGCATCGGTTTGAAAATTAGTCCAGACAAACTAAATCATATTCGTAAAGAGCGTTTAAAATCTCTAGGTTTAAATGATCGTGCTATTTATGCGAACATTGAGCGGATCAAAGAAGAACTAGAATATTTTGAAAAAGTGGTGGACCGCATTAACTGTCAAGTCGTTGATGTATCGAATAAAGCTGTTGAGGAAACGGCAAATGTCATTCATCAAATGCTGACCAAAAGAGGTTCCGAATAAACTCAGGATGCTCCTCCTGGGTTTTTCCTATGGTGGGAAACGGGTAAACAAAAACAATAGCATATTTGCTGCATTTGTATTATAATAAAAAATTGTGATAAAATGATTGATTTTAGGTTTAAGTTAAGTCAAGAACGAATAAACTAATATTGGCAGAAGTCAAGTGATTCTGAACATAACTTTTCGACAAAATGAGTTTTACTGTTGATTGCTTTATGGGGGAAAAGTATGGTCTTTTTGCTTCTTTAAAGCAGGAATAAGGTGGAGGGATGGAGAATTAGTCACCTGAATGAACATAAAAAAGAGAGGACGATTTATGTCGATGCAGATGCTTGTCCTGTAAAAGACGAAATCCTTTCGGTCGCATCTCAATTTGAAGTACCTGTGACGTTCATTGCTTCATATGAGCATTTTCAAACCAAAAGATCTTCACTTGAAGACTGGCGGTTTGTAGATACACATAAGGAAGCAGCGGACCTAGTCATTGCGAACTCAGCTGCCGCGCATGATATTGTCGTCACCCAAGATATTGGTCTTGCCTCCTTACTGCTTCCAAGACAGGTCATTGTACTGTCTGAAAGAGGACGAATGTATACAAACGAAACAATTGATTTTGATTTGGAACGCAGGCATGTTTCCAGCAAACAGCGAAGAAAAGGTGTATACGGAAAAGGTCCCAAAAAGCTATTAGAAGAGGATAAAAAGCGATTTATTGCGCAACTACAAAAAATCCTGTCGAATCATGAAGGATTTTTGAATTAAAAGGCGAATAATGTACGACGGAGTGTTATTAGGATGAGCAAACGTATACCAGATGAACTTTTGGAGCAAATCCAAAAAAATGCAGACATTGTCGAAGTGATTGGAGAATACGTACAGCTTAGAAAGCAAGGTCGAAATTATTTCGGTCTTTGTCCATTCCATGGTGAAAATACTCCTTCATTCTCTGTTTCAGCAGATAAGCAAATCTTCCATTGTTTTGGCTGTGGTGCAGGAGGTAATGTATTTTCGTTCCTCAGACAAATGGAAGGCTACTCATTTATTGAAGCCGTTTCACATGTTGCTGATAAGTACCATATTGATTTGCCTGATCATGTAGCAAATGCTCAAACCAGTTCCTCACAGCAAGAGGATACAGCAGATCATAAAATGATTGAAGCGCATGAGCTTCTTAAGAAATTTTACCACCATTTGCTGGTAAATACAAAAGAAGGTCAAAACGCACTCGATTATTTACGGGCGAGAGGCTTTACGGATGAAACAATTGCCAAGTTTGAGATCGGATATGCTCTTGATTCTTGGGATTTCATGACCAAGTTTTTAGAAAAACGAGGGTTTGATCCTACGATGATGGAGAAGGCTGGTCTTTTGATTCAACGTGAAAACGGCACAGGCTTTTTTGATCGCTTTAGGGATCGTGTCATGTTTCCTATTCATGATCATCATGGGACAGTTGTCGCTTTTTCCGGAAGATCGCTTGGTGATCAGCAGCCAAAGTATATGAATAGTCCTGAAACGCCACTTTTTCATAAAAGTAAGCTGCTTTATCACTTTCATGACGCGCGTATGCATATTCGAAAACGCGAACGGGCAGTTCTTTTCGAAGGATTTGCTGACGTCATCTCAGCTGTCACATCAGGTGTCGGCGAAAGTGTTGCAACAATGGGTACGTCTTTAACAGAAGAGCACGTAAAACTTCTCAGGCGGAACGTAGAAGAGATCATCCTTTGCTATGACTCTGATACGGCCGGTTATGAAGCCACCATGAAAGCGTCAGATTTGCTTGGAAAAAGAGGATGTAAAGTTCGCGTTGCCATGATACCAGATGGACTTGATCCAGATGATTACATTCGTAAATATGGCGGCGAGAAATTTAGGAATGACATCATAGATGCAAGTGTGACATTAATGACATTTAAGATGAATTTTTTCCGTAGGGGAAAGAATTTATCTGACGAAGGAGACCGACTAACTTATATGAAGCAGGTTCTCCGGGAAATTAGCCGATTAAATGGCTCCTTGGAACAAGAGATTTACATGAAACAGCTTGCTGGAGAGTTCTCGATCTCACTTGATTCATTAAAAGAACAACTTGAGCTGTTTGAAAAACAGCAGCGGCAAGAAACCAAAAGCACGCAGGAAGAAAGCGGGCTTGAAAAACGGCGTGCACATCTGTCAACACAGGTAAGAAGAAAGCGTCTGCGGCCAGCATATGAAAATGCAGAGCGAATGCTGCTTGCTCATATGTTGAAAAGTGATGACGTGATCCGCAAAGTGCTTGACAGAGTAGGGATTGAATTTAATATAGATTCTCACAGGGCGCTGGCCACATACATTTACGCTTTGTATGAAGAAGGCAAAGAACCAACGCCGCAGCACCTGATGAACCGTATAGAAGATGAGGTCATCCATCAGCTTTTGACGGATATATTCATGATTCAAGTTGGAGACGAGCTAAGTGAAGCTGAATTAAGTGATTATGTAAAAAAAGTGTTGAATCATCGGAATCTGTCAATGATAAAGGAAAAAGAACTAGAACGTGCAGAAGCGGAGAGGCAAAAAGATTTCTTCAAAGCGGCAACACTTGCAAAAGAAATTATTCAGTTGAACCGTTCGCTGAAGTAAATACGTCTACTATTTAAGACAAGACTTACGGCTGGCAATGAATCCTTTACAGGAGGAGCATAAGTCCGCAAGCATCTTGCCTTCATCATTCATTATTTTATTCCTATTTGCTCATCTGTTTGATAAAGAGAGAAAAACAGAGCGGAAGCAAATCGCAAGTTATTTTAGAATTCGTTGCAAGCTTTGGAAGGAGGGATCCATAATGGCTGATAAACAAGCCCACGAAACCGAAACTGAATTAACCTTTGAACAGGTGAGAGATAAGCTCACTGAAACGGGTAAAAAACGGGGCGTTTTAACATACGAAGAAATTGCAGAGCGTATGTCTAGCTTTGAAATTGAATCAGACCAAATGGATGAATACTATGAATACTTAGGCGAACAGGGTGTAGAGCTCATTAGTGAAAACGAAGAGACAGAAGACCCAAATGTTCAGCAGCTGGCTAAAGCAGAAGAAGAATTTGACCTGAATGATTTAAGCGTACCACCAGGTGTGAAAATCAACGATCCTGTTCGTATGTACTTAAAAGAAATCGGACGTGTCAATTTGCTATCTGCTAAAGAAGAAATTACGTATGCTCAAAAGATCGAAGAAGGCGATGAGGAATCAAAAAGAAGATTGGCGGAAGCGAACCTTCGTCTCGTTGTCAGCATTGCGAAACGCTACGTCGGTCGTGGTATGCTGTTCCTTGACTTGATTCAAGAAGGAAACATGGGTCTGATGAAGGCAGTTGAGAAGTTCGATTACCGTAAAGGGTACAAATTCTCAACATATGCGACCTGGTGGATTAGACAGGCGATCACGCGTGCAATTGCCGATCAGGCCAGAACCATCCGGATCCCGGTTCATATGGTGGAAACCATTAATAAATTGATCCGTGTTCAAAGACAGCTTCTGCAAGATCTAGGTAGAGAACCAACGCCAGAGGAAATTGCTGAAGACATGGATTTAACTCCAGAAAAGGTAAGAGAAATTCTTAAAATTGCG
The DNA here is from genome assembly GCF_003431975.1 of Bacillus pumilus. Classification (GTDB taxonomy): domain Bacteria; phylum Bacillota; class Bacilli; order Bacillales; family Bacillaceae; genus Bacillus; species Bacillus pumilus_N. The sequence goes on along the minus strand of NZ_CP027116.1, from coordinate 2,417,793 downwards.
CAAGAGCCTGTATCTTTAGAAACACCTATTGGTGAAGAAGATGACTCGCATCTTGGTGATTTTATTGAAGACCAAGAGGCGACATCTCCATCTGACCATGCTGCATACGAATTGTTAAAAGAGCAGCTTGAAGATGTATTAGACACGCTAACGGACCGTGAAGAAAATGTGTTGAGACTACGTTTTGGTCTAGATGACGGAAGAACACGCACGTTAGAAGAGGTTGGAAAGGTGTTCGGCGTTACAAGAGAGCGTATCCGCCAAATTGAAGCGAAGGCTCTTCGTAAATTAAGACACCCAAGCAGAAGTAAACGATTAAAAGACTTCTTAGAGTAGACAATGGACGGATCTTGAAAGAGATCCGTTCTTTCTTCATCAAAAATGAAAACGCTTTTTTCAATCTGATTATATTTTACTGAATAACAAATGAATTTGCAACGTTCTTAGAGAAAAGATGTATAAAAAATACATCAAAATGTGCTGAAGGCTTCATTTCTCATTCTTGCATCATTTTTGTCTAATCTGTGAACTTGACCAAAGTTTTGTATCATAATTCGTTTACTTTTTGTAAAATTAAAGTAGAATTAGAATTGTTTGCATAGTCTCAAAGGGGTTTTCACAAAGGGGAGGATGAAAGAAATGAAACGGAATCCACTTATACCATTCTTATTGATTGCCATTTTAGGTATTGGACTCACTTTTTTCTTATCAATGAAGGGACTCAAAGATGAAGACAAAATCGCCTCTGGTGGCGAAGAGCAAAAGCAAGAAGAGACAGCAAATGCGACGCCTGAAGAATTGTATAAGCAAAACTGTCTGAGCTGTCACGGGGAAAACTATGAAGGCGGCGCAGGTCCTGCATTAAAAGGCGTTGGAGACAAGCTTGAAGTGGCAGACATCAAGAAGAAAATTCAAGAAGGCGGCAACGGGATGCCAGGCGGGCTGATTCCGAATGAAAAGCTTGATGAAATGGCGGAATGGGTATCCAAAATTAAATAATGTTACGCAAAAAGCTCTTTTTCAACAGAAGAGCTTTTTTCATTTGAAAACGACTTTTAAAAAGTCCATAATTTATATAAGATAGACAAGTATGAACATTAAAGAAAAGTAGTGATACGTATGAATGAAATGAATTTATCAAAACGATTAAAAAGAGTCGCAGACTTTTTACCACATGAGGCAGTCTTTGCTGATATCGGCTCAGACCATGCCTATTTGCCATGCTATGCTATCCTGCATCAAAAAGCAGGAAAAGCCATTGCAGGTGAAATCACAGATGGTCCGCTTCAATCGGCGAAGCAGCAAGTACATAGACTTGAATTAGATGACAAGATCTCAGTCAGAAAAGGAAATGGCCTTGAAGTCATTGGAAAAGGCGAAGTGAATGCTGTAACGATTGCAGGTATGGGCGGAGCACTCATCGCAAGCATATTAAATGATGGTAAGCATAAGCTTGCAGGCCATGAAAGGCTTATCCTTCAGCCGAATATCCATGCTCACCACATTCGTTTATGGCTCTATCAAGAGGGGTATGAATTGTTGAATGAAGTCATTTTAGAAGAGGATGGCAAAATATACGAAATCATCATCGCCGAAAAAGGCGACAAAGATAAAGCGTATGAAGGAATGTCAATTGAAACAGGCATGCTGGTTGGCCCGTTTCTTGCAAAGGAGCAAAATGACGTCTTCCAGCGCAAGTGGATGCAAGAGCTTCAGCATATGGAGAAGATAGAAAGTCAAATTCAGCAGGCAGCACGAACAGAGGAGAACAAAGAGCGTCTCGAAGAGCTGCATGTGAAAATAAAGATTCTAAAGGAGGTTTTGACTGTTGACTAAAACAGTAAATGGACATGAAATCATCCAATTATTTGAACAATTTTCACCAAAGGCATATGCTGTGGAAGGTGACAAAATCGGTCTTCAAATTGGGACGTTAAATAAAAAAGTAACCAATGTCATGATCACCTTAGATGTATTAGAGAATGTGGTAGATGAGGCGATTGAGCGAAAAGTGGATCTCATCATTGCTCACCATCCGCCGATTTTCCGTCCATTAAAGCATGTAGCGACAGATCAGCCAGCTGGACGGATCATTGAGAAATGCATCAAACATGATATTGCAGTATATGTGGCGCATACGAATTTAGACGTAGCTGACGGAGGAGTTAATGACTTGCTTGCGGAGGCTTTAGAGCTTGAAGAAACACGTGTGTTAGTTCCGACATATGAAGATCAAATCAAACAGCTTGCCCTGTATGTTCCGCAGGAATTTGAAGAAGCCATCCGGACATCTTTAGGAAATGCGGGCGCCGGCCATATTGGTAACTATAGCCATTGTGCGTTTTCAAATGAAGGGACGGGCAGCTTTCTGCCATCAGAAGAAGCGCAGCCGTTTATTGGTGAGGCGGGACAATTGGAATTTGTCAAAGAAGTGCGGATTGAAACCATTTTCCCAGCAAGTATAGAAAAACAAGTGATTCGTGAAATGATCAAAGCGCATCCTTATGAAGAAGTTGCTTATAGTGTACACACGACAGACCTACCTCCTATTCAAAAAGGTCTTGGCCGCATAGGAGAGCTAAGAGAGCCTATGACCCTTGTAGACTTCGCGCGATTTGTGAAAACAAAGCTAGATGTAAATGGTGCGCGCTTTGTAGGAGATCCGGACGCTGTGGTGAAAAAAGTGGCGGTACTTGGCGGTGACGGAAATAAATACATTCATCAAGCGAAAAGAATGGGTGCTGATGTGTATGTGACAGGGGATCTTTATTTCCATGTTGCCCATGATGCCATGATGCTCGGACTGAACGTAGTGGACCCAGGTCATTATGCAGAAAAAATCATGAAAGAGGGCGTAAAGTCAAAGCTTCAATCGCTCTGTTCGGATAAAAAGTATGATGTACAGCTCTTTGTTTCTGAATCAAATACAAATCCATTTCAGTTTATGTAAACAAAAAAACGTCAGAGCAGAGCAGCTCTGACGTTCTCTTTATTTCTTTGTTTTCACGCGCGGTAGTATTTTCGAAAGAGGAACCGACCGTTCAATTTTCCAAGTTGCTTCATCATCTGGCTCATAATTTTCTAAGAAACGGATGACTTCCTTTGTAATAGGTGTTGGTGTTGAAGCCCCAGCAGTAACGGCAACGGTATTTACACCTTGCAGCCACTCCAGCCTGAGCTCGCTTAGGTCACCAATACGGTATGCCTGCGTTCCAGCAATCTCCATTGATACTTGGGCTAGACGGTTGGAGTTATTACTTTTTGGATCACCGACAACAATGGTAAGGTCAGCTTGGCCAGCTTGCTCGGAAACAGCTTCCTGACGTACCTGTGTCGCAAGGCAAATTTCTTGATGGTACTCGACGTGAGGGTATTTCTCTTTAATCAGCTCCATCAGATCGTGGACATCCCACTGCGACATCGTCGTCTGATTGGTGATGAGTAGCTTATCTGAAGTTAAATCAAGCGCTTCAATGTCGGCTTCTGTTTCGACTAGATGCACCTTATCAGCGGCTACTCCGACAGCTCCTTCTGGTTCAGGATGACCTTTTTTACCGATATAAATAATGTCATACCCATCGGCTGTTTTCTCTGAAATGAGTTCATGTGTTTTCGTGACATCGGGACAGGTGGCATCAATGGCGACAAGTCCTTTTTCTTCTGCAATTTGGCGAACCTCAGGTGAAACGCCATGAGCGGTGAAAATAACCGTTCCGCTTTCAACCTGCTTTAAAATGTCTAAGCGGTTTGGTCCGTCCAGTGTGTAGATCCCATCTTCTTCGAAGGCATCTGTCACGTGCTTGTTGTGCACAATCATGCCTAATATATAAATTGGGCGTGGCAAGTTTTTATCAAGTGCGGCATTTTTAGCAATGACCATTGCATCCACAACGCCATAGCAATAGCCACGCGGCGATATTTTAATTACCTTCATTTATTCGTCCTCCTGTAGGGAAGTGCTGCTAGAGAAGAACAATATAAAAAGCCGTAAAAAAACGGCTTTTTATCATCTCTTGCTTCCATTATAGCCAAAGTAAGCGCATATATCAAAGATTGTTATACGCAGTGAACACTTCGCCGTTAAAAGAACACTAGACATATAGTTTTGGAACAGAGCTGCCAGATCTTTTTTTCGGTTTTGCTTCAGGATCAGGTGATGAGTGAGGAGCTGTTTTTTTGACGAGGATGTCCTCTGGTTCTTCGTTTTCTTTTATTTCATCATCTAGGGCTGCTTCTTCTTGCGGCACTTCTGTTTCCTCGCTGATCTCTTTAGGTTCTTCACCGGCGTCATTTGCACTTGTTTCATCATCATCCGCACTGCCGAGCTGGCTGTACAGCTTAATCATCGCAGGCAGATTTCTGACTAAAGGACCGTATTGCTGAATCATTGGCGTAAATTGCTGCGCCATACCGAGCACTTTTTGAACATTTCCTAACATGCTTGAGAGAGTCGCAGGATTTGTGAAGCTCTGGATTCCTTGTAATCCCGCACCACCTCCGGAGATTCCAGCTCCCCCAGCTCCGCCAGGAAGAAATTTAGCGAGCATGCCTTTAATTCCTGCGCCGCCTAATGCACGGCTCTCGCCTCCTGGAATTCCGCCCATTGCGCGTAAACCGCCTCCCTGTCCCTGTACAGAGGGGGAGCGGGGCATCATTTGCTGAAATTGATTGCCTTGCCCTTGAAAAGGCTGTTCGATAGGAGCCTGCTGTCTTCTTTGAAAAATCCCGGGCTGTCCGCCATTTCCAAGGTGCCGGCGTGAGGGACGGTGCGGCTGAAAATCACCCGTAGGCCTTTGCCCTAACATACTTGTACCTCCCTTACTGCATTCTCTTTCTCTTATAGGTTATGCAAATAAGCATCAATTGGTTTCCTATATGAAAAGCGGACATGGTTTTTTTGCTTAAAATCAGATATAATGAGGAGATGAGCAAAAAGGCATTGCCTTAAGGAGTGAAAACATGAAAGAAACAAAATTTACGACATATGAATTAAAGTCTTTTATTATAGATGCTATTCATGAATTGGGCTTTTATGAGCCAACTGATATTCAAAAAAGAATCATCCCTGCTGTTTTAAAAGGAGAAAGCGTGATTGGTCAATCACAAACAGGAACAGGAAAAACCCACGCGTACTTATTGCCGCTTATTCATTCAATTGATCCAAGCAAAGAGCAAGTACAAGTCGTGATTACTGCTCCTACAAGAGAATTAGCGAATCAAATTTTCAAAGAAGCCCAAACCATTTTAAAGAATGCCTCTCCAGAAGAAGAGGTGAAAGCAAAGCTTTACATTGGCGGAACGGACAAGCAGAAATCCATTCAAAAGCTAAAAAATCAGCCGCATTTGGTTGTCGGTACACCAGGGCGTATTGCTGACCTCATTCATGAGCAGGCGCTGAATGTTTACAAAGCGACGTCTCTTGTCATTGACGAAGCGGATTTAATGCTGGATATGGGATTTTTAGAAGATGTGGACCGTATTGGTTCACAAATGCCAGAACAGCTGCAAATGCTTGTATTCTCAGCAACGATTCCAGAAAAACTAAAGCCTTTCCTGAAAAAATATATGGACAATCCAAAGTATGCGCATGTTGAACCTAAACGTATTACGGCTGAAAACATTCAGCATATTTTGGTCCCGTCTAAACAGCGTGACAAGCTAAAATTGCTCCATGAAATGGTGACGAATGTACAGCCTTATTTAGGGATCATCTTTGCGAATACAAAAACAACCGTTGATGAAATCGCATCATTCCTACAAGAAAAAGGAATGAAGGTTGGGGTGCTACATGGCGGATTAACGCCGCGCGAACGTAAAAAAGTGATGAAGCAAATTGATGATTTAGAGTTCACTTATATTGTGGCATCTGACCTTGCAGCCCGCGGGATTGATATTAAAGGCGTCAGCCACGTGATCAACTACGAACTTCCATCTGATCTTGATTTTTATGTTCACCGTGTTGGTAGAACAGCTCGCGCTGGTTCATCTGGCATTGCGATGACCATTTATGAGCTTGCTGATGAGGATGCGCTCATTCAAATTGAGAAAATGGGCGTTGTGTTTGAAAACAAAACCATTGTTCATGGCGAATGGCGAGATGCAGATGACCGCTTGAAGCGTCAAAGACGTAAAAAAGCACCTAATGAAATTGAAGAAAAAGCAAAGCGTCTTGTGAAAAAACCGAAAGCCGTCAAACCTGGATATAAAAAGAAAATGACACGTGAGATGGATAAAATCAAAAGACAGGAACGTAGAAAGTCAAAGCGTAATGGAAAGTAGGGGGAAACATTGTTGAAGATTGGTTCACATGTATCCATGAGCGGAAAACATATGCTTCTTGCAGCGAGTGAGGAAGCTGCCTCTTATGGTTCGAATACGTTTATGATTTATACAGGTGCACCGCAAAATACGCGCCGTAAAAAAATTGAAGACCTCAATATTGAAGCTGGACAAGCGCATATGAAAGAGCATGGCATGACGGATATCGTCGTGCATGCTCCGTATATTATTAATATTGGGAACACCGTTAATCCAGCGACATTTGAGCTTGGTGTAGATTTTCTTCGCTCTGAGATTGAGCGTACGGAAGCTCTGGGAGCAAAGCAGATTGTCCTTCACCCAGGTGCACATGTCGGAGCAGGACCAGAAGCAGGGATTCAAAAAATCATTGAAGGTTTAAACGAAGTCATTGTGAAAGGTCAAGAGGTTCAAATTGCACTTGAAACAATGGCGGGCAAAGGATCAGAGTGTGGAAGAAGCTTTGAAGAGCTTGCCCAAATTATCGATGGAGTGACACATAACGAAGCTCTTTCAGTCTGCTTTGATACGTGTCACACGCATGATGCTGGTTACCCGATTGTGAGTGACTTTGATGGTGTGTTGGAAGAATTTGATCGAATCGTCGGTATTGACCGAATCAAGGTTCTTCATATTAACGATAGTAAAAACGTACAAGGCGCAAGAAAAGACCGACATGAAAATATCGGCTTTGGTGAAATTGGCTTTGATGCACTGAATCATATTGTGCATCATCCACAGCTTCAAGATGTGCCGAAAATCTTAGAAACGCCTTATGTAGGTGAAGATAAAAAGAACAAAAAACCACCTTACAAATTCGAAATTGCGATGCTGAAAGAAAAGCAATTCGACAAAGGCTTGCTAGATAAAATCACAGGTCAGTAGTAAAAAAGTATACAACATCATGAGGTGCCGCTAAATGCGGCCCTTTTTTGCTTAACTTGTAAACTGGTTAAAAAGATCATTGACAGTCTGGGCTGTCTGTTTAGACGTAATCGTTTCCACTTGCTTAAGAAGCCGTTTACGCTCCGCATCATTAAAAATATTGACGTTTTTCCCGTTCATGAGTTTGGCCACCTCGGCAGCTTGATTTGACGTTAAACTGACACCATACTGCTTTGCATACCTTAACAGATCGTTTGCTGTGATCTGATTGAGCCGCTGCAGAACAATTTTTTGAATTAAAATCAATTCCATTCCTCCCCTCTGTACCAATGTATGGGCGAAAACGGAAAATGTGCAAAAAATTTTATTTTACCCCATGAAATGATAAAATAGTAAAGTGAATAAAATGTTCATTGAAAATTTAACAAGTTGTAGAAGGGAGAACGTATGGCAAATAGTAAACAGCATAGAAAGGAATCAGTGCCTCATTTTATTTTGAGAATTTTTCTGATTCTAGTAGGAGCTGCCTGCGCAGCAGTCAGCATTGAATTATTTTTAGTGCCAAACAATATTATTGATGGAGGCATCATCGGTATTTCGCTTATTTTGGATTATCTTTTTACAGATAACCCATTCATCAATTTTGCGACGATTGTTGTCATTTTAAATATTCCATTTATGATATCAGGATACAAACATATTGGAAAAACGTTTCTTATTTCCACTGTGATTGGGATTGTTAGCTTAGCCGTCATAGAATCTTCACTTCATCATGTAGAGGCATTTACCAATCAGCCGATCTTAGCCACTGTATTTGGTGGCTTATTACTTGGATTTGGTGTTGGTCTTGTTATCCGTAATGGAGGCTCAATGGATGGAACAGAGATCTTAGGCATTTTGCTAACGAAAAAAATTCCTTTCTCCGTCGGTGAGTTTGTCATGATCGTCAATGTGTTCATTTTTATTTGGGCGGGCTTTGTCTTCGGACCAGAGCAGGCTATGTATTCTGTCATGACATATTATTTGGCAATGAAAACAATTGATGCTGTTATTCAAGGACTTGATGAAACAAAAGCTGTTATTATCGTATCGGATTATTATGATGAAATTTCAGATGCGATCCTTCATCGACTTGGCAGGGGGACGACAAAGCTGAGAGGAAAAGGCGGCTATACAGATGAAGAAAAGGATGTCATCTATGCCGTTGTTACGAGACTTGAAATTACAAAGCTAAAATCGATTGTATTTGAAATTGATAGTCAAGCGTTTATTACGATTATGGATACGCATGAAACAAAGGGCGGTAAATTCAAAACAGCCATTCATTAGCTTTTATTTTACTTTTTTATCTTTCTTTTATATAATGAAATGTATGTATGGACAGAGAAAATGGCAAAAGCCATTTTCTTTTTGATGTATAAATCGTAATCATTCTTTTTATATTGGATTAAAGGTGGAAAGATTCATGGCAAAGCCAATTATTGAAATGAAGGACATTTCGTATTCTTATGGACAGCGAAATGTCATAGATCACATTCATTTAACAGTTGAGGAAGGGAACTTTCTAGCACTTGTTGGACCGAATGGATCTGGTAAAACAACCTTATTAAAATGCCTGCTTGGGCTCATTAAACCGCAGCAAGGTGAATTAAAGCTATTTGGCACGCCTGTTTCAAAATTTCGAGACTGGGATCAAATTGGATTTGTTTCTCAAAAGGCGAATAGTTTTAACACAGGGTTTCCTGCTTCTGTGTATGAGGTCGTTGCAAGTGGATTGACAGCGAAAATAGGCTTATTCAAACGAATGAGTAAGCAGGATAAATGGCAAGTGGAAGATGCCATTCGCTCTGTTGGCATACAAGATTTAAAGCATCAAAACATTGGTGAGCTTTCAGGCGGCCAGCAGCAGCGTACCTTTATTGCTCGTGCGCTCGTCAGTCAGCCGAAGCTGCTCATTTTAGATGAACCGACGGTTGGGGTAGACCAGCGGACAGTAGAAGGCTTTTATCAGCTGCTCGAAACATTGAACAAAGAAAAAGGAATGTCTTTAATTCTTGTCACACACGACGTTGGCACCGTTTCTGATAAAGTCACCCATGTGGCTTGTTTAAATCAGACCCTTCATTTCCACGGAGATGCAGAAACGTTTGATTCAATGGATGATCAGGCGTTATCTCAATTTTACGGACATGACATTCAAGTGATTCATCACGACCATCACCATCATGGGGGACATGAATAATGCTATTTCCATTTTTTCATTATGAATTTTTACAAAATGCATTTATCTCAGGCATGCTGATCGGCTTTATTGCGCCCTTGCTTGGTGTATTTATTGTCGTGAGAAGGCTTTCGCTAATTGCAGATGCTCTCAGTCACGTATCACTTGCCGGTATTGCAGCAAGTCTATTCCTTGATAAAAAGTTTGGATTACTTACAGGGGTGAGCCCGTTGTACTTAGGAATGGCGTTTTCTGTTGCCGGTTCATTGTTTATTGAACGCCTTCGTTCCGTGTATAAGCATTATCAGGAGCTCGCCATACCTATTATTTTATCAGGTGGTATTGGAATTTCGGTCATCTTCATTTCATTAGCGAATGGCTTTAATACAGACTTGTTTAGTTATTTGTTCGGAAGTGTCAGTGCGGTGTCGAGATTAGATCTTTGGATTATTGTTGCGATCTCACTCGTTGTTGTGTTAGTCGTCGTGCTTTTATATAAAGAATTGTTTTTACTTTCTTTTGATGAAGAGCATGCAAAGGCTTCTGGTATTTCAGCCAAATGGATTCATTTTATTTTTATCTTAGTCGTTGCACTCGTTATTGCGGTATCTATGCGTATCGTTGGTACACTGCTTGTATCTGCGCTTATGACGCTTCCTGTTGCGGCAAGTATCCGTATTGCGAAAGGATTTAAACAGGCGATCTTCCTTTCGATCTTGTTTGGTGAATTGTCTGTATTGGCGGGATTGATCTTAAGCTATTATCTCGATTTAGCGCCAGGCGGAACCATTGTGATGCTGTCCATTTTGATTTTAATCGGCTGTATTAGTATTGAAAAATTCAGAAGGGGGAATCATCATGAACGTACAAGAAGCGCTTGATTTATTAAAGGAAAAAGGCTACAAATATACAAGCAAACGTGAAGATATGCTTCAATTGTTTTCTGATTCTGATAAATATTTGACCGCTAAAAATGTACTAACGGCATTAAGTGAAGACTACCCGGGTCTTAGCTTTGATACGATTTATCGAAACTTATCACTATATGAAGACTTAGGCATTTTAGAAACAACGGAATTGTCAGGGGAGAAACTATTTCGTTTTAAATGCTCCTTTTCCCATCACCATCATCACTTTATTTGCCTTACATGCGGTAAAACAAAGGAGATTGATGCCTGTCCTATGGACAAGCTAGATGCCGATCTACAGGATTATCACATTAGCGGACATAAATTCGAAATATATGGAACATGCCCGTCCTGCGAATCGAAGGAAGTTCACTCATAAAAAGGCCAGCTGCAGAGCTGGTTTTTTCGTTTTATCTTTTTGAAAACGTTTTACAAAGAGCAGCTGTTTCATTAAAATGAGATCAACGCAGTACAATTTGCGGCTGTTGGAATATAGGGAGGGGACAAACGTGGCGTATTATGTCGTGTTCGATGTAGGCGGGACGAGAACAAAGCATGGATTAATGGATCAGGAGGGGGAGCTTGTCACTAGCGGTGACTATGAAACGAACTGCCGCCAGCTTGAACCATTTTTAGAAGCGATGGTGGATGTGGTCAACCAATATCAGAGAACGTCAGATGTTAGCGGAATCGCCATCAGTCTTCCTGGCTTTGTTGACAGTGAAACCGGATATACAGAATTTGCAGGAGCGATCATCGCCTTAAATGGTCAAAATGTGAAAATACTTTTAGAGGAGAAAACCTCTCTTCGTGTTGAAGTCGAAAATGATGCGAACTGTGCAGCTCTTGCAGAAAAATATAGTGGCCATGCGAAAGAGTGTGACAGCTTTATTTGTATGACGCTTGGTACAGGGGTTGGCGGTGGTATTTTCGCTGGTGGTCAGCTTGTGCGCGGGGCTTCCTTCCGTGGCGGTGAATTTGGCATGATGCTGACAGAGACAGACAATGGACAATTTACAACACTCAATAGCAGTGCTTCAACCGCTGGATTAATTCGCAGCTATAAAGAAAAACAAGGAATTCCGCAAAGTACACAAATAGACGGTCAAGATATTTTTGAAAAGGCGCTGCACGATCCATCTATTGAAAAACTGGTGGATCAGTGGTACAAGCGAATTGCTATTGGCATTTACAATGTAGCAACCGTACTCAATCCAGAGAAGATTCTCATTGGCGGCGGCGTAAGCGCAAGACCGGATCTACTATCAAGCATTGAGAAACATCTACATACATTGCCTGCGTGGAAGAACATTCAGGTGAAGCTGGAAACGTGCTATTACTTGAATCAGGCAGGCATGAAGGGAGCACTGTACCACTTCCTTATGAAAGAAGGTCAGCTTGTTCCATCCAAAAAGCCGATACATTAAGCGTATCGGCTTTTCTACATTAATAAGCAGTTTCCAAACGTTGCTCGTATTGTTTCATCCATTGAGATGCTTCCTGCCAGTTGTTAACACGTATAATTCTGTCGTCAATAGGCATTTGATTATAAGGGGAGTTAAAAAGAATAACCGGAATGTCAGCCTCTTTTGCAATCATCGTGGCATTTCCATGATGATCCTCGAAAAATACATCAATCTTGTGCTTTTGAACAGCTTCGAGCTTATGATGACCGCCAACAAGCTCAATGTCATCATAGTGCACGTGATGTTGTTGAAACCACTTATAGGTGATATCTGCGTGATGCTCTCTTCTTGCTGTAATATAAATCAGCTTATGTTGATGTTTCATTTGATCAAGAATCTCTTTTGCACCCTTAGCAGGCTTTGCCTGTTTATAAATAAGAGGCTCATGCTCATTCATCCAGCCCCAAAATTCTTCATGAGAAATATTTAAAAGCTTCGTCAAATCATATTCTGTCATATCATCTAGTGTCATGGCACATTGAAACGACTCATTTAAGTAGGGAACAAAGGTGTCCTGTGCCGTCACTGTGCCATCAATATCAATTCCTAAACGTAACATGCCCACACTCCTCATATTTATACTCTTAAAGTGTAACATAATCAATTCACATTTCCAGCAAGTTTTAGCAAACATGAAACAGACATTTTTGCTCATACTAAAAAAGCTCCTTTCTATTAACCAAAAGGGGGAATTGATCATGGAAAGAGACGAAGATTTCAGAAGAAATGATCGTGAAATCGACACACACTTTAGTAATGATGATGGCTATTTAGAGGAAACAGCTGCTGAAATTGCAGAGCCATATCAGGCATCAAGAGATCGAGTAGACAGACGAGAACGTGACCAAGTAGGTGACGATTCAGGCAGTAAGGGGATAGGCTATACAGCACTCGCGATTGCGATTATCTCACTATTTGTCTTGCCGGTGCTATTAGGAGTAGCGGCAATCGTCGTTGGTTATATTGCAAGAAGAAAAGGAGCACATGCGCTTGGCGCGTGGTCAATTGGGATCGGAATTGTGTCCGTTATCCTAGGCATATTTATCACCCCGTTCTTTTAACAAGAACAGAAAAACGCCTGACAGTGACGTCAGGCGTTTTTTATTATGCATTCGCATGTTTTTCTTTTTCGGCTTCCATTTTTGCATAATGCTCTTCAGCGATTTTATCGATTTCTTTTTTCAGTTCTTCGACCATTGTTTCTTCTGGCACTTTACGAACAATTTCGCCTTTACGGAACAATAGACCTTCGCCTCTAGCGCCAGCGATTCCGATGTCAGCTTCACGTGCTTCACCTGGACCGTTTACAGCGCAGCCGAGAACAGCTACTTTAATTGGTGCTTTGATTTTAGAAATATATTCTTCGACTTCATTTGCAATACTGATGAGGTCAATCTCAATTCGTCCGCATGTTGGGCAAGAGATCAGAGTGGCTGCATTAGATGCAAGACCAAATGATTTCAACAGTTCACGTGCTACTTTGACCTCTTCGACTGGATCAGCACTTAATGAAATGCGGAGTGTGTTACCAATCCCCATATTCAAGATGGCGCCGAGACCAGCTGCACTTTTGACTGTACCTGCAAATAACGTACCTGACTCTGTAATTCCAAGGTGAAGAGGGTAGTCAAACGCTTTTGCTGCTTTTTCGTACGCCTCAATGGCTAGATTGACATCAGATGCTTTCATGCTGACGATGATGTCATGAAAGTCTAGATCTTCTAGAATTTTAATGTGATGCAGTGCACTTTCGACCATACCATCTGCTGTTGGATAGCCGTATTTATCAAGGATTTTTTTCTCTAATGAACCGGCGTTTACCCCAATACGGATTGGAATGCCTTTTTCTTTTGCTGCTTTGACAACCGCTTCGACTTTTTCTCGTCTGCCGATGTTTCCTGGATTGATTCGAATTTTGTCTGCGCCTGCTTCAATGGCCTTCAGTGCAAGCTTGTAGTCAAAATGAATATCAACAACAAGCGGGATGTTGATTTGTTTTTTAATATCCGCAATCGCATTGGCTGCACGCTCATCTGGGCATGCTACACGCACGATTTGACAGCCTGCTTCTTCAAGACGCTTAATTTCAGCTACTGTCGCTTCGACATCATGTGTTTTGGTTGTTGCCATACTTTGAATGACAACTTCATTATTTCCACCTATAGTTAAAGGTCCCACTTTGACGGGACGCGTTTTAGTACGATGTGTGACTTCACTCACTTGTCAATCGCTCCTTAGTGTACAAGCAATCATTTGCTATGTACGTCTTGTTATACAGTTCATATTGTAACAGTCTCTTTGTATAGATGACAAGGAATTAACGTTTTATCTCTTATACACGGGAAACTTGTATGTGCTGCCTGCCCGAATTTCGTTCGCTTTCACACCTTGATTCAACTCTTCAAAATCTTCAATAACTTCATCAAGTGGCTTGCTTGTATGAACGATGGAGACGACGGTTTCACCTTGTTTCACCGTGACGTTCTTATATGCTTTTTTCTCAGCTGTTTGAAAGGCGCTCGCAGGGACAGCTGAACCTTCCTCAACTGGGATGGTGCCATTTTTTAAATCAAAAAAGATAATAAAGAAGACAAACAAACTGATCAGTAAAAAAATGATTCGCCGCATTTCACTCACCGCTTTTAAGAGTTTACTTCAGTCTATGCATGTCCTGAAATGATAGAACCGAAAAGAGGAGAAAAGCGGGAAAGGGTGGTTCTAGTTAGTTCTAGTGAGTCTTGTAATGAATTTACGCTCAGCGGCGCTTTTTCTAGCTTCTATCACCATTATGATAAAATAAAAGCAGGGGGGAGATTTGATGAAGAAAAAAGGTCAATATATAAATGTAAGAACACTAACAGAAAATGATGCACAATCACTACTCACACTTGAACTTGAGAATCGAACCTATTTTCAGCAATTTACACCTTTAGTCAAAGACGATTTTTTCACGCTATCTCGTCAAATTGAACGGATTCAACGCAGTGAGCAAAGGAGTGCACAAGATGAGGATTACATGCACGGTATTTTCTTAAATGAAACAGATACTTTAATTGGAACGATCTCATTAAATTCTGTTGAAAGAGGACCTATTGAAGGGGCCTTGCTTGGGTATGTACTCGATGAAAAGCATGGCGGGAAAGGGTATATGACAGAGGCTATCCGTTTAATCATCGAGTATGCCTTTGATGAACTGCACCTCCATCGTATTGAAGCTGGAGTAAAGCCTGATAACATAGGTTCCATTCGTGTGCTTGAAAAGACAGGCTTTGAAAATGAAGGACTGAATCGTAAAAAAGTAAAAATTAATGGAGAGTGGGAAGATCATTATTTGTTTGCGATCATTCATCCAGATGAATCATAGAGCATGGGCATCATAAAAAGCTCCTCCAAGTTGGAGGAGCTTTCATTTACTCATTCATTTTTGACAAGTGGTTTATGTTTAGCAGGTATTTCTTTTACGACGAGATATAAGAAGATAAAGTTAATAACCCAATTTAATAAAAATGAGTTCGCAACAGGCGTGTTTAATGCACTCATGATAGCGAAAAAAACTGTTGTTAATGTGAGTGAATAAGCGGAGAGCTTCCATAGCATTTGGAAAGACAGCTCTTTTTGCTGCATGCGTTTAATAAATGTACCAAGCATCGCAAGGAATGTGGCACTAATAAACATGAGAGCCGCGGTTGATAGATAGAGCAGTACGCAGATGACTGGGATAATAATCGCTTGATTCTGATTTGTGACGCGGGCGAGTTCGTCTTTTGTCAGCGTTCCGCCAAGGAGCTGGTACGGGATATCTGTCATTTGACCATCAATGGCAATCACCGCTTTTTCCTTTAATAATGCGATGGCTGTTTGCTTTGATTCAAGCTCACTTGCTTTTATTTTTTCAGCAGGGTCAAAGATGATCGTGATGCCGTTTTCTTCTTTCTCTATCGGTGCACTTTGCTCTGATTGAAGCTTTCCTTTTTCGATTGAAAAATCAGGTAAATCTTTTTTGATCACATGCTGAAATCCTGACATCGCATTCGAGATCTCTTGGCTCATATGATAACCTTGAGGAACTGCTGCGATGATGGAAAGGATAAAAATGAACAAAATCGCTTTTCCGATCCCTGTAAACCGTGCTTTAGCAATATCTTTTGGTGAATAAATGCCTTTTAACAATAGTTTAAATACGTTCAACTAATTCACTTCCTACATTCTTTTCTATTTCTCATATTGTATCAATGTCTATCTATCAAGTACAAGTATGGCCTTCATTGCTGGTTAAGATAGAGGGAATGAGGCATAATGTATACAGCATATAAAAGGAGGCGGCAGTGACTTGGACGTGCTGTATTGGATTCTGATTATCTGTGCATTTATCATTGCATTTGTTGGACTTGTGTATCCAATCATCCCTAGTGTGGTCTTTATGGTTCTAGGATTTATTTTATATGGTTTCTTTTTCAGTTTTGAGCCGCTGACACTGACGTTTTGGCTTATTCAAGCCACGTTTACTGCGGTATTATTTGCAGCAGATTATGTCTCAAACCTCATTGGAGTCAAGCGTTTTGGCGGCAGCCGCGCAGCCATTTGGGGAAGCACCATTGGGTTATTAGCCGGTCCTTTTGTGATTCCGATTGCAGGAATTATTATTGGTCCATTTATCGGGAGTGTCATTGCAGAGATGCTTGTTCATCAAAAAGATGTGAAAACGAGTGTGAAAGTAGGATTAGGCTCTTTAATCGGATTTGTATCAGGTGTTTTTGCGAAAGGTTTGATTCAAGCGCTGATGCTGGGCATCTTTTTATTTTATGTCCTTCGCTAAATGGAAAAAGGATGTTTAAATCTTCTTCTAAAGGGCTAAATACAAAATAAACACTGAAATGTTTCAAATCATGAGCAATAACGTTGAAACAAGCTGATTCTTTTGATACTCTTTGAGTAGGGTGAATTGCTTGCTTACAAGCTAAGGAAGCATTTCAGTACATACATTTCTAAGGAGGAATTTTACCCATGGCTTTTAAACTTCCAGAATTACCATATGCTTACGATGCATTAGAACCACATATCGACAAGGAAACAATGACGATTCACCACACAAAACACCACAACACATACGTAACAAATTTAAACAAAGCAATCGAAGGTGTATCAGCTCTTGAAGATCAATCAATCGAAGAGCTAGTGGCTAGCCTAAATTCTGTGCCTGAAAACATCCGTACAGCTGTACGTAACAATGGCGGAGGACATGCTAACCACTCATTATTCTGGACGCTTCTTTCACCAAACGGTGGCGGCGCACCAACTGGTGAACTTGCAGATGCAATCGAAAAAGAATTAGGTGGATTTGAAAAATTCAAATCTGATTTCGCTGCAGCAGCTGCAGGACGCTTTGGTTCTGGTTGGGCATGGCTTGTTGTGAACAATGGTAAACTTGAAATCACAAGCACACCAAACCAAGATTCTCCTTTAACTGAAGGAAAAACACCAATTCTAGGACTTGACGTTTGGGAGCATGCTTACTACCTAAACTACCAAAACCGTCGTCCTGATTACATTTCAGCTTTCTGGAATGTTGTAAACTGGGATGAAGTGGCTCGCCTTTACAGCGAAGCTAAATAAATCATATGATGAAAAAGACCTGCTCTTTAGAGAAGCAGGTCTTTTTATATTTTCCCTCCTTTTTTTACATATCTGCCTTTTGATGAGACAGACTATTGTGTAGAAAAGGAGAATGAAATGTATGAGCAGATTAAAGAAAATGTTCGGGGACATGGATGTCACAAGAGATTTATTGCTCCTCCTCACGATTGGCGGATTATATGGACTTGCCATTGCGCTTTCAAATACGTTTGTAAACGTGTATTTATGGAAACAGTCTGGGAAATTCACGGATCTTGCGATTTATAATCTGGCCATTGTTGTGCTGCAGCCCATTACGTTTTTATTCGCTGGCCGGCTCGCTAAAAAGATAGACCGGGCGTTTGTCCTTCGTTTCGGCGTCATTTTTTTAGCCGCTTTTTATTTAATGGTCTTAATGGCAGGAGAACAAGCAGCTGCACGGCTTGTTTTATTAGGGAGTGTCCTTGGAATCGGCTATGGTTTTTACTGGCTGGCTTTTAACGTACTTACCTTTGAAATCACTGAGCCTGACACAAGGGATTTCTTTAATGGCTTTCTTGGAGTGCTCACCTCAACCGCTGGTATGATCGGGCCACTTATTGCGGGGATCGTCATTTCTCAATTAACGGATGATACAGGCTATACGGTGATTTTCACGTTATCGCTTTTTTTGTTTTCACTAGCGGTTGTGATGAGTTTTTTCCTTAAAAGGAGACAATCAAAAGGAAAATTCATCATCAAGCAAATATGGAAAGAACGCCATGCAGATGAGAATTGGCGTAAAATTACAACAGCTCATTTTTTCCAAGGGCTTCGTGAAGGGGTCTTTGTCTTCTTAATCAGTGTTTTTGTGTTTATTGCAACAAACAGTGAGCTTGCGCTCGGAACGTTTGGTTTAGTGAACTCAGGTGTTGCCTTTTTTGCTTATTTCTTTGCTACACGTCTGATTAAGAAAAAGTGGCGGAAGAAAGCCATTATGCTTGGCGGGCTGATTTTATACGGTGCTTTGTTTTTGATCGTCTTTCACTTGTCCTATGTATCACTTCTCATGTATGCGGTAGCTATCGCAATTGGCTATCCACTGCTGCTTGTTCCATATGTATCCTTAACATACGATGTCATCGGCCATGCAAGGTATGCAAGGAAAGCCCGAATTGAATACATTGTGGTCAGAGAGCTATTTTTAAATGGAGGCCGTATTTGTTCCATTCTTTTGTTTCTTCTGTCTGTCACCTTACTAGGTGATGAGCTTGGAATTCCTGCATCTCTCATTGTGCTTGGAGCGGGGCACACACTCATTTATTATTTTGTAAAAGATATTCATTTGAAAGAAAAAACAGCTGATATGAAAGAGGCCGACGGTCAAAAGCCAGTTTCTCACACGAACCTTATTAAGGGAGAAAGGTAAAATTTCTTACCAATGGAACATCAAATTTCTAGATAAATCATAGAAAAACCGCTAAAATGATGATGGCACCTTTTATACACGAAAAGGGGTGCCATTTCTTTCTTGATAGAAAAGGTGATGTGATGAGAAACAAGAAAAACAAAAAAGACGCGAAGGAAGGGCGCAAAACACTTCCACTACGGCTAAATTTACTATTTTTGGCTGCGTTTGTTATTTTTACTGGTGTTGTGGTAAGACTCGGATTTGTACAAATTGTCAATGGAGAAGATTATAAAAAGCAGGCAGAGAAACAAGAGGATGTGAATGTCAGCTCATCTGCTCCGCGCGGAAAAATTTACGATCGAAACTACGATACGATTGTCAGCAATAAAGCGCTAAATGCCATTACATATACGAGAACCTCGACAACTTCACAAGAAGAGCGGCTCAAAGTGGCAACAAAATTAGCGGATATGATTCATGTGAGTACGAAAAAAATCACCGATCGTGACAAAAAAGATTTCTGGATTTTAACGCATCCAAATGAAGCGAAAAAGCTTGTTCAAAAGGAATCAGATTTAAAGGGTGACGATAAGGTCTCAGATGATAAATTATATGAGCTTCAACTGAAACGAATTACAGACAAAGAATTGAATCAACTGACGAAAAAAGACTTGCAAGTGCTTGCGATTAAAAGGCAAATGGATTCTGGCTATGCGCTTACGCCTCAATTCATTAAAAATGAAGATGTGAAGCCAGACGAAATTGCTTACGTCTCTGAACATTTGGACGAGCTGCCAGGTGTGGATGTCACGACAGACTGGTCACGTAGCTATCCGTATAAAGGACTGCTTCGCAGTATGCTCGGCAGTGTATCTTCGAGTGATGAAGGACTTCCACAGTCACTTCTTGAACACTATTTATCGCTCGGCTACAGCCGAAATGATCGTGTAGGAAAAAGCTACCTTGAATATCAATATGAAGATGTGCTACAAGGTCAAAAAGAAAAAGAACAAAGTACAACGGAT
The DNA here is from genome assembly GCF_003431975.1 of Bacillus pumilus. Classification (GTDB taxonomy): domain Bacteria; phylum Bacillota; class Bacilli; order Bacillales; family Bacillaceae; genus Bacillus; species Bacillus pumilus_N. The sequence continues at coordinate 2,397,988 of NZ_CP027116.1, read as the reverse complement.
AAAGAAGGCAATGTCACAAGCTCCAAAGTGTTAACAGAAGGAAAGAGCGGGAAAGACCTTGTGCTGACGATTGATATTCAGCTGCAAAAAGCGGTCGAAAAAATCATTGAAAAGAACTTGAAAAGTGCAAAACAAAGAGGCGGGACAGAGCTTCTTGATCGTGCGTTTGTTGTCATGATGGACCCGAGAAATGGAGAAGTTCTCTCAGTTGCGGGGAAACAGATTTCTAATAAAAACGGAAAATACAAATTCGATGACTACGCATTAGGAACGATGACATCATCTTATGCGATGGGCTCAGCTGTAAAAGGGGCAACTGTACTGACTGGTTATAAAACAGGCGTGCTTCACATCGGAAGTACACAGTACGATGAACCGTTGTACATCGCGCAGTCACCGCCTAAGAAATCCTATCAAAATATGGGACTCATTAATGATTTGACGGCACTAGAGCGTTCATCCAACGTGTATATGTTCAAAACAGCGATCGCCGTTGGAAAAGGGGAGTATCGTAAGAACCAGCCGCTCCCAATCGATACGAAAGCATTTGATACGTTCCGCTATAATTTCAGTAAATTTGGTCTTGGGGTTAAAACAGGGATTGACCTGCCAAACGAAGCGACAGGCTACCGGGGAACGTCTACACAATCTGGTCTCCTGCTTGACTATGCAATTGGACAATATGATACATTTACACCGCTGCAAATGGCGCAATACGTTTCAACGATTGCCAATGGCGGATATCGGTTACGTCCGCAGCTTGTTAAAGAAGTGAGAGAGCCAGATCCGCAGCGCGGCATTGGTGCTGTGACAGAATCCGTTAAACCTGACGTATTGAATAAGCTAGACATGACAAGTGATGAAATCAAGCGTGTCCAGCAAGGCTTCAAGCTTGTGATGCAGAACCCAAGAGGGACAGCCTATTCAAACTTTGGAAATAAAAAATATAACCCTGCTGGCAAAACAGGAACGGCTCAATCATTTTATGACGGTCCAATTAAAAGCAAGCGCGGCACACCGACGTATAACACAACACTTGTGGCGTATGCGCCTGCTGATAATCCGGAGGTAGCCATTTCCGTTGTTGTACCGTGGGTGTATCAAGACTATAACAAGCGCTATCCGATCACAAATGATATCGGTGAACAAGTATTAGACAAGTATTTTGAGCTGAAATCAAAACAGGAAAGCAATGATACACAAGCGAAGAACAAAAATAAAATTGAAAATGAAGCAGAAACAAATGACTAGACCTTTTCTAGGTAAAAACGCTCACTTTTTGTGGGCGTTTTTTTACGTTTTCTTCAAAAAATTCGAGTTGAATTGACAAAATTCATAAAAATCCTCGCAAGATATCTACAAAACTTCGACATTTACAAAACCTTAACATTCCATTTAAACGAAATTAATAAAGAACCTTTAATGTATTACTCGTAGGACAAATTATTCAGGGGGTATTCTTGAAATGAAAAAGAACAAATTATGGCTGCTTACTTTCCTTACTATCGCATTGTTAGCATTCGTTACAGCATGCGGAAACAGCAGCTCAAGCGGAGATTCAAAAGACAGTAAAGGAAATGCTTCAAACAAAGATGAGGCATCAGGTTCCATTACCATCTCAGGATCATCTGCGATGCAGCCTTTAGTTCTTGCGGCAGCAGAAAAATTCATGGATAAACATCCAAAAGCCGATATTCAAGTACAAGCCGGCGGTTCAGGAACAGGACTTTCTCAAGTATCAGAAGGATCTGTACAAATTGGTAACTCAGATGTATTCGCAGAAGAGAAAGACGGAATCGACGCAAAAGCTTTAAAAGACCACAAAGTAGCAGTTGTTGGAATGGCCGCAGCTGTAAACCCTGAAGTTGGTGTCAAAGACATCACAAAGGACGAATTGAAAAAAATCTTCACTGGTAAAATCAAAAACTGGAAAGAGCTTGGTGGGAAAGACCAAAAAATTACGCTTGTGAACAGACCTGATTCTTCAGGAACACGTGCAACATTCGTGAAATACGCACTTGATGGTGCAACACCTGCAGAAGGAATCACAGAAGATTCTTCAAACACAGTGAAAAAACTGATTGCAGAAACACCAGGTGCGATTGGATACCTAGCATTCTCTTATTTAACAGATGACAAAATTACACCGCTTAGCATTGATGGTGTGAAACCGGAAGAAGGCAATGTAGAAAGCGGTAAATATACAATTTGGGCTTACGAGCACTCTTATACAAAAGGTGAGCCAGATGGTCTAGCCAAACAATTTTTAGATTACCTTATGAGTGACGAAGTACAAAAAGAAATCGTCAAAGACCAAGGCTACATCTCAGTTTCTAATATGAAAGTAGAAAGAGACGCAACAGGCAAACAAACAGATAAGTAAGTCTTGAATTGCTGATGAAGGAAAAGTGGAGCTTTTCACTTTTCCTTTTATGACATTCATAGGAGTGTAGAAAAAGATGAAGCAGATAGAACATACAGAAGCGAGCGATCGGTTGATCAGCTCGAAGAAAAATAGGCAAATGGATGAAGTAAGAGGAAGTATTTTGGTGAGATTCTGTGCATTCTTAATGATTGCTGTATCTATCGCCATCACCATCTTCCTTGGCATTAAGGGTTTACAATCTTTCATCGTAAATGGTGTAAGCCCAATTGAGTTCTTAACCAGTATCAATTGGAACCCAACAGCAGAAAACCCGCAGTACGGCGCTTTTCCTTTTATCTTTGGATCAATCGCCGTCACACTTCTATCGGCTCTCATTGCAGCGCCGCTAGGCATTGCAGGCGCAATCTTTATGACAGAAATTGCCCCTGCATGGGGACGTAAAATTCTCCAGCCAGTCATTGAATTGCTTGTAGGGATTCCATCCGTTGTTTACGGATTCATAGGTCTTACAGTATTGGTACCGTTTATCGCACATTTCAAGTCGAGCGGCTCAGGGCACAGCGTGCTAGCAGGAACGATTGTCCTATCTATTATGATTCTGCCAACCGTTACATCCATTGCAACTGACGCAATGGCTTCACTTCCAAAAAGCTTACGTGAAGGATCGTATGCATTAGGCGCGACAAGATGGCAAACGATTAGACGTGTGCTTGTCCCGGCAGCTCTGCCAACATTAATGACAGCGGTCGTTCTTGGAATGGCTAGAGCATTTGGAGAAGCCCTTGCAGTTCAGATGGTCATTGGAAACACACGTAATTTACCAGAGAGCATTATGGATACAGCTGGTACATTAACAACCATCATTACGTTAAACATGGGTCACACAACGTATGGAAGTGTTGAAAACAATACACTTTGGTCAATGGGACTTGTCCTTCTAGTTGTATCATTTCTGTTCATACTCATTATCAGATACTTGTCGTCTAGGAGGAAAATTTAATGAATAGCAAAATGACCGATCGTTTTGCCACGTTTGTATTTGGGTTATGTGCCGCTATTATTACGGCGATCCTCGTTGGCTTGTTTTCTTATATCATTTTCAACGGTGCAAAAGAATTAAACTTTGACTTTTTAACGACTCGCTCAAGTGCGATTGGCTCTGGCGGCGGCATCAGGGATCAGCTGTTTAACTCGTTTTACATTTTATTTATTACGATGCTGATCACAGTACCGCTTGGTGTCGGCGGCGGAGTGTATATGGCAGAGTATGCGCCTCAAAACAAAGTCACAGATTTTATTCGTACATGTATTGAAGTGCTGTCTTCACTTCCTTCTATCGTCATTGGGATGTTTGGTTTACTCATGTTTGTGAATTTAACAGGCTGGGGTTATACGATCATTGGAGGAGCTCTTGCGCTCACGGTGTTTAACCTGCCAGTGATGGTCAGGGTGACAGAAGACGCGCTACGCTCTGTACCGAAAGATCAAAAGGAAGCATCACTTGCGCTCGGTGTAACGAAGTGGCATACGGTCAAAACGGTCCTTATTCCAGGTGCAATTCCTTCTATTATTACAGGTGCGATTTTAGCATCAGGAAGAGTCTTCGGAGAGGCGGCTGCGCTTCTTTTCACAGCTGGTCTCACCACACCGCGTCTTGATTTCACAAACTGGAGTCCGTTTTCTGATACGTCACCACTGAATGTTTTTAGACCGGCAGAAACTTTAGCCGTTCATATATGGAACGTCAATACACAAGGAATCATTCCAGATGCAGAGGCCATTGCAAATGGTGCATCAGCCGTACTTGTGCTGTCAGTCTTATTGTTCAACTTAGCAGCTAGATGGCTTGGTTCATTTATTCATAAAAAGCTTACGTCAAAATAAATTGTGAGAGGTGTGAAGGGGATATGGTTCAAATGCTAGCAGAAAAAAAAGAGATTGCAGCGAAAAAGGCTCCACTTCAAGCGGAACAGATTTTACAGGTGCAGGATTTAAGCATTTATTATGGTGAAAAAAGAGCGGTCAATCAGATTTCATTCGAAATTGAGAAAAACGCGATTACCGCATTAATCGGCCCATCCGGCTGCGGGAAATCAACCTTTTTACGCAGCATTAACCGCATGAACGACTTGATTCCAGGTGCGAAAAGTGAAGGGGCGATTATGTACGAAGGGTTAAATATTTTGGATGACCGTATTAATGTGGTGAATTTAAGAAGAGAAATCGGCATGGTCTTCCAAAAACCAAATCCATTTCCTAAATCGATTTACAATAACATTACCCATGCGTTAAAGTATGCCGGAGAAAAAAGAAAATCCGTGCTTGATGATGCTGTTGAGGAAAGCTTAACAAAGGCAGCGCTATGGGATGAGGTGAAGGATCGTCTGCACCGCTCTGCTTTGTCATTGTCAGGCGGTCAGCAGCAGCGCCTCTGTATTGCACGTACACTTGCGATGAAACCAAGTGTTCTGCTATTAGATGAACCGGCGTCTGCCTTAGACCCTATCTCAAATGCGAAAATCGAAGAACTATTAGGGGAATTGAAAAACGATTATTCAATCGTCATTGTGACACACAACATGCAGCAAGCGCTCCGTGTATCAGATCGTACAGCCTTTTTCCTAAACGGAGATCTAGTAGAATATGATGCCACAGAACGTATCTTTACACGTCCTGCGCAGCAAAAAACAGAAGACTATATCAATGGTCGATTTGGATAAGGCGGGTGAATTTTGATGAATGCAGTAGCAACTGAAACAGCAAAAAAAGAAGTGTTTCGTGTAAATGATATGAATCTTTGGTATGGGCAGCATCATGCACTAAAGCATATTGATTTAGCCATTAGAGAGCATGAAGTTACAGCGATTATCGGCCCGTCTGGCTGCGGAAAGTCAACGTTTATTAAAGCCTTAAATCTCATGGTCAAAACAGTGCCAGGAGTGAAAATGACCGGGGATATGATGTATAACGGTGATAATATTCTAAAAGGCCGCGTCGATTTAGTCGAACTGCGTAAAAATGTCGGCATGGTGTTTCAAAAAGGGAATCCATTCCCTCAGTCTATTTTTGAAAATGTCGTATATGGACCAAGAATTCACGGAGTAAAGAGCAAACAGCAATTGAAAGAAATCGCTGAAAAGGCGCTTCGAGATGTTGCGCTATGGGATGAAGTGAAAGATCGATTAAGTGCGCCCGCTTTAGGCCTTTCTGGCGGTCAGCAGCAGCGTCTTTGTATCGCAAGAGCCATTGCTACAAGCCCAGACATCTTATTAATGGATGAACCAACATCAGCACTTGATCCAGTCTCAACATTAAAGATTGAAGAATTGATTATGAAATTGAAAGAGAAATATACGATTGCCATTGTGACGCATAACATGCAGCAAGCGGCTAGGGTATCAGACCGAACGGCTTTCTTCTTAATGGGGGAACTTGTTGAAGTGAATGATACGAATGTAATGTTTTCTGAGCCAAATGATCAAAGAACGAATGATTATATATCTGGTCGATTTGGATAATCAAAAACCCCCTGGAGGTCGGTGCCGCCAGGGGGTTTTTGCTGTTATTTTGTTAAGGCTTTGACGATTTGTTTAAATGTCATTCCTGTTTTTAAATTGAACTTGCCTGCCCGAATTTCTTTATGATAGCCGGCATCAATCACGTAATCATTAAAGTCTTTAGACGAGTTGATGATCCCGTCTTTTTCCAGCATGTCTGAAACATCGCTTGTACTCATCCCGTTTTTAATGACGAATTTGATCGATTTGCCTTTAGGCTTGTCCGTATTTTGTTTATCATTCTTAGAATCGCCGTCTTCATTTGCCTTCAGCGCTTTTTCTTTATAGTCAAGAAGCTGCTGGTACGTTTCACGGCTGACAGTGACTTCCTTTTTAGAGTCTAAATAGTTTTTCACGTCAGTGTCTGTAACTTTCGCTGCGAGGGTTTCTTTTGTGGTTGTATCAGCTGCTGCTTCATCTTTTCCAGTGAGGAAAAAGACGATGGCTAGAACCCCAGTTGCAAGAATCATTCCTGCTGCGAACGTTTGGATGCTTTTTTTCGTCATACAAGCACCCTCTCGTTGTCTTTAATGATCATGTTGACATCTTCTACAGAGACGTGCTCAGCGCGCGCAATGGCTTCAGGAGACATCCCATTTTGATGCTTTGAAATGATCTGTCTTGCGATGGAAGGATCAATTTCTGAATGTTTGCGAACGACGATGTTTGTTTCAAGTAATTCTTCTTCAAGCACTTTCATTTTCTTTTTCAGTTTATAGATTTCTTGCATTGCAGATAGTTGAAGTGTTTCAAGTTCCTGCTCGACTTCTTTAATCGGTTCTCTTTGAAAATATGAGAATGCGATCAGTACAATACTGACAACAAGCAATCCGATAATTGCAATTTCCATGTTTCATCACCTTTTATCCATATTTTAATGCTGAAAGCCATAAAAGGCTCTCATGATTGTTTCAGACAGTTTTCGACCCTTCTTTTTTATACCATAAAAAAGCTAGTTTCAAAAGGAAATGCTGAAGAAAATCACCTTTTTTTCATCTTTTTTCTTTTTATATGTAAAACGAGTATGAAAACCTTGTCCGCTGTCAAAATAAAAGAAGGTGGTAGGGTAGGGGTTCTCATGTATACAGTACGTCAAAGGCATGAGGTTTTATAGGGGTGTAAGTGATTTTTCATCAAATGGCCGTGCAATATGTACATGAACATGGACGGAATGCACTCAAAATGAAATTGGTGAAAAAACATTCTAGCATTCCTAAGCTAGAAGTGGTATTATAGTTAGGTCTGAATGTGAATTGATTTTAGTTTGGAGGGAAAAACATGCGCGTAAATATTACTCTAGCTTGCACTGAATGCGGTGAGCGTAACTATATTACTAAAAAGAATAAGCGAAACAATCCAGATCGCGTTGAATTCAAAAAGTATTGCTCACGTGATAAAAAACAAACTTTACATCGTGAAACAAAGTAAGCAGCAGGGAATTTTCCTGCTGTTTTTTTATGATGGGAGATGATTCTGTATGAAAAAGGAGCTTCGCCGTCAAACATTGGCCATGCTTGATCAGATAAGCGCGGAAGAGTTCAAGCGCAGCACTGCTCTACTTCATGAACACTTGTTGCAGCTGCCAGCATGGAAGCAGGCGAAAACGATCGCTTTGACTATGTCTAGGGGAAAAGAAATACCGACAATGCCACTAATTAAAAAAGCGTGGGAAGAAGGAAAAACAGTATGTATCCCTACCTGTTTTCCAAAAACAAAAGAGATGACGTTTTATGAATATACACCTGAAACAAAGATGACATCCAGCTACTTTGGGCTATTGGAGCCAGACCCGTTTGAGTCTACAGCTGTACATAAGGAAGCCATTGATTTGATCATCGTACCTGGGGTGTGCTTCGATCAACAAGGCTACAGGATTGGATTTGGAGGCGGCTATTATGACCGCTACTTAGCGGACTATCACGGCGTTACCATTGCTCTTTGTCTGTCTTTACAGCAAATCAGGCATGTTCCGGCTGAAGTGCACGACATACCGGTGTCCATGATTGTCAGTGAAAAAGGTCCGTTATATCAAAAGTAAAAGTCCGCTGCTTGTCCAAAGAACGGGCTTTTTGGCGTTTTCATTAGAGTTGTAGTAATGGTGAGCGAAATGCAAGCTGAGACCATATGGCATTTTAGCTGATAGGAGGTGCATTTTGAAAAAATTTCGAGGAAAGAAAAGATACTTTCGCAACATGTGGGAGGAAGTGAATACTTGTGACATAAAACTCGATCATGATTCATGGTTTTATTTTTGGCATATCCATCTTGATTTCTTTGGAGTCGGTGAAAATAGCTTAAAAATAAGAAGAGAGCATATCAAAGCCCATATCGCTTTATATCATAGGCTGTTAAAACAGCTTGAAGGCTTTGAAAAGCCATATCAAACATGGATTTGTATTCACGAACATGACCCTGGTTCAGACGCTGTATATGTACATACACCAACTCCAAACGAACATGCCTTTCCGCACAAGATAAGACAGTTAAAGCCGAATGGTAAGCTGCCTTATACATTCAAGGATTTAGTCGACCTTCAGCAATTTGACGTTTCTTATGATCAATCAGAGTGTGAAGAGGTCTATTATATTCAATCAAAAGAGCAAGGGATTAGATTGTAAAGGCCGCCTAATGAAACGAACCATTGAAAGCGATAAAAATGTTGGTTCATGTATAAACAAATCCTATTTAAGCCACGATACGAACATAGGAGGGAATCTGATGAATAAAATGATTTGGAGCATTGTGTTCACACTGTTTGCATTCGTTCTTGTGCAAAATCGTTATCGGCTGATGAATTTGATTTTAGGTCAAAATCAAGTACGTCACTTTTTTATTAAGTGGCTAATGAAAATCCCATATTTTCGGACGAAATTTATTCGCCAAGCATTCTAATCCCGCAGAAGCCGGGATTTTTTTGTTCAGAAATGCGAATGAGATCGATTCTTGTTATAATAATGTAAAAAATGGAGCGCGAATGAATGAATGTCATAGATAGTCTATTTTGGCGAGTTGTTGATGAATTAAGACAAAAAGGGTACGAGATGATTCAAAGTCCATATCCAGAAAATGAAATATTTTTTGAAGCACCACGAAACTCAGGGTATGATCTTATCCGTCTATATAGAAAAGATGTGAATTTTAGACAGGAGATCGTTCGAGATATCGAAGAGCAGTCGTATCGGGTGAATCAATTGAGAGAGGCTATGCGCAAACGATCTCTTCATCTCTTGCAGCTGCAATTTACAGCGGATGATCCTGTAGATGATTGGGAGGACCTAAACGGTCAACCGCAAAAACAGCAAAAGGTGACAGTTACAACTGTATTACTAAACGCAGACACACTTCAACACAGCGTAAACGAGCTGCAAAAATGGCTGAATACATCGCTGACAGTCAATGTAGAAGAGGCAAGGAGAGACACAGCTGAAGATGTCATGAAGCTTAAAACGAACGTACTTCAGGCATTTGATGATCAGGAAAAGCAGCGTGAACAAGAGCGAGCCGTTTTCCAAAATGGCAGACCCATTTTCACCTACTTACTAATCGCTGTTCAAGTGGTGATGTTTCTTTTACTTGAATTATCTGGCGGAAGTACAAATACGGCAACTTTAACAGCGTTTGGTGCTAAAAATAATGTGCTGATCCTAAACGGTGAATGGTGGCGCCTTATTACGCCAATGTTTTTGCACATCGGCTTGACGCACTTACTCTTTAATACATTCGCTCTTTGGTCTGTTGGAGCGGCGGTTGAGAGAATTTATGGATCAACAAGGTTTTTACTCATTTATTTCATATCCGGCATTTTTGGTTCCATTGCAAGCTTTGTATTTAATACGGCAATTGCAGCCGGAGCATCAGGCGCAATATTTGGCTGTTTAGGTGCACTATTATATTTAGCCATTTCTAACCGCAAGCTCTTCTTTCGGACGATGGGAACAAATATTATTGTCATCATCCTCATCAATTTAGGGATCGGTTTCACCGTATCAGGTATTGATAATGCCGGGCACCTTGGCGGCCTAGTTGGCGGCTTTTTAGCCGCTTTAGCTGTTCGACTGCCTAAACAGGTGCAGGCTGTCAAAATGCTTCTAGCTAGTGTTGTTCTGCTTTTGATTGGCGGTTTTGGACTATATACAGGGTTTCATTCAGACGATCAAAAGGAAGCAGCGGCGGCAAGTGAGGCAGCGCGTTTGTTTGATGAGAAGAACTATAGCGAAGCTAGTCAACGTCTAGAGGAATATGTACATCAAGAGGATGCATCGGCTGAAGCTCTCCATCTATATGCACTATCGGAAGCGCAACTCGGCCACCTTGACAAGGCGATTCAATTTTTGCAAAAGTCGCTTGAAAAAGATCCGGATGATCTAAATAAACTGTATCATTTATCGTTGTTGTACGTAGAAAAAGGAGAGACAGCGAAAGCAGAGCCTTTAATAGAGAAAGGGTTAAACGAAGATCCTCAAAATGATCAATTCTTAAAGCTAAATCAATATATTGAAAACACTCAAACACGTTGAATGACTTGACTGAAAGCTTATTTATGAATACGCTTATCCTATCTGTTGATGCGAAGAAATGGTGGAAACAATGAAAACGTTATATGATGTACAGCAGCTGCTTATGAGATTTGGAAATTATGTGTATTTCGGAGATCGTGAAGTAGAATTAGAATTTATGGCAGATGAACTGAAGGAAATGTATACATCGGGCATCATCGACCGGACAGAATGGTCAAATGCAATGACCATTCTTCAAATGGAACTAGCCAAATTAAATCGAAAAACAATGTGAAGGTGGAGGGCATATGACAGGGGATTGGTTTGTAGGTATTGATCTTGGCGGTACGACAATTAAGCTTGCGTTCATTAATCTTTATGGTGAAATTCAGCATAAGTGGGAGATTCCTACGGATAAATCAGGGCAGACGATCACAGTTGATATTGCCAAATCAATTGACCATAAACTGGCCCAGATTAGTATGCCAAAATCAGTGCTTATTGGGATTGGAATGGGTGCACCAGGTCCCGTAGATAAAATATCTGGCATTGTCTATAAAACAACGAATCTAGGCTGGACAAACTATCCACTCAAAGATCACCTAGAGGCAGAGACGGGACTTCCATCTGTCATTGAAAATGATGCGAATATTGCTGCACTCGGTGAAATGTGGAAGGGTGCAGGAGATGGCGCAAAAAATATTCTGATGGTCACACTTGGCACGGGTGTTGGCGGCGGCATTATAGTAAACGGTGAAGTTGTTCAAGGAGAGACAGGAGCTGGCGGGGAAATTGGTCATATTTGTGCCGTTCCATTCCAAGGAGCACCTTGTAACTGCGGAAGAACAGGCTGTATTGAAACTATTGCATCTGCAACCGGCATTGTACGGCTTGCAAAGGATAGATTAGAAACGGAGCAGCATACGTCTTCACTAGGTTCGCTCACTTCAATCTCTGCAAAGGATGTGTTTGAGGCAGCCGAGGGCGGAGATGATCTTGCGATGCGTGTCGTAGAGGAAGTGACGACTCATCTTGGCCTTGTCCTAGCGAATCTTGCCAGTGCTTTAAACCCAACAAAAATTGTCATAGGCGGTGGTGTTTCAAAAGCAGGTGAGTTACTTCGCAGTAAAGTAGAGCGCGTTGTGAAACATCACGCATTCCCGCCTTGCGCTGATGACGTCGAAGTGGTGATTGCTTCACTCGGAAACGACGCAGGGGTCATCGGCGGTGCATGGATGGCAAAAACGAAATGGCTTTCTTGAAGAAAAAAGTCATCATAATGTCATTTTTATTAAAAAAAGCGATAGATAGGCATGAAATGAAATGTTTAGCATATTCATAAGTTTGTCATGAAGAAAAAGACATTGATTTTCCAGCACATACAGGATAAGATATAGTTTAGTTATTTTTGAAGAAGCACCAATAATTAGGGCATATCCCTAAACCGTGTGCGTGCTCAGCATAAGGAGGTTACAATGCGAAAGAAAAGATTAAAGGCGATGTCATTTTTACTGATTGCGACTTTGTTAATGTGGGTCAAAACCTATGTTATCTATAAATCTAGCTTCAATATCAAAATTGAAAATTTCATGCAGGAGTTTATCCTGTTTATTAATCCGCTTAGCTTTCTCTTATTTATCTTCGGTATCGGTTTATTTATGAAAGAAAAAAATCGCAATCGATATATCATCGTAATGAGTGGTATCCTGACATTCATTTTGTTAGCCAACATTGTATTTTATCGATTCTATAGTGACTTTCTAACCATCCCCGTCCTATTTCAAACAAACAATATGGGTGACCTCGGGTCAAGTATTACCACTTTAATTGAACCAGTCGATTTTCTGATGTTCGTTGATATCATTATTTTAATCTGGCTCTATAAAAAACAGCCTTCCTTTAGAACGGATATCACAGTTTCACGAAAAGAACGAGCAGCCTATTATTTATTTGTGGCAGCCACCTTCTTCTTTAACCTTGGTTTGGCTGAAACAGAAAGACCAGAACTGCTGACACGCTCATTTGATCGTGAGATGCTGGTGAAGAACATTAGCTTATATAACTTCCATATTTATGATGGAGTGTTGCAGTCGAAGCAATCCGCTCAACGAGCCCTTGCTGACAGCAATAGCTTAACGGAAATTGAAAACTATGTAAGCGCAAATCAAACCGACCGTAATGAAAAGACGTTTGGTCAAGCAAAAGGACGAAATGTCATTCTTGTCTCACTTGAGTCTACTCAGAGCTTTGTGGTTAATGAAAAATTAAATGGGAAAGAAATTACCCCGTTTTTAAACAAATTAATCAAGAAAAGCTACAACTTTACTAATTTTTATCATCAGACAGGTCAAGGAAAAACATCTGATTCAGAGTTTATTGTTGATAACTCTCTTTATCCGCTTGGAAGAGGAGCCGTGTTCTTCACGAACCCAAGCAATGAGTATACAGCCACTCCTGAGCTATTAAAGGATGAAGGCTACCATTCTTCTGTCATTCATGCGAATAACAAAAGTTTCTGGAACCGTGACCTGATCTACGATAGCTTTGGGTACGATAAGTTTTTTGACATTCAGTCATTTGATGTAAATGAAGAGAACTCAGTTGGCTGGGGCTTGAAAGATGGTCCGTTCTTTGAACAGTCAGCGGAATTGATGAAATCGATCCCGCAGCCTTTCTATACGAGATTGATTACATTAACGAATCACTTTCCGTTTGATCTAGACGAAGAAGATAAGCTCATTGATGAATATGATTCTAAGAGCAAAACGCTCAACAAGTTCTTCCCTACAGTGCGTTATCAAGATGAGGCGCTGAAGATTTTCTTTGAAAAGATGAAGGAAACAGGCTTGTATGAAAATTCGATCTTTGTTTTATATGGAGATCACTATGGAATTTCAGAAAACCATAACGAAGCAATGGGACAATTTTTAAATAAAGAGATTACGCCATTTGAAGAAGTGCAGCTTCAAAAAGTTCCGTTTGTTGTACACATTCCAGGGATCACAGATCAACAGCCAAAAGAAATTGATACGGTAGGTGGTCAAGTCGATATCCGTCCAACGATACTCAATCTTTTAGGAATTGATACAAGTAAACAGATTCAATTTGGGCATGACCTTTTATCAAAAGATACGAATGACTTTACTGTGCTTCGTGACGGCAGCTTTATTACGAAAGACAGTGTTTTCACAGATGGAGTTTGCTACAATAAAGAAACTGGTGAGCCTAGAGATGATAAGACCGTTTGTCAGTCTTATGAAGAGAAGGCGAAACAAGAGCTTCAATTCTCTGATCAAATCATCTATGGGGATCTCCTTAGATTTTATGACCAGAACAGCCCGGACCATTCTCCATCCAAAAAAGAAGATGAAACAGAGCTGAAAAAAGCGTCCTAACATATAAGAAAACCTCTGCTATTTTTAAAAGCGGAGGTTTTCTTTTTTTGTCTGCCGCTTCATATAGTATGAGGGGAGGGATGTAAATGAAGACAACGTCGTTTGGAAAAATTGAATGGCAGCTGAATGAAGCGGGAAAGGATGATGTGGCAAAGCAGTTAGGAATAGGGAAAGCGGCTTTTCATTTATCCAATCAAACAAGCACTGATTACCTTCTTTTACCGGGATATAGGCTTCCAGAAGGCAGCCATTCATTTCCTTCTATAGGTGAGCTGCAAAAATTTATTGCCCCTTACAGGCTGCAGCAATCTGATGATTGGATCAATGGAACTTTTGAATATGATAGTGCTCAATTGGAAGAAGAGCTGAGCCGATTGAAAGCCGCATTTCCTTTTCTTCAAATGAGCGTCATAGGTCATTCGGTGCTTGATACACCAATATATGAAATCCGAACAGAGCCCGTTCAGCATTTACATTCTATTCATCTGAATGCTTCTTTTCATGCAAATGAATGGATCACGACGTCTGTTTTAATAAAATGGCTGAAATCGCTTTGTTTAGCTGCATCTGACCCTGTGCAAGCAAGGCATCATGAAGCCGTTCATATTCTGCGAACCACGGCTCTCTCTATCGTGCCAATGGTGAATCCAGATGGTGTGGATCTCGTGCGGAATGGACCGGAGTCACTAGGTCTTAGCAGTGAAGAATTCATGCAACTAAATGGTGGATATGCTCATTATGAGGAATGGAAAGCAAATATTCGAGGTGTAGATTTGAACAATCAATTTCCTGCTTATTGGGAAATTGAATACTATCGTTATCACCCGAAAGCACCGTCCTATCGTGGTTTTCCTGGATATCAGGCACTAACAGAGCCAGAAGCGAAAGCGATGGCAAATTTAGCGTTACGAAAACGCTTTGACCGGCTGATTGCTCTCCATACACAAGGAGAAGAGATATACTGGGGCTTTCTTGGCCACGAACCAGCCATCTCAAAAGAAACGGTCAAACGATTTGAGCATGTGAGCGGCTATAAACCGGTTCAATATCTTGACAGCTATGCCGGCTATCGTGATTGGTTTATTTATCAATTTCATAATGAAGGCTATACAGTTGAGCTTGGTCTAGGGAAAAATCCTCTTTCTATGAATCAATTTGATTCGATTTATGAGAAAACAAAGCGGTTATTATGGGAGGCATGTAGGTGTTGAAAAGCACCTGATGGGTGCTTTTTAACATTTGAATATGAAGCAATTGCATATTGTCAATAAAAACAGTGATGGACCAATTGACGAAGGCTTCCTTGTAAGCTATTGTGAAAGGTGAGGATGTAAAAAAAAGGGATATGTGTTAGGGAGATGTCGAATTTGAGTGCTCAAAGCCTGTGGAAAAGGAATTTTACTTATTTATTTATTTCGAAGATGTGCAAAATAACAGCTGATAGTTTATCATTCAATACCATCTTGTGGCTTCTAGTACTAGGCGGGAAAGGGGCAATTGGAACGGCTTTTTTTATTGCGGTCAGCTTTGTTCCGCAAGCCATTGTTGGACCGCTAATTACCCCAATGATGAAGCCGCATCAATTGAAATTTTGGATGTGTTTTGCTGATTTAACACGAGGAGCGATAATCCTTATCATTGTGGTCAGCTACTTTCATGGTTTCACACCATTAGCACTCGTTATTGGCTGTATGCTGCTGCATTCAGCGACAGGCGGCTCCTATGAACCGGCCTCTGTATCCATTATTCCAAAGCTTGTCCATGAGGACCTCATACAAAAAGCGAATGCAACCATCCAATCAGCAAGTCATGTCGTAAGACTTGTGACAGTCACGATTTGTGGTGTCATGATCGCATTTATAGGAGTAGGGTATACAATGCTTGTGATCATTCCTCTTTATCTCTTGTCGGCTTTATTGGTTCTAGTGATTTCATATCAAACAGACATCATCAACGATCAAGCCAAAACAGGGTTATCGTACGGCAAAAAATTAATTCGGGGATTTTCACTTGTGAGAAGGCATCATATTTTGTTCCCATTGGCGATTTTTTGTGTCTGCTCAAATTTTGCCGCTGCACCATGGGAAGCATTGTCTGTTATTTATTTAACAGAGGACTTACATAGTGGACCGGTCGTCTATTCATTCATTAAAGTCACAACGGCATTAGGTGCATTCTTGATGGGGTTTGTTTTGACAAAGGTAAAGGTGAACCGGTATGGACTGCTGTTTATAGGCGCTGGAATCGTTGATGGAATCTCGTTTTTCATCACAGGGATGAACGCATTTTTACCACTTGTGTTTATATCAGCCTTTGCTTTAGGGGCAGCCATCAGTGCAGTCAATGTACCTGAACATACAATGATTCAATTGTCAGTAAAAGCAGAGGATCAGCCGCAAGTGTATGCGATTATCAACATGATCTCCTTTTTCATGATTCCATTAGGCGCTCTGATCGGCGGCTATATGGCGACACTATTCGGTTCCGGCTATGTTATTGCGGCTGGCGGCATCATTGAAGCTGTGTCAGGGATATGCCTGCTTTTGTTCACAAAGATTGGGAAAGTAGAGAGAGCGGATTTGACGATAGAACGAGACAAACCTGCTTTTCATGCAACGTGAGCATGGCGTGATGGAAGGCGGATAGGTTACAATGAGGACGAGAAAACATGAGGATTCAGTGGAAAGGGGCAAGAACATGGCCATAGCAGATGTCACCATTATTCCGATAGGCACTGAGACACCAAGTGTGAGTGCTTATGTAGCAGATGTACAAAGAATTTTAGAAGGCTTTCAACAAGAAGGGAAAATCAACTATCAATTAACCCCAATGAATACGTTAATTGAAGGTGAATTATCGGTTTTATTTGAAGTCATTCAGCGTATTCATGAAGCACCTTTTGAAAAGGGATTGCACCGAGTAGCAACGAATATCCGCATTGATGACCGGCGGGATCAAACTACAACGCTTACCAGTAAATTAGAAAGCGTCAATAAGCATTTAAATCAATAAAAAAGACAAAAGGCTAAAATCAAGATCATTTTAGCCCTTTGTCAACAATCTGAAAGCCTGCTATTAGCAGGCTTTTAATGTGCAGTTGGATAACCGCTATAGATGATGGTCATGACAGTAAACCACCCAAATACCAAAAAGGTAGCGCCGGCAAATGCGATGGCCAGTACGTTTACTTTTTTAAGTGAGCGATAAATCCCGAGTACAGCTAAAATCGTGACTAGACCAAAAATAATGACGAGCATCATGTGAAAGTCCTCCTTTGTCATCAATCCCCTTGATTTCCTTTCTTTTCATTTTAACCGTTTTCATAAAGCTTGTCGAGTGGATTCCTGTTGACGATTGTTTGAATTTTTATTGTATTGCCTTCATAATAAAAAAGAATGAATAAAGTAGGTGATGAAAATGAATTGGAGAAGAATGCCACTAGGCTATGTACAAGCGAATGCGTATATTTGGAAAAATGAGCACGGAGAGTGTTTAATTTTTGATCCAGGCGGTGAAGCACAAAAGCTAATTTCCTATGTAAAAGAAAAACAGCTCACACCGCTTGCTGTCTTACTGACACACGCTCATTTTGATCATATTGGTGCGGCAGATGAGGTTCGCCAAGAGTGGGGAGTGCCGCTCTATGTACACGAGAATGAAAAAGAATGGCTCACGAACGCTGAATTAAACGGTTCAGCTCGATTGATTGGGAATGGAATTACGGTCAAAGAAGCAGAAAAATTAATTACGTCAGAAGGAACTCTTCAGATTGGATCGTTTACCTTAGAGATGCTCCATACTCCTGGGCACTCACCAGGCAGTGTGTCTTACTATTCGGCGGAAGAAGGATTTGTGATTTCTGGTGATACGTTATTCGAAGGCGGCATCGGGAGAACAGATTTAGTAGGGGGCAGTCAGGAAGTGCTGCTTCAGTCGATTCATAACAAATTGTTGACATTGCCAGAATCAACTCTTGTGTTAAGCGGACATGGCGGGGAAACCACTGTGCTCACAGAGCAGGAGCAAAATCCGTTTATCAATGGTTTCTCTCTTTAAACGAAGGTATGAAAAAAGCATCTCTATAATTAGAGATGCTTTTTTCAATTAATGACCGGTACCGGGAACCATGATGAAGATCGAATAATATGTAAATCCGGCAAAGAAAATCGTCAAGTACGCTCCGAAAATGTAAATATACATTCTTTCGGATAAATTCAAGTAGGATAAAAATACAAAAAGAACGGTTTGACCGAAGAACAGCAGCGATGCATCTTTCATATGCCCTAAATAGAACATGACAGCAAAAATACCCGTCCAAAAGCCAAGCACGCGGAACATGCGATTCATTTCTTTCCCTCCCCTTAAAAACCCCTTTGATTCATATTATAGCCGATCACCACTCGTTATGTAAACATTTACATTTTTGACAACGTGTGAACATTTATTTTGCAAAAAGAAAAAATTTTTTTGAAAAAGTGATCAAATCGTGTTTATGCCGAAAAACATGAGGGTACTTACTCCATAAGAGAAAAGGTTAACGACCTAAGGAGGAACACTAATGAGTGACATTACTTTTTATTCATACCCGAGCTGCACGTCTTGCCGCAAAACTAAACATTGGTTAAAGGCGAATCAAATTGATTTTAAAGAGCGTCACCTTTTTAGAGAAACGCCAACCCTAGATGAATTAAAAAAGATACTGTCCTTAACAACAGAGGGAATGGATGAAATTTTAGCCACACGAAGCCAAGCTTTTAAAAGCTTAAATTTAAATATTAATGATTTAAAAGTAAACGAGGTCTTGCAGCTACTCATTGAAAAACCAAAACTGCTCCGAAGACCAATCATCATTGATGGAAATAAATTAGTGGTTGGGTATAATCCTGGAGAACTCATGAAAATATCAAAAAAGAAAGCAATTCATCAATCAGTTTCCTAATAAAAAACGAAGATCAGCTGAAACATGCTTCAGCCGTCTTCGTTTTTGTGCTGAACTGGGCTAGCTGGGTTCGAACCAACGATCACGGAGTCAAAGTCCATTGCCTTACCACTTGGCTATAGCCCAATATCAAACGTGTAATGATATTGTTCACCATCTGCGGTCATCTATACATAAAAGTTGTATGTCACTAGTTTTAAGTGAAAAAGGAGCGGAAGAAGTAAATGAAAAATGAAAAATCAAAGCAATTATATGAATTTATCCTAAAAGAAGCCCCTGTCATGACCGAAGAATGGCTGAAAACAAGAACAGAAGAAGGCTCATTATATTCTAAACATGCTTCAGAGGAAACGGAAAATAAGCTGAAGGAGCAGAACACAGCGTTTATTCAAACGATTGCAGCAACGCTTGTGACGCTATCAGACAAAGAAGACAATCATTTGAAAAAGTGGTCTGTTGATATTGCGCGTGATCGTGCAGTTCACGAGGTGCCTTTATATGAAATCATTGGACAATTTAAGATCTTCCGTCAAATTTTCTGTTCGAGAATTGAGAAATTCACTCAAGAAACAGAGCTTGAAGTCACGCTCCAAGATGTATGCGGATGGAATCAGCATTTTCATTCTACATTTGATGATATGATTGAGCGCTTATCAGAAGAATACGATCGCGTCACACTGAGTCAGTTAAATGCACAAAGAGAGATGATTCAGGAATTGAGTGCCCCTGTTATTCCAGTATCAAAGGAAATCGGGATTTTACCGCTGATCGGAGAGATTGATACGTACCGTGCCAAAATCATTCTGGAATCCGTGCTAGAACAAGCTTCAAGACTGCGTCTAACACATTTATTTATTGATATATCTGGCGTACCGATCGTTGACACGATGGTTGCTTATCAGTTGTTTAAAGTAGTGGATAGTGCGAAACTTCTAGGGATTGAGACGATTATTTCAGGCATCCGTCCGGAAATTGCACAAACCGTGGTGAAGCTAGGCATTGATTTCTCAAAAGTAAATACTGAGCACAGCCTTGCAAAAGCATTAGAAAAAAGAGGATTTCGTATTTTTGAAGAGCTGCCGCAAGAAGCGACATAAACAAAAAACCTGTACTTGTAAAAGTCAGGTTTTTTTATATGCTCTTTTTTAAAAATCCACATTTCCCATCGTGAATTGATGATTTTTTCGCTTCATTCGTCGCTAAAATGATAAAACGCTCTTTTGTCAGACAGGTTTCTCCATCTTACAATATGGTCAGAGAAAGGAGTGAATCACTTGTATGGAATTGAATATTTGGGACAAGAACTACTAGAAGAGGCATGCCGCATGAGAGCATCTGATGTGCATATTGTTCCAAAAGAAAAGGAAGCTTTAGTATCTTTCCGCGTAGATTCTGATTTAATGCAGCAGCGAATCATTGATAAAAAAAGCGGGGAGCGGCTCATTGCTCATTTTAAATTTTTATCTTCTATGGATATTGGGGAAAAAAGAAGACCACAAAATGGATCACTAGCTGTGATGTTAAGAAGTGGCCAGGTGTATATTCGAATGTCAACCTTACCGACTGTGAATGATGAGAGCTTAGTCATTAGAATTTTACCGCAGAATCATGTTCCGACAATAAACCATCTGTCGTTATTTCCAAAAGCATCCGCTAGGTTATTATCATTTTTGAATCATTCGCATGGACTGATTTTATTTACCGGACCAACAAATTCAGGGAAAACAACAACCCTCTATTCATTGATCCAGTTTGCAAAAAAGAATTTCAATCGAAATATTATTACACTTGAAGATCCTGTGGAAACAAGAAATGAAGAGGTGTTACAGGTTCAAGTGAATGAAAAAGCCGGCATTACATATGCCGCAGGATTAAGAGCAATTTTAAGGCATGATCCAGATATGATTGTGCTAGGAGAAATAAGAGATGCCGAAACGGCCAGAACGGCAATTAGAGCGGCACTGACAGGCCATTTAGTGATGAGTACGCTCCATGCAAAAAATGCAAAAGGAGCCCTTTATCGCATGCTTGAATTTGGTGTCACGATGAATGAACTCGAACAAACCATGGTTGCGATTGCAGCGCAGCGATTAATCGAGCTCACCTGTCCATTTTGCGGAGAAGCCTGTCAGCTTTACTGCAAATTAAACCGCCAGGTCAGACGAACAAATGTATTTGAACTGCTTTTCGGAAAGGAGCTCGGTGAGTGTATCAAAGAGGCCAAAGGAGAATATGCTCACTCGTCATATGAAACACTGCAAAGATTAATTCGTAAAGGAGTGGCACTCGGTTATTTATCAAAAAGCACATATCATCGCTGGGTTTATGAAGAAGCGAGCCTCTAAAGCTTGGTCTAAAAAAGAACAAGCTGAATGCTTATCAAAACTCGCTCAATTGATTCAGGCTGGATATACACTAATTGAGGCGCTGACGATGGTGAATATTCAGTTGTCAAAAGAGCAGCAACAGCAATTAACGCCGGGCATTCAGTGGCTGCTCGAAGGGGAGCCATTTTATGTGGTGCTGGAGAGACTCCATTTTCAACGGGAAGTTATCGCTATCCTATGTTTCTCCGAAAAGCATGGCGGTCTAGCACAAGCTCTTGAACAAAGCGCACGTTTCTTAGACAAAAAAATCAAACAGGTAGACACGTTTAAACGCATGTTACGTTACCCGGTTTTCCTCATCTTTACGGTTTTCGTCGTACTCATACTCGTTCAGCAAATGATCATTCCTCAATTTTCTCTTTTGTACTCTTCGATGGATACCCAAATGTCATGGCTGATTCAAGGGATGTTTGGACTTTTTCAATTTCTACATGCTTCTCTTCTCCTGTTCGGTTGTATTTGTATCTCTTTGACCGGATACTATGCTATCTTTTTTAGGAAAAAATCTACGCTTGAGAAATTGAGGGTGATAAGCAGGCTCCCTTTTTTATATAAAGGAATGCGGCTGATGCATACGTATCTTTTTTCTCTTCAATTAAGTGGACTGCTTCAGGCGGGATTATCGATGTACGAAAGCTTGCTAGCTTTTAAACAGCAAAGCTACTTACCCTTTCTTCAAGAAATATCAGAACAGATGATTGAAGAGTTAAGAAAAGGAGAAAGCATGGTGCAACAAGTAAGTTTGTCTCCTTTTTTCGAGAAACATTTTGCAGCTGTCATCAAGCATGGTGAATCAAGTGGGATGCTTGCAAGAGAGATGTATACGTATAGCCAATTCTTATTAGAAAATGCAGAGCTGAAAATTGAAAAATGGATTTCGTGGCTACAGCCAGTTATCTATGGTGTGACAGCACTTTTGATACTCATCGTGTATTTATCTATTCTCTTACCAATGTATCAACTAATGGAGCAAGTGTAAGAAGGAGGAAATAGACATGAATGATAAAGGATTTACTCTGTTAGAAATGTTAATCGTGATGCTCGTAATTTCCATTCTTTTACTCATTACCATACCGAATATCACTCGTCATCACCAAACAATTCAAGCAAAGGGCTGTGAAGGGCTCAAATCAATGGTGAGTACACAGGTGATGGCATATGAATTAGAACACGATGGAAAGACACCATCTTTAGCTGAATTAGAAAAAGAAGGCTATATCAAAAAGGGGTTAACATGTCCTAACGGCAAAGCAATTGTGATTCAAAACGGTGATGTGAAGCATGAGTAAACTGATTTTGCATGACAAGGGCTTTACTCTCATTGAACAGCTGATGATCTTACTAGTTTTATCAATTCTATTGTCGGCTATAGGAGGGAAAATCCCAAATTTAATAGAAAGCGCTGAAGCCAAAAGACAAGTGAACATCATGAAACAGGATTTTCAATTGGCTGCTTATACTGCATTGATCAAAAAAACACGTGTACATGTTGAGTTCCATCCGCCACATGTATCTTATCGGGTGGTGGATCAAAAAGATGGCGAAATCATAGCTTCTTTTCAGCATCAAAAGGGGAGCATTAAGTCTTCTACATTTCCAAAAGGTATCTATTTTAATGTAAACGGCCATCCAAGTAGCGGCGGGTCTCTTATGATTCAATTTGGCAGTCAAACGTATAAGCTCACGATTTATTTAGGGAGCGGGCGAATCCATGTTCACAAACAATAGGGGATTCAGTACGATTGAAGCACTGTTTGCTTGTCATATTTTTCTGTTTGCAGCTCTTGTGCTCATGCCAGCCTATGAAAAAATCATGATGGGGAAAAAGGAAGTAAGAGCCAAACTTGAAGCTTACCAGATTTTGCATGAACAGATGAATGAAGCGTTCATAGATGGTACAACACCTTCCGTCAAAAAGAAGAGAGGCGACGTCATATATGTACTCAATTGGAGTAAGGAGAAGGGGTGTATATCATACAATATACAAAAAAGTAAGACCATATGCTTTCGTCATGTTAAGCGATAAACATGGTTTTACCCTAGTTCAGGCTTTGTGGCAATTGCAGCTCTTTCTGCTCCTTTCTTATGGCTGTATGCTGATCTTTTCTGCAGCTGAGAAAGCCCAGCCGTTTGAAGAGATGAACCGATTTTCACAAATGGAGTGGAAACAGACCGTCCTACAGCTAGATGAGGAATTAAGTCGTGCAACGGCCGTTAGATCGGTGAAAGGAGGAAAAGCGTTAGAGTATATATCTGATCAAGGACGGGTGGTAACGATTGAGCCATATCAAAATATACTTCGGAAACGAATGGATCAAACAGGCCATCTTCCTTTATTGCAAAAGGTGAAACAATTTCGCGTGAAAACGTATCAGCATAGAGCTATCCTTAAAGTCACAGATGAATCTGGTCAGGTGTATGAAGCCGTTTTTTTCATATATAAAGGGGTGATTCCTACATCGTGAAAAGGGAAGGAGGATTTATTTATCCACATGTACTTGCTGCGATTCTATTTCTTCTATTGATCCTAGGGTCATTGACAATAGGGTTTCAAAAAGAACTGAGAAGTGCAGAGCTGACGATTTCTTTTTATAAGAAACAGCAGCTTTTCAGGGTGGGGATGAGTGAGGCTGTGAGTAAATTACCTCGTATGTGTGCAAAGCAGCTTTCCCATATTGACACTGAAGAAGGCCGTGTGACGCTGAAGCAGATGACATGTGATCAAAAGAAAAAGCGTGTTATCATGTTCGTCAGCGTGGAAACAAAGGATGGTTTAGTAGATGAGCGGGAACTAGAGCTCGATTTGAAGACCGGAGAAATCATCAAATGGGCAAACCCTGATTAGACAGTGTATAAAATGATCCTCTTTCTGGTAACACTTGAAGGAAGAAGAGGTGAATGTGCTTGAAAACAAATGACTATGTAAAATATATGACGCAGGAAATCATTAAATATATGAATACACCACGTGACGAACGGAAGGAACATAAGCAAGAGAAATTGGAAACGAAACCGCCATTTTCACAGCGTTTATTTGGCGTTCTGCCATTTGGATTTTCAATGATGTTAAAAAAACGCCAGCGACGAAACCGCCGAAAGTAAAAAGCCGCCAACAGGCGGTTTTTTTATGCCTCTTTAGCTGTATTCTTCCACCACAATCACTTTATTGACCTTGTTTGAGTAAGGGTTATAAGAAATAGTGACAAATACCCCAAATTCCTTGGTATGGTCTTTTAATGTAATATGATATTGTTTCACAGATTCCTTCTCGCGATGACGGTCCCATACCTTTTGTTTAAATAAGACTTGCGTTAGCGGATATCGCTTCTTTGCTTCTTTCACTGCCCGTGTTTCCCATTGATCTCCGGCGGTAGTGAAACTTTTCGCATCCGCACCGGCGGCGTCTTGTAACATAGGGATCAACAGTATACTGAGCATGATTAGTATCTTTCCATATTTCACTTCACATCACCTCACCTGTTCATATCCTGACCAATTCCTGCACTTTTATGTAAATTTTTAAGAAGTACAAATGTCACAGAAAAAAATATTGAATATGGCGAAAGAATGAGAAAATGGAAGAATTTTCTCGTAAGAGTTCTTGTTTAAGAACAAAATGGACTAATTTGACGTTTTGGGTTTTATAGGTAATTCCTTATACTGAAGGTAATCGTTCTTATTAAAGAACAACTGTTCAAGGAGTTGAAGGATGAATGAAACAGTCGCTCTTTGTACTCTTTTGTGCCATTTGTTTGATTTTCACGTCTTTTTTGATCTCTACAACGAACGCTTCTTTTAACGATGTAGAGCACTCAAACTTTGTCATCAAAACATGTGAAAATTTTGAACAGACAGATCAGCATTGTCAGCCTAAAAAATGGGATAGAAGTCATTTGGAACTCATCGATCAAACGATAATCAAAGGAACAGTCTGCGCGCCTCAAAAGCTAAACATGATGCTCATAAATAGGGGACAACCTATTGCGCACTCTGAATGGAAATGGGAATTACATAAAGTGAAAAGCGAGCAACAGCCATTACAAGATGGTCATATTCTTGAAAAGGGCTCCATAAAGTCCCTTTTATCACAAGAAACGGCGACTGTCACGACAGATAAAGCAAAAACGAATGGAATTTATGCGTTTAAAATTTATTATCCTAATGGGTTTGGTTCATCAAAAGAAGCATTCTTTTGGTCTAAACATATGCAACTCTCAAAGTGTCAAGAAAAGGCGTCCTAAGGGGAGCTGTCTTTGAAATGAAATCATGATAGGCGAAGGGGAGAAAAGGTCATGAAAAAATGGATGAAGATGTCTGGAAGTATTCTTTATGTGATCGTGTTCACGATGATGATTGCATGTATTATTGTCGTTTTGTCATCGAGAACAACAGGAGGAGACCCTCAGATTTTCGGTTATCAATTCAAGCAAGTGTTATCTGGCTCAATGGAACCAGAATTTTCAACGGGCTCACTCATTGTCGTAAAAGAGCTGACTTCACCTGAGGTCCTCAAAAAAGGAGATATTATCACCTTTCAAACAAAGCAGGACCAGTCTTTTGTGACCCACCGAATTGTTGGGGTGAAAGGACAAGGAGCCGATAAATCATTTGAGACAAAAGGCGACCACAACATGTATCAGGACGGCACGCTCGTAAAAGCGGATCAAGTGGTTGCGCAATATACGGGTGTGAACATTCCTTATGCAGGAAAGCTTCTTTCGTATGCAGGGACTTCGGCTGGAACTGCTTTGCTGCTCATTATACCAGGTGTGATGCTGCTCGTTTATTCAACTCTTCATTTTATGGGCGCTGCAAAATACCGGAGACACTCAGCTGATTTACAAATGTCAGAGGAACAAGCTTAACTATTCGTTTGTAACCTAATTAGGTTTCAATAAAACAATTTATTAGGGGGTTCATTCATGGCAATGAAGGGATCAATTCGGTTAGGTGTATTATCAGGGGCTTTAGGCATTGCGTTAATCGGCGGGGGGACATGGGCGGCGTTTAACGATGTAGAAAAGGCAAATGCGGTCTACTCAACAGGACATTTGGAATTATCTGCAAAAGAGAACTCCGGCGCCATCAACCTTGCGAACTTAAAACCTGGTGATCGGATCAAAAAAGAATTTCAATTTGAAAATAAAGGATCGCTTGCAATTAATCAAGTGCTGATGAGTCTTGATTACAGCCAGTTTCAAGACGGATCTTCCGCAAAGAATGGCGGTAAGAATACAGCTGAAGAATTCCTTAGCCAGTTTCAGGTGAGTGTTCTGACGGTTGGAGCCGAAGGTGGAAATGGTTATCCGAAAAATATTATCTTAGACCATGCAAACCTGCTTGACTTGCATCAATTAACGTCAAAACAGGATCAAGCCGCATTAGAAAAGCTTCGTCATGCCATCGATGAGAAGTTTTTACATGAAAGTGGGAAAGTTAATGTAGCAACTGTTGATGGAACAGCGGCTCCAGAGTATGACGGCATTCCAAAGAATCCGTTTGATTACGATAAAATGGAAATGATCATTGAATTTGTCAATGACCAGAAGAAGGATAAAGCGGGTCACTATATCCAAAATAAATACCAAGGCGATGCGATTCAAATTGATCTTTCCTTCGAAGCGACTCAGTGGAATGGTTTAACGATCAATCCGAAAAAGCATACGGATGAAAAAGGCTACGTGAAAGAAAACGAAAAAGCACACAGCGAAGATAAAAAATAAAGACAGTCTTTAGACTGATATCAAG
Organism: Bacillus pumilus; assembly: GCF_003431975.1. GTDB lineage: Bacteria > Bacillota > Bacilli > Bacillales > Bacillaceae > Bacillus > Bacillus pumilus_N. The sequence goes on along the minus strand of NZ_CP027116.1, from coordinate 2,371,080 downwards.
TTCTGCACAGCAGTTGGAGGAGTATGCGCTAAAACGTGCGCTTTACTCCTCTTCTTGTTTTTTTTTCCAGATTTGATAATCTAAAAATTCACGAAATTGCTTTTTCGAAACCCCTGATGTCATTGCATCTCGAACTAGTTTTTCCCATTCACTATCTAATTGACCATCGTATTCGGTTTCATCTTTTTCGTGTAACAGTGTATGAACCGAGACGTCCAGGACAGCGGAGACTTTTTCAAGAAATTGAATGGAGGGGTTTGTTTGCAAGTTTCTTTCTATTGAGCTTAAATAAGACTTCGCTACCCCAGCCTTTTCGGCCAGTTCTGATAGTGAGTAGCCTTTTTCATTGCGGTATTGTTTAATACGCTGGCCAATCAATGTCATCACCTTCCTTTCGATATTATAGCACATTCAGAAAGGTTTGATAGAATGACTTCTTACCAGAGGGGGAGACTCAGAGGACTTTTCACTTGATTTGAGGAAATGACGGACTTCTTCAACTGTTAGTCCTGCTTTACGAGCTTCAAGTAATAATTGAACCCAATCATTGTCTAATATGTTCGTTTTCTTTTCCATACAAATACCCTCCTAAAATACTGAATCATGTATTTCAGGCACTTAACGCATGAAATGGAAAGACACAGGTGGTAAGACCTCATAGTTTGCTTGCGTCATGTTTCCGCCCAATACAAACAGACAAACATTGCTTTTGGCTGATCGAAAATTGTATGTCACATGAAAGGGAGGGCGACCGATGAGTCAGCCTCCTCTTTTTTGCTGTAAGTAAAAAAGTCCGCCATTTTCAATCGTAAGACTGATTTTTGGTTCGTATAAAGTTTTGAGTGCTTGTCTTTCTATTTCATATTCTACAGATGTGTCTGAAGTCCCTTCATAAAATTGGTTTAAAAGTTCGGCGTCTTCGTGCCATTTTTGGACAGCCCTCACTGCCCAATCATCTGGCTCTTCATAGGCGTAACGCTCCATTAGACTATAGAGCCGTTTGACTCCGCTTTCTGGCTTAATCATGGTACTCATCGTAAAGCAATAATCTGGAATGTGAGATGACAGCTCACGAGTTTCCAGCTTTTCTTGAAATTGTTCAATGACTTCCCCGCGGATGAGATGAAGTCCTAGTGATAAAAGTTTATCCTTTTTCCGATCTGCGAGATATGAGATTTTCACATTGAGACCAAGCCATGGCTCTAGTGCGACCTGGTTGCTTGTGAGCGGTGTGACTCGCTCATAGAGGCGGATAAAGCGGCCTTGCTCTTTGACAGCCTCAAATATTTGAAATAAACGAGGGGAACCGAAGTGGATAAATTCACCCTCGATTGTATCATCTACTTTGGTTTGATCGGTGATGAGGGTCAATTGCCGCGGCTCGGGTATACCGCCTGTTTTTTCAAGCCAGTGCCAATAAAAAGGGCGGTTCATAATCAATTTATCCATATCGATGGTCAGTTGTACGGTCATGTGTCCTGCACTTTCTTCTAGTATGTCGCATTGATTTGCCTGAAAAAAACGGAGTAGAAAGGTGTGTATGTCACGCTGCTCCATTGATCAACTCTCCTTTATGAGCCTTGCTGTCTTTTTTCTAAAAGTGGTGTTTGTGCATCAGTTAAATAGGAAGCAAACTGGGTTAATTTCTTTTTCATGTCTCCGTCGGATTCATGCTGAAAAAGAATTTGATGCAGTTCTGTTTCGGCATTTTTGATATCAATTCGCGTTAATATATCATCCAAATCGCCAATGACGTTTTCAAACAGTTGAATTTTTTCATATAAAAGCTTTAAGATATGTTCCTCGACGGTTCCATTTGTTGCCATATTGTAAATGTGAACATCTCGCTCTTGTCCAAGGCGGTGGATACGTCCAATTCGCTGTTCTAGACGCATTGGGTTCCACGGAAGGTCGTAGTTGATAATTTGGTTACAAAATTGAAGGTTGATCCCTTCGCCTCCCGCTTCTGTAGCAATTAACACTTGCGCCCGTTCTCTAAATAAATCTTTCATCCAATCTTTTTTGCCCCGCTTAAAACCGCCCCGAAAAGGAACGGAGCTGATGCCATTTTGTTGAAGAAACCATTGTAAATAAATTTGTGTCGCCCGGTATTCGGTGAAAATTATCACCTTTTCATTTAATTGTTGAATAAGCTTGACCACTTCTAGCGCCTTTGAGTTTTGCTGAACTTGATTAATTTTCTCCATGATTTGTGCTATAGCAGAGGATCCTAGAATATGTTTTTCTTCTTCCAGCATTTTTTTAATCGTCATATAGACCGCCTCACGGCTTGAACAGCATTCTCGTTCTAAGGTCATGATGGAAAACATGTGCTTTGTATAAGACGGATTCTCTTTCAGCTTGCAGATTTCATCATATAATGCTTGTTCTGTTGGAGAGAAATCAATAGAAATTGTTTTGACATGCCGTTTTGTCCACTCAATGCCTGTGTCTTGCCTTCGGTTACGAATCATCACTTTATTCACAAGCTGTTTTAATCGGTCATGGTCTTCTAGCTGCAAATCTTTTTTGGCAAAGATATCTTTAAACTGATTTTCATTCCCTAGGTGGCCTGGCTTTAGAAGAGAAACGAGATTAAAGATTTCTCCAATACGGTTTTGGATCGGCGTCGCTGTTAGCAGCAGGCAGAATTTCTTATTCAGATTTCTCACAAATTCATAGTTTTTCGTTTTATTGTTTTTCAGTTTGTGTGCTTCATCAATAATGACCATATCGTAGGCAATGGACAAAATCGTGTCTCGATGAGGCTGTCTTTTGGCTGTATCAATGGAGGAAACCACAACATCACACTGCTCCCACACATAGCTCTTTTTTTGTTCAATAGCATCAATGTAAAATTTCGTCCTCAGCTCCTGTACCCATTGAGACACAAGGGAAGCGGGGACGAGTATGAGGATTTTTTTGGCAAGTCCACGAATCATGTATTCTTTGATAATGAGTCCTGCTTCTACGGTTTTTCCAAGTCCCACCTCATCTGCTAAAATGGCTTTTCCATTCATCTCTTCTACGACTCTTCTGGCTACTTCGAGCTGGTGTTTTAAAGGCGTGAATGCAGGCAGGTGCGCGGGAGCTTGCAGTCCTTCAAAGGAATCAATGGCTGTAACATTTTGAACCTGCGCCGCTAAACGATACATTTCCCAGTTCGCCCAGGGGCCATCTGCTGCAAGCCGCTGCTGAAATTCACTTGCCCATTCCTGATCAAAAATCGTTTGAATATTCAATGTGATCGCCTGCCTTTCTAGTAGGGTGATGATGAAATTGTTCTGTATTTAAACGCTTCATTTTTTAAGAGGTCTTTAAAAGACTAGTTAAATGAATAAAAGCGAACGATAGTGGATAGTTGTTTAAAAAACGTTAATGATTTTTCTGTTGCCCTTCATCCGTTTCTAATGGTAGGATGTTGGTAAGTGATCTAGAAAATAAGTCACCCATTTTGATAGTATGTCCAATAAATGTGAAGAATATGAGCGGATGATGGTATGGGGAGAGACTTGGCGGTTATATTGTACCGGCAGGCGCCGAAGGAGCAAGCTGAATGGGTTCAGTGAATCTCTCAGGCAAAAGTACTCTTACCGGACGCAACTCTGGAGAGTGTTTGCTCATCGGTTTTTAGCAAACCACCAAAGGGGAAAACGCACAATGATGTTGTGCTGTAAACTTTCAGGTGCAAGGACAGAGACTTCTTTTGTTAAAAGGGAGCGCTCTGTCCTTTTTTGCTGTGAATTTTTTCTGAAAATTCAGCTTGTGATCTGCACTGAAAGAAAAAAGGGGGAAACGATTGATGTTGAAACGAACACCGCTTTTTCATGCGTATGAAACGTTCGGCGCAAAAACCATTGACTTCGGGGGCTGGGAATTACCCGTCCAATTTTCTTCCATTAAAGAAGAACATGAAGCTGTTCGAACAAAAGCAGGGCTTTTTGATGTGTCTCACATGGGTGAGGTGGAAATCAAAGGTCAAGATGCCCTTCCTTTTTTACAAAGGTTATTAACCAATGATGTGTCTAAGCTGACAGACGGTAAGGCACTATATACAGCCATGTGCTATGAAGATGGCGGAACGGTAGATGATCTGCTCGTCTATCAAAAAGAAAAGAATGATTATTTGCTTGTTATTAATGCATCTAATATCGAAAAAGATGTGGAGTGGCTGCTTCAGCACAAAGGTGAGGATGACGTATTGATTCAAAATGTCTCTGATCAAATCGCCTTGCTAGCACTTCAAGGACCACTTGCTGTTGACATCATCAAAGATGTGGCGGGAGAAGAGGTGACATCACTCAAGCCATTTACGTTTTTATCAAAAGCTGAGGTCGCTCATAAAGAAGTGCTCGTTTCAAGAACGGGTTACACAGGGGGAGACGGCTTTGAAATCTACTGCCAGTCAGAGGATGCAGTCAATATTTGGTCAGCTTTATTAAAAGCAGGCGAGCCAAAAGGCTTAATACCATGCGGCCTCGGTGCACGTGACACTTTGCGATTTGAAGCCAGACTCCCGCTTTACGGACAGGAGCTGACAAAGGATATCTCTCCATTAGAAGGCGGTATTGGCTTTGCTGTCAAAACAGATAAAGAAGCTGATTTTATTGGAAAAGACGCGCTCAAAAAGCAAAAAGAAGAGGGACCGAAGCGAAAGCTTGTCGGCATTGAAATGATGGATAAAGGGATTCCGCGTACAGACTATCCGGTCTTTTCAGGAGAAAAGCAGATTGGGATTGTCACAACAGGCACACAATCTCCAACATTAAAGAAAAATGTCGGGCTTGCTTTGATTGAATCCTCAAAGGCGCAGCTTGGAACAGAGGTAGAAGTACAAGTTCGCAAAAAACGTCTAAAAGCTAAAATCGTCGCTACGCCATTTTATAAAAGAGCCAAATAACGAGGGGGAATAGAGGATGAAGCACAGGTATCTGCCACAAACCGAGCAAGATCAAAAAGAAATGCTGGATGTCATCGGCGTTCAGTCGATTGACGAGCTTTTTTCAGATATCCCGGAAAAAGTTAGATTTAAAGGAGCATATAACATTAAACCAGCCGCATCTGAAACAGAGCTTGTAAGGGAATTATCCCAATTAGCTGCAAAGAATAAAGATACGGTTTCCTATGCATCGTTTCTTGGTGCCGGTATATATGATCATTACCAGCCTGTCATTGTGGATCATGTCATCTCGCGTTCTGAATTTTATACAGCATATACACCTTATCAGCCGGAGATTTCCCAAGGTGAATTACAAGCCATCTTTGAATTTCAAACAATGATTGCTGAGCTGACGGGTATGGACCTTGCGAACTCCTCGATGTATGATGGCGGGACGGCATTAGCTGAAGCGGCGATGCTGGCTGCGGGACACACAAAAAAGAAAAAAGTAGTGGTTTCTGAAACCGTTCATCCTGAATCAAGAGCGGTGCTAAAAACATACGCCAAGGGACAGCATATTGAAGTTGTTGAAGTGCCTGCAAACAAAGGGCAGACAGATTTAGCTGCATTAGAGAAAGCCGTCTGCGATGATACAGCAGCAGTTCTTGTTCAATATCCAAACTTTTTTGGTGTCGTTGAACCATTAAAAGACATTGAACCGATTGCGCATAAAGGAAAAAGTCTGTTTATTGTCTCAAGTAATCCACTTGCACTTGGGTTACTGACGCCTCCAGGAAAACTTGGGGCAGACATTGTCGTTGGTGATGCACAACCGTTTGGCATTCCAGCGGCGTTTGGCGGGCCTCATTGCGGATACTTTGCTGTGACGAAAAAGCTGATGAGAAAAGTACCAGGCCGCTTAGTCGGACAGACAGAAGATGAAAATGGTGTTCGCGGATTTGTACTGACCCTTCAAGCGCGTGAGCAGCATATTCGGAGGGATAAGGCGACGTCCAATATTTGCTCGAATCAGGCATTAAATGCATTAGCCGCTTCCGTCGCCATGACAGCACTCGGAAAAACAGGCATCAAAGACATTGCCTATCAAAACGTACAAAAAACCCACTATGCGAAGACGCAGGCACAAACATATGGACTGCTTGCTGATGTAGAAGGGGCCCATTTCAATGAATTTGTCATCAAATTACAAGAACCTGTACAAGAAGCCAATAAACGATTGCTTGAAAAAGGAATCATCGGCGGCTATGACCTAGGGAGAGACTACCCAGAGCTTCAACATCACATGCTTGTCGCCGTGACAGAGCTAAGAACAAAAGAAGAAATTGATACGTTCATTAAGGAATTGGGGGATCGCCATGAATAAACAAGATCAGCCGCTTATTTTTGAATTATCCAAAGAAGGAAGAATTGGTTATAGCCTGCCTGATTTAGATGTACCTGAACAGGAGATCCCAGCTTTATTTGATGAGGCGTACATTCGTCATGAGGATGCTGAGCTCCCTGAAGTATCTGAGCTTGATATTATGCGTCATTATACAGCATTATCTAGACGTAATCATGGGGTTGATTCCGGCTTTTATCCTCTGGGCTCTTGTACGATGAAATATAATCCGAAGATTAATGAAAAGGTTGCACGCCTTGCAGGCTTCTCGCAAGTGCATCCCCTTCAAGAGGCAGACACTGTGCAAGGCGCATTAGAGTTACTTTATGATTTAGGTGACCATTTAGAAGAAATTACAGGAATGGACGCCGTGACATTGCAGCCCGCAGCAGGAGCACATGGCGAATGGACGGGGCTCATGATGATCCGTGCGTACCATGAAGCAAGGGGAGATCATAAGCGTACAAAAGTTATTGTGCCTGACTCTGCTCATGGAACGAATCCGGCATCTGCGACAGTGGCCGGATTTGAAACCATTACCGTCGCATCTGATGCGAATGGCCTTGTTGATTTAGAGGACCTGCGCCGTGTTGTGAATGAAGAAACAGCTGCTCTCATGTTGACGAATCCGAATACACTCGGCCTATTCGAAGAAAATATTTTAGAAATGGCTGAAATTGTCCACGGAGCAGGCGGGAAGCTTTATTATGACGGAGCGAACTTAAATGCCGTATTAAGCAGAGCAAGACCGGGGGATATGGGATTTGATGTCGTTCACTTAAATCTTCATAAAACCTTTACAGGTCCACACGGAGGCGGAGGTCCTGGTTCAGGTCCTGTAGGCGTGAAAAAGGATTTGATTCCGTACTTGCCAAAGCCAGTGCTTGTGAAGAGAGAAGATCGTTATTTCTTTGATTACGATCGTCCAGAGTCCATTGGCCGTGTGAAACCGTTCTATGGCAACTTTGGCATTAATGTCAGAGCGTATGCGTACATCCGCTCTATGGGTCCGGACGGCTTAAAGGCTGTGACTGATAATGCGGTATTAAATGCGAACTATATGATGCGCCGTTTGAGTGCTCATTATGATTTACCATTTGACCGTCACTGTAAGCATGAATTTGTCCTTTCAGGTAAGCGTCAGAAAAAATTAGGTGTGCGAACACTCGATATTGCCAAGCGATTACTTGATTTTGGCTATCATCCGCCAACGATCTACTTCCCGCTCAATGTGGAAGAATGTATCATGATTGAACCAACTGAAACAGAATCAAAAGAAACACTGGATGCCTTTATCGAAGCGATGATTCAGATTGCAAAAGAAGCGGAAGAGAATCCAGAAGTCGTACAGGAAGCGCCGCATACGACGGTTGTCAAACGAATGGACGAAACAAAGGCTGCGCGTAATCCAGTCCTTGTTTTTGAAAGAAAATAAAGAAAAAAGACTCAGGGGAATCAAGCTCCCAGAGTCTTTTTTGTTAGTTCTTCGTTTTGATACGGCCGCCCCATTTTTTAAAGCCGCCTTTTAAATTATAAATCTCACGACAGCCATTTTTACGCAACGTTTGGGCTGCTTTTCCGCTTCTCAAATTGTTTTGGCAATAGAGATAAACAGGCTTGTCAGGACGAATTTCATTTTTGCGCTGCTTTAGCTGGGAAAGGGGGATGTTTCTAGCCCCTAAAATATGTCCGCCATCAAACTCATTTGGCTCTCTCACATCAATGAGTTGAGCTTTGCGGTAACCTTTAATGAACTCTGCTTCCGTCAGCGTTTTCATAATGCGCTGCTGATAAATGTAGCTGCCGATGGAATAAAGAACGAAAAGTCCACAAAGTGAGAGGACGATATAGTTGAATATTGACAATACAACTCGACTCCTTCTTGAGCATCAGCACAGTGGCCTGTCTGATGGTACGTTTTAGACAAATACTATTATAGTAAAGCAAAAGAAACTTGTCATCATAAATGGTAAGAATTATTTTCAATTCGTTCCCTATTTGATAGACTGATGAAGAGAGAAAATCGGTGGCCATCACCATCATCTAACATTGACTACGTAAAAGAGAAGGGATTTTTATATGCAAAAAGAGAAATGGTGTTTCATTGATACAGGAAATCAAGACCCTGCCTTTAACATGGCAATGGATGAAGCCTTGCTTTATTGGCATAGTGAGAAGCTCATCCCGCCTGTCATTCGTTTTTATGGATGGAATCCGGCGACATTGTCTGTTGGGTATTTTCAGCATGTTGAAAAAGAAATCAACATGGAAGCAGTCGAGCACTATGGTCTTGGATTTGTTCGCAGACCAACAGGAGGACGGGGAGTTCTTCATGATCAGGAGCTGACCTACAGCGTGATTGTGTCAGAGGAGCATCCGGAAATGCCAGCAACGGTGACAGAGGCGTACCGCGTCATTTCAGAGGGCATTTTAGAAGGCTTTAAAGAACTGGGACTCGATGCGTATTTTGCCATTCCTCGTACAGATAAAGAAAAAGAAAGCTTAAAAAATCCAAGATCGTCTGTATGCTTTGATGCCCCATCCTGGTACGAGCTTGTCGTAGAAGGCAGAAAGGTAGCAGGCAGTGCTCAAACAAGGCAAAAAGGAGTCATCCTCCAGCACGGTTCTATCTTAATTGACCTTGATGAGGATAAACTGTTTGATTTATTTCTTTATCCAAACGACCGGGTAAGAGAGCGGATGCAGCGAAGCTTTAAAAACAAAGCGGTCGCCATCAATGAAATCTCAGACCGAACATGTACAATAGACGATGCGCGTGTTGCGTTTAAACGAGGATTTGAAAAAGGATTAAATATTGAGCTTGTGCCTTATGAGCTGACAGATGAAGAATTAGCATTTGTCCATCATCTCGCTAAAACGAAATATGCCTCAGATGAGTGGAATTACAAGCGTTAAGACAATGGACACTCCTTGTTTTTTAATGGGCGATGGTGTAGAATTGTTATGATTATTAAGTAAAGGTGCATTATGGAGGGGTATTATGACTACACCTAGTATGGAAGATTACATTGAACAAATATATATGCTGATAGAAGAAAAAGGATATGCTAGAGTCTCTGATATTGCAGAAGCACTCGCTGTCCATCCCTCCTCTGTAACAAAAATGGTTCAGAAGCTAGATAAAGATGAATACCTCATTTATGAGAAGTATCGTGGTCTAATTTTAACCCCGAAAGGCAAAAAAATTGGAAAACGTCTCGTATACAGACATGAACTGCTAGAGCAATTTTTAAGAATCATTGGTGTAGATGAAGAGAAGATTTATGATGATGTAGAAGGCATTGAACATCATCTCAGCTGGAACAGTATTGACCGCATTGGCGATCTCGTTCAATTCTTTGAAGAAAACGACGAGCGATCTGTTCAACTGAAAGCGATTCAAAAGAAAAACGAACAAACAAATCAAGAATCTTAAAAAAGGACACCCATACAGTGGGTGTCCTTTTTGATTAAAGTTCTAATTGAAAGCAAATGCTCCTACACTATTAATAGCGTGAAAGGAAAGGAGACTCCTTAATGAAGATAGATGGTGTGTTCTCAGGTGGAGGCATTAAAGGGGCAGCGCTTGCGGGTGCCTATGAAGCGCTTGAAGCGCGAGGATTTCAATTTGTCCGCCTTGCTGGTACAAGTGCTGGAGCAATCATTGCTTCGCTCATCGCAGCAGGTTATACAAGTCAGGAGATTCGCGAGCTTTTAGAAGAAATGGATGAACATCAATTGCTTGACAGGAGATGTCAATTCATTCCGTTTAAAATGCTCAGGTGGGTCTCTATTTACTGGCGTCTCGGTCTGTACAAAGGTGACCGGCTGGAAAAATGGCTGACAGACGTGTTGAAACGAAAAGGGGTCACCGTATTTGGAGATCTCAAAAAAGATTCACTGAAAATTGTTGCGTCTGATTTAACAAATGGAAAAATCCTCGTGCTGCCAGATGACCTTCCTGCATACGGCTTAAATCCAGAGCGCTTTTCTGTTGCAAGGGCGATTCGGATGAGTTGCAGCCTGCCGTATTTTTTTGAGCCTGTCAAACTGAAGTCTTCAAAAGGCATTTGTACCATTGTAGATGGAGGTGTGCTTAGTAATTTTCCGATCTGGCTATTTGCGGAAGAGAAAAAAAGACCGTTCGTCGGTGTCACATTAACCCCAAACGAAAAAGAGCGCCCTCAACACTCCATCCGCAATGCGTTTGAACTGTTTGGCGCTCTTTTTGAAACGATGCGTGGTGCTCATGACGAAAGGCACATCGCCACAAAACACGAACGTCATATTATATTTATTCCTGTAGAGCACGTCATTGCCACTGATTTTCATCTGATGACAGAAAAGAAAAAGGCGCTCGTCGATCTAGGCAGACAGAAGGCCGAGCAATTTTTAAAAAGCTGGACATTTTAAAATAAGGCGCGATTCTTCTTTTTGTTTTTCTTGCCTTCAATCACAGTTAACTGTGTTTGGCTTTTCTTTTTGAGAAGGACGGGCTTAGACTTGTGGTCAGTCGGCACGCTTCGCAAATGAGTGACCCGATTTTTCATCTGACTTTTCGTTTTTGGTTTAGGCTGCTGGTAGCGACGTTTTGATTGTTTGACTGCTTTACGATAAAGATTACCCTCTGTTCCAGTTCTTCGATTCATCAGCCATTTAAATAGGAAAAATAGAGCCGCTCCAATGATCACAACTGATAGCAGCATTGTAAAAAGTCTACCTGGATTCGTTGTGAGTAAATACACAAATCCCAAAACACCTAAAGCGAAAATAATGGTAAAAGCAGGATGTACTCGGCGATTCATAACTGTCCACCTCCGAAGGAATTTACCGGATTTATAAGTTAGATCACTTGATGAGTAGAATCTGATGCTTGCTTCTCAGATGCTTCTTCTAAACGAAGAAGCTCGTTAAAACTTGCAATGGCTACCTCGACTTGATCGTCAGAGGGTTCTTTTGTTGTGAGCAATTGCAGCCAAAGGCCAGGATAGCCAAGCACTTTCAGCACGGGCACTTCTCGGAGTTTGTTCGTAAGCTGAAGCACTTCAAATGAAATGCCCAGAACTACCGGAATGAGCGCCAAGCGATTCAGAACTCTCACCCATAAAGGATCTGTCGGTACGAGTAAATAGACGAACATTCCGACAATAACAGTGAATAAAATAAAGCTGCTGCCGCATCGATAATGCAGCCTGGATTGTTTTTGGACATTTTCCACTGTGATGTCAAGATGCTGTTCATAGCAGTTTATGACTTTATGTTCTGCCCCATGATATTGAAATACCCTTTTAATTAAAGGAGTCATGGAAATAAAGTAAATATAGCCTAATAACAGGACCAGTTTAAAGAATGTTTCAACTGCGATTTGTGCGAAATTCCCTGAAAATACAGGCCGCACAAGTTCAGCTAAAAAGACAGGTACTAGGGTAAAGACAAATTTACTAAAGAGAAGAGAGAGAACCCCGATCACAGCAATGCCGAAAATCATGGATAATTTCGAGCTTTTTTGTTCTTTTTCAAGAGTATGATCTTCGGAAGGATCTAAGTCATAGCGCTCGCTGGAGAAGTTTAAGTGCTTACTGCCATTTGCGCTTGCTTCAACAAGTGCAGCAACACCCCTGACAAAAGGGATTTTCTTGAGAAAGGCGGTTCGTTTATTGGAGGTCCTAGGAAGCTTCAAATACTCAATGGACTGATCCTTACGCCGAATCGCTGTCACATAGTTCTTTTTACCTCCGAACATGACACCTTCGACAACTGCCTGCCCTCCATATGCTGGAGGTTTTGTTTGATTGGACATATTTCATCAACCTGCCTGTTTCCTGTAATTTACATGCATTTCCTTATACCTTTATTGTACAGGAAAAGAAGGGAAATCACTAGCGTACAAGTCGATTCTCTACTAGAATTCTATCTACCTCTTTTTAGCCAGTATACCCTTTTATAAAAATTTTACACTCACGTCTGGAAATCCTTTTTTTTCATGACATTTTGGACATACTACTGGCTGGAGGTGTTCACAAATGAAACGTGATGAGAAGAAAAATCAAGAAGAAAAAAATCAGTCCGTGCAAACGTCATCTCTGGTGGCAAGAGCAGCAGCGACAGGCTTTGTCGGCGGTGTTTTTTGGGGATTTATCGGGTTCCTGACCCATATGTTTCATTTCTCAGAGGTGAGTCCAAATATGCTCCTTCAGCCTTTTGTGCTCGGAGAGTGGAAAAAGGGCGGACTTGGCACTTTTATCAGTATTGTGCTTTTAGGGGTTTTATCAATTGGAGCAGCCTTTATTTATTACGGGCTTTTAAAACGGATCAAAGGCTATTGGGTGGGGCTCATATACGGCGCGCTTTTATGGCTGCTCGTTTTTTACGTATTTAATCCGATTTTCCCAGATGTAAAGCAAGTCCAGGATTTGCAGCAAAGCACGATCGTCACGACATTTTGCCTATATATTTTATATGGCATGTTTGTCGGGTACAGTATTTCGTTTGAATATAATGAATTAACAAGTCAGAAGCTTGCAAGGGCACTCGGGAAAAAGACAGAATAAAGTGTAAATCACCGATTCATATGATAAAATATTTTTGGAAACGAAAGGTTTCTAAGGAAAAAGAAACAGATTTCGATATAGATTGAATTAGGGTGAAGGAGTGGTCATATGCCTCATTTTCTTGTGCTGAATGGGCCCAACTTAAATAGGCTTGGCAAAAGAGAGCCTGCTGTTTACGGAAGTAAGACGCTGACAGATTTAGAAACGGATTTGTTTCAGTTTGCAGAAAGAGCCAATATCCAGTTAACGTTCTTTCAATCGAATCACGAAGGTGATTTAATTGATGCGCTCCACGAAGCAGAAGATCAGTACGATGGAGTCGTGTTTAATCCGGGTGCTTTTACTCACTACAGCTATGCGCTGAGAGATGCCATTGCAAGTATTTCTTTATCAGTCATTGAAGTACATATCTCAAACGTTCATAAGAGAGAGGAATTCCGCCATCATTCTGTACTTGCTCCAGTTTGCCAAGGGCAAATTGTTGGTCTTGGTTTAGAAGGGTATAAATTGGCGATTCGTTATTTAGTCAGTGAAGGGGGAGCAGTATCATGAAACTTGAAAAGTTAAGAACACTTTTATCTGATTTTGAGATCGATGGTCTTGTCATTACGAGCAGCTTTAATTTACAGTACATGACCAGCTTTACTGGCTCAGCCGGTCTTGCCGTCGTTTCAAAGGACCGTGCAGCTTTTATCACGGATTTCCGTTATACAGAGCAAGCCAAGGATCAAGTCAAAGGCTATGACATTATTGAACATAAAGGAAATATTGTCGAAACCGCGGCCCAAACGGCAAAGGAATTTGGGGTGAAGCGCCTTGGATTTGAACAAAATCATATGACATTTGCCACATGCCAGCAGTATGCAGATAAAGCAGGAGATATAGAGCTTGTTCCAGTCTCAGAATCAGTTGAAAAGTTGCGCTTGATTAAGTCTAGTGAAGAGATTAAGATATTAGAGGAAGCTGCGAAGATTGCAGATCACGCCTTTGATCATATTCTCACTTACATCAAGCCGGGCTTGACGGAAATTGCTGTCATGAACGAGCTTGAATTTTTCATGAGAAAAGAAGGTGCTGAAGGATCTTCATTCGATATGATTGTCGCCTCAGGTGTTCGGTCAAGCCTGCCGCACGGAAGAGCGAGTGAAAAGGTGATTGAATCTGGTGATTTAGTCACACTCGATTTCGGTGCTTACTATAAAGGCTATTGTTCTGATATGACAAGAACGATTGCTGTTGGCACACCGAGCGATAAGCTAAAGGAAATTTATCATATCGTATTAGAAGCAGAAAACGCTGGTGTGGATAGAATCAAGCCAGGCTTAACAGGAAAAGAAGCTGATCGCATCACACGTGACATCATTGAAGAGTATGGCTATGGTCAATACTTCGGGCATTCAACTGGCCACGGGCTGGGTATGGAAGTACATGAAGCGCCAGGCCTTTCCTCACGATCCGAGGTCGTATTAGAGGAAGGAATGGTCGTGACAGTTGAACCGGGAATTTACTTACCGGATGTCGGCGGCGTGAGAATTGAGGATGATATTATCCTGACAGCTGACGGCAATAAACGATTGACCCACTCACCGAAAGAACTTATCATATTATGATGGTGAAATGTAGGAGGATGACAAAATGATTTCAGTAAACGATTTTCGTACAGGCCTGACAATTGAAGTGGACGGCGGTATTTGGCGAGTAGTGGATTTCCAACACGTAAAGCCAGGGAAAGGCGCAGCGTTTGTTCGTTCGAAACTACGTAACCTGCGTACTGGTGCCATTCAAGAAAAAACATTCCGTGCAGGCGAAAAAGTAGCGAAAGCTCAAATTGAAACAAAAACAATGCAATACTTGTATGCAAATGGCGACCAGCATGTCTTCATGGATACAAGTTCTTACGAGCAGCTTGAACTAAGTGAAGCGCAAATTAAAGATGAGCTGAAATATTTGCTTGAAAATATGTCAGTGCACATCGTCATGTACGGTGCTGAAACACTTGGAGTGGAACTTCCAAACACAGTAGAACTAGAAGTAGTAGAAACAGAGCCTGGTATTAAAGGCGACACAACATCGGGCGGTTCAAAGCCTGCGAAAACTGAAACTGGTTTAATCGTCAACGTTCCTTTCTTTGTGAACCAAGGAGATAAACTAGTCATTAATACATCAGATGGTTCATACGTTTCAAGAGCGTAATGAACGAAGAAAGCCTGTAAACCTCGTGTTTACAGGCTTTTTTTATTGGAAAAATAGGACACCTCGTTAAGACACCCCTCACTCTATTCTCTCATCCATCTCTCTTCCTTTTGAAAAACAAGACTACTTCTAGCTAGTGAAGCATATAGTGTAAAAAAAGCTGGAGGTTCTATATGAAACCATTTCTTTTCCCAAGCATCCATCCGTCAGTAGCTGCAATGGCAGGCATGAGGTTCTTGTCGGCTGCGATTGAACTGACGGCTGCCATTCTCATCTTAGTCACAAATGATGTTCGGAAAGCGGTGGTCATCAATAGTATATTGGCGATCATTGGACCGCTTATTTTTATCATTACGATGACGATTGGAATCTATCAAATTGCAGGGCAGTTATCCTATGCTAAGCTCGTCTTTATTTTCATTGGCGTCGTGTTTATTCTTGTTGGGATCTATAAGTGAAACGGCTTGGCATAATTAACGACGTCCATCATACATTTTAGAGAAGAAAAAAAGGAGGGGAGCTCGTTGCGGAGTTTGTTGGATATTCTCCCGCACTCGATTGGACAAGAACTCAGGCAGCTAAACGAAGCGGAGTGGGCGCAAATAGAAGAAATCCGCATTCGTACGGATCGTCCTATCGAATTGATGCAAAGAGGAAAGCCTCACTTTCTTTCTTATCGCACAACAGGAGAAGATGCGTCTCAGCTATTAGGGAGGCTGAGCAATTACAGCATGTACACACTTGAAGAAGAGCTGAAACAAGGCTACATCACCATATCTGGCGGACACCGAGTGGGACTTGCCGGAAAGGTGATTGTTGAAAACGGCATTGTCAAAGGATTGAGAGATATCTCTTCATTTAATATCCGCATCGCAAAAGAAAAAATCGGGATTGCTCTTCCCTTTCTTCCTTATTTATATGAAGAGCACTGGCGCAACACACTGATCATCGGTCCACCGCAAACAGGAAAAACAACACTGCTGCGAGATATTGCAAGATTGATTAGTACTGGCACTAAAGAAATTTCTCCTAAAAAAACAGGCATTATTGATGAGCGTTCTGAAATCGCTGGATGTATAAGAGGAGTGCCACAGCACCAGTTTGGACACCGGGTGGATGTGCTCGATGCATGTCCAAAGGCTGAAGGTTTGATGATGATGATTCGATCGATGAGTCCAGATGTCATGATTGTCGATGAAATCGGAAAAAGTGAGGATGTGCAGGCACTTTTAGAAGCGATTCATGCTGGGGTTACCATTATCGTCTCAGCTCATGGCTACTCACTTGAAGATGTATATAAACGCCCATCATTGAAGCCGTTATGGAAGCTTCGTGTGTTTGAACGATATGTTGAATTAAACCGAAAGAATGGTCCCGGCACGATCGGGCGGATGTATGACCAAGATGGACAAGAGATGAAATGGAGGCGGGGAGTGGACGTATGTTAAAGCTCATTGGCGCTGTTTTCATTGTCGCGGCTACGACTTGGAGTGGATTCGAGTTTGCCAAACGATATAGCGACCGTCCGAAACAAATTCGGCAGCTCCGGTTTGCGCTCCAGTCTCTTGAAGCTGAAATTATGTATGGACAAACGCCTTTAGCGCGGGCTGCAGAACAAATTGCATCGCAAGTAGGTCCTCCTGTGAATCGGTTATTTGAACAATTTGCAGAAAAACTGAAAGTCGGAACTTTCTCCGCGCGGTATGCATGGAATGAGAGTCTTGAGGATGTTTGGAAAAAAACCGTTTTGAAAAAAGGCGAATATGAGGCGCTGAAGCACTTTGGAGAAACACTTGGCCAGCACGATGTCACTTCTCAACAAAAGTATATCAAGCTTGCTTTAGGCCATTTGGAATCGGAGGAGAAGGAAGCTGAAATCGCCCAAGCGAAAAATGAAAAAATGGTCAGAAGCCTCGGATTTTTAAGCGGATTACTACTGATTCTTTTATTGATGTGAGAGGAAGGGAGTCGAGAGCATGGGCGTTGATGTAAACGTCATTTTTCAAATTGCGGGAGTTGGCATCGTTGTGGCATTCCTCCATACGATTTTAGATCAAATGGGGAAAAAGGAGTACGCTCAGTGGGTCACGCTGCTTGGGTTTATCTACATTTTGTTTATGGTAGCAACCATTGTAGATGATTTGTTTAAAAAGATTAAAGCCGTATTTCTATTTCAAGGATAGGGGAGGGCTTACAAATCGAAATCATACAAATTGTTGGACTCGGTTTAATCGCTACTTTTTTAGCATTAATTGTCAAAGAACAAAAGCCAACCTTCGCCTTTATGCTTGTTGTATTTACAGGGTGTGTCATTTTTCTATATTTAATTGATCAAATCTACGCCATTATTTCAATGATTGAAAAAATTGCGGCAAGTGCCGGTGTCAATATGAAGTATGTAGAAACCATTTTAAAAATTATTGGCATTGCCTATATTGCGGAATTCGGCGCCCAGCTGACCAAAGATGCTGGACAAGGCGCCATCGCATCAAAAATAGAGCTTGGCGGCAAAATTCTCATTCTGGTCATGGCAGTCCCTATTTTAACAGTCATCATTGAGACCATCTTAGGTATGATCCCGTCCATGACTTAATTGAAAAGAGGTGATGACAATGAAACGGGTGACAGCTGTCATGGGGTTGATGCTTTTCTTTTGGCTGATTGCTCCGCAGGCAGGGGCAGAAGAAAAAGAGCCTTTATCAAATGAAGAACCAGTAGCAGAAGAAGTGGCGAATGGACAGGCTGATGCGCTTGAGCTTCATTCCATTAGCGACTTTTGGGAAACCATATTAGACGAGTATGGCGGCTTTCTGCCAGAAAGCCAAAAAGGCACAGTGAAGGAAATGATTGACGGCGACAAAGAGCTGTCTCCCCAAACGTGGCTGAAAGCCTTTGTTCATTATCTTTTTCACGAGGTCATTGCAAACGGGAAGCTTCTAGGCACACTGATTTTACTCACCATCTTTTGTTCGCTTTTGCAGCTTTTGCAGAGTGCGTTTGAGCAAAGCACTGTCAGTAAAGTCGCGTACGCTCTTGTTTATATGGTGCTGATCATTATTGCACTCAACAGCTTTCATGTGGCGATTTCCTATGCAACAGAAGCCATTCAAACGATGACCAGTTTTATTCTTGCTCTTATACCTCTTTTATTAGCACTTATTGCTTCATCAGGCGGGCTTGTCTCAGCCGGATTCTTTCATCCCGTTATTTTATTTTTGATGAATACGAGTGGCGTTTTTATTCAATATGTCGTTCTTCCACTCATTTTTTTATCTGCGATATTAAGCATTGTCAGCACGCTGACGGAGCAATACAAGGTCACACAGCTTGCCCAGCTATTAAGAAATGTGGCGATAGGCGGATTAGCCGTTTTTTTAACGGTCTTTCTTGGCGTCATTTCTGTGCAAGGTGCATCTGCAGCGATTACGGATGGGATCGCACTTCGTACGGCGAAATTTATTACCGGAAATTTTATCCCCGTCCTCGGCAGGATGTTTACAGATGCAACGGATACCGTTATTAGCGCCTCTGTATTACTCAAAAATACAGTCGGGCTTGTTGGAGTTGCCATTCTCATTTCAATTGCCGCTTTCCCTGCGATCAAAGTGCTCTCACTAGCCCTTATATATAAGCTTGCCGCAGCCATTCTTCAGCCGTTAGGAGGCGGGCCGATTATCAGCTGTCTTGATATCATTTCAAAAAGTGTTCTTTATATCTTTGCCGCGCTTGCTGTCGTGTCGCTCATGTTCTTTTTAAGCATTACCGTCATTATCACTGCTGGCAACTTGACCATGATGATGAAGTAAGGAGGGACACCTTTTGAGTTTTCTCACGGAATGGATCACAAGTATTATTCTCTTTATCTTATTTGCGATTGTTATTGATCTTCTGCTTCCCAATTCGAGTATGCAAAAGTACGCCAAAATGGTCGTCAGCCTGCTGTTGATCGTGGTGATGCTCAATCCGATCTTTGCTTTATTTCGGGCAGATCCTGATCAAATTTTCTCAGAATTGATGAAGGGGAACGAGCAAGCACAGTCAGAAGAAATAAAAAATCAAATGAATTTAGAAAAAAAAGAAATACAAGCCTCTCAGCGTGCATATATTTTAAAGCAAATGGCTGTCCAACTAGAAAAAAACGCAAAGGAGCCACTAAAGAAGGAGAGCTATGAAATGAAACACGTAGAAGTGCTGGCAGATGAGGAGTACCTGGATCAGAATATGGAGGCAGATCAATTTCGCATCAAAGCAGTGCTTTCCCCGCTCACAGGTGATGCTGTCGAAACGGTGGCGAAGGTGGACATTGATCTCTCCAGTCAAAAGGAGGAAAGCGCTGGATCTTCTAGCAATGAGATCAAGAGGGTGAAAAAGACACTTGCTGATGTTTGGAATACGAGTCCTGAGCACATTTCGCTGAACATTGAGGGAGGTGACGCAGCAGATCATGAATAACAAGGACTGGAAACAAAAGCTGAAATCATTCTTCCAGCCGCCTGAAAAAGGAGAAGGGAAACCAAAATTAACGAAGCACCATTACTTGCTGCTTGTATTCATTATCGGCGTATCTTTCATGTTAGTCAGCCAGATCTTGTCACCGCCATCAAAAAAAGAACAGGCTGCCGTTCCTGCTTCTAAAGAAACATCCTCACAAGAGCAGCAGGAGGTATTCAAGCCGGCATCCTCAGGCAAATCAAAGAATTCGATTGAGGATGTGGAACAAGAATACGAAAATCAGCTGAAAGAAATTTTAGAGACCATCATTGGCGTTGAGGATGTATCAATTGTGGTCAATGTAGACGCAACTTCTTTAAAAGTGTTTGAAAAAAACAAATCCAATAAAAGCACCACGACCGAGGAAACAGATAAAGAAGGCGGCGTGCGAAGTGTGACCGATCAAACAAAAGAAGAAGAAATCGTCATCATCAAAAATGGCAATGAAGAAACACCTGTAGTGGTTCAAACGAAAAAACCAAATATTCGAGGTGTCCTCGTTGTTGCTCAAGGAGTAGACAACGTTCAAATAAAGAAAACCATCATTGAAGCGGTTACACGAGTGCTTGATGTACCGAGCCATAGAGTGGCTGTTGCCCCTAAAAAAATCAAGGAGGATTCGGAATGATGTTAAAAAAACAAACGGTTTGGCTATTAACGATGCTAAGTTTAGTTGTCGTCTTAAGTGTGTACTATATCATGTCTCCACAAGGTGAAAATGCAGTGACAGTAGAAGATATGAAATCAAAAGGAACAGAAGAGAAAAAGACTGAAACAGAAAAAGGAATGGATAAAGGAAAGGAAAAAGGCACTGATGAGAAGTCCACTGACAAAGAAACAAATGGCAAACAAGAGGATATCGAAACAAGCGGTGAAGAAGGAAAGGCTGTGTCAGAGCAAACAGACGATGAGCTTTTTACAACATACAGACTAGAGCTTGAAGACAAACGAAGCAAACAGCGTGAAGAGTTCAACGAAATCGTGTCCAGCGATGATGCAACAGCACAAGAAAAAAGTGAAGCGTATGATCAAATGACAGCGCTTAGTGAAGCAGAAGGAACGGAGCGTCAGCTTGAAACCTTAATTAAAACAAAAGGTTATAAAGATGCGCTAGTGAGTGCTGAAGGAGATAAAGTAAGCATCACAGTTCGTTCTGACAAAAAATCGAAGTCCCAAGCGGCTGATATTATTGATATGGTCACAAAAGAAATGAGAGGTCTTGATAACGTAGCTGTCACTTTTGAGCCCTCCAATCAATAAAAAATGAACAGGCGCCCTTTGCTGAAAAGGGCGTTTTTTGATGCGGCTTGAAGCCCTCTCTGACGTGCTTTTGCGAGGCGCTTCGCCACAATAGTAGTTGAATTCATTGAAATCCTCCTGTAAGATGGTTATAGTATGTACTTTTAGTACTAGCCTATAAGAAAAAGATAAATCCATACATAGGGGTGCAAATCCATGTTAAAAATTGAAGAAATTCATGAACTGATCAAATTAATTGACGAATCTACAATCGATGAATTTACGTACGAAAACGAAGGTGCAAAAATCAAACTGAAGAAAAATAAAGAAGTCGTTCAGCAAGTTGCGGCACAAGCACCAGTGGCTCCTGTCCAAGCAGCTCCAGCTCAACAAGCTCCTAAAGCACAAGCTCCAGCTCAGACCGAAGCCCCTGCACAAGAGGCAAGTGCGTCTGAAAATCTGCATAAAATCACATCCCCAATGGTTGGCACATTTTATGCTTCATCTTCACCAGAAGCAGACCCATACGTGACAACAGGTTCTAAGGTGAAGGAAAACACAGTCGTGTGCATCGTAGAAGCGATGAAACTGTTTAATGAAATCGAAGCAGAAGTAAAAGGTGAAATCGTCGAAGTATTAGCTGAGAACGGTCAGCTTGTAGAATTCGGACAACCCCTCTTTCTAGTGAAAGCAGAGTAAGGAGTACGATCATGATTAAAAAGCTATTAATTGCAAACAGAGGAGAAATCGCAGTTAGAATTATCCGCGCTTGTAAAGAGCTTGGAATTGAAACCGTTGCGGTATTTTCTGAAGCGGATCGCGATGCGCTTCATGTTCAAATGGCTGATGAAGCATATTGCATCGGACCGACTGCTTCTAAAGATAGTTATTTAAATGTCACGAATATTGTCAGTGTCGCAAAATTAACAGGAACAGATGCCATCCATCCAGGATACGGCTTCCTTGCTGAAAATGCAGACTTCGCAGAGCTTTGCGAGGAGTGCAATGTCATCTTTGTTGGACCAACTGCGTCTGCCATTTCCAAAATGGGAACGAAAGATGTTGCAAGGGAAACAATGAAAAATGCCGGCGTACCGATTGTTCCTGGTTCTCAAGGAATTGTAAAAGATCTTGATGACGCCGTTTCAACAGCAGCAAGTATTGGGTATCCTGTTATTATTAAAGCAACTGCCGGCGGCGGCGGTAAAGGAATCCGTGTGGCTCGCACAGAAGAAGAGCTCATTAACGGAGTGACCATCACGCAGCAGGAAGCAGCGCAGAATTTTGGAAACCCTGGTGTCTATTTGGAGAAATTCATTGAAGACTTTAGACATGTGGAAATCCAAGTGCTTGCAGATCAGCATGGTCATACCATTCATTTAGGAGAGCGTGATTGCTCTATCCAAAGAAGAATGCAAAAGCTTCTTGAAGAAACGCCATCACCAGCGCTGAATGCAGACATCCGTGAGCAAATGGGTGAAGCAGCGGTAAAAGCAGCAGAAGCTGTTGAATACACTGGTGCTGGAACGGTCGAATTCATTTATGATTATAATGAAGAGAAGTTCTACTTCATGGAAATGAATACCCGTATTCAAGTAGAGCATCCTGTAACAGAAATGGTCACTGGAGTTGACCTGATCAAAGAACAGATCAAAGTTGCATCAGGTGAGAAGCTTTCTCTTACACAAGAGGATGTCGTTTATGAAGGATGGGCAATCGAATGCCGTATTAATGCAGAGAACCCAGAGAAAAACTTCATGCCATCAGCTGGTGAAATTAAAATGTATCTTCCACCAGGTGGTCTAGGCGTACGAGTTGATTCTGCCGCTTATCCGGGCTATGTGATTCCGCCATATTACGATAGTATGATTGCAAAAGTCATCACATATGCTAAGACGAGAGAAGAAGCGATTGCGAAAATGAAACGCGCACTTCAAGAATTCGTCATTGAAGGAGTCTATACCACGATCCCGTTCCATCTAAGATTGCTTGAGCATGAAACATTTGTGAGTGGTAATTTTAATACGAAGTTTTTAGAAACATACCAAATCATGAAATAATCACAGCTTTCGGAGGTGAATGATCGTGTCAGAAAACAATTTGCTTGAAATGAACCTTGATGAGGATCAATTGGGAAAAGTGCAAATTGCACCAGAAGTGATTGAGGTCATTGCTGGGATCGCCGCTTCAGAAGTCGAAGGCATTGCCGAAATGCGCGGCAATTTCGCTAATGATGTAGCAGAACGCTTTGGTAAGAAAAATCACCGTAAAGGTGTAAAAGTAGATGTCTCTGATGAAGGCATCACAATTGATGTGTATTGTGTGGTTGAATTTGGCCTATCTATTCCAAAGGTATCCACCGCTGTACAAGAAAATATCCGTCAAACCCTTTTGAACATGACTGCCTTAACGATTAATGAAATCAATATTCATGTCGTGGGTATTCAATTTGATACAAAATCAGCTGAGGCTGAAGTAGAGCAGGAAATGTAAAAAAGGGTTCAAGTAAAACCAAGGAGGCATCGCCTCTTTGGTTTTTTAAAGCCCATTTTTGGGTCATTTTAAACCATAATGAACTCACGCGAGGGTTGATTCGTTTTTCGTGACAGCTCGCATGGATCTTGGTGCGACCACGGTCAAAATATGTTATGATCTCTGTATGGCTTAACGACAAGCGGATAAAGTGGTTAAAGGAGTAAATAATGAAAAGAAGAACTGCAAGAGAAAAGGCGCTACAAACATTATTTCAAATTGATGTGAGCAATATTGAACCGAAAGAGGCCATTACACATGCGCTGGATGAACAAGAATCAGATCCTTTTTTCGAGGAGCTGGTTTTCGGTGTGCTTGAACAAAAGGACAAGCTTGATGACATGATTTCACAGCATCTGGTGAATTGGAAACTCGATCGTATTGCAAACGTAGACAGAGCCATTTTAAGGCTGTCTGTGTACGAGATGGTGTATCAAGAAGACATCCCGGTTAGTGTCTCAATGAATGAAGCGATTGAACTGGCCAAATTATTCGGTGATGATAAAGCGCCGAAATTTGTCAATGGTGTACTTTCAAACATTAAAAACGACCTAAAGCAGCAATAGGAGGATTCGACATGACAGCAACAATCATCGATGGGAAAGAAACAGCAAAAGAAAAGCGTGAGCAATTAGCAAAAGAAGTAGAAGAGCTAAAACAAAAAGGTGTCACACCTGGTCTTGCCGTTATTCTAATCGGTGATGATCCGGCTTCACTTTCTTACGTACGCGGAAAGAAAAAAGCAGCAGAAGCAATGGGCATGCATTTCCAGCTTGATCATTTAGATGCTTCTTTAACAGAAGAAGAATTGCTTCAACTGATTGATCAGTACAATGCGAATGACCAATTCCACGGAATTCTTGTACAGCTTCCACTGCCAAAACATATTTCTGAAAAAGCCGTTATTGAACGTATTTCACCAGAGAAAGATGTGGATGGTTTCCATCCATTAAATATCGGTAAAATGTTGCTTGGGGAAGATACATTCCTTCCATGTACACCGGCAGGCATTGTTGAATTACTGAACAAAACGGGCGTCAGTCTTTCTGGAAAAGAAGTCGTTGTTGTGGGACGAAGCAATATTGTCGGCAAACCAGTAGGGCAATTGCTGTTAAACGAAAACGCAACGGTTACGTACTGCCATTCAAGAACAGCGAATATTTCAGAACATACGTTAAAAGCGGACATTTTAGTTGTTGCCGTCGGTCGAGCAAACTTTATTAAAGCTGACCAAATCAAAGAAGGTGCGATTGTTATCGATGTCGGCGTCAATCGTTTGGAGAGCGGGAAGCTTGTGGGAGATGTTGATTTTGAAGAGGCAAAAGAAAAAGCTTCTTACATCACACCAGTCCCTGGCGGAGTAGGTCCAATGACAATTACGATGCTTGCACATAATACGGTTAAATCAGCAAAACGTACATTAGCATAAGCTTTATCCATTCATCCACCTGCTTGCTGCCGGTGGATGAATGTGCGTTTTTGAAGAGGAGGAATACGTCATGAGTGAAAAAGCCTTTGTGACGGTCACAGCCCTTACAAAATACATAAAAAGAAAATTTGATGTTGATCCGCATTTAGAAGATATTTGGATTAAAGGTGAGCTATCCAATGTCAAGATTCATTCAAGAGGACATGTGTACTTCACCTTAAAAGACGAAAATGCACGCATGCAAGCTGTCATGTTCCAGCGCACTGCGGCGAAGCTGCCTTTTTCACCAAAAAGTGGAATGAAAGTGTTCGTACGCGGCGGGATTCAAGTATATGAACCAAGCGGCAACTATCAATTATATGCAAAAGAAATGCAGCCTGATGGTGTTGGTGCTCTTCATCTTGCTTATGAAGAGCTGAAGAAAAAGCTGGCAAATGAAGGCTTATTTGATGCGCGCTATAAAAAAGCAATTCCTGAATATCCAGAGGTTGTGGGTGTGATTACGTCCCCAACAGGAGCGGCTGTTCGAGATGTCATTACGACCATCAATCGGCGCTATCAGCAGGCGAAAATCATTGTGCTCCCGGCGCTCGTCCAAGGTGAACATGCGACTCGTTCCATCGTAGAACGAATCAAGGAAGCCAATGAAAAAAACCTCTGTGATGTTTTAATTGTCGGAAGAGGGGGCGGTTCGATTGAAGAGCTTTGGGCCTTTAATGAAGAAGCTGTCGCAAGAGCAATTTTCGCATCAGACATTCCAATCATTTCTGCAGTTGGACACGAAACTGACTTTACGATCAGTGATTTCACTGCAGACATGAGAGCACCCACACCAACAGGAGCAGCAGAGCTAGCTGTTCCAAGCACAACAGATTTAATTGAACGAATCAAATCAATCGATATTCGGCTGACTAGAGCTGTAAAGAATCGCACCTCCCAAGCAAAAGACCGTCTTGTGACGCTGCAATCCTCTTACGCCTTCCGTTTTCCAAAACGATTACAAGAGCAAAAAGAGCAGCAATTCGATGTGGTATTTGACCGTTTTCAAAAACAGCTGACGAGACAAGTTGAGCAAAAACGCAGTCAATTAGACCGGCAGACATACAGGCTGAAGCCGCTTCATCCAAAAGAGCAGCTTCTTCAGGCGAAAAAACGTCATGCCAATGAAACAGAACAGCTCGTTCGGAGCATGAATGTGCAAATGAAAACAATTCATTCGCAGTTCCAATCTGTTCTTGGTAAACTAAATGCATTAAATCCACTACAAGTGATGGAAAGAGGCTACAGTTTAGCCTATAAAGAAGATGAACTGATAAAAAGTGTGAACCAAGTAGAGACGAAGGATCAACTGACCATCACCATGAAGGATGGGCGTCTCG
This sequence comes from Bacillus pumilus, assembly GCF_003431975.1. Classification (GTDB taxonomy): domain Bacteria; phylum Bacillota; class Bacilli; order Bacillales; family Bacillaceae; genus Bacillus; species Bacillus pumilus_N. Next base: position 2,344,985 of record NZ_CP027116.1, on the reverse strand, counting down.
TTTGTGAGGTTATTGAGAAGGAGGGGCAATCATCATGACAGAATCCAATAAACAAAAAGAAGAACAAATGACATTTGAAGAGGCGATGAAAGGCCTTGAGGAGATTGTAGGGAAGCTCGAAGAAGGAGATGTACCACTTGAGCAAGCCATACATTATTTCCAAGAAGGAATGACCCTTTCAAAGCTTTGTCATGAAAAATTACAGCATGTTGAAAAGCAAATGGATTTCATTTTGAAAGAGGACGGTGAGCTGGCTCCTTTCTCAGTGAAGGAGGCAGATGCTGGTGACAAGTAATTTAAATGAATTTTTAACAACACGAAAAAAGGCCATTGAAGATTATTTATTTACATATGTTCAGGAATTGACGATTCCAGAAGAGCTGAAATCTTCAATGCTCTATTCTCTTAAAGCGGGTGGGAAAAGGCTTCGACCTGTTCTCGTTCTTGCTCTATTACATGCCTACGGTAAAAACGAAGAAGATGGCATACCTGTCGGCTGTGCGGTCGAGATGATTCATACGTATTCATTGATACATGATGACCTTCCATGCATGGACGACGATGATCTTCGCAGAGGGAAGCCGACAAATCACAAAGTTTACGGAGAAGCAACAGCGGTTCTCGCAGGAGATGCACTTTTGACAGAAAGCTTCCGCCTTATTACATCACAGCTGTCTAGCAGCATCTCAGCTGACCAAAAGATTAGAATCGTCGATGAGCTTGTGAAGTCCGCAGGGGCACTAGGAATGGTTGGCGGTCAATTTGATGACATGGAAGCAGAGCAAAAACAAGTATCGCTCGCTGAACTAGAATCCATTCACGCCCGTAAAACAGGAAAACTCCTCACATTTAGCGTCGCAGCAGGTGCAATGTTGGCAGGGGCATCAGATGACGATATCGAAAAGCTAAGGGAATTCAGCTATCATATCGGCATTGCGTTTCAAATTCGTGATGACATTTTAGATCTTGAAGGAAGCGAAGAGAAAATCGGGAAACGGGTCGGCTCCGATACAGTAAATGAAAAGTCGACATATCCTTCTTTATTAACGCTTTCAGGAGCAAAAGAAAAGCTGGATGAGCATATCACACGTGCAAAAGAAATAGTCTCAAATCTTGAATTAGAGCAGCAATTGCTGCATGATTTATGTGATCTGATTGCCTCAAGAGATCATTAAAAACAGCCTAGATTTGAGGGTCTTCGAGCAATTGTGGTAAACTGTAAACAGTTTATCATGATGAGACAACTCTTATTCCCAGTTGGTTTTCTTAGGAATAAGGCATTATATATGTATATAGAAATTTTGTTGAAAGCGAGTTGATCCTGATTGGATCTTTTATCAATAAAAAATCCAACGTTTCTAAAAGGAATGTCAAATGCAGAATTAGAGGAGCTTAGTGCTGACATTCGTATGTTTTTAATTGAGTCCTTAGCTAGCTCTGGCGGGCATATCGGTCCGAACCTTGGGGTTGTTGAACTCACAGTCGCGCTTCATAAAGTATTTGACAGCCCGAAAGACAAATTCCTCTGGGATGTTGGACATCAGTCTTACGTTCATAAACTGTTAACTGGAAGAGGGGCGGAGTTTGATACACTTCGTCAATACAAAGGGCTTTGCGGTTTTCCTAAACGAAATGAAAGTGAACATGACGTTTGGGAGACTGGTCACAGTTCAACCTCGTTATCTGGTGCGATGGGTATGGCAGCAGCGCGTGATATTAAAGGAACAGATGAATATATCCTGCCGATTATTGGAGATGGTGCACTAACCGGAGGTATGGCACTAGAAGCCTTGAATCATATCGGTGATGAAAAGAAAGATATGATTGTCATATTAAATGACAACGAAATGAGTATTGCACCAAACGTCGGTGCGATTCACACGATGCTTGGCCGATTGCGCACAGCTGGTAAATACCAATGGGTAAAGGACGAACTCGAATATTTATTCAAGCGTATTCCAGCAGTAGGTGGAAAGCTTGCTGCCACAGCAGAGCGAATCAAAGACAGTCTTAAATACTTACTTGTGTCTGGCATGTTCTTTGAGGAAATGGGATTTACCTACTTAGGCCCTGTCGATGGACATTCATATGAAGATCTCTTTGAAAATCTTGAATATGCAAAGAAAACGAAAGGTCCTGTCCTTCTCCATGTCATCACGAAAAAAGGAAAAGGCTATCAGCCGGCAGAATCTGATAAAATCGGAACTTGGCACGGTACTGGTCCATACAAAATCGATACAGGTGATTTCGTGAAACCGACAGCCGCTGCGCCGTCATGGAGCGGGCTTGTTAGTGAAACGGTCAGAAAGCTGGCGCGGGAAGATGAACGGATTGTTGCAATCACGCCTGCGATGCCAGTTGGCTCAAAGCTTGAAGGCTTTGCAAAGGAATTTCCAGAGCGAATGTTTGATGTCGGAATTGCTGAGCAGCATGCAGCCACAATGGCAGCTGGGCTTGCAACTCAGAATATGAAGCCATTTTTAGCGATTTATTCAACGTTCCTGCAAAGAGCCTATGACCAAGTGCTGCACGATATTTGCCGCCAGAACCTCAATGTGTTTATTGGTATTGACCGTGCGGGTCTTGTTGGTGCAGATGGAGAAACACATCAAGGTGTGTTTGACATTGCTTTCATGCGTCATATGCCGAATATGGTGCTTATGATGCCAAAGGATGAAAATGAAGGGCAACACATGGTCAATACAGCCATTCAGTATGATGACGGTCCTATTGCTATGCGCTTCCCGCGTGGAAATGGGCTGGGTGTGAAAATGGATGAACAGCTGAAAACCATTCCGATTGGTTCTTGGGAGGTTCTTCGTCCAGGGAAGGATGCCGTGATTTTAACATTTGGTACAACGATTAAAATGGCGCTCCAAGCAGCAGAAGAACTTCAAAAAGAAGGGAAATCGGTTCGTGTCGTTAATGCTCGTTTTATTAAGCCTCTTGATGAAGTGATGTTAAATGACATTCTTGCTGAAGGTATTCCGATTTTAACGATTGAAGAAGCTGTGCTCCAAGGCGGATTTGGCAGCAGCGTCTTAGAATATATACACGACAAAAAAGCATCTCATATTAAAGTAGAACGCATGGGCATTCCAGATGAATTTATTGAGCATGGAAGTGTCGATGCCCTGCTTGAAGAAATTGGTCTGACGAAAGCACAGGTTGCTGAAACGTTACGTGACCTGCTTCCCGCAGCACCAAGAAAAGGAATTGGATCATGACATCAAAGAAAGAACGACTTGACGTTTTATTAGTCGAACAAGGACTAATGGAAACGAGAGAGAAAGCAAAGCGTGCCATCATGGCAGGGATCGTTTACTCAAATGAAAACCGTTTGGATAAACCAGGAGAGAAAATCGCTCGTGATACACCGCTTACGGTGAAAGGGAATCCACTGAAATATGTGAGCCGTGGCGGGTTAAAGCTCGAAAAAGCGCTCAAAGAATTCGACTTAACAGTAGGCGGAAAATTGCTAATTGATATTGGTTCGTCAACAGGCGGATTTACAGATTGTGCTCTTCAAAATGGAGCGGTCAAATCATATGCTGTTGATGTTGGCTATAATCAGCTTGCGTGGAAATTAAGGCAGGATGAGCGCGTCATCGTCATGGAGCGCACCAATTTCCGCCATTCCGTCCCAGCAGATTTCACTGAAGGATTGCCGGAAGTGGCGTCAATTGATGTCTCTTTTATTTCACTTAAACTCATCCTGCCAGCTTTAAAGCACATCCTTGTCCCAGGCGGGGACTGTATCGCACTCGTCAAGCCTCAATTTGAAGCAGGCAGGGAGCTTGTTGGAAAAAAAGGCATCGTGCGAGAACCGTCTGTCCACCTCGGTGTGCTGGAAGAGATGAATCAATTTGCTGCAAAAGAAGGCTATGATGTAAAGGATGTATCGTTTTCGCCTATTACCGGTGGGGATGGGAATATTGAATTCCTTCTCCATTTAGTGCTTCATCCTGAACAAGAAGACAATGCAGCACTTCCGGCTTCAGAGCTTGAGAAAGTCGTCAAGGAAGCCCATTCTGTATTGAAAGAAAAGAAAAACAGCCCTGAGCCGGCTGACACATGAAATCATTGAAACAAAAGGAATAATAGCTCGCTATTATTCCTTTTTACATGGTCAAAACACGAGAATGGATTGTTTCTCACGTAATGCTTGTTTTTTGAACTATGCTTCATATAACATAGAACGTAAAGACAAACTGAGAATGAAGCGCCTAGGGGGGTCAAAAATGAATAAAGGTCAAAGGCTGATTAAGATTAGAGAAATCATTGCAAGCCAAGAGATTGAAACACAAGACGAATTAGTCGATATTTTAAAAGCTGATGGATATAACATTACACAAGCGACCGTTTCAAGAGATATTAAAGAATTGCATTTAGTGAAAGTGCCGACGAACAATGGGACATATAAATACAGCCTTCCTGCGGATCAACGGTTTAACCCGTTGTCTAAACTGAAGCGATCCTTAATGGATGCATTTATAAAAATGGATGCTGCCAGTCATTTAATCGTCCTCAAAACCATGCCAGGGAATGCTCAGGCGATCGGGGCTTTAATGGATAATTTAGATTGGGAAGAAATTATGGGAACGATTTGCGGCGATGATACCATTTTGATTATTTGCCGTACACCGGATGATACGGAGATCGTTTCCAGTAAAATTTTAGAGCTTCTATAAAGAATTAGGTTTACAAAAAGAGGTGTCAAATGAGTGTTAGCAGAACTAACCATTAAAAACTTTGCAATCATTGAAGAGTTAACGGTTTCATTTGAAAAAGGACTCACGGTTCTCACAGGGGAAACAGGTGCCGGAAAATCGATTATGATTGATGCTGTCTCTCTTCTTGTGGGAGGAAGAGGGTCGTCTGAATACGTTCGTTATGGTGAAAAAAAAGCAGAGCTGGAAGGACTTTTTCTTGTACCAGCTGATCATCCTGTATTTGCTCTATGCAAAGAGCAGGGAATTGACGCATCAGATGAAATGATGATTCTTCGCCGTGACTTGAACCATAACGGAAAAAGCATCTGCCGCATCAATGGCAAGCTTGTCACGATCTCGCTTTTACGGGAGGTAGGACGCCTTTTACTCGATATACACGGGCAGCACGACAACCAGCTATTGATGGAGGATGAAAATCATCTGTATTTGCTCGATCAGTTTGGAGCAGAAGAAATTGCACCTGCTTTGTCACAATATCAGGAAGCGTATGAGCAATATACTAAGACAGCCCAAAAGTTAAAACAGCTCTCTGAAAATGAGCAAGAAATGGTGCACCGATTAGATTTACTGCAATTTCAGCTAGAGGAGATTGAAGCGGCACAATTAGAGCCGGGAGAAGATGAGAAGCTTCAGGAAGAGCGTCATCAAATCAGCAACTACGAAAAAATCTTTTCCTCGCTTCAAAACGCATATAACGCCTTGCGCAATGAGCAGGGAGGACTTGATTGGGTTGGTATGTCTTCAAGCGAGCTCGATCAGGTTTCTGACATCAATGACGATCTGAAAAAGCTATCTGAACAAGTGTCGAACTCCTATTACTTATTAGAGGATTCGACATTCCAAATGCGAAGCATGCTGGATCAATTAGAGTTCGACCCGGCGCGTCTTGATTTTATCGAATCAAGGTTGAATGAAATGAAGCAGTTGAAACGAAAATATGGTACAACGGTTGAGGACATTTTGGAGTATGCAGCGAAGATTGAAGAAGAAATCGATCAAATTCAAAATCGAGACAGCCACTTGCAGACACTCAAAAATAAATTGGATGCGATGAGCCGTGATGCCCTGCTGGAAGCACTCAACGTTTCGGAGCTCCGTAAAAAATGGGCCAAAAAGCTAGCGAAGGAAATTCAAGCGGAATTAAAGGATTTATATATGGAGAAGTCATCTTTTGACACAGCTTTTTCCATTCGGTATGCACCTTTTGGAAGCACAGACTTCCCGCTGCTAGATGGCAAGCCCGTCCAGCTCGGAAAAAACGGAATTGACCAAGCACAATTTGTCATTTCTACAAATACAGGCGAACCGATGAAATCTTTATCAAAAGTGGCCTCTGGTGGAGAAATTTCACGTGTCATGCTTGCCGTAAAGAGTATTTTCTCAGCCAAACAAGAAGTCACTTCCATTATTTTTGATGAGGTCGATACAGGAGTAAGCGGAAGAGTCGCACAGTCCATTGCCGAAAAAATTTACAAAGTAGCGGCTGGTTCACAAGTGCTCTGCATTACGCACCTCCCGCAAGTAGCAGCGATGGCCGACACACATCTCTTTATTTCTAAACGCTCTAAAGCCGGCAGAACACTGACGAGCGTCAAACCATTAAGTCATGAAGAAAAAGTGAGTGAAATTGGCCGGATGATTGCTGGTGTGGAAGTTACTGAGCTGACAAAACAACATGCAAAAGAATTGCTGCATCAAGCAAACGATGTCAAAACAACAGGGTAGCTGGAAAAACAGCTGCCTTTTTTATATTGTGTAAAATCGCTGTATATACCCACGCAATCGTCTTTTTCTTTTATCAAATTATCCAATCATTTTCTATAGGTGCCGGTTATAAATCCAAGCGAAGAAGGCAAAAGTAAAGATGTAGCCAAAACATGAGTGTTCTGGTGTGGGTAAGGAGCGAGGAGAGTGAAAAATGAATGCCCGAAAAGATGAGAAAAGCCATTGGTGTGATTCTCCTTGTTTCTTTAATAAGTACAGGGTTTATGAGCATAGTGAAGGAATACATCAGCATTCCAACAAATGTTGCTGTATTTGAAAAACAGAAGCACTCAATTGACACATCAATAGAAGCGTCAGCCAATGCTTCTTCACCAGCCTTTAGTCTTTCAGAGAAAAAGAATCAGCTTGAAGTGACAGGGCAAAAGGCGGGAAAAGCCGAAATTGTTTATGATTTTAAAGGATTTCCTATTAAGAAAACAAAAGTCGACGTTCTCCCTGAATTAAAAGTCATTCCTGGAGGACAATCCATTGGCGTCAAGCTCCACTCTGTAGGAGTTCTCGTTGTAGGTTTTCACCAAATCACAACAGCAGACGGCAAGAAATCACCAGGCGAAGCTGCAGGCATTCAAACAGGGGATATGATCATTGAAATCAATGGTCAGAAGATGGAGAAAATGAATGACCTCACCCCATTTATCCAAAAGGCAGGAAAAACAGGTGAAACGCTTCGTTTACTTTTAAAAAGAGACCAAAAAACCTTTCAAACAACATTAACACCCGCAAAAGATGCAAGTGAAGGCATCTATCGAATTGGTCTTTACATTCGTGATTCCGCAGCAGGAATTGGTACGATGACCTTCTTTGAACCATCTTCTAAAAAATATGGTGCCCTAGGGCATGTGATTTCTGACATGGATACAAAAAAACCAATCGTTGTCGACAATGGCGAAATTGTCAGGTCAACCGTGACATCGATTGAAAAAGGCACAGGAGGCAATCCTGGAGAAAAATTGGCGAGATTTTCTTCCGAACGAAAAACGATAGGAGATATCTCCCGTAATAGCCCATTTGGTATCTTTGGTAAGTTAACCGAAAAGCTTGAAAATCATGTAGCAGACAAACCACTTCCAGTCGCTTTATCAAATGAAGTAAAAGAAGGTCCAGCTGAAATTTTAACCGTTGTGGATCATGATAAAGTGGAGAAATTTGATATTAAAATCGTCAGCACAACACCGCAGAAATTCCCAGCGACAAAAGGGATGGTATTGAAGGTAACAGATGAGCGACTTTTAAGTAAAACGGGCGGTATCGTCCAAGGGATGAGCGGTAGCCCCATCATCCAAAACGGCAAAGTCATTGGAGCGGTCACACACGTATTCGTCAATGATCCGACAAGCGGGTACGGCGTACACATTGAATGGATGCTGTCCGAAGCAGGAATTGATCTTTATCAAAAAAACAAAAAAGCAAGCTAATCATCAAACTGCCGCGAATTTTCCGGCAGTTTTTTTCTCCCCTTTCTTTCTCTGCCATCATGTTATAAAATAAGGAAAAAGAGATTTTTCGACAAAATGGAAAATAGTATGTTGTCAAATTGCAATAATCGTCGATTCATTAAGAAAAACGTAGAAAAAGCTAGATAATGCTCTATTATTCGGAAAATTAAAGTTTTTTAAAGGGGATAGCATGCTTTTGTCGAATTGAACACTCAGAAGAGAAATGCAAAAGACTAAAGGAATCGACATTGGGGAGGAAAGAACGTGGAGAAAATTAAAGTGTGTGTAGCTGATGACAATCGAGAGCTTGTTGGTCTATTGACAGAGTATATTGAGGGACAGGAAGATATGGAAGTACTTGGCGTGGCGTATAATGGTCAGGAGTGTCTGACATTATTTAAAGATAAAGAGCCCGACGTTCTCCTCTTAGATATTATCATGCCTCATTTAGACGGTCTTGCTGTACTCGAACGCCTCCGTGAAAACAATGACATGACCAAACAGCCAAGTGTGATTATGCTAACGGCGTTCGGACAAGAAGATGTCACGAAAAAAGCTGTTGATTTGGGCGCATCCTATTTCATCTTAAAACCATTTGATATGGAAAACCTAGTCGGTCATATTCGTCAAGTCAGCGGAAACGGCACACAAGTTACCCATCGATCTTCATCTATCCAAAACAGTGTTCTTCGCAACAAACCTGAACCGAAACGTAAAAACTTAGATGCGAGCATTACGACGATTATTCATGAGATTGGCGTCCCAGCACATATTAAAGGCTATTTATACTTAAGAGAAGCGATTTCAATGGTGTACAATGACATTGAGCTTCTCGGAAGCATTACAAAAGTGCTTTACCCAGACATCGCGAAGAAATTTAACACGACCGCCAGCAGGGTGGAACGAGCGATTCGCCATGCCATTGAAGTTGCATGGAGCAGAGGAAACATCGATTCCATTTCCTCACTCTTTGGTTATACAGTCAGCATGTCTAAAGCAAAACCAACCAATTCTGAATTTATTGCCATGGTAGCCGATCGTCTACGATTAGAGCATAGAGCTAGCTAATCACTTTTATAAAAAAACGTTTCTTTAGGAGGCGTTTTTTTATTTTGAAAAATATTGTAAAAAATTGGTTGTGTTGATACAATCATCTTATTGTTTCATTTGATAACTTGGCTTGTTTTATTTTCAGAATAAAATGAAAAATGAAGCATGAAAGAAATGGGGATGACATAAATTAGTGGTAATCAGCTACGCCAATCAATTGTTTGGTCGTTTAAATAGAAGAAGAAAACGCTCATTCGTAAGAAAAAGGATGAGAGGAAAAGGTCTGATGTATTTGGTAAATAAAGCCAATGAGATCGAAAGTTCTATTTCTATTGACCTGATTGTTTGGCGTTTTAAAGTCACTGGCTTCTTAGAGATTGTGCCATTTGAACTGAATATTCCCATTGTCGAATTTAATAATTTTCACATTCTTTTACTATGCTATAATAATGAAAAGAAGAGGGTGAGGTTATGGGAAAGCTGAAAATCCACTCTGCTGAGGTAGCGAACGAAATTAGCAAGTGGACGAGGGTCATTTCTCAGAATGACCTAGAGAAATCTGCTGTTTATAAAGAGAAAATTCAGAATTTGCTAAAAAATACAGATGAAGACCGCGAAGTTCTCCTTTATTATCAGCTTGTTGACGGCAGACATGAAATGTTACTTGGAAATATTGAAAAAGCCAATCACATTATGAAAAGTGTCGGAACGCTTGATGAGAAAGCAGACGACATTATTAATTTTTATTTTTACTTTTATAAAGGCCAGTACGCTGCATATGTGAAAAAGTATGATGAAGCCATCAGCTTTTACAAAATTGCAGAGCAGCGCTTAAAACGTGTGAATGAAGACCTTGAAGTAGGAACTTTTCACCATAAGGTTGCTTCAATCTATTACGAATTAAAACAAAATTTCATATCCATTAATCATATTAAAAAAGCCATCGATACGTTCAAAGCGCATGAAGAGTATACGGCGCAGGCGATTGACAGCTTGATTTTACATGCTAGTAATTGTATTGATTTGTTCCAATTTGAAGAAGCAGAGGAAAAGTACCAAGAAGCACTTGAGAAAAGTAAACGCATTAACAACGAGGTACTGATTGGGAAATGCTATCATAATTTAGCCGTTCTTTATTATGCAAAGCCTGATTATGAAAAAAGCGCACAATATGCTAAAAAAGGGATGGGCATTCAAATTCACCGGGACAATAGCCATTATTACATTCAATCTTTATATGTTCTGGCAAATGCCTTGGTTCATCTAGGAAATCAAGAGGCAAAGGAATATATTAAAGAGGGTATTGAGTATAGCTGCAATATCCAAAATAATGAATATATAGTAAAATTTGAAATTTTAGACTTGATGTGCGAAAATAGTGGGGCAGCAGACGTATTCTCTGAAAAATTAGACTACATAGAAAAAAATAGATTATATGTGGAGCTTGAGGATTTGTCTGAACAAATATCGAAATACTTCAAGGAACGAAATGACTATCAAAACGCCATTCGTTTTCTTGAAAAGAAATTCGATGCACAAATACTTCAAAAGAAAGTGGAGGTTATCTTATGAAAAAGTTGTTGTTAGGTGTAACCGTTGTTACAGCAGTCGCAGTTGTTTCTTCCCTTTTTGCTCTTGACGCAGAGACGACAGAGCAAGCCATCAGAGCGATTACGTGATCGAATGTATCTGTCGACCTCTTCGTACTGTTCAGAAGAGGTTTTTTTATGTGCTCAAACTGGAAAAATAAAAAAAGACACGTCATAATGAAAGGAAGCATCATATTTAGAGGTGACCTATGACGAAAATTTTTGCACACAGAGGTTTTAAAGGAATCTACCCTGAAAACACCATGATAGCCTTTGAGCATGCACTTCATTCTGGGGCTGACGGAATTGAGCTGGATGTGCAGTTGACGAAAGATGGCAGACTAGCTGTCATTCACGATGAGAAGTTGAACAGAACAACGAATATGAAGGGTTTAGTGAAAGACCATACATATGAAGAGTTAAAAGCTGGAGATGCGAGTCATACTTTCTATGAAGAAACCGGTGCTGTATCTATTCCTCTTTTAGAGGAAGTATTGGAGCTAGTGACGAAGCCATCATCACTTATTATTAATATTGAACTGAAAAACTCCATTTATCGATATCCAGGGATCGAAGAGAAAGTAAAGGAGCAAATCGAACACTTTCAAATAGAAGATCGTATACTGATCTCATCGTTTCATCATGGCAGTTTAGCTCTTTTTCACAAGCTGATGCCGCATGTTGAGCTTGCTGTTCTCACAATGGATGTGATTCATCAGCCGGAGATGTACTTAAAAACAGTACCAGCAAGAGGTTATCATCCGAATATAAAGGGGGCAGGAGTGACCAAAGAGGTTGTATCGGCTCTCCATGCTACCCACCAAGTGATCAGGCCGTTTACGGTAAACAGTGAACAGCAAATGAAAAACATGCTCTCCTTAGGTGTTGATGGAATCTTCACGGATTTTCCTGATAGAGCCGTCAAAATAAGAGAAGAAATGAAATAAAGACCTGCTGTCATCAGCGGGTCTCAGATTGTTGACAAAGGGCTAAAATGATGTTTATTTTAGCTCTTTGTCTTCTTTTTTCGTGTTTATCTCTGCTTAAAGCGAGTAGTCACTTTATTGCGTTTACGGTCTCTATATAAAATAAATCCAGCAACTACATAAAGACCTCCCCCTAAAAATAATAACCCTGCAATTCCTTGCAGCCATAAAAATGGAAATGGCGCAATGATGATGCCGAAAACTGTGTCACGCAGCAGCTTAATCCCAAGTGCTGCAAGTGCGCCAGGTATTAAAATAATGACTAATGCAAGTATTCTCCCCATCAAATGTCCCCTTAAACGTCATTTACTTCCATTGTCTAATTCAAAAAATATTTTGTCAAGAAAGGAAAACGTGGTAATATAAGAGTTGTGCAATTTTTTGCAACGGAAAAATATGGTGTGCAAATTTTTTCATATAAAGGGGTAACGGGATGCAGAGAGTCTTGATTGTCGGTGCAGGACAAGGTGGATCAGCATTGCTTGAGACATTGCTGAAAACAAATATGATTCAAATCGTTGCGATCGCCGACCTTGATCTTGGGGCACCGGGGATGTTAGAAGCAAAAAAGAATGGAATTGATACGACAACGGATTGGAAAGAATACATAAAAGATGATATTGATATCATCATTGAAACAACAGGTAGTTCAGCTGTACTAAAAGAACTGATGGAAGAAAAACGAGAACATGCTGTCATTGTTCCAAGTTCGATGGCATACGTCATATCGGAATTAATGTCAGAAAAGCAACAGCTCATTCAAATATTAAAGGAACAAACCTATAAGCATGACCGCATTTTCAATGCAACGAACGATGGCATGATTTTTATTAATATGGATGAAGAAGTGGTCCTATTTAATCGATCGGCAGCCAAAATGGTTGGATGTTTGCAAAAAGATGCGATTGGCCGTCACATACGTGAAGTGATCCCAAACACAAAGCTTCCCGATATTTTAAGATCGAGGGAGCCAGAATTTCATCAAAAACAATTTTTGAATCAGCAAATACAAATTGTCACAACGCGTTTGCCGATTATTGATGACGCAGGAAGAATGCTAGGCGCTTTATCCATTTTTAAAGATATTACGGATGCGGTGGAGCTTGCAGAAGAAGTCACAAACCTCAAGGAAGTACGGACAATGCTTGAGGCCATTATTCAATCATCTGATGAAGCGATATCCGTTGTAGATGAGCAGGGGAAAGGGATTTTAATCAACCGAGCTTACACGAAAATGACGGGATTAACAGACAAAGAGGTTGTAGGCAAACCAGCAGGTGCGGATATTTCTGAAGGGGAAAGCATGCATTTGAAGGTGCTTGAAACAAGAAGACCGGTTCGAGGCGTCAGAATGAAAGTTGGACCAAATAAGAAGGATGTGATTGTCAACGTAGCACCAGTGATCGTTGATGGCATCCTAAAAGGTAGTGTCGGCGTCATTCATGACGTATCAGAAATTCAATCACTGACGAATGAATTAAATAAAGCAAGACAGCTCATCCGTACACTTGAGGCAAAGTACACATTTGAAGACATTATTGGAGAAAGTGAACAAATGCTTGTGGCACTGGAGCAGGCGAAGCTAGGCGCAAAAACACCAGCGACCATTTTACTCAGAGGAGAATCGGGTACTGGGAAAGAGTTGTTTGCGCACGCCATTCACAATGAAAGTGACCGGAAATATAATCGCTTTGTACGCGTCAACTGTGCGGCCTTATCAGAAACCCTTTTAGAATCAGAGCTTTTTGGCTACGAGGAAGGCGCATTCTCTGGTGCAAGGCGCGGCGGAAAAAAAGGGCTGTTTGAAGAAGCGAATCAAGGCAGCATCTTTTTAGATGAAATTGGTGAAATGACGCCAAGTACACAGGCTAAATTATTACGCGTTATGCAGGAAAAAGAAATTGTCAGAGTAGGTGGAACAAAAGCCATCCCTGTTGATGTGCGTGTGATCACTGCAACAAATGTCAATATTGAAAAAGCGATGGCTCAAGGAAAGTTTAGAGAGGACTTATATTATCGGATGAACAGATATCCGATCTCCATTCCGCCGCTAAGACAGCGCCTTGAAGATATTGACTCGTTAAGTAAACGCCTTATTCAGAAAATCAATTTAGACTATGGGCGAAATGTGAGCGGCCTAACGGAACAGGCGCTTCATAGACTTCGATCCTACAGCTGGCCAGGGAACGTAAGAGAGCTGGAAAATGTTCTTGGACGAGCCATGATCTTTTTGAATCCGCAAGAAGAATGGATCGATGAAGGGCATATTTCGTTCATGGAGTCAGAAGAGCAGGAAGAAAAAGAACAGCAGGAACTGGCCGTGAGCCAATTTGAGGGAGAGATACTTTCAGATGCTGTTGAGGCGTTTGAAGCGCAACTCATTAAACAAACCCTTGAAAAGCATCAATTCAATCGCACGAAAACAGCGAAAACGTTAGGGATCAGCATTCGAAACCTTTACTATAAAATGGATAAATATCAACTTGCAAAAGATAGCATGCAATAAAATGCACGTAGCCTGCAAAAGATTGCACGCATTTCATCAGAAATGTCTTATTTCACTGCATTTCAAGCTGGCACGGAACTTGCATATAAAAACCATGAACCGAGCATAAGGAAAGGTGGGCACATATGAAGCTTGACGATCTGATTATGAAAGCCGCCCAGCTGCAGAATAAAACTGCTGCTGTGGCTCATGCAGAAGACGAAGAAGTGCTTCATGCCGTCAAGATGGCAATTGAACGCAAGGTCGCTCGCTTCCTGCTGGTTGGGAACAAACGCAACCTAAAGGAGCTAGTGAAGCAACATGAGATCGATGAGGGCTGGATAGATATTATTCATTCAGATTCTCCTGAAGAATCAGCCAAAATTGCCGTGCAGGCAGTAAGTGAGAAGCATGCAGATATATTGATGAAAGGGCATGTCCCGACAGCCGTTCTTTTAAAAGCGGTACTGAATAAAGAGTACGGGCTGCGGACAGCGAGTGTTCTATCACATGTTGCGGCATTTGAAGTGCCGGGCTTTGATCGTTTTATTTATGTTACGGATTCTGCGATGAACATCGCACCCGATTTAAATATGCTCAAAGAGATTACGATCAATTCTGTTCAAGTAGCACAAGCTGTCGGAAATGACATGCCAAAAGTGGCAGTGCTATCTGCGGTCGAGGTCGTGAACCCGGTAATGGATTCAACTTTGACTGCGGCAAGTCTGGCGCAAATGAATCGCCGAGGTCAAATTTCTGGTTGCCTCGTTGATGGGCCTCTTGCTTTAGACAATGCCATTTCTCAAACAGCAGCTTCTCATAAAAATATTACAAGTGATGTCGCTGGTCATGCAGATATTTTGCTTGTGCCGACGATAGAAGCAGGGAACATTCTTTATAAATCTCTCATCTACTTTGCGCATGCGAAGGTGGGAGCTGTGGTGGCAGGAGCAAAGGCGCCGATTGCTTTAACCAGCCGGTCGGATACAGCTGAAAGCAAGCTTTATTCAATCGCACTTGCCATTTGTACATCAAATTAAGCGGAAGTCATAGGAGGAATAAATAATGGAACTTTTTAAATATATGGAACGATACGATTATGAGCAGCTTGTATTTTGTCAGGATGAACAGTCAGGCTTAAAAGCCATTATTGCCATTCATGATACAACACTTGGACCGGCACTTGGCGGGACTAGAATGTGGACGTATGAAAACGAAGAAGCAGCAATCGAGGATGCACTGCGTCTAGCAAGAGGGATGACGTATAAAAATGCAGCAGCAGGACTGAATCTTGGCGGCGGAAAAACAGTCATTATCGGCGACCCGAGAAAAGACAAAAATGAAGAAATGTTCCGTGCGTTTGGACGTTACATTCAAGGATTGAATGGCCGCTATATCACAGCTGAGGATGTCGGTACGACGGTAGAAGACATGGATCTGATTCATGAAGAAACTGACTTTGTGACAGGTATTTCTCCTGCATTTGGTTCGTCTGGAAATCCGTCTCCTGTTACGGCTTACGGTGTATATAAAGGAATGAAAGCTGCTGCCAAAGCTTCATTTGGGACTGATTCATTAGAAGGGAAAACAATTGCTGTTCAAGGTGTTGGAAATGTGGCCTACAATCTGTGTAAACACCTGCATGAAGAAGGTGCACAGCTGATTGTTACAGATATCAATAAAGACTCTGTGAAGCGAGCGGTTGAAGACTTTGGCGCGAAAGCAGTTGACCCTGATGATATTTATGATCAAGCATGTGATATTTATGCACCGTGTGCACTTGGTGCAACGATTAACGATGTAACGATTCCGAAGTTAAAAGCAAAAGTCATTGCAGGTGCAGCGAATAACCAGTTAAGAGAGACGCATCACGGGGATCTGATCCATGAAATGGGCATTGTCTATGCACCTGATTATGTCATCAATGCAGGCGGTGTGATTAACGTTGCTGATGAACTTTATGGCTATAATGCAGATCGTGCAATGAAAAAAGTTGAAGGTATTTATCAAAACATTGAACGCGTCATTGAAATTTCAAACCGTGATGCCATTCCAACCTATAAAGCGGCAGACCGATTGGCAGAAGAGCGTATTGAAAGAATGCGTAAATCAAGAAGCCAATTCTTGCAAAATGGTCAACATATTTTAAGTCGTCGCTAATTTGAAGAATGAGTTGAAACGGAGGTTTTGTTTTTGCTGACAAAAGAATGGCGTATTCTCACGATTAATCCTGGCTCTACTTCAACAAAAATCGGCGTGTTTCATAATGAACGATCTATTTTTGAAACAACACTTAGACATACAGATGAGGAAATAAAGCAGTTTCCTCATATCATTGATCAGTTTTCATTTCGTAAAGAAACGATCCTGAAAACGCTGCATGAACAAGGGATGAACATCTCAAAGTTTGATGCAGTGTGCGCACGAGGCGGCCTCCTACGTCCGATTGAAGGTGGCACATATGAAGTCAATGAGCAAATGGTGGAAGATCTGAAAGAAGGATATGCAGGACAGCACGCATCTAATCTCGGTGGTATCATCGCGAGGGAAATTGCACTTGGTCTGAATATCCCAGCTTTTATTGTCGATCCAGTAGTGGTTGATGAACTAAAACCAATTGCTCGCATTTCTGGGCTGCCAACGATTGAAAGAAAGAGCATCTTCCATGCATTAAATCAAAAAGCGGTTGCAAGAAAAACAGCCGCTTCCTTTGGAAAACGCTACGAAGATTTGAACATGATTATTACACATATGGGCGGCGGTATTACAATTGGTGTACATGAAAAAGGAAAAGTCATTGATGTCAACAATGGTCTGCATGGCGAAGGTCCTTTCAGTCCAGAGCGAGCGGGAACCCTGCCAACAGGTGACCTTGTCAATCTATGCTTTTCTGGTGCATATACCCAAGAAGAAATGCTTAAACGCATTATTGGCGAAGGTGGACTTGCGGGTTATCTTGGCACGACAGATGCGGTGAAAGTCGAGCGCATGATTGAAGCCGGCGATGAACGCGCGGCACTGATTTATGAAGCGATGTGCTATCAAATTGCTAAGGAAATCGGTGCGGCCAGTGCGGTTTTAAAAGGAGCAGTTGACGTTATTGTGTTAACAGGCGGACTTGCGTACAGTAAACAAATTACATCAAGTATTAGAGGATATATTGACTGGATTTCAGATGTTGTTGTATATCCAGGTGAGAATGAACTGCAATCTTTAGCAGAAGGTGCACTTCGTATTTTAAAAGAAGAAGAATCACCGAAAGAATACCCAAATGATCAACAGAAAAAGAAAGGAGTGACAAGTCATGGCAACTGAATATGACCTCGTCATTCTTGGTGGAGGCACAGGCGGCTATGTAGCAGCCATTCGTGCCTCACAGCTTGGATTGAAAACAGCAGTTGTAGAAAAAGCAAAGCTCGGCGGAACATGTCTCCATAAAGGGTGCATTCCGTCTAAAGCGCTGCTTAGAAGTGCAGAAGTCTATCAAACCGTCAAACGTGCTGCTGATTTTGGCGTTGAGGCAAACGATGTTGCCTTACAGTTTGCAAACGTGCAGAAAAGAAAAGCAGAGATTGTAGAAAAACTAGCAGGCGGCGTCAAACACTTAATGAAACAAGGGAAAATTGATGTCTATGAAGGAATTGGCCGGATTCTTGGTCCATCTATCTTTTCACCAATGCCAGGAACCATTTCTGTTGAAATGGCAAATGGAGATGAAAATGAAATGCTCATTCCAAAGCAGGTCATCATTGCAACAGGTTCAAGACCGCGTGTCCTGCCAGGGCTTGAAGTAGATGGGACGCACATTCTTTCATCAGATGATGCGCTTGAACTGCCGGAGCTTCCGCAGTCGATGCTTATTGTCGGCGGCGGAGTGATCGGCATCGAGTGGGCTTCCATGCTCCATGATTTCGGTGTGAAAGTGACGGTGATTGAATTTGCAGATCGCATATTGCCAACAGAGGATCATGACATTTCTAAAGAAATGGTAAAGCTTTTATCTAAAAAAGGCATCACCTTTGTGACAAATGCGAAAGTGCTGCCAGATACCGTTAAAAAGCAGGAGAATCTCGTGACGATTCAAGCAGAAAAGGATGGAGACCTTCAGACGTTTGAAGCGGAAAAACTCCTTCTTTCAGTCGGACGTGTACCTAATATCGAAGGCATTGGCCTTGAAAATACCGACATTCAAACAGAAAAACAAGGCATTGTCGTGAATGAGCATTATCAAACGAAAGAATCGCATATTTACGCAATAGGAGATGTTATTGGCGGGCTTCAGCTGGCACATGTGGCTTCACACGAAGGCATGATTGCGGTGGAACATATGGCAGGGAAAGATCCGAAGCCGCTCGATGAAACGCTCGTATCTAAATGTGTTTACTCTCACCCAGAAACTGCAAGTGTTGGACTGACTGAACAGGCGGCAAAAGAGCAAGGGTTCGAAGTCAAAATAGGGAAGTTCCCCTTTATGGCGATCGGAAAAGCACTTGTGTACGGAGAGTCTGATGGATTCGTCAAAATCATTGCCGATCAAAAGACAGATGATATTTTAGGGATTCATATGATTGGCCCTCATGTCACAGATATGATATCTGAAGCTGGATTAGCCAAAGTGCTTGATGCAACACCGTGGGAAGTGGGGCAAACGATTCACCCTCACCCAACCTTATCAGAGGCGATTGGCGAGGCAGCTCTTGCTGTCGACGGAAAGGCGATCCATTTTTAATCAAGGAGGGAAATAGGATGAGTAACATGCGTCATCAGGAATTAGGATTATCGGATGAGCAAGCAATTGATATATATAAAACAATGCTACTAGCAAGAAAAATTGATGAACGGATGTGGCTTTTAAACCGTTCTGGTAAAATTCCATTCGTGATTTCTTGTCAAGGGCAGGAAGCGCAGCAAGTAGGCGCTGCTTTCGCCCTCAATAGAGAAGAAGATTACGTTTTACCTTATTACCGTGATATGGGTGTTGTCCTCGCATTTGGGATGACAGCAAAAGATTTAATGATGTCTGGTTTCGCAAAACAAGACGATCCAAACTCAGGCGGAAGACAGATGCCAGGTCATTTTGGACAAAAATCAAATCGAATTGTGACAGGATCTTCACCTGTTACAACGCAGGTTCCGCATGCAGTGGGAATTGCACTCGCTGGACGACTGGAGCAAAAAAACTTTGTCAGCTTTGTCACATTCGGTGAAGGCTCTTCAAACCAAGGTGATTTCCACGAAGGTGCTAACTTTGCTGCTGTGCATAAGCTGCCTGTTATTTTCATGTGTGAAAACAATAAGTACGCGATTTCTGTGCCGTATGACAAACAAGTGGCATGTGAACGCATTTCAGATCGTGCCATTGGATACGGAATGCCTGGTGTAACCGTTGATGGCAATGATCCGCTTGAAGTATATGCTGCTGTCAAAGAAGCGAGAGACCGTGCAGCAAGAGGTGAAGGCCCAACATTGATTGAAACCATCTCTTACCGTTTAACTGCGCATTCAAGTGATGACGATGATTCAAGTTATCGAGAAAAGGAAGAAGTGCTCGAAGCGAGAAAGAAAGATCCGCTCATCCAATATGAAACGTATTTAATTGAAGGAAACGTCTTGACTTCTGACATGAAAGAAGAGATGACAAAAGAAATCATGCAAATCGTGAACGAAGCGACCGATGAAGCGGAAAACGCTGCTTATGCTGATGCAGAAAGCGCACTTCGTTACGTATATGCGGAGTAAGGGGGAAGACAAATGCCTGTTATGTCATATATAGACGCCATTACACTGGCGATGAAAGAAGAAATGGAGCGAGATCCGAAAGTGTTTGTGCTCGGAGAGGATGTCGGGAAAAAGGGCGGCGTATTTAAAGCGACAGCGGGTCTTTATGAGCAATTTGGAGAAGCACGCGTCATGGATACACCTCTTGCAGAATCAGCCATTGCTGGTGTAGGCATTGGAGCAGCGATGTATGGGATGCGTCCAATTGCAGAGATGCAGTTTGCGGATTTTATTATGCCTGCAATCAACCAAATCATTTCAGAGGCTGCAAAAATTAGATACCGCTCAAATAACGATTGGACCTGTCCTATGGTCATCCGCGCACCTTACGGGGGCGGTGTTCACGGAGCACTTTATCATTCGCAATCGGTTGAAGCGATTTTTGCCAATCAGCCTGGTTTGAAGATTGTGATGCCTTCTACACCTTATGATGTAAAAGGTCTTTTAAAGGCTGCGGTGCGTGATCCAGATCCTGTATTGTTCTTTGAACACAAACGTGCCTACCGTCTCATTAAAGGAGAGGTACCTGAAGAGGATTACACACTCCCAATTGGAAAAGCAGATGTGAAACGTGAAGGCGATGATATCACGGTCATTACATATGGCCTATGTGTCCATTTCGCGCTGCAAGCAGCAGATCGCCTTGCAAAAGATGGCATTTCTTCTCATATTCTTGATTTGAGAACAGTGTACCCGCTTGATCAGGAAGCGATTATTGAAGCGGCATCCAAAACAGGCAAAGTGCTTCTTTTAACGGAAGATACAAAAGAGGGTAGCATTATGAGTGAGGTTGCGGCGATCATTTCGGAGCACTGCTTATTTGATTTAGACGCACCAATCAAACGTCTAGCTGGACCAGATATCCCGGCAATGCCTTATGCGCCAACAATGGAAAAATTCTTCATGGTCAATCCGGATAAGGTAGAAGCTGAAATGAGAGAGCTAGCGGCGTTTTAAGAAAGAGGAGGGTTTCAAGTGGCAATTGAACAAATGAAAATGCCTCAGCTAGGTGAAAGTGTGACAGAAGGAACGATTAGCAAATGGCTGGTTTCACCTGGTGATCATGTGAATAAATACGATCCGATTGCGGAAGTCATGACGGATAAAGTAAATGCTGAAGTCCCGTCATCCTTTACAGGTACGATTACAAAGCTATCGGCTGAGGAAGGCGATACGCTGCAAGTAGGAGAAGTGTTCTGTGAAATTGAAGTAGAAGGCAGCGAGCAGCAGAGTGCGAAAGAAGAAGCGGCACCTGAGCAAAGCGAAGCGCCTAAAGCGAATCAAACAAAAGTAGATCAAAGTCAAAAGAAACGCTACTCTCCAGCAGTCCTTCGTTTAGCAGATGAGCATAGCATTGATTTAGCGGCTGTTCAAGGAACAGGAGCAGGTGGAAGAATCACAAGAAAAGATTTACTTCAGCTCATTGAAAACGGCGGCGTCCAAGAGAAAGCGGCACCTGTTAATGAACAACCGGTAAAGCCGGAGCCTACTCAGTCATCAAAGCCACAAGCGGCGTCCTCTATCTCTACAATGCCTGGGGATGTTGAACTGCCAGTCACGCCGATTAGGCAGGCGATTGCGGCAAATATGCTGAGAAGCAAACATGAAATTCCGCACGCATGGACGATGATGGAAGTCGATGTGACAAACCTTGTGACAAGAAGAAATCAGCTCAAGGATCAATTTAAAGCAAAAGAAGGCTTTAATTTGACGTTCTTTGCGTTCTTTGTCAAAGCAGTGGCTCAGGGCTTAAAAGAATTCCCTGAAATGAACAGCATGTGGGCTGGAGATAAAATTGTTCAAAAGCAAGCGATCAATGTCTCTATTGCTGTTGCGACTGATGACGCTCTTTATGTTCCAGTCATTAAGGATGCAGATGAAAAAACAATTAAGGGCATCGCCAAAGAAATTCATGAGCTTGCTTCCAAGGTGAGACAAGGAACGCTCAAGCAAAGTGACATGGAAGGCGGCACCTTTACTGTCAATAACACGGGATCATTTGGTTCAGTACAATCTATGGGCATCATTAATTACCCGCAAGCGGCCATTTTACAAGTAGAATCAATTGTGAAGCGTCCAATGATTGTAAATGGTATGATTGCGGCAAGAGACATGGTCAACCTTTGTCTCTCATTAGATCACAGAGTACTAGATGGTCTTGTATGCGGCAGATTCCTTCAACGAATTAAACAAATCCTTGAAGGCATTGACGAGCAGACATCTGTTTACTAAAATATGATGAATTCCCCCTTCCACTATGGATAGGGGGAATTCATCATGATGAGAAAGGAGCGAGGGTATGTCTGGACTAGACTTTTTTGCGTTTCTAACGATTGGACTCATGTTTATCACAGCAATTGCGTTCGCTTTTCTTCGATATATTTCTAAATCACGCAATCATCCCGAAAGATTACTACTGATCATATCAATCGTTTCATTGATTCAAATTATGTACTGCTTGCTGATTGTCGGTGGATTTAAAGGAGCAGCAAATAGCCTATTAGGCATTTCGCTTCTTGTTGGGACATTGCTTGGGTATGCACTTGAATATTTATACAGACGCTATATCAAAAAAACGCCCGAAAAAGAATGATTTCGGGCGTTTTCTTTATTCTGCTGGAACAATAAAGGTCAAGTGCTGGTTTAATACTTCTAAAGAAGCAGGAGCTGTCATATACACTTCGCCGTCCGTATCAACATCCATTTCCTCTTTTGTGTGGATACGAATAC
Organism: Bacillus pumilus; assembly: GCF_003431975.1. GTDB lineage: Bacteria > Bacillota > Bacilli > Bacillales > Bacillaceae > Bacillus > Bacillus pumilus_N. The sequence goes on along the minus strand of NZ_CP027116.1, from coordinate 2,322,413 downwards.
TAGACGCTTGAATGAGCGATAGATCGCCGGTGAAATCCTCCAGCTCTTCCCGATTCATAGAAAAAATTTCTTTAAGAGCAGAGAAGCTCGTATTTCTGCAAATTAAGATTTCTGCTTTTCCATCATCAATCGCTGCATTGGGCAGATCAATTTTATTTGTACCAATGAAATGTCCGTTCATCACAAGAACAATGACGGCTTCCTCTTCCCAGCTTTCCTCTTCGGTTTCAATTCGTACGTGAAAAGGATCTGTTTGCTGTAAGGTACGCAAGGCACTTGTGAAATAGCTGATTTTGCCGAGTACGGCTTTTTCCTTATCATTAATATTGTTGGACGTCTTCGCAATCAGCCCGATTCCCCAAAAATTTAATAAATATCGATCTGCTGATTTGATTAAGTCGACCTTCTTTTCAAAACCGTCTACAATCATTTGCGTAGCTTTTTGCATTTGTTGCGGAATACCGAGCGTTCTAGAAAAGTCATTGCATGTCCCGCCCGGCAATATAGCTACAGCCGGTCTTTTTTCTAAACCGCCGATGCCGTTTATACATTCATGCACGGTGCCATCTCCGCCTAAGATGATGAGCAATTCCACCGTCTCATCTATCGCTCGGCAGAAATGATAAGCATCCTTTGGCTGCTTTGTTGGTTTGAGAATGAGTTCATCAATATGTAGAGAAAGAAGAGGCACTGTTTGACCGAGAATTTTTTCCATGTTTTTTTGTCCAGCATTTCCATTATAAATGAGCATTGCTTTTTTGAATTGTGCCATCATGCAGTTCTCCCTTTCATCTCTTTACCATCACTTTTCCCCAATTTTTCGGCGTATAAACGATGTTCAGAAAAAGAGGAGGAGGAAAAGACAACACATTTGCCCGCTAGCGTTTTCCTTGATATGATAATGTTAAAATGGATTGGCATGCAAAAGGAGTGGACGGACATGAATATTGATTTTAATTTATTTATGAATGATATTGTAAAACAAGCGAGAGAAGAGATTCAACAAGCAGGCTATACTGAACTCACATCAGCTGAAGAAGTAGATGCAGCACTGTCTAAAGAAGGCACAGCACTTGTGATGGTGAATTCAGTATGTGGATGTGCCGGCGGTATTGCAAGACCAGCTGCAGGCTATTCTGTTCATTACGATAAACGTCCAGATCAATTGCTGACAGTGTTTGCTGGACAAGACAAAGAGGCAACGGCAAGAGCCCGTGAATACTTTGAAGGCTTCCCACCATCTTCTCCATCCTTTGCACTATTAAAAGATGGAAAGATCATCAAAATGGTCGAGCGTCATGAAATTGAAGGGCACGAACCAATGGAAGTAGTGTCAAAGCTTCAAGCTGCTTTCGATGAGCATTGTGAAGAAATTTAATCTGTGACGTTTGAATGATTAAGCTGAAAAGCAGCCCGGTCTTTAGATCGGGCTGCTTTTTGTTTTATAAGACAATTGAATCAAAATAATTTTAGCAAAATACTATTGCATCTTAAAAAGAAAGTGTTTAAAATACATTATAGTGAATAAATATTCAAATCAATACATGATTTTAAATACTGGGAGGCATTATCTTATGAAAAAGTGGTTATTATTACTTATGACGGCTGGTCTTGCAGCTGCACTCGCAGCTTGCGGTACTTCTTCTAATAATTCAAACGCATCAGGAGATGACAAAACACTCGTCATGGCGACATCAGCAGATTATCCGCCATTTGAATCAAAAGACGGAGATAAAATTGTCGGCTTTGATGTTGATCTTGCTACAGCACTAGCGAAAAAGAACGGCTACAAGCTAGAAATTCAAGATATGGATTTTGCAAGCCTTGTATCAGCTCTTAAAACAAATAAAGCTGATATTGTTCTAGCAGGAATGACACCTACAGAAAAACGTAAAAAACAAGTGGATTTCTCTGATGTTTATTACAATGCTGAAAACTTGGTTGTATCAAAGAAATCTAGCGGGATGAAAACAGAGAAAGATTTAAAAGACAAAACAGTTGGCGTTCAATTAGGCTCAATCCAGCAGGATGAAGCAAACGGTTTGCAAAAGAAATATAACTTAACAGTGGAAGACCGTAATAAAATCTCTGATATCATTCAAGAGATCAAAGCAGGTCGTTTTGATGCAGCCATTATTGAAGATAAAGTAGCAGCTGGTTATTTGAAAAAGGAAAAAAATTTCCAAGCATTTGGATTGAATAGTTCAAACGAAGGTTCAGCGATTGCCTTCAAGAAAAATAGTGACTTAACAGCGAAATTTAATAAATCATTAAAAGAAATGCAAGACAATGGCGAACTTGATAAATTAATTAAAAAATGGTTTGCTGATGAAAAGTAAGTCAGGAAAAGGATCAGCGTCACTCATGAAAATCAAGTAGAAAGCGCTGAAAAGTTCAACTCGTGTTGAACTTTTTTCCTGTTTTATTTTTTGATTTCGTATGAAGGCATAAAAAAGGAGACTGTCATGTTAGATTTTAAAGATGTAATACCTCAGATGCCCTTTATTTTAGAAGGACTTAAGGTCACACTCTCGATCGTAGTGGTATCACTTTTTCTTGGATTTATCTTAGGAATTTTATTAACGCTTTGCAAAATTAGTGTGTTTAAGCCGCTCATTTGGCTTGCCGATTTTTATACATCAATCTTCCGAGGCACACCGCTTGTGCTTCAATTGCTCATTATTTATTTTGGTCTTCCTCAGCTTCTTGGGTTTCAAATTGACCAATACTGGGCTGCTGTAGCGGCATTTACACTAAACTCGGCGGCATACGTATCTGAAATCATTCGTGCTGGTATTAATGCCATTGATAAAGGTCAAAAAGAAGCAGCCGTTGCTTTAGGTATTCCATATGCTAAAATGATGAAGGACTTATTGCTTCCGCAGGCATTTAAAAATATTTCACCTGCACTTGTGAACGAAACGATTACACTGACAAAAGAATCTGCTATTGTGACAGTCATTGGACTGGGCGATGTCATGAGACGAGCCTATCAAGCAGGTGCCGTGACGTATAATTATCTTGAACCGCTTATTTTTGCGGGTCTCATCTACTATGTCATTGTGCTTGTTCTCACCTTTGTCGGCAAATCGGTGGAAAGGAAGTTAAAATCAAATGATTAACATAGAGAAACTCACAAAATCCTTTGGCAAAAATGAAGTATTAAAAGGGATCGACACCACGATTAAAGAAGGGGAAGTTGTCGCAGTCATTGGGCCATCTGGTTCTGGGAAATCGACGTTTCTTCGCTGTATTAACTTGCTTGAAAAGCCGACTTCTGGTGTCATTTCAATTAAGGATACAGAAATCACAAACCCAAAAACCAATGCACTAAAAGTACGTGAAAACATCGGAATGGTGTTTCAGCATTTCCACCTGTTCCCGCATAAAACGGTGCTAGAAAATATCACGTATGCGCCAATGAATGTGAAGAATCAATCGAAGGAAGACAGCATCAAACAAGCTGAAGACCTGCTTAAAAAGGTAGGACTTTTAGAGAAAAAAGACGATTTTCCGAACCGCTTGTCAGGTGGTCAAAAGCAGCGTGTGGCGATTGCACGTGCGCTTGCGATGACACCAGACATTATGCTGTTTGACGAACCAACCTCTGCCCTAGATCCAGAAATGGTCAAGGAAGTGCTAGAGGTCATGAAGGAGCTTGCTCAATCTGGAATGACACTCGTGATCGTCACACATGAAATGGGCTTTGCAAAAGAAGTGGCTGACCGCGTGATTTTTATGGATGACGGAAAAATTGTTGAGGATGCAAACCCTGTACAATTCTTTGAATCACCATCTTCACAGCGTGCAAAAGACTTTTTACAAAAAATATTATAAAGAAAAACGAGAAGGAGGCTTAACATCTCCTTCTTTTTTTGATTATAATGGGGAAAGTAAAAAAAGTTCATCATTTCACAATGAGTGAATGGAAACAAGACAGAAAAGAGTGAGTCACAACATGTTTAAAATCGGCTACCGAACGCTGAAAACAGCATTAGGAACAGCAATCGCCATTTATATTGCACAACTGCTCGGACTCCAAAATTATTCCGCTGCCGGAATTATTACGATCCTATGTATTCAAGTGACGAAGAAACGGTCACTCCACGCTTCAGGAGCCCGCTTTGCAGCATGCAGTCTCGCCATTTTATTTTCTTATCTATTTTTCGATCTAATTGGGTATCATCCTTTTGTGATTGGTCTGATGCTGCTTGTCTTTATTCCGACAACCGTTTTGCTCCGTATTAAAGAAGGGATTGTGACAAGCTCAGTCATCATCCTCCATTTATACATGTCTGGTGGGATTACTCTTCACCTCATCTGGAATGAGCTGCTGCTGATTACGATTGGTGTTGGCGTGGCACTTATCATGAACCTGTATATGCCAAGTGTCGATAAAAAGCTCAAACACTATAGTGAACAGATTGAAGCCAACTTTGCAAAAATCTTTGAGGAAATTGAGCAATATTTAATGACAGGGAAGCAAGACTGGACAGGAAAAGAAATACCAGAGACACATCAATTGATCAAAGAAGCGAAAGCTCTCGCATATCGGGATGTTGAAAACCATGTCCTTAGACATGAAAACTTGTACTATCATTATTTCAACATGAGACAAAAGCAGTTCGAAATCATTGAGCGTGTACTCCCGAAAATTACGTCCATTTCCGTCACGACGGAGCATGGACAAATCATTGCAGAATACATTAGAGACTTACGCGAACATATTCACCCAGGGAACACGGCGCATAAATTTTTAAGACGCCTCATTGATATGAAAGAAGAGTTCGATGCGCTTCCGCTTCCGCAAACGCGAGAAGAGTTTGAGGCAAGAGCTGCACTGTTTCATTTCCTAGGAGAAATGGAACAATATTTAGTACTGAAAAGCTATTTTAAAGGGATGAAAGAATAGAGACGCATGAGTTCCTCCTTCATTGGTCAATCTAATGAAAAAAGGAGGAGCCTATGCGTCTTTTATTTTATACCGTCTTGACCTTGTCCCTTTCGCCTATCTGGCCACTCGGGCAAAACCCGCTTCCAGGAGACCCGTATGTCATTATTAATAAACAAACAAATGAACTTGCCTATATTGATCAAGGACACATCCAAAAAATATATCCTGCTTCTACAGGGAAAACTGCCGATTTAACGCCAGAAGGAGAATTTACCATTATGATCAAAGCGAAAGATCCGTATTACAGAAAAAAGAATATTGAAGGCGGGGCAAAGAATAACCCTCTTGGCAGAAGGTGGATTGGGTTTGATGCACGGGGAACAGATGGCAGAACCTACGGGATTCATGGGACGAGTGACGAAACATCGATTGGGAAGTTTATCACAGCAGGCTGTGTGCGGCTTCATAATCAAGATGTAGAACTTCTATTTGATCAGCTTCCAATAGGCACAAAGGTATGGATTACAAAATCAAGCGATTCCTTTGAAAAGCTTGCCAAAGACAAACAGGCCATTCGTTGATTGAACGAATCACCTGCTTGTCTGCTTTTATGAAAACCTTATAAAAAAGTTGCGGCTCCTGCTAAAAGTGAAGATATTAGCAGCAGGCTAATCATGAGCAATACCATGAATTTCATCAATTTCTGAGACATATCGCACCCCTATAATCGAAGATTTTTTGCGACGAACGCACCTTTCTTTATTCTAGCTCGTTTTCTCAGATGCGACAAGTGATCAACAAAGGAAGTGAACGGATGAATCAAATCGATCATATTGCCATTGCGGTCTTTTCTATTAAAAACACATCCCGAGTTCTTCAACAGCTGTTTAACTGGCATTTTTCAGACATACAAGAGATTCCTGAGCAGGAGATTAAAGCGTCCTTCGTTTCACTTGATCATGTGCACATTGAATTAATTGAACCGATGTCAGCACGCAGCAAACTACATACCTTTTTAGCAAAAAGAGGAGAGGGACTCCATCATATTGCGTTAAAGTCGGGTGATATACAGACAGATCTTAACCGTCTAGATCATCTTGGCGTGCAGCTTCTCCAAACATCACCACAGATGGGTGCCAACGGCAAGCGGATTGCATTTATTTCACCGAAAGAAACGTCTGGTGTGTTATTCGAATTGTGCGAGCCCTTGAAAGGAGAGAAACATGGTGATGAATGAATCGTTCAAAGAGTTGTCTAAATGGCGAGAAAAAGCATTAATGGGCGGTGGTGTGAAACGCGCAGCCGCACACCGGAATAAAGGAAAGCTATCGGTTCATCAGCGCTTGCATGAACTTCTTGACGGGAATAGTTTCATGGAAATTCAATCATTTGCAACAGGCCACATGTCAGAGCACGCAGGAGATGGGGTTATCATTGGAACGGGACTCATTCATGGCAAGCCAGTATGTGTTTATGCACAGGATGCTACCGTATATGGAGGCTCTTTAGGTGACATGCATGCGAAAAAAATTGCCTCTTTAATGGATCTTGCAGCTAAAAATCAGATGCCGATCATCGGTCTAAAAGACTCAGGTGGTGCGAGAATTCAAGAGGGTGTGGTATCATTAGAAGGATACGGACAGATTTTTAAACGGAATGTGCTGTACTCTGGTCAAATCCCGCAAATATCCGTTATTTTAGGCTCATGTGCTGGAGGAGCAGTCTATTCTCCTGCTTTGACTGATTTTGTTTTCATGACAGAACAAACATCACATATGTTTTTAACAGGTCCGAAAGTAATAGAAAAGGCAACAGGAGAAACGGTCTGTCCTGACCGTCTTGGCGGTGCAAGTGTTCAGCACGAGACAAGCGGGAATGTGCACCATACTGGGAAAGATGAGAAGAACGTGTTAAAAGCGGTTCGAACACTTTTAACGTACATACCAACGAAACAACAGCCTGTCATGGACGCTGAAACGCAAAAGCATGACGCTGTTGATCCAGGGAGCATCTTGCCAAAGGATCCATCACGCACCTATGATGTCAAACAAGTGGTGACAGCGATCACCGATCCAGTCTCATTTTTTGAGACGCAGCCTCGTTTCTCAAAAAATATCGTGACAGGGTTTGCCAGATTACAAGGGGCTTCAATTGGTGTTGTGGCCAATCAGCCAAGGGTGCTGGCAGGAAGCCTTGATATTGACGCTGCCGATAAAGCGGCCAGGTTTATTCGTTTTTGCGATGCGTTCCATATTCCGATTTTAACGCTTGTAGACGTTCCTGGTTTTTTACCAGGAGAGAAAGCTGAGCACGCGGGAATTATCCGTCACGGCGCAAAGCTTTTATATGCGTACGCTGAAGCGACTGTTCCAAAAATCACAGTGATTTTAAGAAAAGCGTTTGGCGGTGCATACGTCGCCATGAATAGTAAAGGCTTAGGCGCTGACTTTGTTTATGCATGGCCAGCGGCAGAAATTGATGTCATGGGGAAAACGTTCGCAGACGAAATCGTTCAACCTGCTTTGCGCGAGGTTGAGACGGAGCCAAGTGTGTTAAAAGCGGCTCAGGCAGGGCTGATAGACGATATTTTAATGCCAGCTGAAACGAGAGCGCGGTTGATTCGCTCATTTGATTTACTACGCAGCAAGAAAGAAGATAGGCCGTTAAAAAAGCATGGCAACATGCCGCTATAAGAGGAGGAGCATCAACATGATCAATGAAAAACGTTTACTAGACGAATTTTTAGAACTGGTTCAGATCGATTCGGAAACAAAACACGAAGAGAAAATTGTTGAAGTTTTAAAAGAAAAATTCTCGCAGCTTGGTTTAAAAGTGGTTGAAGACGATTCGAAAGCGACAACAGGCCACGGTGCAGGCAACCTCATCTGCACACTGGAAGGAAATCAACAGGCAGATACGATCTATTTCACGTCTCACATGGACACAGTGGTTCCGGGTAACGGCGTAAAACCAGTTATTGAAGACGGTTATGTAAAGACAGATGGAACGACCATTCTTGGTGCTGACGATAAAACGGGACTTGCGGCTATGTTTGAAGCGATCCGTGTGTTAAAAGAGAAAAATGTACCTCATGGAACGATTGAATTTGTCATTACAGCAGGTGAGGAATCAGGACTTGTTGGAGCAAAAGCGTTAGATCCGAAGTTGATGACAGCGGCATATGGCTATGCCCTTGATTCAGATGGCAAGGTCGGGACAATTATCGTAGCTGCGCCAACGCAGGCGAAAGTACGTGCAACCATTTACGGAAAAACAGCTCATGCAGGTGTAGCGCCTGAAAAAGGCGTGTCTGCAATTACTATTGCTTCAAAAGCGATTGCTAGTATGCCGCTTGGCCGAATTGATGAAGAAACAACGGCAAACATCGGCCGTTTTGAAGGCGGAACGCAAACGAATATTGTGTGCGATCAAGTCGATATTCTTGCTGAAGCACGCTCTTTGGAACCTGCAAAAATGGAAGCACAAGTAGCGAAGATGAAGGAAGCGTTTGAAAAAACCGCTAAAGAAATGGGTGGAAGTGCCGATGTACAAATTGACATCATGTATCCAGGCTTCAAATTCTCTCATGGCGATCAAGTCGTAGAAGTGGCGAAAAAAGCGGCTGCGAAAATTGGCCGTCCTTCAGAATTACAGACGAGCGGAGGAGGCAGTGATGCAAACGTCATTGCAGGCAATGGCGTTCCAACTGTCAACCTAGCTGTTGGATATGAAGATATTCATACGAAAAATGAGAAAATGCCGATTGAAGAATTAGTCAAAACAGCTGAAATGGTTCTCGCCATTATCGAAGAAACGACAAATCCATCGTAAAGGCAGGAGACTCTGTGAGTACACAAAAAATCATTATTTTCCAAGTGGGGCAAGAGGATTTTGGCATTAGTGTAGAGCATATTCGTTCGATTGAGAAGGTCCCTTATTTACAAGAAGTATCGAACCTTCCAAAAGAAATTAAAGGACTCATGTCATTAAGAGGAGAGGTCATCCCTGTCAGTGATACAGGCGTGATGCTTCACGGAAAGCCTCTAGATGTGAACGAACAATCCAAGGTGTTACTATTTGAATTAAACGATCAAATGATTGGCTGTCTTGTTTCAGATGCAAAAGATATTATCGATATCGAGCTAAGCGAGATCAAGCCATTTCATATGAACACAAAGGCCTCTGAATATTTCTTCGGCGTTGTGGAGAGAGAGAACAAGATGATTTTACAAGTGGACCCGAATAAGTTTCTTGGGAAAATTGAGGATCTCGATCAATTGCCAGCGCGGTTGAAAGAAGAGTTGGCATAAGGTAAATCCCCTTATCATTAGATAAGGGGATTCAGCGTGTAGACAAACCCTCGCATTCGTTGTCAGTCCTGCGCGCCGGTACTCACGAATGTCTAATTCGCTCCGTTCCGGTGCTCGTCCTTCCTAGACTGCAAAGGTTTTCTATCACGCTGAAAAGAAGACAAAGGGCTAAAATAAACATCATTTTAGCCCTTTGTCAACAATCTAAATCCCCTTATCATTAGATAAGGGGATTATTTTTATTCAGCAGCTGGGCTAGCTTGATCGTTTGCCTCAGCTTTCGATTTTGATTTTTGGTACATGACATTTAAAATAATCGTTTGGATCGTGAGTAATAGTCCGCTTGTCATCCAGTATAAAGGAAGGGCCGCGGGTGCATTAATTGAAAGAAACAGCATCATAATGGGGAAAATCATGCCCATCACTTTGGCTTGCTTCAGCGCAGCCTCTGTCTGGGTGCCTGATTGCTTCGCAAATTTTTGCGTGACATAAAATTGCAAGAAATACATAGCGCCTGCAAAGATCGCCACCAATAGATCGGTTTGTCCTAAGTTAAACCATAGGAACGAATGTGTTGCGATTTCAGGTGTTGAGCGGATCGCTGAGTAAAAGCCAAGAACAATTGGAATTTGAATCAGCATAGGCAGACAGCCCATTGCCAGCGGGTTCACATTGTTTTCTTTATATACTTTCATCATTTCCATTTGCAGTTCTTTTTGTTTTTCCGGTTCTTTCGTTTTCTTCAATTTGCTTTGAATTTGGTCAATCTGAGGTTTCACCAGTGCCATTTTCTCTTGCATGACTCTTTGCTTTTTAAATTGATTTGCAAAAAGAGGGAAAATGAGCAGACGGACAATCAAAGTCACGAACATAATCGATAAACCATAATCATCATGGAAGAAGTTCGCAAGCCAAATGATCAGCTCAGAAAAAGGCTGGACAAAATAATGATGGAAAAAACCATCAGAGCTCGTATTCGTTTGCGCACTCGCTGCAAATGCAGGTGATGCGATCATCATTAAACATAAAGTCGTACAAATCGTCAATAAACGTTTCAATTCGTTTCCTCCTCATGTATAAAAAAATTTAATTAGAGAGAGGAATCGAATGGTCTTCATCATCATTTGATGATCGTTTCATTCGAATGACTTTACTAATCCAAGTTGTAATGCGATCATATATGATAAACAGAAAGTCTGTTCGATTCAATAAAGATGCGTCCAACTCTTCCAAACGATGTCCACCGAGGTGTTCGTTCATACGGCAGTCTTTTAATAAGAAGGCAATGCCGATGGCCGTCAGCGCTGGAAGAATAATCGTAAAGAATTCAACAAGGAAAAAGACTTCATTGAATGTATCAATAATCATGATTATCACATCCATTTCATTACTCACAGTGTACTATACACTATATGAAATGTCTATTGGAACAAACATGAAGTAACAAGAGTCAATAAGCATAGGAGGTAGACAAATGGCTGATTCTCAAAGGAAGGGTCGAATCATTTTTCATATTGATATGAATAGTTTTTATGCATCGGTCGAAATGGCGTATGATCCTTCTTTGAGAGGGAAACCTTTAGCCATTAGCGGAAATGCGAAAGAGCGTAAAGGGATCGTAGTGACGTGCAGCTATGAGGCAAGGGCATTAGGTGTAAAGCCCCCGATGCCATTATGGGAAGCGAAGCGGCTTTGTCCGGGGCTAATTGTCCGCACACCTAACTTTGACCGGTACCGCAGCTCCTCGCAAGAGATGTTTACGATACTAAGAGAATATAGTGATTTAGTCGAACCTGTATCGATTGATGAGGGATATATTGATTTAACGGATACGCCCTATGCTGAGCATGCGGTCAAAACGGCTCATGATATTCAAACAAGGCTTGTAGAGGAGCTCATGCTTCCTTCAAGTATCGGCATTGCACCGAATAAATTTTTAGCGAAAATGGCATCGAATTGGAAAAAACCAATGGGTATCACCATTTTACGTAAACGAGATGTTCCGCAAATGCTTTGGCCGCTCCCTGCCGGTGACATGCATGGAGTTGGACAAAAAACAGCAGATAAATTGAACTCGATTGGCATTCATACAATTGAAGATGTAGCGAAAGCAAATGAGTATACGCTAAAGGAATTGCTTGGCATCAATGGACCGAGATTAAAGCAAAAGGCAAACGGTGACCATGATGGCATCGTGGATCCAGAAAGGATATACGAATTTAAATCTGTCGGCAATTCGTCCACGCTTCCTCATGATTCTGACGATTCAGATGAACTTGTGACGTTAATTGATAAATTGTCACAATCTGTGAGTGCAAGATTAAGGAGAAAAGAAGTAATGGCGAATCGCTTGCTCATCATGATTCGCTATGCAAGCTGGAAAAACATCACACGCAGCGTTATGCTCCCGAATCCTACCGATCGAAAAGAAGATATATTTGAGGCAGCAAAGCAGTTATTTCTTAAACATTGGAATGACCAGCCGGTGAGGCTCTTAGGGGTGACGGGGACAGATCTTGTAGAACGAAAAGCAGCTGTGAAACAGCTTGATTTATTTTCCTATACAGAAGATGCAAAAGAAGAACCTCTTCAAACCATTTTAGAAGGATTGAAAGAAAAATATGGAAAAACTCTCATTCAAAGAGGGATGACCATAAAGGAAAAAGAGAGCAAAACAAGCGGAACAAGTTTTAATAAAGATTTTTTTCAGGACGAAAGAGGAAATGACTAGCCTGAAAACTTGATAAAAGAGGTGATGTTGTGGTAATTTCAAAGGGTACATCATTTTAGCAGTAATCAATATAGTGTGTTAGAAGGGACGTCAGAATTATGTCAAAACAACAAATCGGTGTGGTTGGACTAGCCGTTATGGGGAAAAACCTTGCCCTTAATATTGAAAGCCGCGGTTTCTCCGTGTCCGTTTATAACAGATCTAGCAGCAAAACAGAAGAGTTTCTCGAAGAATCAAAAGGGAAAAACGTTGTAGGCACATACAGCATTGAAGAATTTGTTCAGTCGCTTGAAACACCGCGTAAAATTCTTTTAATGGTCAAAGCTGGTGCAGCAACGGATGCAACCATTCAATCATTACTTCCTCACCTAGAGAAAGGTGACATCTTAATTGATGGCGGAAATACATATTACAAGGATACGCAAAGACGTAACCAAGAGCTTGCGGAAAGTGGTATTCACTTCATTGGTACAGGTGTTTCTGGCGGTGAAGAAGGCGCATTAAAAGGGCCATCTATCATGCCAGGCGGTCAAAAAGAAGCGCATGAGCTAGTGAAACCAATTTTAGAAGCAATCTCTGCGAAAGTAGATGGCGAGCCTTGTACAACGTATATCGGCCCAGATGGAGCAGGACACTATGTCAAAATGGTCCATAACGGCATCGAGTACGGAGACATGCAACTGATCTCTGAATCATATTTTATCTTGAAGCATGTAGCTGGATTATCAGCAGAGGAGCTTCATGAAGTATTCTCAGAGTGGAATAAAGGCGAACTTGACAGCTACCTCATTGAAATTACAGCAGATATTTTCACAAAAGTGGATGAAGAAACAAACAAGCCGCTTGTGGATGTCATTTTAGATAAAGCTGGACAAAAAGGAACTGGAAAATGGACGAGCCAAAGTTCTCTTGATCTAGGGGTTCCGCTTCCAATCATTACGGAGTCTGTTTTTGCGCGTTATATTTCAGCTATGAAAGATGAGCGTGTGGAAGCAAGCCAATTAATCGAAGGTCCTGAGCCAGCGCAATCAGCAGAGAATAAACAAGAGTTGATTGAAGCTGTTAGAAAAGCTTTATTCATGAGTAAAATCTGCTCTTATGCACAAGGTTTTGCACAAATGAAAGCAGCATCTGATGAATATAACTGGGACTTAAAATACGGTGAAATTGCAATGATCTTCCGCGGAGGATGTATTATTCGTGCAGCCTTCTTACAACAAATTAAAGAAGCATATGACCGTAACCCTGAGCTGAAAAACCTACTGCTTGATCCTTACTTTAAGGATATTGCTCAAAGCTATCAATCATCACTTCGTAAAGTCATTTCACTTGCTGTGGAACAAGGAGTTCCTGTTCCTTCATTCTCAAGTGCACTTGCTTATTTTGATAGCTATCGCACAGCTGTCCTGCCTGCGAACTTAATTCAAGCACAACGTGACTATTTCGGTGCACATACGTATGAGCGCACAGATAAAGAAGGCGTCTTCCATACGGAATGGATGAAATAAAAATAGAATTTAGACAAACCTTACCAATTGGTAAGGTTTTTTTGTGTTGAATATTTTCGGCTAAAAATGCGAAAAAGAGGGATGCTATGTAAAAAAGAAAAGAAAGTAGGGATCGAAGTGGGCATTTTATATGCACTTCTCCCAGCGATATTTTGGGGAAGTATTGTTCTGATTAGTGTCAAACTCGGTGGGAATGCATACCAGCAAACCCTTGGTATTACGCTCGGCGCCTTTTTGTTTTCAGTTGCAGCCTACTTCATCAAAATGCCAGAGCTGACACCGCTTATTTTTGCGGTTTCCGTCATTTCAGGCATCTTTTGGAGCATTGGACAAATGAATCAGCTTTCAAGTGTTGCGTTTCTCGGAGTATCGAAGGCGGTTCCTTTGTCAACGGGCATGCAGCTTGTGAGCACTACTTTATTTGGCGTCATGGTCTTTAAAGAATGGCAGACGATGACGGTCATAGTCATTGGTTCTTGCGCTATTTTATTGATTATTGCAGGTGTTGTGATGACATCGCTCGGTCAAAAAAAGAATGGCGGCGAAAACGGTGGAGGCAATTTCAAAAAAGGAATCATCATTCTGCTCATCTCAACGTTTGGCTACGTCGGATATGTCGTCATTTTAAGGTGGTTTGATATTGATGGCTGGTCTGCTCTCGTTCCGCAATCGGTCGGCATGCTGCTGTCATCCTTGGCGATTAGTCTAAAGCAGCACCCGTTTAGTAAATATACGTTTAGAAACATCATTGCCGGCCTTGTTTGGTCGACAGGCAATCTCGGACTTCTTTTGGCCATTCCGCTGATTGGCGTAGCTGTAAGCTTTTCGATGTCACAAACAGGGATTGTCATCTCAACATTAGGCGGCATTTATTTATTAAAAGAGAAAGCATCAAGAACAAGCTTTGTCATCGCTGGCTGTTTCATGATCATTGCCGGCGGCGTGCTGCTAGGCTTTACAAAATAGGAGGTTAAGACGAATGTATTCAGATTTAGAAGGAAAAACAGTCCTGATTACAGGAGCCGGCACAGGAATAGGTCAAGCGATGGCTCGCCGGTTTGGACAAGAAAAAGCCAACGTGGTGATCAATTATTTCTCAGATAAAGAAAATCCGGATGACACCATTACGGATATTCAAAAAAATGGCGGACAGGCTGTGAAAATCAAGGGTGATGTATCAAAAGAAGAAGATATGCGGGCAATGATTGATAAAGCCGTTCAAACGTATGGCAGTCTTGATATCATGATCAATAACGCCGGCATTGAAAATGAAGTGCCTTCCACAGAAATGACATTGGATAATTGGAACAAAGTCATGTCGACCAATTTAACAGGTATGTTTCTCGGCTGCCGTGATGCACTGAAGTATATGACAGATCATGGGATAGAAGGCTCGATCATCAACATGTCATCGGTTCACCAGCAAATCCCTTGGCCTCATTTCGTGCATTATGCCGCAAGTAAAGGAGGCGCCAAGCTGCTGACAGAAACGCTTGCATTAGAATATGCTCCAAAGAAAATTCGCGTAAACAGCATTGCACCAGGCGCCATTGATACCCCGATCAATGCAGAGAAATTTGATGATCCAGAGCTGAAAAAAGGTGTGATTGAACTGATCCCTATCGGCTATATTGGAAAGCCAGAAGAAGTGGCAGCATGCGCTGTCTGGCTGGCGTCAAAAGAGGCAAGCTATGTCACAGGCTTGACGCTCTATGTGGACGGCGGCATGACAAAGTATCCTGGATTTCAGGCAGGAAAAGGATAAGAAGAATGAAAAAGAGCGTACACACACATACGCTCTTTTTTTATATAAAATACAGACAAATAAATTTAAATGTCTAGACATTTAAAAATAAAAATATATAATATTAAATGGAAGCGCTTTTATTACAACAATGGGGTGAGAGAAATGAAACGTATTTTATTAGCATGCAGTTCAGGAATGTCCACGAGTTTACTAGTTACAAAGATGAAAGCTCATGCCGACTCAATAGGGGACGAGGCAGAAATTTGGGCAGTTGGGCAAGATCAAGCGAGAAAAGAAATGGCGAATGCAGATGTCGTGTTAATTGGACCGCAAATGAGTTTTTTAAAAGGGGATCTTCAAAAAGAAGCAAAAAAATATGGGATTGCAGTAGAGGTCATTGATATGCAGGCGTATGGGCTTGCCGATGGACAAAAAGCATATGAACAAGCTGTTTCATTAATGGAGGAGTCGTAAAGAATGGAAAAGAAAACACTCAAAGGGCTCACGGAGGAACAAGTTAGTTTTCAATTAATCTTGCACAGTGGAAATGCACGCAGCAAATTGCTTCAATCTCTTAAACAATTTCGACAAGGCCAAGAAGAAGATGCATATGGTCTCATGACAGAAGCAGAAGAAGATTTACGTCATGCACATAACATCCATTTTCAACTCGTGCAGCAAGAGGCAGGCGGGGAAAAAACAGCCTTCTCCTTGTTGCTCATGCACGCCGAAGATCATTTAATGTCGACTATCACCATCAAGGAGCTTGTGGGAGAGCTCTTGCCGATTTTCCAATCAATTAAACAATAAAGGGTGTAAACAAGGGGGGAAACCAATGTTTGATAAAATAAGTGCCATTTTGGTTCCGATTGCTGGGAGATTGAACAACAACCGCTATCTAGGCGTATTACGGGATGCTTTTATGCTTGCGTTCCCGCTTACCATCTTTGGTTCCATTATGGTTGTGCTTATGAATTTGCCATTTTTAGATAAGATCATGAGTCAAACAGCACTGGAAGGCGTTCAGTCTGCACTGAATATCGCACCGAGTGCGACGATCAGCATTATGAGTGTGTTTGTTGTATTTGGGATTGGCTACTATTTATCGAAAAGCTATGATGTGGAAGCGGTGTTTGGCGGAATCATTGCTTTAGCCTCTTTCCTGCTTCTCACGCCATTTTTACTAGAACAAGAGGGCGGTGCATCCATTGCAGGCGTGATTCCAGTCGATCGTTTAGGCGCGAAGGGAATGTTCCTTGGAATGATCACAGGCTTTTTGTCTGCTGAAATTTATCGCTATTTTGTCCAAAAGAAATTTGTCATCAATATGCCGCAGGGGGTTCCGCCAGCTGTTTCAAAGTCTTTTGCTGCACTCATCCCGGCTACTTTGACACTCACAACCTTTTTACTCATCAATATCATCATTACACAAGGCTTCAATACAAACATGCATGACCTGATTTACAATGCGATTCAGGCGCCTCTTGTTGGTCTTGGAAGCGGTATCATTCCGACCTTGATCGCTATTTTCTTTATACAAATTCTATGGTTTTTTGGGCTCCATGGCCAAATTATTATCAACTCTGTCATGGACCCGATTTGGAATACCTTGTCCCTTCAAAACCTAGAGAGCTATACAAAAACAGGTGAGGTTCCGAATATCATCAGCAAGCAGTTTATCGAAATCTATACGGTTGGCATGGGCGGAACCGGTATGACGCTGGCTGTTGTGTTTACGATTTTAATTTTCTTAAAAAGTAAGCAATTGAAACAAGTAGCAAAGCTCGGCTTGGGACCAGGATTATTTAACGTCAATGAACCGATTATTTTCGGTTTACCGATTGTCATGAACCCACTTATTCTCATTCCGTGGATATTGGCGCCAATGGTCATTACATGTATTTCTTATTTTGCGATGGCAGCAGGCATTGTACCGCCGCCGACAGGGGTAAATATTCCATGGACGGTACCGATTTTTATTAGTGGAATAATGGCAACTAATTCACTAGCGGGCGGTCTGCTTCAATTATTTAATCTAATGATTGTGTTTGTCATTTGGTTCCCGTTCCTAAAATTTATTGACCGTATGAATGTGAAAAATGAACAAATAACGACAACGGAAAAAACGAAGAAAACAAACATCAAGGGCGAAGGAGACTCAATACATGTCGATGGAAACTAACAAACAATCATATACATTTCCGGAAGGTTTCTGGTGGGGATCTTCTGCCTCAGCCACGCAAACAGAAGGCAGCGTCCCTGGAGACGGAAAGGGACCAAATATTTGGGATCATTGGTTTGAGCAAGAGCCGACACGTTTTTTTGATGGTGTAGGACCGAATGTCACATCCCAATTTTACCGAAAATATAAAGAGGATATCCGTCTCATGAAAGAAATTGGGCACAATTCATTCAGGTTGTCTATTTCATGGTCACGTCTTTTACCAGAAGGGACAGGTGCGGTTAATGAAGAGGCAGTGACTTTCTACAATAATGTCATTGATGAACTGATTGCACATGATATCGAGCCGTTTGTGAACCTGTACCATTTTGATATGCCTATGGCGCTGCAGGAAAAAGGCGGCTGGGTGAATAGACAGGTGGTGGACGATTATGTCAGCTATGCGACATTGTGCTTCCAATTATTTGGCGACCGGGTGAAAAAATGGTTTACCCATAATGAACCGATTGTTCCTGTAGAAGGTGGATATATGTATAGCTTTCATTATCCAAACGAAGTCGATTTCCAAAAGGCTGTACAGGTCGGTTTTCATGAGCTTTTATCGAATGCTAAGGCGATTGCAGCTTATAAAAAGTTGCAGCAAGGCGGAAAGATTGGCATCATCCTAAACTTAACCCCTTCGTATCCGCGAAGCCAAAATCCACGCGATTTAGAAGCAGCAGAGATGGCGGATGCTTTCTTTAACCGTTCTTTCTTAGATCCTGCGGTGAAAGGGCATTTCCCGGAAAAACTAGTGGAGGTCCTAAAGAAAGAAGGCTATATGCCGAATATCGAAGAAGGAGACCTTGAGCTCATTCAAGAGAATACTGTTGACCTTCTTGGCATCAACTATTATCAGCCAAGAAGAGTGAAAGCGAAAGAGCATATTCCGCATCCAAATGCACCATTTATGCCAAATCATTATTTTGATTCGTTTGACATGCCCGGAAGAAAAATGAATGTGTATCGAGGCTGGGAAATCTATGAGAAAGGCATTTATGATATATTGAAAAAAGTCCAAACAGACTATGATAATATTGAATGCTTTATTTCTGAAAATGGAATGGGAGTGGAAGGAGAAGAGCGGTTTAAGGATGAAGAAGGCATGATTCATGACGATTACCGCATTGATTTTATTTCCGAGCATCTCAAATGGGTGCATCAAGCCATTCAAGAAGGAAGCAATGTGAAAGGCTATCATCTGTGGACGTTTATGGATAACTGGTCATGGTCAAATGCCTATAAGAACCGGTATGGATTTGTCTCGGTTGATCTTCAAGAAGACGGAAAACGCACCATTAAGAAAAGCGGATATTGGTTTCAATCGGTTTCAGAGAATAACGGTTTTTAATCAAGATACTTGCTCTTTCCTTGAAAAGGGCAAGTATCTTTCTTATGTAACGGGAAGTGAATGAAACAAAAATGGCGCGTACCTTTTAAGCTCACTAGCCTTAGTGTAGAATGAGAGGAAGCGATGAAAAAACAAGTCAGTTGGTGGTGTGAGATGAAAAAGTACGAACTCATTTCAGAAGAAATCAGAAAACGAATAGGAACAGCATATTATCCAGAAGATCAACCCATTCCAGATGAGAACTCGCTTGCCGCTGAATTTCAATGCAGCCGAATGACGATGAAGCGTGCGCTTGATCTTCTCGTTGCAGAAGGTCTGCTTTTTAGAAAAAGGGGCCACGGTACATTTATTGTGAAGGCAGCGCTCAACCAAGGGGCAATTAATGTGTCAGGCCATGAGAATAAAGGGTTTACAAAAGTCATGGCGGATAAAAACGTCACGACCCAAATCATTCACTTTGATGTCCATTTTCCAAGCGAAGAGGTGGCAGCCCACCTATCCATTGACTCTACCACACCCGTTTATGACATTATCCGGCTCCGTCTTGTGGACGAGGAGCCATATGTATTAGAAAAAACGTTTATGCCTGTCAATGTGATTAAGGGGATAGATGAAGAGGTACTATTGGGATCAATCTATGGCTACATATCAAAAGAACTAAATTTAAAAGTAGCAGGAGCGCATAAGAAAATTAGAGCGGCTAAATCAGATCATCTCGATCAGCAGTATTTAGGCTGTGACCCAACAGATCCTGTGCTTGAAGTCGAGCAGGTGGCTTATTTAAACACAGGGCGGCCGTTTGAATACTCATTCAGTCATCATCGCTATGATAAGTTTGACTTCTCAACGGTTGAAATTACGAAAACAGGACGTTAAAAAAAGAGCAGAACCCCCAAGGGAGACTGCTCTTTTTTCATTTTATATATTCCACCAATGGTACCCGTCTTTTTCTAGAAGCTGATCCGCTTCTTTCGGTCCCATAGAACCAGCAGGATAGTTTGGTTTTAATGTTTTGTTTTCTGCCCATTTCTCAGAAATCGGATCAACAAAGTTCCAAGAAAGCGCCACTTCATCCCAGTGAGCAAAGTTTGTCGCATCGCCTAGCAAGCAGTCATGAATCAGTTTTTCATAAGCTTCTGGTGTATTCATGATGTCGTTGTAGTTTGTTTGATAGTCGAGCTTAATTGGTTTTGCATACGTGCCGCCATCAAGCTTGCGAGCGTTCAGGTGAAGGGTGATGCCTTCATCTGGCTGAATGTGAATGACGAGTAAGTTTGGATGCATGGAATTTCCGTTTCCATAGTACAAGTTCATTGGAATGTCTTTAAATTGAACAACGATTTGAGTAGATTTCTTTTCTAATCGTTTTCCGGTACGAATGTAAAATGGCACCCCAGCCCATCTGAAGTTATCAATGAGCAGCTTCCCTGCAACGAATGTTTCCGTGTTTGAGCTCGGGTCTACATTTTGCTCTTCAAGATAGGAAGGAACGAGGTTGCCATCCACTGTACCAGCATCATACTGGCCGCGGACAAAGAATTGGTCGACCTCATCCTTAGAGAAAGGACGAAGAGCGCGCAATGCCTTCCGTTTTTCGCTGCGGATTTCTTCTGTATTTAATTTAATTGGAGGCTCCATGGCTAAAAGTGCAACCATTTGAAGCATATGGTTTTGAACCATATCTCGTAGAGCACCAGAACTTTCGTAATAGCGGGCCCGGTCTTCAACCCCTAATGATTCACTAGAAGTAATTTGAATGTTTGAGATATATCGGTTTGTCCAAAGTGGTTCAAAGATGGCATTCGCAAATCGGATGACCTCAATGTTTTGAACCATTTGTTTACCGAGATAGTGGTCAATACGATAAATTTGATCTTCACTGAATGCATCACGAATTTCTTCATTTAACGTTTTGGCACTTGGTAGGTCATGGCCAAAAGGTTTTTCAATGACGAGTCGTGACCACCCAGTTGTTTTTGATACGCCTTCACTTTTTAGGAACTTGGCAATTGTTCCGAAGAATTCCGGTGCCATCGCTAAATAGAACATCCGGTTATTTGGGATACTGTACGTATCTTCAAGGCCTGCTAGAAGCGTGTTCAGCGATTGATAGGAAGCAGGGCTAGATACGTCAAAGTCGTGATAATAGAAATGTGAACTGAATTCTTCTATTTTCGCTTCTGCTTCATCATCCGAAGAAACAGATTCTTTCACCACAGCTCTCAGATCCTCATGAGACCACGGACGGCGTCCAACACCGACGACGGCGAATTGATCACCAAGCTTCCCGCTATGATAAAGTCTATGTATAGAAGGGTAGAGCTTGCGTTTGGCAAGGTCTCCTGTTGCGCCAAAAATGACAATGACTGCTTTTGGATTGTTAGTTTCTGTATTCACGAAAAGTACCTCACTTTATTCGTAGCATTGTTGTAAAAACCGAGAATGTATGTACATTTTCTTTATTTTAAAGGTTCATTGTTCGTAAAGCAAACATTTGATTCGAGTTTTCTGCTCTCGTTTGACTTTTTTCATAAATTCCGCTGAATTCACATTTACCTTGTCTTCATGTATTCTATATGAATGAAGATATTGTATACCGGCTTTAGGAGGAAAAGTAATGGAACTGCTCTTTTTAGGAACAGGTGCAGGCATTCCTGCAAAAAATAGAAACGTCACCTGCACAGCGCTAAAGCTTTTAGAAGAAAGAAAAGCAGTGTGGCTTTTTGATTGTGGAGAAGCGACGCAGCATCAAATATTACATACAACGATTAAACCGAGAAAGATCGAGAAAATATTTATTACTCATATGCACGGTGATCATGTATACGGTCTCCCAGGACTGCTTGGGAGCAGATCCTTTCAAGGCGGAGAGGATGAACTGACCATCTATGGGCCTAAGGGCATCAAAGCGTTTGTGAACGCATCACTTTCAGCTACACAAACGCATTTGACGTATCCGCTGCATATCATAGAGATAGATGAAGGGATCGTGTTTGAGGATGATACCTTTCAAGTAGAAGCCAGACGAGTATCTCACGGTATTCCAGCTTACGGTTATCGGGTCGTGGAAAAAGATGTACCGGGTGCCTTAAAAGCTACGGACCTAAAAGAAATCGGTGTAAAACCTGGACCTTTGTATCAGAAGTTGAAAAATGGGGAAACCGTGACACTCGAAGATGGAAGAATCATTGCTGGAACCGATTATTTGGAACCCCCTAAAAAAGGGAGGATCGTTGCATTTTCAGGAGATACTCGTTTATGCGAGAATATAACAAGGCTTGCCAAGAATGCGGATGTGTTAGTCCATGAAGCAACATTCGGTAAAGAAGATGCAGATCTAGCCTACAATTATTATCACAGCACGACAGAACAAGCAGCGAAAACAGCGCAGGAAGCAGGGGCAAAAAGATTAATTTTGACCCATATTAGTGCACGGTATCAAGGAGAAGAGGCATTGAAACAATTGTTGAAAGAAGCCCGCGATATCTTCCCGCTGACAGAAGCTGCACATGATTTCTCTTCTTTTTCCATTGAACGTACCCTGTAAAAATTGGATGAATCGTCAAAAAAAGTTGTGTGATTTTTTTGATATTTATGATGACTCTCTTTTTCAGGTAGTGGTAAAATGGTGAAGAAAAAACAAATGTCGAATAAAACTATGAAGAATACGGGAGGCACAATCAAAGATGAGCGGTTTTACAGCGTTAAGTGAAGCAGAATTAAATGACCTATATGCAGCACTACAAAATGAGTATGAAAATTATAAAAGTAAAAACTTACACTTAGACATGTCTAGAGGAAAACCTTCACCAAAACAGCTCGATTTGTCTATGGGCATGCTCGATGTTGTGACATCAAAGGATGTGATGACAGCAGGGGATGGCACAGATGTGCGAAACTATGGCGGCTTGACAGGGCTTCCTGAAACGAAGACGTTTTTTGCAGATGTGCTCAATCTGAAGCCGGAACAAATCATCATCGGCGGTAATTCCAGCCTCAACATGATGCATGACACCATTGCCCGTGCCATGACTCACGGCGTATATGACAGCAAAACACCTTGGGGAGAGCTGCCAAAGGTGAAATTCCTTGCACCAAGCCCAGGGTATGACCGTCATTTTGCTATTTGTGAGCTATTTAACATAGAAATGATCACGGTTGATATGAAAGCTGATGGACCTGATATGGATCAGGTCGAAAGATTGGTCGCAGAAGATGAAGCGATTAAAGGCATTTGGTGTGTGCCAAAATATAGCAACCCAGATGGCATTACGTATTCAGATGAGGTTGTTGACCGTCTCGCTTCAATGAAAACAAAAGCAGACGACTTCCGTATTTTCTGGGATGATGCATACGCAGTCCATCATTTAACTGATACGCCTGATACGTTAAAAGATATTTTTCAAGCAGTCCAAGAAGCAGGACACCCAAATCGTGTGTTTATGTTTGCGTCTACTTCTAAAATTACCTTCCCAGGCTCAGGAATTGCACTGATGGCTTCTAGCCCGGACAATGTGAGCTTTATTCAAAAACAATTATCAGTGCAAACGATTGGTCCAGACAAAATCAATCAAATAAGACACCTTCGTTTCTTCCAGAATGCAGAAGGCTTGAAGGAACATATGAAAAAGCATGCAGCCATCATTAAGCCGAAATTTGACCTCGTTCTTTCTATACTTGACGAAACACTTGGCGGGAAAGGCATTGCTGAATGGCACAAGCCAAATGGCGGATATTTCATTAGTTTAAATACACTCGATCATTGTGCAAAAGCTGTTGTGCAAAAGGCAAAAGAAGCAGGTGTTACCATGACAGGTGCAGGTGCGACATATCCTTATGGAAAAGACCCGCTTGATCGTAACATCCGCATTGCCCCAACGTTCCCAACACTTGAAGAACTGGAGCAAGCAATTGACATCTTTACATTATGTGTTCAGCTTGTCAGCATTGAGAAGCTGCTTGCTAAAAAAAGTCAGTCGGCTCCAACGGCATAAACAAAAGAAACTCCTTGACGCATAACTGGTCAAGGAGTTTTTGTTTTTAATTAGCAGTTTGATAATAGGAAACAGGTTGTTTGGCTGCGCACCATACATCATAGATTGCAAGCTGTACAATATGCGGTTCATCATGATGAATATAGTGCGAGCTGTTCTGCGCCTGAATCCATCCGCTTTGGGATGAGAGAGACAGCATCCGTTTATGAAGTCTGAGCCAAGCTTCATGCGCTGGATGAAACAATCGACTCTTACCTGATGAAATGACAAGGAGCGGCATCATCCCATAGTGAGTTTGCTCTTCCTTGATTGTGTTTAGCATTTGCTGAAAGTCCTCATGCGTACATTCTGCTGTGAATTGTGCCATATATGAGGTGCGTTCTTCCTTTGATAAAAGCGGGAGGATGACCTGTTCTTGCTCCTCGCTTGCTGGGTCTAACAGCACCATGCCAATGACGTCATCCCCTCTGCGGCTTGCCCATAACCTGCTGACAAGAGAGCCGAATGAGTGAGCCACAATCAGAAAGGGCGGGTGAATATTGGCTTTTTCTAGCAGCGCATCTAAATCATCTGCAAGGTCATGCAATGTTCTTCCCTCACTACTGTGACTGCTCTTCCCATTTCCTAGTCGATCATATAAGAAAACCCCAAGTTCGGGATCAATATCACGGGCAATATTCGACCATGTATCACCCGAAATGCCATAGCCTGCTTCAAAGATAATGGTGGCCTCCCTTTTGCCTTGACGATGTTGTGTATAAAAGTGTTGCCCATCTATATGATACATTCTTTCAATCATTGCCGAGTTCATTCTTCCATCTCCTCTAAGTGGTTCTTTAGCTAAAAGACGGCACAAAAGGCAGATATGTTTCTCTTAAAAACAAAAAAGATGCCTATTTCAAAAAATAGACACCTTTTTCTATGAGCTTTTACCAAGCGCGATCATATTGACGAGGGCCTTCGATCGTTGTACGAAGGTCTTGAGCAGCCGTTTTTGGAAAGTATGGATCCCGCAGGAATTCTCTACCAATAAAAATTAAGTCTGCTCGCTGATTTCGTAAAATCTCTTCTGCCTGTACACCAGATGTGATCAGACCAACAGCACCTGTTTGAATACCGGCACCTTCTTTGATTTTTTCTGCGAAGGTCACTTGATAGCCAGGGAATACGTTGATTTTTGCTTGTACGACAGCGCCTGAGCTGACATCAATTAAGTCTACTCCCTGTTCCTTCAGCCATGTAGAAATGCCAATGTAATCAGCAATATCAAGTCCTTTTGTCGTGTAATCAGAAGCAGATACACGGACAAATAATGGTCCTTCCCATACTTCATTGACTGCATCGACGACTTCTCTTAAGAAACGATAACGGTTCTCTGGTGAACCGCCATATTCATCCGTTCGATGATTCGCCAGTGGTGAAAGAAATTCATTGATCAAATAGCCATGTGCCCCATGGATTTCAATGATGTCAAAGCCGGCTTTTTTTGCCCGGACAGCTGCATCTTGAAACGCCTGAACGGTAGCTTTAATCTGACTGACAGACATCTCGACAGGAGTTTTAGATTGTTCATCAAATGGGATACTTGATGGCGCAAGGATGTCACCATCGAGTTCAGCCTTACGCCCTGCATGTGCCAGCTGGATGGCTGTCTTGGTTCCGTATGCTTTGATTTGTTCGTTTAATGAAGCAAATCCTTCAATGTGCTCATCACTCCAAATACCGAGATCCTGATCACTAATTCTTCCCTCGGGAGAAACGGCACTTGCCTCCACCATGATCAGGCCAGCCTGACCTTGGGCACGGGAAATATAATGTGTAAAGTGGAAAGGCTGCAACTTCCCATCACGGTCATAGGATGAATACATACACATCGGGGACATCACGATGCGGTTTTTTAGCGTAACACCTTTTAATGTCCAAGGTGAAAAGAGTTTTGATTCCAAATACGTTCGCCTCCTCATGGAATTGTATAGCCGATTATAACAGCCATTCAAACTTTCGTCATAAAAGGTGCTCAAAGAATATAGCTTTTATACACGTTTTTGTATAATGGAGGGATAGAGACAACAAAGGGGGAGAACGGATGAAATGGCAAACAGAGAGTGAACTAAAGGAACTTCTCGTAGCTCTTATGCAGTATGAAAGCATATCTGGTACAACTGGAGAAGTCGCATTAGCTGAATATTTATATTACTTACTGAGGGAGCGGCCTTATTTCCAGCGGAACCCCGATCATTTGGCTTTGCATCCGATGAAAGATGGCCGGTATTATTTAACGGCGCTTGTAAAGCGCAGCACGCTGTCTCGAACCGTTTTGCTGCTTAGTCATTTTGATGTCGTCGATACAGAAGATTACGGCGAATTTCAAAACATGGCATGCAAGCCTGAAGAGTTAATGGCGTCATTTTCTCAAAAAAGTGCACTTCTCCCAAAAAAGGCAAGAGAGGACCTAGATTCAGGCAACTGGTTGTTTGGAAGAGGTGCGATGGATATGAAAGCAGGTCTCACTGTGCAGCTTTCTATGCTGGAACGAGCGATGAAAGAGACATTTGATGGAAATGTCCTGCTCGTCACAGTCCCGGATGAAGAAGTGAATTCTCAAGGAATGCTTGAAGCTGTGCCGAAACTAAAGGAGCTGAAAGAAAAGCATCACCTTGACTATACCGCATGTTTAAACAGTGAACCCATGTTTGAAAAGTATCCAGGTGATGAGCACCTATATATGTATACAGGCAGTATAGGGAAGGTACTTGCTGGGTTTTTCTGCAAAGGAATCGAAACGCATGTAGGAGAGCCTTTCTCAGGCTTAAATGCGAATTTCATGGTATCTGAATTAAACAGATTGTTAGAGCTGAATAGTGATTATTGTGAGGAAGTAGACGGGGAAGTCACACCGCCTCCAACCAACTTGATGCAAAAGGATTTAAAAGAAGCCTATTCCGTTCAAACACCACACACAGCTGTTTCTTTATTTAATGTACTCATGATGAATCGTTCAAGTGAAGAACTGCACGGGCTTCTTTATGGCACTGCAAAACGAGCAGCAGAGCAAATCGAAGCCAATCTTAAAGAGAAAACAACTGAATTTCAGCGATTTAAACCTTTTACACCCATTGATATGAAGATTACGGTTCTCACATATCATGAGCTGTATCAAAAAGCTACTGAACGCTCAGGCAAAGAGGAGGTTGAGCGCATTGTGAACTATGCGTTCGCCAATCGAGGTGAGCTTGGAGATCGTGATTTTTCAACCAAAATCGTCTCTGAGCTGACGACGCTCTGTAAGGAAGAAGGGCCACTCATCATTCTATTTTATAGTCCGCCCTTTTATCCAGCGGTTTCCTCAACGGAAGATCCGCTTATTCAAACGACCTTAAAGAAGATTCAAATGGAGGCAAAAAAGGGGTATGGACTTGACGTAGAAGAAGTGAAATACTTCCCGGGATTGTCTGATTTAAGTTACTTACAGCTCGAAAAACAGAACGTAGGTCATTACACGACCAATATGCCACTTTACCAAAAAGGCTATTCCTTACCGGAAGGAGTACAGGGAGCACTTTACGTTCCAGTCATCAACGTGGGTCCATTAGGAAAGGACCCACACAAATGGACGGAGCGCCTGCACATCCCGTTCTCATTCGGCATTTTGCCAGAATTACTAGAATCAACGATTCATGCTTTGTTAGAGAAACAGTAAGTATATGATGAAGGGCTCTATCTGACCGATAGGGCTTTTTATTGTTAAATAAACGATCAAGTCGACTTAGATAAATAGAGTATGATAAAGATAAGATGTACATTTATGTAAAGAGGATGGTGGGAATGAAATGGAAACTGGAAAATTATCAAAAACAGATATTACTTTATCTCTTCAGGAGAGTATCCGTGAATTAGAAGAGCTAGTGGAGGCATGTGATGAGCACACGTTAGATCAATCTTTAGGAGAAGGCAAGTGGTCGATCAAGCAAATCGCAGGGCATCTGTATGATACAGAAGAAGTCTGGTCAGAGCGGATAGATCAGGCAATATCAAATGACCACACCCCTTTTCAATCGTATGATCCTGAAATATATGTGAAGGAAAGAGGGTATGAAAGGTATAACGAACAGGAGATCAAAGCTCTGATCAAACGGTTGAAAGAGAGAAGAAACAACACACTTCAGCTCTTAAAAAAGGATACATGGGAGCAATCGGGGCTTCATCCAGAAGAAGGGATGATGTCAGTGCAAATATTAGCTGAAACCATCGCCTTACATGAACAACATCATCTGGATCAAATCAAAGCCATCATGTCAATGAGTGAACGGTAGAATTATGTAAAAAGCACCTGTCATCAACAGGTGCTACAGATTGTTGACAAAGGGCTAAAATGATCTTTATTTTAGTCCTTTGTCTTCTTTTCAGCGTGATAGAAAACCTTTGAAGTCTAGGAAGGACGAGCACTGGCGCGGAGCGAATTTGACATTCGTGAGCACCAGCGCGCAGGACTGACACCGAATGCGAGGGTTTGTCTACACGCTGAAGCACCTGTCATCAACAGGTGCTTTTCTCTATCATTTATACGTGCTTGCTGAAAACATTTCGTTTAATTCTGCTGCGCGTTTTGTTGCGGTTTTCACACAATCGACAACGGCTTCCTCAAATTGATAGGCAGCAAGTGTGTTCAGACCAGCTTCTGTCGTTCCGCCTTCACTTGTGATTTCTTTGCGCAATTCGGCAGGTTCTTTCCCGCTGCTTTGCAGCATGTTGGCGGCGCCTGCAATCATCTGACAGATGAGTGATTTCGCTGTTGCTTGATCCATCCCAAGCTCCGAGGCACCTCGCTCCATTCCTTCAATCAAATGATAAATGAAGGCAGGTCCGCTTCCTGCGATGGCTGTGACTGCATTCAGCTGTGATTCATCTAATACTGTTACATGACCGATCGTTTCAAACAGCTCGATTGTTTTTTTCTTTTGATCCTCTGTCACTTCAGTACTTACGGCAATGCCTGTTGCAGATTGCTGAATTGCTGCTGATGTATTTGGCATCGCGCGAACCACTGCAGTTTTCTCGCCCGCATAGTGTTGAATCGTTTCAATGGAGATGCCTGCTAAAATTGAAATGATCAGCTGCCCATGTAAATGAGGTCGCACATCAGATATTCCGCTTTCTGCATCTTTCGGTTTTAAAGCAAATACGAGAATATCTGCTTCTTCATAAATAAAAGAACGCGAGAAATCCGTTCTGACCCCATAGCGCCTCTGTAATTCTTCTAGTCGTTTTTCATTCGTTTTGTTTGTGACAATAATATCTTCATTTGACATGATGCCGCTTTTTAATAAACCTTTAATCATCGACTCTGCCATCGAGCCTGCACCAATAAATCCAATTTTACTCATAAGCTGCTCCTCCTTGTAGAAAATAAAAAACCTCTCGCCTGAAAAGGACGAAAGGTTTTTCGTGGTACCACCCTCAATTAGCATGCAAATATGCATACTCAGCTCCAGTCCCTTAACGCGGGAAACGTTTAGGTTTGCCTAACAGCTCAAAGGGCAGGTTCAGCAAATAAGAGGAGGGTGGGGTCTTACAGCCGGCGGACCTCACTCTCTTGCATCATTATTTTGCTTACTAATCCTTGTCACCCGCGCATCTTATATTTGTTGTTCATTATGCAACGATGGACAAGTTTGTGTCAATAGGGGCAGATAAAAAAATTGACTGTCTAAACCGCATGACAGTCTGCCCTTTGCAAGATACAATGAATAAAGAAGACGGAGTTGTAATGAACCATGAGTCAAAAAGCAGGAGATGACATATAAAAGTGAAAGAAGACATCATTCAATTATCCATCCCTACACCGTTTGCTGTTGGGGATGTACATGCATATGTATTAAAAGGAGAGGCCGTGACCTTAGTGGACTGCGGACCGATGACAGAGGAGGCTGAACGTGCCTTTGTCACGCAATTACAGGAGCACCGTTTATCGATAGACGATATTGATCAAGTCGTGTTGACCCATCATCATGCTGATCATGTCGGTCTTTTAAATTTGATGAAACCTCATGTTCGTGTAATCGGACACGAGTTAAATGAGCCGTATATTAGCCAAGATCCAGTGTTTAAGCAGCGCCAAATTGCTTTTATGGACCATTTTTTTCAGCAGTTAGGTGTGCCGCTTCGTCAAGATGAATGTGAAAGAATCGTGAAGCAATCTTATACATATTCATGTACTGCACATCTAGATGAAATTATCAAAGAAGGAGACCGGTTGAACGGGCATGAGCACTTCTTTGTCATGGAAACACCGGGACATGCACAATCTCACCTTTCCTTTTTAGATGATAAAACGGGCCAATTCATCGGCGGAGACTTGCTTTTGACGACCATTTCCTCAAATCCGTTAATGGAAGCGCCCTATGAAGGGGAAGAGCGTCAAAAATCACTGCTTCAATATAAAGAATCACTCAATCGATTACTGCATTTGCCGATCAAGACGATTTATCCAGGACACGGTCAGCTCATCACGTCTCATCATGAATTGATTAAAGAAAGATTTAAGAAACAGGAAAAACGGGCAAATACGATGTACCAGCTGCTCAAACAAAAAGAAATGACTGCCTTTCATCTCTGCCGTAAGCTATTTCCAGTGCTCTATGAAGAGGCTCTATTTTTAACGATGTCGGAGACAGTTGGGCAGCTGGATGTCCTCTTAGAGGCTGGACAACTTGAAGAAGTGCAAAAAGACGGAATCCTCTATTATAGGGCAAACTAAGGAGTGAAACGCATGGGGCGATTAACAGGAAAGAGAATATGGATTACAGGCGCATCAGGAGGCATTGGTGAAAAAATGGCGCACTTGGCAGCAGAAGAAGGCGCAGAAATCATTATTTCCGCAAGACGTATCGAAAAGCTAACGGGTGTTAAAGAAAAAATTACGAGCGCTGGCGGGGTGTGTCGTATCGTGGAGCTGGATGTCAGCCAACTTGAAGACATTGATCGCGCGTATCAAGAAGTGGGTGCTGTTGATATTTTGGTTAACAATGCCGGTTTTGGTGCATTTGAGCTCGTTGAAGATACGTCTATTGAAGAAATGGTGTCGATGTTTGAAGTGAACGTGTTTGGTTTAATCGCCTGCACGAAAAAGGTCATTCCAGAGATGAAGCAGAGGGGAAATGGACATATTATCAATATTGCCTCTCAGGCAGGAAAAATTGCGACCCCGAAGTCCGCCGTTTATTCCGCTTCAAAGCATGCTGTCCTTGGATTTTCAAACAGTCTCAGAATGGAGCTGGCAGACCTCGGCATTCATGTCACAACGGTGAATCCAGGGCCGATTGCCACAGACTTCTTTACGATCGCCGATCGAAGCGGTGAATATGTGAAGAACGTTGATTTCATGATACTTAGTGCAGACAAGGTGGCAGGGAAGGTCGTATCTGCCATGATGACGAAAAAAAGAGAGATTAATCTGCCTGGATGGATGAATGCTGGCAGTAAATTGTATCAATTATTCCCATTTTTATTTGAAAAAGCAGCACGCAAAGCGATGATGAAAAAATAACAAAAAAGAAACCGGTCATGAACTGGTTTCTTTTTTTTGAGGTGAGACTTGATTGTGATCGTCTTTTTATATCCGTCTTGCCGCTTGCTGAAGCGGGTCCCATACACTGTTAAATGGCGGTGCATAGCTGATATCCAAATCTTCAAGATCTGTTATAGTCAGCTCTTGGTAGAGAGCAGTTGCCATCACATCAATCCGTTTATCTACACCGTTTCTGCCGATGATTTGGGCACCAAGTAAGGTTTCGTTGTCGCTTCTGTAAATCAGTTTGATTTTCATTTTCTGCGCATCAGGATAATACCCAGCATGATCAGTACTGTCAATCGTGACGGTGGAAAAAGGAATGTCAGCTGCTGCTGCTTCTTTTTCTGATAAGCCCGTTCGCCCTGCTGTCATGCTCATGAATTTCATGACTGCTGTTCCAGTCACGCCTTGAAACGCCCGGTTTGTTCCCGTCATATGAAAGCCAGCGATTCTTCCTTGTTTATTCGCCGTCGTGCCGAGCGGAATATAATCGAGTGATTTTTTGATACGGTGATAAGTTGCTGCGCAATCCCCTGCAGCATAAATATCTTTTACATTGGTTTGCATGTATTCATTGACGACAATGGCACCATTTTCAAGCCGCTTAATTCCTGTTTTGTCTAAGAAGGATGTTTGCGGCGTGACACCGATGGCGATGATGACCATATCCGTTTTTATGGTTTGTTTGTCTGTTTGAACAGCTGTTACATGAAATTCGCCCTCTAATGTCTGCACGGTTTCCCCGAGCGTTACGCGAATGCCGTTAGCATCTGCCTCTTCTTTGAGGTGTTTTGCCATATCGGGGTCAAAGCCCGGACCAAGTGTTGATCCCCGCTGTATAATATGTACGTTTTTCCCTAGCGTTTTTAAATTTTCAGCCATTTCTAAGCCGATATACCCGCCGCCTATAATGGTGACATGTGTGATCTCTTTTTTTAAATGGTCTAATATGGACAGCGCATGCGGAATGGTTTTTAATACGTGTATGCCGCCCAGCGTCTTTTTGTTTAAATCCAGAGTAATGGGGCTTGCTCCTGTGGCAATTAAGAGACGGTCATAGCTTTCCGTAAATGGTTCTTTTGTTTTCGTATGATGACCTGACACCGTTTTTTGCTTTGGATCAATGGAGGTCACTTCGTGTAAGCATCTGGCATCAATTCCATATTTCTCACGAAAGGTTTCAGCGCTGCGTGCAATCAGCTTGCTGTGATGATCAATGAGCCCGCCGATTAAGTAGGGGAGGCCGCACTGTCCATATGAAAAAATCTCTCCTTTTTCAAAAGCAACAATGTGTGCATCTGGATCCTCTCTATATATTTGCATAGCACAGCTCATACCTGCTGCATCTCCGCCAATCATCACATATTTCATATGGTCTGCTCCCTTCTATCTATCGAACTGAATACTCTTATTTACCCTCATTTTCCTGTTTTTAATGCTTTTTTTCGCAAAAGAAGCAAACTTTAGTTGAAAAATAAAGACAGCGCCTTCATTTTAAGCTACAATCGGATTATCGTCTTTTGGTAACGAGTTTAGTGAAGATTGGTGGGAAAGACTTTGAGTGACACACGACTAGATTTTAATACCTTATATACACGTCATACAAGAGAGGCCTGGTCAGCTCTTGGAGAATATATGCCTGTATCTGTTTCAGAAGAGGAAGCGAGAGCACTTCAAGGATTAAATGACTATTTATCACTTGAAGAAGTTCGGGATATTTACATACCACTTATTCGTTTTCTAACACTGCATGTCTTTGCAGAGAAACAGAAAAACCAGCATGTGAATGCCTTTTTAAACTATCCGCATCATGCGAAAATTCCTTTTTTAATTGGGATTGCTGGAAGTGTGGCTGTCGGAAAAAGCACAACGGCTCGTATCATTGAAACGCTTTTATCGAGGCTTGGAGATGGCCTGAAAGTGAGTCTTGTGACAACGGATGGCTTTTTGTATCCTCAAAAAGAATTAAAGGATCGAGGGCTTATGGAAAAGAAAGGCTTCCCGGAAAGCTACGATGTGAAAGCCTTGTTGTCTTTTTTAAACGAATTAAAATCAGGCAAACAAACTGTGCATGCCCCTGTGTATTCCCATCTGACCTATGACCGGCTTGAAGGGGTATATGAAACAGTGGAGGATGCTGATATTGTCATCATTGAAGGAATCAATGTCCTGCAATCCCCAGCGCTGGATGATCTCAAGGATGAACCGCGTGTGTTTGTATCAGATTTCTTTGATTTTTCGATTTATGTAGACGCTGCTGAAACCCAAATTCAATCATGGTACAAAGAACGGTTCCGCTTGCTAAGGGAAACAGCTTTCCAAGACCCTGAATCCTTCTTTCATCAATATAAAGATTTGACGGATGAAGAGGCAGATCAGATGGCAAGTACGATTTGGAATACCGTCAATCGCCCTAATTTATATCAAAATATTTTACCGACAAAATATCGAGCTGATCTCATTTTGAAAAAAGGTGATCAGCATAAGGTGGAAGAGATTGCTATACGCCGTGTATAAAGAAATAACCGCTCAAACGAGAGCGGTTTTCGGCGTGTAGACAAACCCTCGCATTCTTTGTCAGGTCTGCGCGCCGGTACTCCCGAATGTCAAATTCGCTCCGTTCCGGTGCTCGCCCTTCCTAGACTTCAAAGGTTTTCTATCACGCTGAAAAGAAGACAAAGGGCTAAAATAAACATCATTTTAGCCCTTTGTCAACAATCTGAAAACCCCTCAAACTTTAATGACCTCCACTTACTTTTACAGCGACGGCAGCCGCCGATCGCTTTTTCAAGCGGTAGTACCCAATGAGTAAAAACGGGACACCTGCGATGGTGATGATCGACAAGACCGAAAAAATGGCGAGGGGATGTGCTGCACCAAAATAGTCAATGCACAGTCCGCCGGCAAATGGACCGATGACGCTGCCGAGCTGAGAAAATCCCATCGCACCAAAGTAAGATCCCTTCACTTCAGGCTTTGCCACATTGTCTACAAAAAGATCCATCATCGCAAACAGGAGTACCTCTCCAATTGTAAACACGACAATGATGAAAGCAAGCATTCCGAGACTCTGTGAAAAAGCAATGGCAAACAAACTGCCAGCAAGAAGAATATTTCCAGTGGTCAATGACAAAATGGTGGAGTAGCGCTTGGCGATCATGATGAGCGGGTATTGTACGACAATGACAACAACTGCATTTAAAGATAATAGATATCCAAACAGTTTCGGCCCATCCTCAATCATAGGCGAAGCGGATAAATATTGAGGCAGTGTTGAGCTCAAATGTGAATACCCGAATGAACATAAGGTAACGCCGATAAGGATAATGCTAAAGACTGTATCTTTTTGGATAATGGAAAGGGCTTTTTTGACACCAATTTGTTTCGTGCTTTCTGGAGCAGCAATTGGATGTTTCTGAAATTGCCAGGCCAGCGTTAATCCGTATAACAAGTAAATGAAGGCAGCGACGAGAAATGGGAAGGTTGTTTTTGATGATCCGAGATATAGGCCAAGCAACGGACCGAAGATCACACCTATGTTAATGGCTGTATACCGTAAATTAAACACAAACAGCCGAATACTTGACGGGGTGACATCCGATAAGAGCGCCTTAGATGTTGGTTCAAACAGTGCCCGGCACAGTCCGTTCAAAGCGTTCATGATAAAGAAGACCCAAATGGCATCTGCAAATGCAAAGCCGACAAAGACAAGCGACCAACCGAAGATAGAGAGAAGCATCACCTTTTTTCTTCCGATTCGGTCAGAAATATAGCCGCCGTAAAAACTTGCAACGATCCCAATAAGGGAGCTGACGGCAATGATTAATCCAGCTGATGATGCTGAGGCACCTTTGACTTGTGTCAAATAAACGGCCAAAAATGGAATGCTCATGGACGTCGCCATTCGGCCAAATATGGTGCCGATGATGATCGTCCAACTAAGTGGATGTAACGTACGTAAGTTATTTTTCATGCTGTTTCTCCCCTGAGTTTGTAAGATGTTCCAATCATACATGAAAAATTGTGCAAATTAAATACACAATTTGATGGAGAAGGCATTCGCCATATGGTAGAGAAGCTTGAATGGCTCACTATTTGGTCTGCTTCCAGTGCTTCTATGTCTAGTAGATCCGCTGATTCACGTGGTCATTTAATCAAGGTCAATCGCGACGATTTGCTGTAAAGACAGGCTCAGAACATCTTCATCATTGACGATTTTTATGCACTGCGTTTCATAGTGAATGGTTTTTACCCAGCCCCAAAACTGCTCTTTCCTACCTGTTTCTGCATATGTAACGCAAATCGCTTGATCCTCAGTAATCGACTGTGTGATCAAAAAATTCATTTCCTCCAGCTGATCGGTACTCAGCGGAGGAGGGGTGTATTCTTTTTTCTTCCGTTTTTGAGCAAGCAGCTGTTCCCTGTGCTCTGGAAGCATCATTCGGCTTGATTCCCACATGATGTTGTATCCTGGTGTTAATTTATTGGGATTCATGACTGTTCGCCTCCGTTATTTGTAATGTCCGCCAATTTTCTCGGCACGGTGATACGCTTGCCCTGCGCTTGTGAGTGACGAAGCGTGCAGCAGGGCAGCAGGTCCATACTTCATATGGATCGCATCGAATACTTTGCTGAGTTTGTCTTTTTGAATATGGTGATCAAATAAATTCAGCTGATATTGACTGTCAGACTGCAACTGAGAGAGAGTAATCCCCACACTGCGAATGGGCTGGCCATCCCAGTGCTGCTGGCATAGCTGAATGGCTGCGTCTGCAATATCTGTCCCGTACTGTGTAGGCGAATAAAGCTTGATTTGTCTATGAAATCCAGTCGGATGAGAAAAATCAGCGCCTCTCACGCCAACAGACACGGTTTGCCCAAGATAATGCTTAAAGCGTGCGCGTCTTGCCACTTCTTCACTCAATTCAAGAAGGGCGACTTTGATGTCTTCAAAAGATGCATAATCATGGGGAAGAGTCATATGATGCCCAATCGCTTTTTGCTGATCATGTGTGTGAATGGTGACAGGAGAGGGGTCTTGCCCTAAAGCTGTTCGCTGCAAAAGCTCCCCGTTAATTCCCCAGCGTTTTTTGAGCCGGTCTAATGGATAAGCAGCAAGCGTCCCAATGGTACTAATACCCATTCGTTTTAAATGATGCTCCATTCGTTTACCAACACCAAATAATTTGCCAATTGGAAGCGGCCATAAATCAGCAGCAACACTGTCTGCACGAAGTTCATAGATGCCAGAGGTATTTTTTTTAGCAAAATGGTCACAGGCCATTTTAGCGAGCACTTTATTAGGGCCAATGCCAACACGTGCGTAAATACCCGTCTGGTTCAAAATGGTTGTTTGTATATTTTGAGCGATCTCGCGGGGAGAACCGAGTAGTGTCAGACTGCCTGTAATATCGAGAAATTGTTCGTCAATGGAATAGGGTTCAACAAGATCTGTATATTGTTCAAGCAGCTCTGTTATCATGACAGAGATATCAAGATAACGTTGCATACGGGGGCGTACGACGACAGCTTCGGGGCATTTCTCCTGCGCTTCCCATAATCTTGATGCATTTTGGACGCCCCGTTTTTTAGCAAGCGGGCAGGCGGCAAGTACGACCCCGCTCCGCCGCTCAGGATCTCCAGAGACGATGAGCGGCACATCCTTCAAGTGGGGAGCCTCCACTTTTTCGACTGACGCATAAAACGATTGCATATCCACAAGCAGAATGACTCGTTCATTCATGATTTTCACTCCTTAGAACGTATGTTCTGTCACTATTGTAACCGTCAGAAGGCGAAATTGATACTGGTAAATCATTCAAAGAAAAGAGTGTAAATCCATACAAAAAAGACGAAGTGTCTTCCACTTCGTCTCATTTGATGCAACATATTTTAAGCATGTGCCAAGTTGTGGGATGTTTGGAGCGGCTCAGAACGCAAGCGATAGGCCGTCAGTTTTTTCTTCGGCTTATGTGTAAACTGCCGCACGACATCCACGTGGTCATCGTAATGATACAGATAAAGGGTCACGTCATGCTTGCCAAGCTTTGTTTGCATAGTAAGCGGCGCCGGCCCTTCCTGAGGATGAAGAAAACGTTCTTCATCACCCGGGTAAATATAATAGCGTTCAATAAAGATCGCATCATTAAAATGTTGAATTATTTCAGATGTTTGCTGATCATCGAGCGGACGATCTTGAAACATGATCGTTGTTTGATCACTTGTTATTTTTGCATGCACCGCATAACGGCTAAAAAGGCGCTCAACGACACCAGAAGGCAGTGACGTGACAAGCAGTTTTAAAAGACTAAACACAACAAGTGAAGTAACAATCCAAACCAATATCATCATCTCCAATAAACATATGTTACATTTCCTATATGAACCATCTTAACATAACAAAAGAATGAAACTTTCGCACAAAAAGTGAACTTTTTGAAATAAGTGTGAAGATTTAAAAGGAGATGACGCTGAAAGACCGAAGAACCAAAAAAGCTGAAAGGAAATGAGACTGATACGTAATCTTTACAAACAATTGATTGGACAGGTAGACTATTGAAACAACAGTTTTTTGTGAAAAAAGAGAACGGTAAGCCAAAAATGAAAAGGGGCGAGGTCAGCATGATACGTCAAGTGAAGCCGTCAGATTTTTACGCCGTCACATCCGTCATCAAAAACTGGTGGGGAGGCAGAGATTTGCGTGCAAAATTGCCAAAACTATTTTTTGAGCATTTTCAGCAAACAAGTTTTGTCGTCGTTGAAAAAGGTGAACTGATTGGCTTTTTAGTCGGTTTTTTATCGCAATCTCATTCAGATGAAGCGTATATTCATTTTGTTGGGGTACATCCAGATCACCGGAAATTAAAGATCGGCAAAATTCTCTATCAAGCGTTCTATGAAGCGGCTAAAAAAGAAGGGAGAACAACGATTAAGGCTGTCACAGCTCCTGTCAATAAAGTCTCCATTGCCTATCATGCAAAATTGGGCTTTCAAATTGAAAAAGGGGATAAAACTGTAGAAGGAATCTCCGTGTTTTCAGAATATGATGGAATAAATGAAGACCGTGTTTTATTTGTGAAAAAGTTAGAGGTGATGTCATGATTGTCAATTTAGATCAAACAATAGGAGATGTAGCAAAGCAGATCTTACTTATTCAACTAGCTGCATACCAACAAGAAGCCGAACAAATTGGCTATGCCGACCTTCCGCCATTAAAAGAGACCATTCAAGATGTAATGAAAGCAAAAGAGCAATTTATTGGTTTTGAGCAAAAGGGAATCTTACTAGGTGTTGCCTCTTATGAAGAGCAGAAAGATTATTTGATCATTAGTCGATTGGCTGTGCATCCCAAAGCGCTAAAGCAGGGTATTGGAACAAGACTTATGTCTACAATTATGGAGAAAAATGTTCCTATAGAACTGACCACAGGGCAAAAAAACACCCCTGCAAAAAGACTATACGAAAAGTTAGGGTTTCTTGAAACAAATGTGATTCATGTTGCAAAAGAGCTCACCTTATCAAAAATGAAATGGACACCGAGGCGAAAGGTTGAGGTTGTCGAATTCAAAAAAGAATGGCATGAAGAATTCCATCAGGAAAAGCAGCGACTCAAGCAAATCATTCAAAAGAGCTGGATAGAAGGACATCATATTGGTAGTACGTCAGTTGAAGGACTTGTTGCCAAACCAATTATTGATATCTTAATAGAAGTAAGTCATATAAAAGAGATCGATAGAAAAAAAGAGAGATTTGAACATCTTGGATACCAAGCGCTCGGTGAAAATGGCATAAAAGGGAGACGTTTTTTTCAAAAGGGTGGCTTGAATCGTACGCATCATGTCCATGTTTATGAAAGGAATCACCCTGATGTGAAAAGGCATTTATTGTTTCGAGATTACTTAAGGGCCCATCCAGAACGAGCTGTAGCGTATGCGTCTGTCAAGGAACAATTAGCAAATCAGTATCCGGAAGATATACAAAGCTATATGGAAGGAAAGAATGAAATCATAAAAGAAATAGAAAATGAGGCATATCGCTGGGATAGAGAAGGAAGAGAGGAAGCTCTTAAATAAGCTACCTCTTTTCCTCGTTAATTAGGAAGCTGAACATTGCCTTTTACAATATAGGCCTGTGAAGCAGCAGTAGATGGAAGAGCGGGTAATTTATCCTTTATGATGACCCCGCGGATATCTGTGATTCGAACAGGAAGAGATTTAGACCCCATATTAAATCCAAGGAAATGGTTGTAGTCTGTCTTTTCCATGTTCACCCATTTTCCATCTTTGTAATATTCCATTTTCATAATCGGATATTTATGATTGCGCACTTGAATCGCAGCCCACCACTCACTGCTACCTTCTTTTATTCTGTAAGCTACATTTCCGCTAATCGGTGCTTTTACAATTTTCCAACTAATTGGGATTTTTCCGTCTGCCATATTGCCGATTTTGGCAAAGGCATTAGGAGAAAGATCAAGAGCTCCTTTTGCTCCTTCTGGATATTTATCGGTTACATACACAACGGTTTTTCCTTTTGGACCCTTTACTTCAAGGTAAGCCCCTGCAAGTGCCGCCTTTATCCCTTTATAGTTATAGTCATGGGGATTTAAAGCCGTAATTTTCATGTCTGATGGAATAGGATCTAATAAAGCAGCGCCCCCTGAGTAACCAGATCCCGTATAAGTCGCATAGCTTTCTCTTACTTTATCAAGGACAGATGCCGCTTTCATGTTTGGCACAGCGAAACTCAACATAAATATCAGTGCCCCGATGAAGCAGAGAGATAATCTTTTTTTCACGATCTAAAACCTCCTGTTTATTCTTTTGAAATTGGTAGCGTCATAAGTATAATTCTAAAAAACAAGAAGCGAAAAGAGCCAATAGATAGATATAATCCTAGTGAGAAGAGTGTGTATTGCAAAGAATATGACTTTCGGATTTAGTCGTGTGTCATGTTTTATGGTGTTTTATGTGTTACAATGTAAGCATCAATTTAAAAAGGATGTTCGCCATGTATATTCACATCACAGAACTGGCTAAAACATATATAGAAAAACAGCAAACAGGAAACGAAACTAAGGAATTACTGCTTCGCTACGATTCAGAAGGTTGTGGCTGTGCAGTGAGTGGCGTACCAATGCTTTGGTTAACAAGTGAAAGAACAGGTGAATGGGAACAACTTAATAATAGCCAACATTTAAAACTATATATACACATTGCACAGAAGGTATTCTTTGATGAGGAAATGACCATCGATTTTAATGAAAAAGCCAATACATTGATGCTGAAAAGTCCTCAGCAAATACTCAGTCCAAGAATGGGCATACTTGTAAAGTAAGGTGGAAACGTAGTGGATCAGAAGCTTAGAGTGATACAAAACACGGCACAAAATAAAACATGGGTGTCGTTTTTAAATAACAATCATCCCTATACCCTTTTGCACTGGTCAATAGGTGGAATGGATTCGGTGAAAAAGGACGTTTGGCTTCTTCAGGATGAAGTCACATTTGAAACGGAAGAATTTCCAACGCTCGAATTAGCTGTCAATTGGATTAAAGAGAATATGGAACAAGTAACAGATGTATTATAAAAGCCCTTTTTGAAAAGGGTTTTTTTGTGCTTTCATCATCGCATCAAATAGCGGGACTGTCTAATCTGTAAAATGATCTTTTAGAACGCAAAAAAGCCGTTTTCAACAAACAATTCGACAAAATGAGAAAACGAGAACTTAAAAAATAATAGATGCAAATGCCGAAAAATAGGCAATGGTAGCGTTTATTGCGGGATACCGAAAACTTTGCGAAAAATGACATTTCATATTTCTTCCATTCGAGGAAATATGATAGAATACAACATGTATCGTATATGAGAAGGGAGGTGCTAAAGTGAATTGAAGCTCAAGCTGTCATCGCCTCAGGTTGGAATCAAAATAAACGAATGGTATAGGCAGATTTGCGGATTTCATGTGATGAAAGCAGAGAAGCTGAAGGCTGAAATCGAGCAGGAAATTCTGGAGATGGAGCAAGATCAAAACTTGTTGCTGTTTTACCAGCTGATGGATTTTCGCCATAAGGTGATGCTTGAATACTTTGAACCGGCAAAGAAAGCCTCAAATGATGAAGAAATTAAAAATCTGCTAGAAACGATTGAACATTCGCAAACGAAATTAACGGATATGCTTGAATACTATGTTCATTTTTTTACAGGAATGTTTGAATTTGAACAGCGAAACTATTTAAGTGCCATTGCCTATTACCGATCGGCAGAAAAAAAGCTCAATCTCATATCAGATGATATAGAAAGAGCAGAATTTTACTTTAAATTAGCGGAAATATACTACCACATGAAACAAACCCACTTTTCGATGCACTATGCCTTGCAAGCGTTAGATACGTACTCTGCCTACAGAACGTACACGCTGAGAATCATCCACTGTGAATTTGTC
Organism: Bacillus pumilus; assembly: GCF_003431975.1. Classification (GTDB taxonomy): domain Bacteria; phylum Bacillota; class Bacilli; order Bacillales; family Bacillaceae; genus Bacillus; species Bacillus pumilus_N. Next base: position 2,280,644 of record NZ_CP027116.1, on the reverse strand, counting down.
ATCGGTGCAAACTATGATGATTTGAAATGCTATGAACATGCATTGCCCTACTTTAAAAATGCTCTAAAACGAGCACGCTCAATTGGAAACCCTCGAGTCATTGGTTCGGCCCTTTTCAACTTAGGTAACTGTTATTATCAAATGAACGATCTTGCAGAAGCAAGCCGTTATTTGAAAGACTCTCTTGAAGTGTTTGAAAAGGAGAATTTAACCCATCTTAATCGCTCTCTAGACCCACTATTTATGCTGACACAAATCCTGTTTAAACAAAAACAAATTGAAGAGTCGTTAACCCTCTATCAACAAGGTATTATAAAAGCCTGTGAATTAGAAGATGAAATTTACATCTGCAAATTTCAGTTCTTAAAAGCATTATATGTTGATGCAGAAATAACGATCATAGACGATACATTAGACCTGCTCGAGGACAAGCGCTTATACCCAGATATTGAGGAATTGGCACTTGATGCGGCTCATTATTACAATGAGCTTGGCCTGTATGAAGCATCTACCCGGTTTTACGAAAGGAAGATTCAAGCTATATCAAAAATTCAAAATGGGGGTCATTTATATGAAAACGAGTTTGATAGTTCTTTTATTGGCAGCAACTGCAGGATTATCGGTCATGAGTCAGCAGCAATCGGAAGAGAGCCATATGGAGCTGGCGGGCAGACACCATACAACAGTGGTGACTATCGCATAAGTTAGCTCAAAAAGAGGAGACGAACCGCTGTTCATTCTCCTCTTTTATCTTTATTCGATTCAAACTGTTGAAGAAATGCTTGAACTTCTTGTTCATAAGCTTCCTTATTTTCGCTAAAAGACATTGCGTGCGCCCCGTGCGGCGCAATAAATAGCTGTTTGTGACCCTTTTTTCGATCGTACAGCTGCTGACTCTGCTCACAGGGGATATAGTCGTCATGAAGACTATGGATAAACAGCACAGGCTCTTTCACCTGATCAATTACATCAAGAGGCGAAACTTGCCGAATGCTGTATCCGTCTCGCCATTTTAATACTTGATCACTTAGTGGAAGAATCCATTGTCCTGAAAGACGAAAATCTGTTTTTAATCGATACAGAAGCTGATCCTCGAAAGAAGCAAAAGGACAGTCTGCTATGTAAAAATTAGCGTTTGCCTCCGGCTTTGCAGCATATAGCAAAGTCGTGACAGCACCCATCGATTCTCCATGTATGCCGATGATGGCATTGTCCCCGAGTCTTTCTCTGAGCCATTTCATGACCTGCGCTAAATCTTCTTTTTCATAGTATCCATAACTCGTGGTTTTTCCGCCGCTCATTCCATGTCTTCTATGATCATAAAGCATCACGTTCCATCCAAGCTTTTGAAATAATTTCATATACTTAACGGAATTAATCAAACTGACTGTGACACCATGACAAAGTACGATCGTGCGCGTTGCATGTACATATGGCACAAAATAGCCATGAAGATCATAACCAAATGCTGAAGGAATACACACTTTCTCTTTTTTAAGCTGTTGAAACTCATCGTGACGATAGTGGCCTTCATCTGATTCTCGTTTCATGAGCTCATCATCCGTTAATTTTCGAATATACATCATTTTATTAGTGAAAAAAATACCGATTGCAACGAGTGGACATAATATCAAAAAAAGTATAGCGATCCATTTTTTCATCTAGCTGATTCTTCCTTTCCGAAGTTTTTTCTATGATGATCATACCACATGTTGGGAGAATGGCGTGCCTCTTGCTCAGCAAATAAAACGGATGATACACTTAAATTAAAAGGAGAGAGGCACAATGAAAAAGACCAATCAAGATCAAGCGAAATTAAAGGACGGCATAAACGATAACGTCAAACAGCAGCCCCTTCAAATGAAGCAGAACCTTGCCGCCCAGACAGAAAAAAGAGAAGAACAAAAACGACAAGACCTCCTTCGGCAGCAGGAAGAAAAAGAAAAAAATAAAAGCTTCTCCGAGCTGCTAGATGAAAGTCATTTGGACTGGAGAAAATATAAAAGCTAAAAAAGGGAGCACTGATGCTTCCTTTTTTCATTGGCATCATTGAAGAGTTCTTTTCATTTCAGCTTAGTGACAATATGATTTTTTTTAAAATCCCATCACTTATTTTATACGTGATCAAATAGAAGAAACGGGGATATTGATTGATTTAATTCCCTTTTTGTTACAAATATAGTATTTAATACCCTTTTAATAGAAGGTTATTCTCCTTATAATGAAAATGTATTACAAAATTTGGAAATGGAGATGATTTACATGAAATTGAGAAGAACAATGGCTGGAGTTGCTTTATCTTTAGGATTACTTTTACCTGTTTCTGGACAAGCTCTTGCTACAACTAATTCAACGGAAGCGGATTTTCGTACGTCGGTGACTACAATTGTTGATTGTTCCGTAACTCCTTTTAAAGGTGGAGGTAATCGATTATGTATGCATTCAGATAATGGCGTATTTGCAAATAATTTTCAACGTTTTGGTACTACATTTCACCTTAAAGGCAAAGCCGGAAATTATGCGTATTATGAAAGCGCAAACAGATAAGAGTACAGGGGCTTTATGCCCCTCTCATTTTTTATCTTATTTAACCCGGTGCGCCTCATACACAGATGGTTTTGTATAGTAAGTCAATGCTTTTACTTCTTGGTCACTTAAAGAACGTGCATTTGCTGCTGCCACATTTTCTTTTAGCTGTTTCAACGAGCTTGCGCCAAAAACAACAGAACTGACTGCTGAATGCTTAAGCAAATATTGTATGGACAGCTCTGTAAGTGATTGGTCATAAGCGACTTTCTTTAAAGAAGGAATGACCTGCTGGAGCTCGTCAAATGAATATTGAAGAAAGCCATTTTTTTGAATTGCTGCACTTGCTTGAGAAAGTGGTCTTTCGGTTAAAAGCCCTTTCGCTAAAGGCCCTCTGGCGACGACGCTAATGCTCTGTTCTTCAAGAAGAGAGAACCATTCTTCTGGACGTCGGTCGAGTAAACTATATTGCATCATCACACTGACGATGTTCGATTTTTTGGCATATTCTTTAATGACATTTGGACGGATAGAAGAGATGCCATAATAGCGAATAACGCCTTCTTCCACTAATTCTTCAAAGGCCTCAATCGTCTCATCGATCGGATCATCTATCGTGCCTCCGTGCAGTTGATATAAATCAATATAATCTGTTTGCAGCCGCTTGAGGCTCTGTTTTACGGCCTCTTTTATGTACGCCTTTGAAGGGTCCCAGTCCCATCCGGATTTGCCTTTTTCAAAGCGGTTACCGCCTTTTGTCGCTAAAATCAAATCTTGTCGTCTGTTCTTAATGGCTTCTCCGACAATTTCCTCATTTACCCCAAAATCATATAAATCAGCTGTATCCAAATAATTAATTCCAAGGTCTAAGGCTTCATCTAATAAAGAGAGCGCTTTTTCTTTGTCCGTTCCAAGGGACATGCATCCTAATGCCGCCTCGCTCACCAAAAGATCCGATGTACCAATTCGTCTTTTTTTCAATTCCATCACACTCCTATCCTTTCACATTAAGTGAAAAAAATCTGGAATTCAAGCTAGGTGATTTCAAATGGCGCATTGAGGCAAGTGTTCGCATTTCACTTCTTCCAAATCATCTATGTTAAAATGAATGAAGTAAAAAAGTGAAAGTAGAACGAGGAGCTGACAAAATTGAAAGACTTTGAAGAAAAAACATTAGCGACTAAAGAATTGTACAACGGAAAAATTATTGATTTGGTTCTTGAAGATGTAGAATTGCCAAACGGTAAACAAGGCAAACGCGAAATCATCAAACATCCAGGTGCAGTAGCCGTCATTGCGCGTACAGACGAAAATAAAATCATCTTGGTCAAGCAATACCGTAAAGCATTAGAGAGAGCCATCGTTGAAATTCCAGCTGGAAAGTTAGAAAAAGGGGAAGAGCCAAATCATACCGCATTGAGAGAATTAGAAGAAGAAACAGGGTACACCACTCAGAAGCTTCAAAAGCTGACGGCTTTTTATACATCACCTGGTTTCGCAGATGAAATCGTCCATATTTATCTTGCAGATCAGCTCGTTCCGCTTGAAGAGAAAAGAGAGCTCGATGAAGACGAATTTGTTGAAGTCATGGAAGTTTCCTTAGAAGAAGCTTTGCACCTGATTGAAGAGCAGCATATTTATGATGCAAAAACAGCCTATGCCATTCAGTATTTACAACTGCAAGAGGTACTTAAGTCAACAAAATGAGGGAGTTCTTTGCAGACATCCATATTCATATTGGCAGAACAAGAACAGGCAGAGCTGTCAAAATTACAGGTGCAAGGTCACTGACCATAGACCAAATTCTCATTGAAGCAGCGCAAAGTAAAGGGATGGGGATGATTGGTGTGATTGATGCACAATCTCCAGAAGTCCTAGAAGAATTAATAGAAGGTGTAGAGGAAGGCAAGTACACTGAACTGACTGATGGCGGTCTATCGTTTGGACAGACCGTGCTCCTTTTAGGCAGTGAAGTAGAAATCAATGATGACCATTCAAAAGGTCCGATTCACGTACTGGCATTTATGCCTACACTTCACAAAATGTCTGAGTTCTCCGCATGGCTCGCACTTCATATGAAAAATGTGCATTTGAGCTCGCAGCGCCTCTATGTCGATGGAAAAACACTTCAGCGTAAGGTCAAGGAACTAGGGGGCTTGTTTATTCCTGCTCATATTTTCACGCCGCATAAAAGCTTATTTGGCAAAGGGGTCAACACTTCTTTAACCGAAGTATTCGATCCAGACCTCATTGATGCTGTGGAACTAGGGCTTAGCTGCGATACGTCAATGGCGTCCCAGTTAAGTGAGCTGAATCGTTATCCCTTTTTAACGAATTCAGACGCTCATTCTTTAGGAAAAATCGCGCGAGAATATACAAAAATCCGAATGGATCATGCTTCTTTTACCGAATTCAAACTAGCCCTTGAAGGGAAAGAGGGAAGAGCCATCACAGGCAATTATGGACTCGCCCCGAGGCTTGGGAAGTACTATCATACAACCTGCGAAAAATGCGGGGAAAGATCTCGCGCGCTAGATCAAAAAAAGTGTCATGCATGCGGACATACCCGGATGACAAAAGGGGTGAGTGAGCGTTTAAAGGAGCTTGCGGACCAAGAACGTGACAAAGGAACGAGACCTCCTTATGTTCATCAGCTCCCGCTTCAATTTATTCCGGGTGTCGGAGCCAAGACGCTGGAGAAGCTAAAAGGCGTGTTTCATACAGAGATGAATATCCTTCATCAAGCAACAGAACAAGAACTAAAAGCTGTCCTGCCAGAAAAAACAGCCAATTACATCATCAAAGCAAGAAAAGGTGAAGTTGACCTGATCGCTGGCGGGGGCGGAGTGTACGGTAAGGTGGATATCAATCATGAATCAAGTTAACTGGACATGTGAAACGTTTGAACAATTGACAAAAGAGGACCTATACCTGATTTTAATGGAAAGGGTCAACGTGTTTGTTGTTGAACAAACATGTCCTTACCCTGAAATTGATCATCGGGATCAAGAAGCGCTTCATTTGATGGCGAAAGAAAACGGCACGATTGTGGCGTATTGCCGAATTTTTCAAAGCGGAATCATGTATGATGAGGCATCCATTGGCCGCGTTCTTGTCACGCAGGCCGGGCGAAAAAAAGGCTATGGAAAACAGCTGCTCAGCAAAGCTTTGGAAAAGCTGAGTGAATTAGGTGAAACAAGTGTCAAAATTCAGGCACAAGCCTACCTGAAATCGTTTTACGAATCCTTTGGTTTTAAGGCCGTTTCCGCTTGTTATGATGAAGATGGGATTCCACATCTTGATATGGTGAAAACAGATAGATAGGCGTGTATACGTCTATCTTTTTTGTGTCATATCGTGTATCATAACGTCAACGAAAGGGGTTTTGCCATATGGGAAAAAGCAAAGCAAAGAAAAAACGAGAACATATCCAAAGACAGCAAAGCCGAAACCCGGAACTGTCGAGAGGAAACATGCCGCATTTTAGCACACATGAAAGAAAAACAAGGACAAAACAAGAAGCCTTGCAGCACATCATGAAAAAACATAAAAGAAGGAATGCTTATGATCACTATCAAGAGGATCATAAGCATTTTTATTTTGCTTTTTTGTGACAGCTAGATCAAATAATTGGAAAAATTTTAAAAAATAGGACAAACGATCGTTTCTTTTTGTCTAAAAATGTAGTTAAATGACAAAAAGAAACGAAAGGGAGAGTGAGTATCGTGAACGTCAAGTCAATTGGAGCAGGGCTTTGTATGGCAAGTATGATGCTGGCATCGGTTACGTTCGGCGCGTCAGATATTTCTGCAAAGGAGCAAGCGAAAAAAGAGTACATGATCGGTTTTTCTTCTTCCGTTCAAGACAACACACAAAAACAGCTTGTAGAAGAAGCTGGTGGGCATGTGAAAGAATCCATAGACCAAATAGATATGATGAAAGTCTCGTTGAATGAAACATCGAAAGATAAACTGAATGAAGCAAAAGAAGTGACTTTCATTGAAGAGGACCAAAAAGCAAAAACAAGCGGTCAAAAGATCCCATATGGCATCAAAAGCATCAAAGCACAAAAGGTACATAAACGGGGATATGCCGGACAAAATGTCAAAATAGCTATTCTTGACAGCGGTATCGATGGCAAACATGAAGATTTACATGTCACCGGCGGGGTCAGCTTTGTTCCAACAGAGTCTGATCCGCTTATTGACCCGCATGAACATGGAACGCATGTGGCAGGCACAATTGCCGCGTTAGATAATAAGGTGGGTGTTGTTGGTGTTGCGCCAGAAGCTTCTATCTATGCTGTCAAAGTCGCAGATGAAAATGGTGACGGCTATTACAGCTGGATCATTAAAGGGATTGAATGGGCCATTGAGAATGACATGGATGTCATCAATATTAGTATGGGCGGAGCAAGTGAATCTGAAGCGCTGAAAGAAGCGGTAGATCGAGCATATGACAAAGGGATTCTCATCGTCGCTTCGGCTGGGAATGCAGGAAGCTATGGCTCTCTCAATACGATTGACTATCCAGCCAAGTACAGCTCGGTGATGGCGGTCGCCTCTGTTGACCAAAGAAAGCAGAGAGCTTTTGATTCTTCGGTTGGAGAAGAAGTAGAAGTCTCAGCACCGGGCGTTTCAACGCTGAGCACCATTCCTCATAACGAATATGGCTACAAGAGCGGAACATCCATGGCATCACCGCATGTAGCGGGCGCTGCTGCTGTCATTCTATCAAAACATCCGAATCTGACAAACGATGAGGTGCGCGAGAGACTTTCAAAAACGGCTGCAAAACTTGGAGAACCATTTTATTATGGTGCTGGGCTTGTGAACGTACAAAAAGCCGCCCGATAATTGAAAAGAGAGAGCAGTGTTCAGGCTGCTTTCTCTTTTTTCTTTCAATAAAACTGTCATGTTTCGTAATCTCTCTCATAGAATCTAGTAACCTTTACTATTTGGGAGGAAGACGCATGCGGAAAAAGTCTTGGAAGGAACATCTACTTCAGCACGTAAAAGACCATCTATCGATTTATTTGTTCGTCTCGGTACTCTTTTTAATGGGCGTGATCTTTGGGGCTGTCATCGTGAATAGTATGACAATCAGTCAGAAAGAGGATTTATTCTATTATTTAAATCAATTTTTTGGTCAGTTGACGAATGAGAAAGCAGCAGAATCAAAAGACATGTTTTTGCAAAGCTTTTTGCACCATATGAAGTATTTAGGTCTTATGTGGATACTAGGAATATCTATCATTGGCCTGCCGCTCATCTTTCTCATGATATTTTTAAAAGGCATTGTCGTTGGGTTTACTGTTGGTTTTCTAGTCAATCAAATGGGGCTGAATGGCTTTTTCCTTTCGTTCGTATCCGTACTTCCACAAAACATCTTGCTCATTCCAGCCTATTTAGTGATTGGTACTTGTGCGATTGCGTTTTCCATCCGTCTCATTGGTCAGCTATTTATGAAAAAAACCATCAGTCAAGCGCCCGTCCAGTGGTTTGGCCGGTATGCATCTGTTCTGCTGATGATTTTAGCGCTTGCCGCACTTTCGTCCTTTTTTGAATCGTACGTATCGTTCATGCTGATGAAAAAGCTAGCGGGGGTTCTTTTTTTATAAAATTTATAATCGTTATTAAGTAATAATCAATTTATTTATCAATTTAAAATGATTATAGTTGGCTCTCAGCACATCATTTGATATAATGATCAAGTAATGTGGCGTAGGAGGGAAAGTCAATGGAAAATCGGATTGATCGAATAAAGAAACAGCTTCATTCTTCCAGCTATAAGCTCACGCCACAGCGTGAAGCAACAGTAAGAGTACTGCTTGAGAATGAAGAAGACCATTTAAGTGCAGAAGATGTATACCTCCTCGTAAAAGAGAAGTCTCCTGAAATTGGTCTTGCTACTGTTTATCGGACGTTAGAATTGTTAACTGAACTGAAAGTTGTTGATAAAATTAACTTTGGAGACGGCGTTTCGCGATATGATCTTCGCAAAGAAGGGGCCGCTCACTTCCATCATCATCTTGTCTGCATGGAGTGCGGGACAGTCGATGAGATAGAAGATGATTTATTAGAAGACGTTGAAGAGATTATTGAACGTGACTGGAAATTTAAAATTAAGGATCATAGATTGACATTCCACGGTATCTGCCACCGGTGTCATGATGATGAATCCGGCAAATAATCCGAATTGGAACCTTTTCATTTAAGATGAAGAGGTTTTTTGCATTTTCGCTGTATAATCCTTGTCCTACCTGGCATATGCTGAAGTAATGAAAAGCTGAGAAAGGACATGAAGATCATGCGAAAATGGCTCAAAACAACAGGTGAAGTGATGAAAGTCTTTATCTTGTTTACTGGTTTTACCGTCCTGTTCTATTATGCTATGATATGGATAAATTCAGAATATGAAAGCTACCATCGTTATGATAAACCAGAGGGTGCAGCAATTAAAGTGATGGAAATGGATCAGCCGAATCAAGACAACTGGCAAGACCGATTGATTTATTTTTATCAAAACGGGGAGTAGAAATCATTGAAAGATCAATTATCCGACTTTATTCATTTCATGACAGTAGAGAGAGGACTCTCTGAAAATACCATTGTTTCTTATAAAAGAGATTTACAGAACTACTTGTCTTTTTTAATGACACATGAGCAGCTGACGGATATCAAAGATGTTACCCGCTTGCATATCATTCATTATTTAAAGCAGTTAAAGGAGGAAGGAAAATCGAGTAAAACGTCAGTGCGGCATCTCTCCTCGATCCGTTCCTTCCATCAATTTCTGCTTCGTGAAAAAGTGACAACAGATGATCCGTCATGGAACATTGAATCGCAAAAAACAGAGCGGAAACTACCAAAAGTTCTATCGCTAGGGGAAGTCGAAAAGCTGCTTGATACACCAAATCAGCACACTCCCTTCGATTACCGTGACAAAGCGATGCTTGAGCTCTTATATGCAACGGGCATTCGCGTCAGTGAAATGCTGGATCTGACCCTTGCCGATGTTCATCTCACAATGGGCTTTATCCGTTGTTTCGGTAAAGGAAGAAAAGAGCGAATTGTCCCAATTGGTGAAGCTGCTGCAAGTGCGATTGAAGAATATATCGAAAAAGGAAGAAGCAAGCTGTTAAAAAAACAGCCGGCAGATGCCTTATTTCTCAATCATCACGGTAAAAAAATGTCGCGGCAAGGATTCTGGAAGAATTTAAAAAAACGAGCCCTCGAAGCAGGGATTCAAAAAGAACTCACACCTCATACACTCCGGCATTCATTTGCCACGCATCTGCTTGAAAACGGTGCAGACCTAAGAGCCGTGCAGGAGATGCTAGGACATGCCGATATCTCAACGACACAAATTTATACACATGTGACGAAAACAAGACTGAAAGATGTGTATCACAAATTCCATCCAAGGGCATAAGTAAAGCATGACACAGAGAACGTGTGTCATGCTTTTTCATGTTTGCGCCGTTTATGGTTGTCAACTGGCTTGTAAACGGTTTATACTTGAGATGTCTGACCTCTTTGTCTATTAAAGGTCAAAAGACAAGAATATTGAAGGAGGCGCTTTTTAATGCCTGATTATCAGTATAACCGCATTTTCCTCGTTGTGATGGATTCAGTAGGAATTGGGGAAGCTCCCGATGCTGCTGACTTTAATGATGTAGGTGCAGATACACTTGGACATATTGCTGAAAAAATGAACGGGCTTCATATGCCCAATATGGCGAAGCTTGGGCTGAGTCATATCAAAGAAATCAAAGGAATTCCAGCGGACGAAAAACCGCTTGCGTATTATGGAAAAATGCAAGAAGCATCAAATGGTAAAGACACAATGACAGGACACTGGGAGATCATGGGTCTTTACATAGACACTCCGTTCAAAGTCTTTCCAGACGGGTTCCCAGATGAACTCTTAAATGAATTAAAAGAAAAAACAGGCAGAGGCATTATTGGAAATAAACCTGCGTCTGGTACTGAAATTTTAGACGAGCTTGGCGAAGAGCATATGAAAACAGGCGATTTAATCGTTTATACATCTGCGGATTCTGTGCTGCAAATTGCTGCGCACGAAGAAGTGGTTCCATTAGATGAGCTTTACCGTATTTGTGAGATTGCACGTGAACTCACACTAGATGAAAAATATATGGTTGGACGCATTATCGCTCGTCCGTTTGTTGGGGAGCCTGGTGCATTTGTCAGAACACCAAACCGTCATGACTATGCTTTAAAACCATTTGACCGCACAGTCATGAATGAGCTAAAGGATGATGGGCTCGATGTGATTGCCATCGGAAAAATCTCTGATATTTATGACGGCGAAGGAATTACATCTTCTCTCAGAACGAAATCAAACATGGACGGAATGGACAAGCTGGTCGATACACTTAAAACAGATTTTACAGGAATCAGCTTTTTAAACCTTGTTGATTTTGATGCTCTTTACGGACATAGAAGAGATCCAGAGGGCTACGGAAAAGCACTAGAGGAATTTGACGCACGTCTTCCTGAAGTGTTTAACCTGTTAAAAGAGGATGATCTTCTAGTGATTACAGCAGATCATGGAAATGACCCGGTTCATCACGGAACAGATCATACAAGAGAATACGTTCCGCTCATTGCTTACAGCAAAAAGCATCAGGAAGCAAATGAACTGCCAACAGCAAAAACCTTTGCTGATCTAGGGGCAACGGTTGCAGACAATTTCAAGTCAACGATGCCAAAATACGGAACAAGCTTTTTATCTAAACTCAAATAGGGGGAAATCTCGTGGGAGCACAGTTTTCAGAAGCGGCGGCATATATTAAACAAGCATCGACAAACGTACCAACAGTTGGATTGATCTTAGGTTCAGGGCTAGGCATTTTAGCAGATGAAATTGAAAATCCAATCAAATTGAAATATGAAGATATTCCTGGATTCCCTGTTTCAACAGTAGAAGGCCATGCAGGACAGCTCGTCATCGGCACGCTGAAAGGCATTGTCGTTTGTGCGATGCAAGGACGTTTTCATTTCTATGAAGGATATGATATGAAGCAAGTGACGTTTCCTGTCCGTGTGATGAAAGAAATTGGTATTGAGACATGTATTGTGACAAATGCTGCCGGCGGCGTAAATACGTCCTTCCATCCGGGCGATCTCATGCTGATTACAGACCATATCAATATGATGGGGACCAATCCTTTAATTGGGCCAAATGACAGTCAAGGTGTACGTTTCCCTGACATGTCTGCCCCGTATGATAAATATTTGCTGACACTTGCAAAGGAAACAGCTCAGCGCCTAGGCATATCTGTACAGCAGGGTGTTTATGCAGGGATGACAGGTCCTTCATATGAAACACCAGCTGAAGTTCGTTTCCTCAGAACACTGGGAGCAGATGCTGTAGGAATGTCGACTGTTCCAGAAGTGATTGTAGCGCGTCATGCAGGAATGAAAGTACTTGGTATATCATGCATTTCCAATGCGGCATCAGGAATTTTAGATCAGCCGCTCTCTCATGATGAAGTCATTGAAGTAACGGAAAAAGTGAAAGCAAGTTTTCTTGATTTAGTCAAAGATGTGGTGAAACAACTCTCATAAATCATTTTCAAAAGCCTTCTGTTTATTAAGCAGAAGGCTTTTTTTACGGCAATCAAACGATCTCTGAATAAAACAGCCTATATGAGGAAAAAATAGAAAGGATTACGATAATGGAGGTCTGCCACTTGAAACGTCATATATGTGCATTGTTTATTTTAATGATCCTTATCTCAATGGTTTCACCATCAGCGATAGCAAAAGAAAAGGTTGAAAAACCAGGAGAAAAACAAACAACAGAATTGGCACACGAAGCCAAATCAGCGATCTTAATAGAACGTGACACTGGAAAAGTGCTTTACAACAAAAATAGCGATGAAAAGCTTGCACCCGCAAGTATGACCAAAATCATGACGATGCTTCTTATTATGGAAGCTATCGATCAAGGAAAGCTAAAAATGACGGACAAAGTCAGAACGAGCGACTACGCAGCATCAATGGGAGGCTCACAAATCTTCCTTGAACCTGGAGAAGAAATGACCGTGAAAGAAATGCTGAAAGGCATTGCGATTGCGTCTGGAAATGATGCTTCTGTTGCGATGGCAGAGCATATTGCAGGATCTGAAGAGCAGTTTGTCGAGCAAATGAACAAAAAGGCAAAAGAGCTTGGCCTCACCTCTACGGTCTTTCAAAACCCAACAGGTCTTCCTGAAAAAGACCATTACAGTACAGCTCATGATATGGCAAAAATGACAAAAGAGCTGTTGAAATATGAACAAATTACTAAATTCACAGGTGTTTACGAAGACTATCTCCGCCAAAACACGGATAAAAAATTCTGGCTTGTAAACACGAACCGTCTGATTAAATTTTATCCAGGTGTCGACGGGGTGAAAACAGGTTTTACAGGCGAAGCAAAATACTGTTTAACTGCATCTGCTAAAAAAGGCAACATGCGCGTCATTGCAGTTGTCTTCGGCGCAAGTACACCGAAAGACAGAAACGCTCAAGTGGTCAAAATGTTAGACTATGCATTCAGTCAATATACGACTCATCCGCTTTACAAACGAGGACAAGATGTGGCGGAGATCAAGGTGAGCAAAGGGAAAAAGAAAAACATTCAGCTTGTCACCTCTGAGCCAATCTCCCTTTTAACGAAAAAAGGCGAAAATGTGGATCAGATTAAAAAGGAAATCAAATTGTCTCAGGATGTCACGGCCCCATTTTCAAAAGGAACGGAACTTGGCACAATTGTCTTGAAAAAAGACGGTAAAGTGCTGCATGAAAGCCCAGTAGAAGCCAAAGAAGGAATGGAAAGGGCGGGCGTTTGGACGTTCTTCAAACGAGCGATAGCTGAATTTGTGAAATGGAAATAAAAAGTGAAAGACTGCTGTAAATTGGCAGTCTTTTTGCTATGAGGATGAAGAAAAGAACATCTAAATGTGACGAATGGTCACTAGTTTTGTCATGGTGAAGGATTTACTTCATATAAAAGAGAAACACTCTTTATCCGAAATTAGAGCAAGGAGGAATATAAAGATGAGCCTTGATATTGATTTTCAAGTAAAAGAGAGCGTACTTTGCATTCGATTAACAGGAGAGCTCGATCATCACTCCGCAGAAACATTGAGACAAAAGGTGACGAATTATTTAGAAACAGAGGACATTCGCCACATTGTGCTGAATTTGGCTGATTTATCATTTATGGACAGCTCAGGACTCGGAGTGATTTTAGGAAGATATAAAGAAATTAAGCAGCTTGGCGGAGAAATGGTCGTCTGTGCCATCTCGCCTGCGGTGAACCGTTTATTTGATATGTCTGGCTTGTTTAAAATCATCCGTATGGAGCCTTCAGAGCAAACGGCATTACAAACATTGGGGGTGGCATCATGAGAAATGAAATGAATCTGACCTTCTCTGCTTTAAGTCAAAATGAATCCTTTGCAAGGGTGACGGTCGCGGCGTTTATCGCCCAGCTTGATCCAACATTAGATGAATTAACAGAAATCAAAACCGTTGTTTCAGAGGCGGTGACAAACTCCATTATCCATGGCTATGATGGAAATCCAGATGGCAAGGTGCATATCCATGTCACACTTGATGACCACGTCGTGTACCTCACCATCCGCGACGAAGGCATGGGTATTACAGATCTTGAGGAAGCAAGACAGCCGCTCTTCACGACAAAACCAGATTTAGAACGCTCTGGAATGGGCTTTACCATTATGGAGAATTTTATGGATGATGTCATGATAGACTCATCACCAGAAATGGGTACAACCATCCGTTTAACAAAGCATCTATCAAAAAGCAAAGCGCTTTGTAATTAAAGGAGCTGCTCATATGGATGTGGAGGTAAAAAAGCAAGCAAAAAAAGCCCAGCTGTCAAATGATGAAGTGAAAGAGCTCATCAAAAAAAGCCAAGATGGTGATCAGCAAGCAAGAGACCTCCTCGTAGAAAAAAACATGCGTCTTGTTTGGTCCGTTGTTCAGCGCTTTTTAAATAGAGGATATGAACCAGATGATTTGTTTCAGATCGGCTGTATTGGACTACTAAAATCTGTTGATAAATTTGATTTGTCATATGATGTGAAGTTTTCGACCTACGCTGTACCAATGATCATAGGTGAAATTCAGCGGTTCATTCGGGATGATGGTACAGTCAAAGTGAGCCGGTCATTAAAAGAACTCGGAAATAAAATTCGGCGAGCAAGAGATGAATTGTCTAAGTCTCATGGAAGAATGCCGACCGTACAGGAAATTGCCGAATATCTTGATATCACACCAGAGGATGTCGTCCTCGCCCAAGAAGCGGTCCGCTCACCGTCTTCGATTCATGAAACGGTGTATGAAAATGACGGAGACCCGATTACATTGCTTGATCAAATTGCTGATCATTCAGAAGAAAGATGGTTTGATAAAATTGCGCTGAAAGAAGCGATTAAGGAGCTGGAAGAACGAGAGAAACTCATTGTGTACTTAAGATATTATAAAGACCAAACACAATCTGAGGTAGCAGAGAGGCTCGGTATTTCACAAGTGCAAGTCTCGCGGCTTGAAAAGAAAATTTTAAAACAAATCCAAACGCAGATGGATCAAAAAGACAGCTAGCCAATTCGGCTGGCTTTTTTTGTGTGGTAATTACCGGTAAATTAAGTTCTTTCGGTATGAGAACCATTTTTCACCACATACTATTTTTAACCCATCGTATAGGAAGTGACTGGGATGGACGGACAAATCTTTCTTCGGCTGCGCCATCGAATCAAGACCGGTAATGATCAGCTCATTTATTTAGAAGATATCGCCCAAATCACTGGTGATGAGTTTGCTGTGCAAAAGCTTAGCAAAATACCGGTGTATCATGTCAGTAAAAAGGATCGTCACATCGTCGTTATTGATATCATGCATGTGGTCAAAACGATCAAAAAAACATGGGCAGACATCGACATTCAAACCGTCGGAGGCGCTGAGGCCATCGTTGAAATTGATACAGGCAAACGCCAGCTTTCACCCGTTTTATTTGTGTTTGTATGGCTCCTATTATTTGTTGGAGCGGCGATTGCCATTATGAATTTCCACGAGGATGTCAGTATGCGGCTTGTTCATATCCGCTTATATGAAATGATCACAGGAAAAACGGTTGAGCACCCTTATTTATTACAAATTCCATATAGCTTCGGATTAGGATTTGGCATGATTTTATTTTTCAATCATGTATTTAAAAAGCGTTTAAATGAAGAGCCAAGTCCGCTCGAAGTGGAAATGTTTAAATACCAGCTCGATCTCGATCATTATGTCGCACTCAAAGAAAATGAAGAAACCATGAAAGATATCCATGATCGGTAAGTGGCTTTTTGTCGCGTTAGTTGGACTTGGCGGCGGTTTAACGGTAGGAGCAGGATTTGTGGCTTTTCTCACAGTGCTTGGCGTCATTCCTCGTTTAATGCAATTAACCAAAACGCACCGCTTCATACAAGGGTACGAGGCAGCTGTCATCAGCGGGGCAGTCTTTGGAGGCTGGGCAACCTTAAGTCAAATACATCTGCATTTATCCAAATGGCTGGCGCTTCCGGTCGGTCTTTTAGCAGGCATCTTCGTTGGCATGCTTGCAGCTGCGCTGACCGAAGTATTAAATGTACTTCCTATATTAACGAAAAGAATTGGAATGGACGGGAAAATTATTTTGCTTCTCATGGCCATTGTCTTAGGAAAGGTATTTGGTTCACTATTTCATTGGCTGATTTATATTTAAATATTTGGAGGGAACAACTGTGTCGAGTTTAAAAGAGAACTATCCATCTAAGGTGAAAACGTATCAGCCCAAACCTCCTTATGTGCTCAACTGCATCAAGGCTTTTCTTGTTGGCGGATTGATCTGCGCTATAGGTGAGGGGCTGCAAAATTTCTATATTCACTTTTTTGATTTTAATGAAAAGACAGCAGGGAATCCAACCGTGGCGACCCTCATTTTAATTTCTTCTATATTAACTGGTATTGGTATTTACGATAGAATCGGCCAGTTTGCTGGTGCGGGATCAGCCGTTCCAGTGACAGGATTTGCAAACAGCATGACAAGTGCTGCCCTTGAACATAGAAGTGAAGGGCTTGTTTTAGGGGTTGCCACAAATATGTTTAAGCTCGCTGGGAACGTCATTGTGTTTGGTGTTGTCTCAGCATATGTCGTAGGGATCATTCGATACATCTTCGAAAAGATGTTTTCGTAGGAGGAATGAAATTTTCGTAGGAGGAATGAAAGGTGAAATTAACAGGTAAACAATCTTGGGTATTTGAACATAAGCTTTACGTCAATGCAGAAGGAACAGCTGCAGGGCCGAAAGAAAAAGAGGGGCCGATTGGTCATTTAATTGATAAAACGTACGATGAAATGCACTGTGATCAAAAGAACTGGGAAATGGCTGAAAGGAAACTGATGGATGATGCAATATCCAACGCTTTAGCAAAAGCGAATTTGCAAAAAAGCGATATTGATCTATTGCTGGCAGGGGATTTACTCAATCAAAACGTCACAGCAAACTATGTAGCAAGAGAACTGAAAATCCCGTTTCTATGCTTGTTTGGAGCATGTTCAACCTCAATGGAATCGGTTGCCATAGCGTCAGCACTCATTGATGGCGGCTTTGCCAATAGGGCCATTGCAGCAACAAGCAGTCATAATGCGACGGCAGAACGCCAATTTCGGAATCCGACAGAATATGGTGGTCAAAAGCCAGATACAGCCACAAGTACAGTCACTGGGAGCGGGGCCGTTATTATTAGCCAAGAGCCCTCTCAAATTCAAATTACAAGCGCTACAGTAGGTAGAGTCATGGATCTAGGAATAACCGATCCATTCGATATGGGATCGGCAATGGCACCTGCAGCGGCAGACACCATTAAGCAGCATTTGCAAGATTTAGGAAGAACAGTGGATGATTACGATCTCATTTTAACAGGAGATTTATCTGGGATCGGTTCACCAATCTTAAAGGACCTCTTGAAGGAAGAAGGCATTCAACTTGGGAGAAAGCATGATGATTGCGGTTTAATCATCTATACACCTGATCAAAATGTATTCGCGGGTGGAAGCGGCTGTGCTTGCTCAGCTGTTGTGACATTCAGTCACATCTTTCAAGAAATGAAAGCAGGAAATATGCAAAGAGTACTCGTTGTGGCAACCGGGGCGCTGCTAAGCCCGATGATGGTCCAGCAAAAAGAGACCATTCCAACTATTGCACACGGTGTCGTATTTGAGCGTGCAGGAGGAGAAAGCTAATGGATTATCTTATCGCTTTTGTGGCAGGCGGGCTTATTTGCGTCATTGGCCAGCTTTTACTAGACGTACTCAAACTCACGCCTGCACATGTCATGACCACTTTTGTTGTGGCGGGTACCATATTAGATGGTTTCGGTATTTATGATAAATTTATTGAATTTGCGGGTGCAGGCGCAACCGTACCAATCGTCAGCTTTGGTCATAGCTTGCTTCATGGAGCGATGCATCAGGCAGATGTGCACGGGTTCATCGGAATTGGGATCGGTATTTTTGAATTAACCTCTGCTGGAATATCAGCTGCGATTTTATTCTCATTTCTTATCGCTCTTATCTTTAAACCGAAAGGATAACCTAATATGGGGCAAAGACGGAAAGTCATTTTAGTGACAGACGGAGATATATATGCTGCCAAAACCATTGAGCTTGCTGCTAAAAATGTCGGTGGACGATGTATTTCTAGCTCAAAAGGAAATCCAAGCAAACGGACAGGACCGGAACTTGTGCAGATGATTTTAAAAACACCAAATGATCCAGTATTTGTGATGTTTGATGATTCTGGGCTGACAGGTGAAGGAACAGGGGAAATAGCGATGAAACATGTTGCGCGTCACCCTGAAATTGAAGTCATTGGGGCGATCGCTGTTGCATCTAAAACGCATCAAGCTGAATGGACAAAAGTTCATGTTTCCATTGACCGAGAGGGTGAGCTAACGGAATACGGTGTCGACAAGCACGGTCTTCCCGAAATGGAACCTCATAAAATGAGCGGAGATACAGTGTATTGTCTTGACTCGCTTCAACTTCCGTTTGTTGTTGGGATTGGAGATATTGGCAAAATGGGACGGAAAGATGATCTGAGCAAGGGATCTCCAATCACAATGAAGGCAGTTGAATTAATTTTAGAAAGGAGTGGTTTCCATGAAGAAAGACAAGGTAAACGTGTACCGAGATCCGAAGAAAAATGAAGATTATTTCAAGGGAAATGTCGGAATGGGTCTCAGCTTTGACCTGGGCGTTCGGAAGATTTATATACACGATCAGGAAATCCAACTTTACTATGTAAACGGACTGTGTGATACACAGTATGTCATCTACTTATTAAAAGAGTTAATTGAAATCAATGACAACGAACCTGAATCAGATGACCTTGCCCGTGTAGTTGAGAACCGCCTAGTCAACCAGCAGGTCTCAAAGGTTGAAACGCTTGATGAAGCTGTAGACCAAGTGCTGTCAGGGCTTGTGGCAGTTGTAGTAGAAGGTGAAAACTACGCATTTATTATTGATGTCAGGAGTTATCCGGGCAGAATGCCAGAGGAGCCGGATACAGAGAAGGTTGTCCGGGGCGCAAGAGACGGTTTTGTTGAAAATATTATTGTCAATACAGCGCTCATACGAAGAAGGGTGCGAGATGAAAAACTGAGGTACAAAATGCTCAAAGTAGGTGAACGTTCGAAAGCGGATGTATGCGTTTGCTACATTGAAGATATTGCGGACCCAGACCTTGTGGATATTATCGAAAAAGAAGTGTCGGGAATCAAAGTCGATGGGCTGACGATGTCTGATAAAACGATTGAAGAATTCATTATTAAACAAGGATATAATCCCTTTCCACTCGTACGTTACACCGAGCGTCCAGATGTCGCCGCTAACCATATACTAGAAGGGCATGTCATCATCATTACGGATACATCCCCTAGTGTCATCATTACGCCAACCACCATTTTTCACCACGTTCAGCACGCAGAAGAATACCGCCAGGCACCTGCAGTTGGTACGTTCCTAAGATGGGTACGTTTTTTAGGCATTTTATGTTCAACGTTTCTTTTACCGATTTGGTTTTTGTTTATCCTTGAACCAAATCTTCTGCCGGACAATTTAAACTATATTGGCTTTAACAAACCCTCTCATATTCCTGTGGTTCTTCAAGTATTCCTTGCTGATTTTGGGGTGGAATTTTTAAGGATGGCAGCGATTCATACGCCAACCGCTTTGTCGACTGCCATGGGGCTGATTGCGGCTGTTTTAATTGGACAAATCGCTATTGATGTCGGTTTATTTACACCAGAGGTTATCTTATACGTCTCCCTAGCGGCTATCGGCACATTTACAACACCAAGCTATGAGCTGAGTGTCGCCAATAAGATTGTACGACTCGTCATATTAGCCCTCGTGGCAATCTTTAAGCTGAATGGACTCATCATTGGTTTTACGTTGTTAATGATCTATTTAACATCTATTCGTTCATTACAGACACCTTATATGTGGCCGTTCCTTCCTTTTAATGGGAAGGCTTTATGGCAAGTGTTGATTCGGACGTCTGTACCTGGCTCGAAAGTAAGGCCAAGCATCGTTCACCCTCAAAACAGATCAAAAATCCCGCCAAATTCTTAACGCTCATTGAAAGTGGCTGAAGATTGTGATATTGTATTTTTAACTTTGAGAAACGGCAAAAGGCAGCTCACGCAGCTGTCTTTTTTCAGCCGAGGCGGAGAAAGAGGGAATGACATTGTATTTACACGGCACTTGCAGACAAAATGAACTCGGTCATTTAGAAATTGGTGGTGTTGATGCCGTTTCTTTAGCTGAAACGTATGGGACACCACTTTATGTATATGATGTGGCTTTAATACGGGAGCGTGCGAAAAGCTTTCAAAAAGCATTTATAGAAGAAGAGTTAAAGGCTCAGGTAGCGTATGCGAGTAAAGCCTTTTCCTCCATTGCGATGTTTCAGCTTGCCAAAGAAGAAGGACTATCTCTTGATGTTGTATCAGGCGGGGAGCTTCACACAGCTATTTGCGCCGGGTTTCCGGTCGAAAAAATTCATTTCCATGGCAACAATAAAAGCAGAGAAGAATTGAAAATGGCGTTAGAGCATGGAATCGGCTGTATTGTCGTAGATAACTTCTACGAAATGAAGCTGATTGAAGAGCTTGGTCAAGAGCTGTCCAAACAGGTGAAAGTGCTGCTCCGTATCACGCCAGGTGTCGAAGCGCATACACATGATTACATTACAACAGGCCAAGAGGATTCCAAATTTGGCTTTGATCTTCACAATGGACAAGCAGATGAAGCGGTGAAACAAGTGCTTGGGTCAGAAGTGATCGAGCTTTTAGGTGTCCATTGTCATATCGGTTCACAAATTTTTGATACGGCTGGTTTTGTCCTTGCAGCAGATAAAATCTTTTTGAAGCTGGATGAATGGAGAGAATCATTTGGATTTATTTCGACCGTGTTAAACTTAGGCGGAGGCTTTGGCATCCGTTATACAGAAGAAGATGAACCACTTCCTGCGACAGAATACGTCGAGAAAATTATCCAAGCTGTAAAAGAAAACGTAGCCCGCTATGAGTTCGATATGCCGGAAATTTGGATTGAGCCGGGCCGTTCTCTTGTAGGAGATGCAGGGACAACGCTTTATACGATCGGCTCATCAAAACATGTACCTGGCATTCGTGATTATGTTGCGATAGATGGCGGAATGAGTGACAACATTCGTCCAGCTTTATATCAAGCGAAATATGAAGCGGCAAGTGCTAACAAAATGAGCCAAACACACGACCAAACAGTTTCTATTGCAGGGAAATGCTGTGAAAGTGGAGATATGCTCATTTGGGATATTGATCTGCCAGAGTTATCGCAAGGAGATTTATTAGCTGTCTTTTGTACAGGAGCTTACGGCTACAGTATGTCAAACAACTACAACCGTATCCCGCGCCCAGCTGTTGTGTTTGTAGAAGACGGGGAAGCGCAGCTTGTGGTTGAGCGTGAAACATATGAGGACATTGTCAAACTTGATTTACCGTATCAATCAAAAGTGAAATCATCCATGTAAAAAAGCTGCCTGGTGTACAGGCAGCTTTTTATAATGACTTATTTTCCTCCAGTAAATACAGAGACGATCGCGTTCCAAATGGAGACAAAGAAATCCCAAATCTTTTGAAGAAGGTTTTTCCCTTCATCTGATTCTATGAATTTTGTAATCTTGTCTTTTGCTTTATCGATTTGAGAACCGACTTGGTTCCAATCGATATTGATGTTCTTCATTTTATCAAATAGCGAGACAAGTTGATCTTTTTGCTCCTGTGTAAGATTTAAGTTTAAATCAGAAGCAGCCTGATCCACTTTCTCTTCTACTTCTTTTGTTGTTTTAGGGACACCATTTTTTGCAATGTCATCTTTGATTTTTGCAATAAGGGCAGAAGCATTGTCTTTCCCGATGGAGTCACCCAATTTAGAAGTTGTCACAAGCTCTTCGTTTGCAACCTGCTTCACATCTTCTGGAATCGCTTTGTCGCTTGACACTTCATAGGCTTTTAAAAGACCTGTCAGTGCAGCTGTACCAGAAACCTCAAATGGCGCAGTCACGACAACCTTGGCATCCTTAACACCAGCTGTCATTAAAGCATTTAAATACATCTCATCTGTAATGGTCTTGATGTTGTGTGTATCAACAGTCAAACCGGTACCCGATTTTTCAATGGTGATAGATGAAGATGATAATGCTCTCGTTCCGATAGAAGAACGAGGGATATACTTTCCTAAATATTCATGCTCTTCTTTATTGGTTACTTCAATTTTTGTCGCATTTTCAGGTGGATTCAACTCGTCAAGCACCTTCTGGCGATCAGCCGGAGTTAAGTCTTGCCCAAGTGTGACGATGACATCGCCGACAGCTGCATCCGCTAAGCTGACTTTTGGCGCACCAATTAAGAAAAGGAGCGCTGCCATCATACCAAGCATTGTTTTTTTAAACATGTTGACCTCCTTCAAGTCGAAAGCGTTCCTCTTTCAAGAGAAACTCATCTTTTGAGTACACGTAAAGAAGTGCACTCCATCATATAGACGTAACAAATCAGCTTGACGTTTCAATTTTCTTTTTTAGATGTTTTCCATTTCCAATAAATAAAGTCACGTTGCTCAGTCAAGTATCATTTTATGAGGAAAAAAGAATTAAGCATTCCTATTTTATCAATCATAAGTGAAGAGGTAAATAACATTTGAAGAGCAGGGGATGTTTAACATCACCGAAAATGTGCTATAATGAGCGTTGTTTAACCTGAAAGGAGAATGTGAAAAATGGCGAAAAAAGGATACATACAACTAACGAATGGAAAGAAAATTGAGTTTGAACTTTACCCAGAGGCTGCTCCAGGTACAGTAGCAAACTTTGAGAAATTAGCGAATGAAGGCTTCTATGATGGATTGAAATTCCACCGTGTAATCCCTGGTTTCGTAAGCCAAGGCGGCGATCCAAATGGTAATGGAACTGGTGGTCCTGGTTACACAATTAAATGTGAAACAGAAGGAAACCCACATCAACACGAAAGAGGTTCATTATCAATGGCGCATGCTGGTAAAGACACAGGCGGCAGCCAATTCTTTATCGTACATGACCCGCAGCCGCACTTAAACGGTGTTCACACTGTTTTTGGTAAAGTAACATCTGGTATCGAGGCTGTTCTTGACATGGAACAAGGCCAAGGGATGGAAAAAGTCGAAGTTGTCGATGCTTAATTCAAAACACCGCTTAATTGCGGTGTTTTTTTATGTTTAAATCTGATTTTCTGGTTATTTGTTCCGTGAGGCGGTAGGTGATCATCCAATATAAAAGGGCTAAGGCGCTAATAGAGGCACCAAATAGGCATACCCCGCTCCAGCCACCATTTGCGTATATGCTGGTTGAAACAATGGAACCGGTCGCACTGCCGATAGAGTAAAAAATCATATAAGCAGCGGTAAGCCGGCTTCTCGCTTCAGGCCGCACTGTGAAAATCATACTCTGATTGGTCACATGTACTGCCTGCACAGAGAGGTCAAGAATGATAATACCGATGATTAATAAAATAAGTGAATATTCAGTGGAAAAGATAAAAAACCATGAAACGAGTAATAGAACAAGGGCTATGCACGTTGTTAATTGTCCTAAGCCTCGATCAGCAAGGCTTCCAGCCCGTGTAGCACCTAATGCTCCGGCAGCTCCAGCAAGACCAAATGCACCAATCGCCGTATGTGTAAGATTGTATGGCGAGGTGCTGAGTGGCAGCACGAGCGAAGTCCACAGCGTACCAAACACGACAAAAATTAGAAAACCTAGTATTCCACGGATACGTAGAATTCGTTCTTGTCTGAACAATGTAAACATGGAAGTGAGTAGGTTCACATAGGATATTGAGGCTCTCTCGCTACCAGCACGCGGGAGATACCGGTACAACACGCCAGTTATGGTGAGCATCATAACGGCAGAAACGAGATAGACAGATCTCCAGCCAGCAAGATCGGTTAGCACACCGGCAAACGTTCGTGCGAGAAGAATACCAATCACAATCCCACTTTGGACCAAGCCCACGATACGTCCGCGTTCTTCAGGGGCAGCCCATGTCGCTGCGAATGCTACGAGTACCTGAGTGACCACTGCAAGCAGTCCAACCGCAGCAAGTCCTATGAACAGGACGATGGCGGTAGGGGCAATGCCGACTAGAGTGAGAGATAACACGGATACTAGCATCTGAGTAATGATGAGACGCCGTTGATTGAACAAATCACCAAGTGGTACGATCAGTAGCAGTCCCAGCGCATAACAAAGCTGAGTAATCGTAATGACGATGCCAATGGATGAATAGCTAATACCAAACTCAGAGGCGAGGGAGTCTAATAATGGTTGTGCAAAGTATATGTTTGCAACTGCCATCCCGCAAGCTGTCGCAAACAGCAGTGCCATATAACGAGTCATCGTAGATCTGGTGCCTATTTGTAGATGAGTCGTTTCCAGATCAGGGTGTTCACCGGAGGTCATTTTTTCTTTTTTCATGCATTTCATCATCTCCTTTTGTACTATTAAGTATAATATACTGATCAGTATAAAATGATTCCTGTTAAGGATAACCAACGAAACCTTTTAAAGTCAAGAAATTGATCAGTTTCTGTGTAGTAATCTTGAGGAAGGAAGTCGATTTGACAATGAGACGCCATTAAAATAAAATTATAATATACTGTTTGGTATAGAAAAGTGATATCTTATAAGAAAATGGTTGATTTTTGAAAAGATTTTATGATTGAAATGAGGGATTGATAATGGTTCGTCAACGGGAATTTGATGAGGAAAAAGCGTTAGATGAGGCCATGTTGCTTTTTTGGGAGAAGGGATATAAGGCCACTACACTAAGGGATTTGACGGCGAAAATGGGAATACAGCGACCGAGCTTATACTCAGCGTTTGGAGACAAAGAGGACTTATTTGAAGCAGCATTACGCAAATATACAAATCGGCATGCAGTTCATATACGAAAAAAACTTCAAAACAATCTATCTACAAAGGAAGCATTTCATACATTATTTGCTGAATTAGTAGAAGAGGAATATGGAGATGGGCTGAGTAAGGGGTGCTTCTGCATTAATACAATAGTGGAGCTTGCTCCCCACGAAAAGAAATTTGAAATTCTTACAAGAGAGCATCAGATGTATCTTTCGGTCATTTTTGAAGAAAAAATTGTACAAGGTATTCGCTCGGGTGAGCTCGAAAGCAGACTGAATGCCAAAGCCCTAGCACAGGCGCTGGTCGTTTCTTTCATTGGACTTACCGTCCTCATGAAATCTCGTCCAGAGCGTTCATTTGTAGATGATTCTGTAGCCACGATACTATCCATTTTGAAATAAACAGTCTACGTGGAAAACAGTCAATATAGGGAAAGCGTATTTTGATCATGCTATCAAAACACGCTTTTTCTTTTATGGTGTTATGGACAGAACTCGTTTTTGTGATATGATAAGAGAACAAACATTCGCATCGTAGCTTTCACCATATTTAGCTCAAAAAATAGGTAACAGTGCAAATCAAAAAAAGCGTGTAGTCATGCTGAAAGAAAGTAGGAGATACTTTGAAACCACTAACAAAAGAAGAGAAAAATCAAATGATGATTGCCATTCAGCGTTACTTTGCCGAAGAACGAGAAGAAGAGATTGGTGAATTAGCAGCCATCAACATATTAGAATTTATCACAAAACATCTTGGAAGCTACTATTATAATCAAGGGGTTCGTGACAGCCGGAACATCGCTGTTCAGAGATCACAATTGTTAGAGGAAGATCTATTCGCACTAGAGAAAAGAATATAATCAAAAAGCTAGTCTATCATGTTCGCCCTGGTAGCAGATAAAGAGGAAAAAAGACCCCCTTAATAAAGAACGCATATTCGTATCATATGTAATGATGAAAAGGTGGAACCAAAAGTCCATTTGAATCGTTATATAAGTAACCATTAATGAAAATCAGCTTTTTTGGTTTTATTTCATTAAAAGAAGGAATAAAACATACAAATAGGCGAAGTGCAGATGATGGAGGTTCTAAATATGGGGAAAATTAAATTAAAGATCGCAATCTTATTTGTTTTACTGGTTTGTTTAGGTGCAGGTTATTTATACATGAATGGCATAAAAATTGAAGATGTGCCAACAGCCATTGGTGAAAGCTTAACAAACAATGATAAAGATTACACCATCTATGAATATACCATTACAAAGATTGATGGAAATGAATATTACGGTCAAGCAAAAAATGGCACCAAAATCATTTTCAATGGAAAGAAATTCGAAGATGATGTAGCCGATTTGAAGAAGGGCGATCGTATTAAAGCCTACTTTAGTAATGAAAAAAGAATAGATGGACTGATAAAAGTAGTAAAAGTCGTAAATTAAAAAGTCTCCTTTCCTAGAAGGAGGCTTTTTTGTGAATTCAATGAAGAAATCTTGATTGTTGCATTTGACAACAAGGATCGATATAATAGCCCCTAAGGACAGCTAAATATCGATTGTATCCTTCGGGGCAGGGTGAAAATCCCGACCGACGGTAATAAAGCAAATGCTTTACAGCCCGTGACCCGTTAATTTATTAACGGTTGATTCAGTGAAAAGCTGAAGCCGACAGTGAAAGTCTGGATGGGAGAAGGATAAAGAAAGCTATGAACGAAAAATATTTCTTGATCATAGTTTTATTTCTGATGCAAAAAACCAAAGCCCCGGAATTTTTTCCGGGGCTTTCTGTATGTACATGTAGTGTCATAGACCACATGCAGTGTTTATTAGGTGATCCCTCATCTACCTTGTATGGACCATAAAAGCGACGAAGGTGTTCAATCGATCACATGTCCCTAACATCGCTTTTTTATAAAGTGAGAAATACAAATGAAAAGAAAGGGAGGATCACATGTTTACGGGGATAATTGAAGAAGTAGGCACCGTTCAGTCATTAAGCAAAAAATCAGCGGATGCTATGGAAATTGTCATTAAGTGTAGCCGTGTACTCGAAGATGTCCATCTTGGAGATAGCATTGCGATCAATGGTGTATGTCTCACAGTTACCAGCTATACTAAAGCACAGTTCGCAGCAGATGTAATGCCAGAGACGGTCAAAGCGACATCGCTAGATCAGCTGACATCAGGTAGTCCAGTGAATTTAGAACGGGCCATGTCCTCGAATGGACGATTCGGCGGCCATTTTGTCTCAGGTCATGTTGACGGAACGGCAGTCATTACCCGAATAGAAAAGAAAAGTAATGCCATTTACTATGATTTAGAGATGGACAAGGCCCTCACAGACATGCTCACGCAAAAGGGTTCAATCGCAATTGATGGTGTCAGCTTAACCATTTTTGATTTGCGAGATTCACACGTCACAGTCTCTATTATTCCTCATACGCTTGAAGGAACTATTTTCCCGACTAAATCTATGGGAGAGATTGCGAATATAGAGTGTGACATGATCGGTAAATATATTTACTGCTTTTTAACAAAAGAACAAGGTGAAAAGCAGCCATCCCGATTGACCCCATCATTTTTAAAAGAGCACGGATTCTAGGAGGCGATTGTATGTATCATTCAGTAGAAGAAGCAGTAAATGCTCTCAAACTAGGAGAAATCATTATCGTAGTGGATGATGAAGACAGAGAAAACGAAGGAGATTTTGTGGCACTTGCTGAGCATGCCACGCCTGAAGTCATTAACTTCATGGCTTTACATGGAAGAGGCCTCATTTGTACACCGGTTCATGAGTCAATCGCTAAACAACTGAACCTGCATCCAATGGTAGAGCAAAATACGGATGCGCACCATACAGCGTTTACAGTGAGTATCGATCATGTGACAACGACGACTGGTATTAGTGCATTTGAGCGTTCAACGACCATGCTGGCCATGTTAAATAAAGACGCAACACCAGAAGAATTTGCCCGCCCAGGTCATGTGTTTCCGCTTATTGCAAAAGAGGGCGGTGTACTAGAAAGACCAGGACATACAGAGGCGGCGATTGATCTTGCGAAACTGGCAGGTTCAGAGCCAGCAGGAGTCATCTGTGAAATTATGAATGCGGATGGCTCCATGGCGCGCGTCCCTGAATTAAAGGAAATTCAAAAACAGCATGGTTTAAAGATGCTGACAATAGAAGCATTGCAAACGTATTTAAACAATGACCGAACAGCAACTATTGAAACAAAATAAAAATCACAAAAAAGGATGATCAACATATGAATACAATACAAGGGCATGTAGTAGCAGAAGGACTAAAATTTGCAATCGTCGTAGCGAGATTTAATGATTTTATTACAAGTAAACTGCTAGATGGAGCAGAAGATACCTTGCTCAGACACGGAGCAAACGGTGACGATATTGATGTCGTGTGGGTACCGGGTGCTTTTGAAATTCCGTACATGGCTAAAAAATTAGCTGAAACAAATAAATACGATGCCGTCATTACACTTGGAACCGTGATCCGTGGCGCAACAACTCACTATGATTACGTTTGTAATGAAGCTGCTAAAGGAATTGCTCAAAGCGCTATGTCAACAGGGGTACCAATTATCTTTGGTGTACTAACAACGGAATCCATTGAACAAGCCATCGAAAGAGCCGGTACGAAAGCAGGAAATAAAGGCAGCGAATCGGCTGCAGCTGCCATTGAAATGGCGAATCTCAATCGAACGTTTCGTTAATTTAGTGAAAAAGAGTTTAAAAACGGTATAAAAATGTTTATAATGTGTGATGAGTAAATGATTCGAAAGACATTTGCTGGATATTAGGATAATTTGAATATTGAGGGGTATATATGTTAATTCGTTACAAGAGGTCTTTTGAAAAAATTGCCATGGGGCTACTCTCCTTCATGCCGGGTGAGAAAGACGTCAAACAGCTTCAGCAGACGATGAAGTCGTATGAAATGGATGAAAATCGGCAGCTGTTCCTTTGGAAAGATGGCGAGGATATCGTAGGTGCCATTGGTGTGTTGAAAACAGACGACCAAGTACAAATCGAGCATATTAGTGTGAATCCATCCCATCGTGATCAAGGAATCGGCAAGGAAATGATTTTAGCCGTGGAAGAGGTATTCAAAACCAAAACACTCATTCCAAATGAATTAACGCAAGGCTTCTTTCATAAGTGTCACAGCGAAACAAATTAAATATCACACATGTAAAAGCAGAGGCTACCGTCCTCTGCTTTTTTTACGTTCGATCTGCTTTTTTCGTTCAAGCAATACATCTGTCCGGTCACGCAGTCTATGTTTTTCAATCAAAAATGTGTGAGATAAGTTGCTTTCCTGTCCAAAGGTCAACCCTTCTTTTTGGGCCATTTCTTTGCATAAAGAAAGAAGCACTTCATCTTTAATCGGGATCATGACACTCTCGTAGGGCATGTCTTCAGCCATTTTCTTTTTCAGTGTTCTCAGAAGTATAAGAAATGCCTCCTCATCCAGGCCGAGGTTTGATAAGATAGGGCGGTTTGCTTCTAGCAAGTGCAGGCTGTTGGAAATGAGCCGTTTTGCTCCTTTTCCATTTCCCCGTCTTTGATGATATAAAGCAACGGCAAGCTGAATGAAACCAACCCAATATTCTTTGCGCTGCTCAGGTGGGTCTTCCTTCCAATATTCCTCAAGAATTTCATGACACTCAAAATAATCTCTTGTCGTATGAAATTCATGTAAAAAAGCCACGTACGCTTCAGGATACACAGCGGTCATCTCCTTTTCCACTCTCAGTCTAACATATTGAAAAGAAAAGAAGAAAGAGCGCCCTTAGTGAAAGAACGCTCTGTTTCTTTAATAAACCCAAGCCGCGCCAACGATGATCAGCAAGATGAAAAGCACGACAATAAGCGCGAATCCTCCGCCAAAGTTATAGCCATCTCCCATAATGATACGGCCTCCTTTTTTCATCAGTTCTGATTACAATGGTATTCTATGTATAAATGCCCTAAGTGGTATGGGCGAATCCACTGTTTTTCTTGTTTTGCCCACGGCAGCATGGTCGAAATTATATTGGACGAGAGCTTTATCCTGTCTTATACTAAAGGTTAGCCGGTGAAACGGTACTTAGAAGACAGTAGAAATGGTGAGAATAAAATGCTGGAATATCAGGTGAAAATAGATTCGTTTGAAGGTCCTTTGGACTTACTTTTACATTTAATCAATCGATTGGAAATTGATATTTATGATATTCCTGTCGCTAAAATTACGGAGCAGTATTTATTATATGTCCATACAATGAGGGAGCTTGAACTTGATGTGGCAAGCGAATATTTAGTGATGGCAGCAACCCTCCTGAGTATTAAAAGCAGAATGCTCCTTCCGAAACAGGAGGAAGAGCTATTTGATGAAGACCTGCTGGAAGAAGAAGAGGACCCTCGAGAAGAGCTGATTG
Organism: Bacillus pumilus; assembly: GCF_003431975.1. Lineage (GTDB taxonomy): Bacteria > Bacillota > Bacilli > Bacillales > Bacillaceae > Bacillus > Bacillus pumilus_N. The sequence continues at coordinate 2,250,130 of NZ_CP027116.1, read as the reverse complement.
GCAAATTAATTGAATACCGCAAGTATAAAAATGCAGCACAAGAACTAAAGGAACGCGAGGAAGAAAGGCAAAATGCCTTTACAAAACCACCGAGTGATTTAAGTGAATTTGCAAAAGAATCGGAAGCGAAGGACACAAATTTACACGTCACGGTGTATGATATGTTAGGTGCGTTCCAAAAGGTATTGAACCGAAAAAAAATAACGAAACCAGCACCATCTAAGATTACAAGACAAGAAATCCCGATTGAAGACAAAATGAATGAGATTATGAACCATTTAAGAAAAACGAAAAAGCGGACCAATTTCATGACTCTATTTCAACATGATCAAAAGGAACACCTTGTCGTGACGTTTCTTGCTGTTCTCGAATTGATGAAAAGTCATCAAATCATGTTAGAGCAGGAAGGGAACTTTGAAGACATTTATATCGTAGGGAGTGAAACGATTCATGACGCTTGATATCGTGAATTGGAAAGCCATCTTAGAAGCGCTGCTGTATGCAGCAGGGGACGAAGGCTTAACAAAAAAACAGCTCATGTCTGTTCTTGAAGTAGAAGAGGTAGCATTACTCGACATGATGTCTGCCGTAAAAGAAGAATATCAAAAACAAGAACGAGGGATTGAGCTCATTGAATATGCAGATTCGTATATGCTGCTCACGAAAAAAGAATACAGCATTTATTTGAAAAAATTAGTCGAGACCCCATCCAAAGGTTTGTCACAGGCAGCACTAGAGGTACTCGCAATCGTTTCTTATAAACAGCCAATCACACGCAGTGAGGTAGAGGAGATCAGAGGCGTCAAATCAGAGCGGGTGCTTCATAGTTTAGTAGCCAAAGCGTTGCTCTGTGAAGTTGGACGTGCTGATGGTCCTGGAAGAGCGATTCTCTATGGGACAACACCTACCTTTTTAGAGCAGTTTGGCTTAAAAGCCTTGGATGAATTACCGCCTCTTCCAGAGAATGTGGAAGCAGATGGTGTACAAGAAGAGGCTGATCTATTTTTTGAAAACTTCAATCAAACATTTGAAGACATAAAATAGTTCAAAAGAAGGAAAAATGTATGATAAAATATAAAAAAGATTTTAGGTCTAACATCTTTTGTTGACAGATAAAATGGTGATAAAGCCATGAGGGGAAGGTAAACACGAAACAAATGGCACATATGAATGTAAAGGCTCAAGTTGATCAAGCAGGCGTTTTTTTATCAAAGGTTACAGTTGAAATGAATGATTTTCTGAACGAAGCGACCTTATCCAGCTTGAAACGATTAAACCCTGAAGCGGAAGCCTATTATTGTGACATATTGAGTACATTACGGAAGCTTGCAGTGTACAGCGAGGATGCAGCGGCAGTTTGCAAAAAAATCAGCCAGCAGCAGACATTCCCGCAGCAAGCCGCACAGCAGATGCTCCACCGTATTTATCATCAATGTATTGAAGAATTTTTTACGCCGAAAAAAGATACATGGTATGAAGACAGTCGTTCCGCGTACACAGGAAAGGGCAGCATTGTGTTCCGTCATGAAGTATCCGCTGAAATGAAACGATTATTTTCTTCATTAGAAAAAGACTTTTTAGCGATGAGAGAAGAGTTAGAATATACGACATCTCATCAGCAAATGAAAATGGTATAAGCAGCGTCTCTCATGCAGAGACGCTTTTTTTATGGACGAGGCATCATAACTTTTTCAGCGGCGCATACACTTGTACAAAACTGACAAGGACGTGAATGAACATGCCCTATTTAAAAATTGGAACAGCAGTCCTTCTTCTATTTACACTCTTACTGCCTTTTTCCTCACATGCCAAAGCAGACATATCATTATCTGTGAGTGCAAGAAGCGCCATTTTAATAGATGGACAGTCAGGCAGAGTCCTATTTGGAAAGGACGAGCATGAAAAAAGGAGAATCGCGAGTATTACGAAGATTATGACGGCGGTATTAGCCATTGAATCAGGAAAAATGAAAGACACTGTCAAGGTATCAAAACGCGCGATTCAAGCAGAGGGCTCATCGATTTATTTAAAAGAAGGGCAGAAGGTGAGCTTAGAAGACTTAACGTACGGGTTAATGCTGCGTTCTGGAAATGATGCAGCTGTTGCCATTGCAGAGCATGTTGGCGGCAGTTTAGAAGGATTTATTTTTATGATGAATCAAAAAGCATCTGAACTAGGGATGGAAAATACACATTTTCAAAATCCTCATGGACTCGATGATCATAAACATCATTATTCATCAGCGTATGACATGGCCATCTTAACAAAATACGCCATGGAGCATAAACAATATCAAAAAATTGCAGGCACGACGTTTTATAAAGCGAAGACAATGGAAGGCTATTGGAAAAATAAAAATAAGCTGCTCACCGGATTATACAAATATTCAACTGGTGGGAAAACGGGATATACAAAGCTTGCAAAACGCACACTTGTTTCTACTGCGGCAAAAGGGGATGCTGCGCTGATCGCTGTGACCATTAATGCGCCAGATGATTGGAAGGATCACATCTCTATGTTTGAATATGCATTTGATCACTACAAAACATACGTACTTGCTGAAAAAGGAAGACTTGCTTCGTTAAAAGGGTCCTTTTACGAAAAAAAAGCATTTATTAAACGTGATGTGGATTATTTTCTAAATGAAGATGAGAAAAAATTAGTAGAAATTGAAACGGAAATGCTTACCCCTCAAAAGAAATGGAAAAAAAACGCCGAAGCCATCCCGGATGTTGTAGGGAAAATGACGTTTTTATTAGATGGCCAAGTGATTGAGCAAGTGCCGATTTTTTATGAGAATAAACAAAACCGAATGCCTCAAAAAAGCTTTCAAGAAATGTTTAAGTCTGTCTTTCAGACATCGATAGGCGGATCTTCATGGTCAATCTAATATGGGTATTCCTCACTGTCATCGGTCTTGTTTATGCGATGTTCAACGGAACGATGGAGGAAGTAAACGAAGCAGTATTTAAGGGCTCAAAAGAAGCAGTCACCATTTCAATTGGTCTGATTAGTGTCCTTGTTTTTTGGCTTGGACTGATGAAGATTGCAGAAGAGGCTGGTCTGTTAAATTTCTTTAGTAAATTGTGCCGTCCCTTTATTTCAAAGCTATTCCCGGAAATTCCTCCTAACCATCCCGCAATGGGATATATTTTGTCCAACCTGATGGCGAATTTCTTTGGTCTCGGAAATGCCGCAACACCATTAGGGATTAAGGCGATGGAGCAGATGAAAGCATTAAATGGCGGAAAAAATGAGGCAAGCCGTTCCATGATTACATTTTTAGCGGTCAACACATCCTCTATCACACTTGTGCCAACAACCGTCATTGCGATTAGAATGACCTATGGTGCAGATCAGCCAACAGACATTGTAGGTCCGACCATTTTGGCGACACTCATTTCAGGAATCGGTGCAATTCTCATTGATCGCTATTTCCACTATCGCAGAAGCAGGCGGGGGTGATCTCGTGTCATTGATTAACTGGCTGTCACTTGCTTTGATCCCACTGATCATCGCAGGGATTTTAATTGCAGGAACCATAAAAAAGGTACCGACCTATGAAACATTTGTCGAGGGTGGGAAAGAGGGCATTCAAATTGCCTTTTCAATCATTCCTTATTTAGTCGGTATGCTTGTCGCCATTACGATCTTCCGTGCGTCAGGTGCGCTTGATTTTGTTATGGGGCTTTTAAAACCCCTCTTTACAGCGATCGGTTTTCCAGCAGAAGTGGTGCCGCTTGCGTTTATTCGTCCGATATCAGGAACGGCTGCACTTGGGATGACATCAGACTTAATTGCGACATATGGACCAGATTCTTTTATTGGGCAGCTCGCAGCTGTTATGCAAGGGTCAACAGATACCACCCTTTACATTTTAACGGTCTATTTTGGAGCAGTTGGTATTAAAAAAATGGGAGATGCGCTGAAAGTAGGTCTGTTAGCAGACCTCATCGGCGTCATTGCATCTGTCATTATCGTTAGTTTGTTATTTAGCGGCGCCTAATGAGGCGCTTTTTTGTATGGAAAATTGCTTTTTAGCTGAAATTAGACAGACGAATCGCTTATTTTTCCACGAATGCTTGTTTGTTTTAAGTCAAGCAAGTAAGATAGTACATGAGGTGAAAGACAAATGGAACGTTTACAGAAAGTAATTGCACATGCCGGCGTCGCTTCAAGACGAAAGGCTGAAGAATTAATTAAAGAAGGACGAGTTACCGTTAATGGTCAAACAGTGACTGAGCTCGGAGTAAAGGTGGGCTCTTCAGATAAAATTGAAGTCAACGGATTAAAGCTTGAAAGAGAAGAACCAGTTTACTTCATGCTGTATAAACCGCGCGGCGTCATTTCAGCTGCCGAGGATGATAAAGGACGTAAAGTCGTTACAGACTTCTTTGATGATGTCCCGCAGCGCCTGTACCCAATCGGGCGTTTAGATTATGATACGAGCGGTTTGATTTTAATCACAAATGATGGGGAGTTTGCCCATAAGCTTATGCATCCAAAATATCAAATTGATAAAACGTATGCAGCGAAGCTAAAAGGCATTCCATCAAAGGAATTGCTTAGAAAGCTTGAAAAAGGGATTATGTTAGATCATAAAAAGACTGCACCTGCGCGTGCCAAAATGCTTTCTATTGATAAACGAAAACAAACATGTATCGTCCAATTAACCATTCATGAAGGCAGAAACAGACAAGTTCGTCGCATGTTTGAAGCGATCGGCCACGATGTGTTAAAGCTTAAAAGAGAACAATATGCGTTCCTTCACATTGAAGGCATGAGACCAGGAGACCGCAGAGAATTGTCTCCTCATGAAGTCAAGCGCCTGAGAGCAATTGCGGATCATGGGAAAAGCGCTTTTTAATTTTCACATAAACTTCAAAAAATGAAGAAGCATCAAAAGAAGGAGAATGCTATAATTTACCTGAATGTCTATGGGGAAGGGGTACTTCAGATGAAGAAAAGACGGTTTTTCATACGGACGGGCATTCTCCTCGTGATGCTTGCTGCACTATGTTATACGATGTATAACTCAGTATTTGCCAAACAGGATCGAGTCAAAGAAGGATCTATTGCGCCAAATTTTGTCCTTCAATCAGTGGATGGGGAACGGATTGAATTAAAGGACTTAAAGGGCAAAGGCGTCTTTCTTAATTTTTGGGGGACCTGGTGTGGTCCGTGTAAACAAGAATTTCCTTACATGGCGAATCAATATGAATTGTTCAAGGATCGCGGTGTGGAAATTGTTGCAGTCAATGTTGCCGAATCCAAGATTGCCGTGAAAAATTTTATGGAAGCCTATGGCGTGAATTTTCCTGTTGCCATGGACAAAGATCGCCAAGTGACAGAGGCCTATGATATTACGCCGCTGCCAACTACATTTTTAATTAATCCTGAAGGCAAGGTAATCAAAGTCATAAAGGGGACCATGACAGAACGTAATGTCTATGAATATATGAATTTGATTAAACCAAAGGGGTCATAGAATGAAAGAGGTAAAGTGCGAGTGTGGACATATTAATCCAATCGGAACTGTTCTATGTGAATCATGCGGAAATCCCATTGCGGCTAATGAGAAAAACTCTTCAAAGCTGCTTGATATGAGATATGACGGCAGTGCAAGACGCTCGCAAACATACAACAAAACGATTGTTGATAAAGTATGGAACTTTTTTTCTTCCGTTAAAGTGGGTGTGTGGCTCATTGTCATTACACTGCTTGCCTCCTCACTAGGAACTATTTTTCCGCAGGAGCGATTTATTCCGCCAGGTGCATCTGCTTCCACCTATTATGAAGAGCAATATGGGTCGTTCGGTAAGTTGTATTACATACTTGGATTCCATGATCTTTATAATTCTTGGTGGTTTTTAGCATTAGTTGCATCCATCGGAATCTCCCTTGTCATTTGCAGTCTCGACCGGGTCATTCCTCTTTATCGAGCACTCAAAAACCAAGGGGTTATCAAAAAAGAAGGCTTTATGAGAAGACAGCGTCTGTTCAGTGAAACAGACAAAACGTTAGATCAGCATACATATGAAGGCATCATAAGAGCAATGAAACAAAAGCGTTACCGTGTACGAGAAGAAAACGGACATATTTTAGCTGAAAAAGGCCGCTTTTCACGCTGGGGCCCTTACGTCAATCACATTGGATTAATCATCTTTCTTATTGGATCGATGCTCCGGTTTGTCCCGGGCATGTACGTGGATGAAACGCTATGGGTCAGAGAGGGTGAAACTGCCCCAATCCCAGGTACAAATGGTCAATATTTTTTGAAAAATAATGCGTTCTCAATAGACCGCTATGAAACTGGAAATGAAAAAGAAGTGTTTGAGAATGCGATTGAAAGAGCTGGCGATGGTCAAGTGGTGAAAAGTTATAAAACCGACGCCATTTTATACAAACGTGAAGGCGAAGTTGTTTTGGGTGAAAAGCCTAAGCTGAAGCAGGTAACAGAACATGATATTAAAGTGAACGAACCGCTCAAGTTTGATCATTTTTCATTATATCAAGTAGATTTTAAACAAAATGAACTCGATCAAATGGTCTTTCAGCTGATTCGTAAAGATACAGAGAAATCTTTCGGAACAGTGAAGATTAATCTGCTGGAGCCTAAGTCAGAATATGATCTTGGTAGCGGTTACAAAGTCAAAGTGATGAGCTATCTCCCTGATTTTTATTTTGACGATGATGGAACGCCGAGTACGAAAACAAGGAATCCGAATAATCCTGCTTTCGTGTTTGAAATGATTTCTCCCGAAAAGCCTAAAGGTGAAAAAAGCTTTGTGGCGATTCAAGAGACAGTAGAAGGCTCTGATAACAACATGTATAAAATGAAGTTTGATCGAGTGGAAACGAAAAACGTCACGGGATTGACGGTAAGAAAAGATTTAACTCTCGGGGTGCTCATCGTAGGCGGCATTATCTTCATGATTGGTGTCGTACAGGGGATGTATTGGCAGCATAGAAGAATTTGGCTGTCTGCAAAGGATGGAAAAGTATTTGTGGCAGGACACACAAACAAAAACTGGTTCGGTATAAAGTCTGATCTCAATGTGCTATTAAGGGACAGTGGCATCAAACAGCCAGTTGATCAAAAAGAACTGCCTGATACAACAAGTATCAGCAAGAGCAAGGGGGAAGGATTAGATGGCGGCAGTCAGTGAAAACCTGTTATTTGCAGCTTTTCTATTTTATTTAGCGGCAGTTCCTTTTTTTGGCGGTGCTATTAAAGGAAAAAAGAAAGTCGATGGACCGCGCAAGAATAAGGCAGCACTTATCGGCATTACGCTTACCATCATCGGTTTTTTGAGCCAATTAGGCTATTTTATTTCAAGGTGGATAGCGTCTGGTCATGCACCTGTCAGTAATTTGTTTGAATTCACAACAGCTTTTGGCATGATGCTTGTGCTCGCATTCATCATTTTATATTTTGTGTATCAAGTGTCTGTACTTGGGTTATTTACACTTCCAATCGCTTTATTGATTATTGCTTATGCAAGTATGTTCCCATCGGATATTTCGCCGCTGATTCCTTCACTACAAAGTAATTGGCTTTATATTCACGTGACAACAGCGGCACTTGGGCAAGCCATATTAGCGATCAGCTTTGTAGCAGGTGTCATCTTCCTATTAAAACATGTAGATCAAACAAAGCCAGGGAAAAAGACGTTTGGTTTAGAGCTCGTCATGTTTATGATTGTTGTCACACTTGCATTTATCGCTGTCACGTCCATCTTTAGAATGACAGGATATGAAGCGAAATTTAATTGGGTCGATAAAAATAAAGAGGAAAGTGTGATGGTCTATGAGCTGCCGGCTCTAGTTGGACCTCATAAAGGAGAGCTTGTGACGCAAGATCGTTTGGAACCATTTGTTGATTTGCCGCCTGTTTTTTCAGGAAGAAAGGTCAATACGGTGTTATGGTCATTCGGCACGGGGCTGATCTTGTATGGGCTGATTCGATTAATCATTCGCAAACGACTGAGCGCTCTGCTTCAACCGCTCGTGAAACAGGTGAACCTAGATTTAGTCGATGAAATTGGATACAGAGCTGTTTCCATTGGTTTCCCTGTATTTGCGTTAGGCGGGCTCATTTTTGCAATGATCTGGGCGCAAATTGCCTGGACTCGGTTCTGGGGCTGGGACCCGAAGGAAGTATGGGCATTGATTACGTTTCTTTTTTATGCAGCCTATCTTCATCTTCGCTTATCCCGGGGCTGGCATGGTGAAAAGTCCGCATGGTTAGCTGTGATCGGATTCGCTATTATTATGTTTAATCTCATCTTTGTCAATCTTGTGATCGCAGGGCTTCATTCTTACGCGTAATCACATGAAAAAAGGCCAACTTTTATGAATCGATTCGGCTTTTTGTTAAAATGAATGTAACAACGGAGAAAGCAGGAGGATTGTCTAATGGAACACACAACTCAAACGAAAATATTAGTCGTAGATGATGAGGCAAGAATTCGCCGCCTTTTAAAAATGTATTTAGAACGTGAAAATTATGAAATCGATGAAGCGGAAAATGGAGATGAGGCGATTCAAAAAGGGCTTCAAACGGATTATGACCTCATTTTGCTCGATTTAATGATGCCTGGAACAGACGGGATTGAAGTGTGTAATCAAATTCGAGACAAAAAAGCGACGCCAATTATTATGCTGACAGCAAAAGGAGAAGAAGCCAACCGCGTGCAAGGGTTTGAGGCAGGAACGGATGACTATATCGTCAAACCTTTTAGCCCGCGTGAAGTTGTTTTACGTGTGAAGGCATTGCTGAGAAGATCGTCACAAACGTCTTATCTCAATACTGGGACAACTACAAAGGATGTATTGGTATTTTCTCATCTTTCAATTGACCACGATGCACATAGAGTGACGGCTGATGGCAAAGAAGTTAGTCTTACGCCAAAGGAATACGAGCTTTTATATTTCCTTGCGAAAACACCGGATAAGGTTTATGACAGAGAAAAGCTTTTAAAAGAAGTATGGCAGTATGAATTCTTTGGAGACTTGAGAACAGTCGATACACACGTCAAACGACTTCGTGAAAAACTGAATAAAGTGTCTCCAGAAGCTGCGAAAAAAATCGTGACGGTATGGGGTGTCGGTTACAAATTTGAGGTCGGCGCTGAATGAAACTGTGGAAAAGTGTCGTTGGAAAGCTATGGTTAACCATTCTTTTCCTCGTTTTGATCGTGTTATCTATTTTAACCGTGCTTCTTTTAGAGTTCATTGAGAATTATCATGTCGAAGAAGCAAAGTCTGACCTAACGCAAATGGCAAATAAAGTAGCGGTTATTTTAGAGAGCCATGAGGATCAATCGCTCGCAAGGTCTATTACATCAGAGCTTGCTGACAAATTGACGAGTATTGCGATTGTCCAAGAGGACGGGCTAGAATGGTATTCGTCTGAAAAAGATGGGAAGCTTCCTGCGATTACAAAGAAACAAATTGAAGCCGACAGGGATTTAAATCAAGCGCTAAAAGAACGTAAAAAAATTAGCAAACGTGCAGAACCAAATGCAGGCAATCAGAAAGATGAACGAATTGTCGTTGGTGTTCCATATGAGGCAAACGGAAAAAAAGGCATGGTCTTTCTGTCTCAATCACTACTCGCTGTAGAACAAACAACGAAACATACGACGCGTTATATCTTCTTAGCAGCCGGAATTGCCATTGTTCTGACCACTATATTCGCTTTCTTCTTATCAACACGTGTCACCTATCCTCTCAGAAAGATGAGAGAGGGAGCACAGGATTTGGCGAAAGGAAAATTTGATACAAAGATTCCTATTTTAACGCAAGACGAAATTGGAGAACTGGCTATCGCCTTTAACCAAATGGGCAAGCAACTTAAATTCCATATCACAGCCTTAAATCAAGAAAAAGAACATTTGTCCAACATTTTAAGCAGTATGGCTGATGGAGTTATTACCATCAATATTGATGGAACGATCCTCATGACGAATCCTCCTGCAGAACGATTTTTGCAGGCATGGTATTACGAGCAAAATATGAAGATCAAAGACGGAGATGAACTGCCGCCAGAAGCGCGAGAATTGTTTCATACCGCCGTCAGCACAGAAAAAGAGCAAATGATTGAAGTCACGCTGCAAGGACGTACTTGGGTTCTTCTTATGACTCCGCTTTATAATCAGCAGGATGTCAGGGGAGCCGTTGCGGTTCTACGGGATATGACCGAGGAACGAAGACTTGATAAGCTGAGAAAAGACTTCATTGCCAATGTCAGCCATGAACTTCGTACACCAATTGCCATGCTGCAAGGGTATAGTGAGGCGATTGTAGATGATATTGCAGGCTCTGAAGAGGAAAAGAAAGAGATTGCGCAAATTATTTACGACGAATCACTTCGAATGGGGCGTCTTGTGAATGACCTTCTAGATCTAGCAAGAATGGAAGCGGGTCATATTACACTTAATCTTGAATCAACAGATACAGAAGAGCTGACGGAGAAGATCTATCGCAAGTTTCTCGGTATTGCGAAAGAAAAGCAAGTTGACCTCACATATGACATTCAAGTCGATGAACCGCACTTCGTACTAGATCCAGATAAGATTGAGCAGGTGTTTACGAATCTCATTGATAACGCCATTCGTCATACACCTGAGGGCGGAGAGGTTCACTTCTCAGTTCAATCGGTGGAGAATGGGCTGAAAATGGATGTAAAAGATTCGGGAAGCGGAATCCCAGAAGAGGATCTGCCATTTATTTTCGAACGCTTCTATAAAGCGGATAAGGCAAGAACAAGAGGGCGTTCTGGTACTGGACTGGGTCTTGCGATTGTGAAGAACATTGTAGAGGCGCATCAAGGCTCCATTCATGCACATAGTAAAGCGGGTACAGGCACACATTTCACCTTTTACATCCCTAGAAAAAAGCAGGAACTCGTCTAATTTTGACGAACAATCTTGTTACATGAGAAACACTTCTTTTCGAAAGAAAAAGAAGTGTTTTTTATTTTCAAATTTTTAAGGAGAAGTTAAACAAAAAGCCCTTTCAAAATTGTCTAACTTGTAATATATTTGTCATAAAGTTGTAATGTAACGTTTTTTAAGAGTCACTCGACAAAAATAAGTGAACGGAGGGGTTTCCTATGCATGAAACCTTTCAAAAAATATATGATTCGTACCATCAAGATTTGTACCAGTTTTTATTTTATATGGTTAAAGATAAAAATCAGGCAGAGGATCTCGTTCAGGAGGTTTACATTCGGGTACTTCACTCATATAAAACTTTTGAAGGAAGAAGCAGCGAGAAAACATGGCTGTTTTCAATTGCAAGGCATGTAGCGATTGATTGGTTTCGCAAACAGCAAACGATTAGACAGCGGGTGCTCGGCACGTTTGATTGGGATAAGCAGGATGTAAAGGATCCGGACTTGCTCCCAGACGAACTGGCTGTACAGGATGAAAATATAAAAGAAATCTATGCTGCACTTGATCATTGCACGATTGATCAGCGAGCTGTCATCATTTTAAGATTTATCCAGGGCTACTCAATCATGGAGACGGCAAAGGCGCTAAAGTTCTCGGAAAGCAAAGTCAAAACAACGCAGCACCGAGGCCTGAAAGTGCTCCGAAAACATATGGAGCTTTTGAAGGAGGAGCTAGTGAATGAAAACGAACAGGTCCGATTGGAGCGAAGAACGAATCAAGGTGTTACTAAGTCAGCTTCCAAAGGTGGAGGACAACCGTTCCTCTAAGCAGATCTACCAGCAGATGCTGATGGCGAGCGGGAAGAAAAAGAAAAGTGTCAAATGGATCGGTCCAGCAGTCGCAACCGTTGTCGTATTATTTATGGCGTTTTTGATTTCTCCTCATTTATTTCAGCCGGCTGCTCAAGATTATCATCAGCAAATGAAAATGGAATCAAGAGCTGACAAAAGTCAGGTGAACGCCACATTAGAGGCGGTCAAACAGACTGATGGACCCTCACACGTTGTTTCTCGTAAGCAGCAGCAAAAGTATATGACGATTGCATACATAGATGAATCGACCTCTCAGGTGGTGCCAATTAGCATTGAAAAAGAGGATGAGCATGATCACTTGCAGGAAATGATGAACACATATGAGCAGGTGCAGCTGCCTGAAATGACAAAGCCTCTTCAATCTTATATTGATATGGTAGATCTTCGAGAAAAAGGGGATACACTCATCTTTCAGTTAAAAAATGATTTGTCCCTTGATACGTTAAAAGAAGCTAACCGGTTTAAAGATATGGTGAAAGAAACGCTAAAATGGAGTAAGTATGAGCAGGTACAAGTCAAGACAGCCAAAGGCTCCCACCTTCAATTAGGAGCAAATGGACGCATTGGTACGATGTCGATTGAGAAACAAACAAAGCGCGCTTATTATGTATTAGACAACAAAAGCGGAACTTTTTTGGTGCCGTCAAAAACGCATTATTCATCGTATGAAGATGCGGTAGAGGCCATGAAGCGCACAAGCGATGCTGGACTTGATCCATTAATTAAAGACGAACCGATTAAAGCAGTGACGTCTAAAGGAAAACATGTGACTATTACGTTTGGAGCATCAGCGCAATTATCGGACTCAAATGATCATATTCTACTCATTGAAGGTCTGCTGCTCTCAGCGAAAGATTTTGGTTTTACAGAGGTCACCATTCAACAGGCGGGAACAGATCAAGTTGGTCCATATGAATTAGAAGAACCGATAGAGGTACCAGCTTTGCCGAATCCAGTTGTCATAAAAGATCGTTAAAGGACGCAAGAAATTGCGTTCTTTTTTGATGTATAGAAAGTGGCTTCCTTGCTGTATACTAAGCTGTCATAAAAAGAACCTCAAAGAAGGGAGTCACTGATGAAAAGGTATTGCTTCGTATGTGCCAGCTGTTTGCTGTGGATTTTTGTGCCTTTTGTTCATGCACAGGAAACAAGCGAATGGGTGGAGCCAGTGAAAGGAGAAGTCACGGATTTGTTCGGGACAAGAGGTGGCTCGCACAAAGGATTAGACATAGCTGCGCCAGAAGGAGAATCCATATTTGCAGCAAGTGAAGGTGTGGTCACACGTTCGTATGTATCCGCTACATATGGAGAAGCTGTGTTTATACAGCATCCAAATGGATATGAAACGGTCTATGCTCATTTACACGAGCGTTTTGTTAAAGAGAATGACCATGTAGAAGCAGGCCAGCCGATTGGCATTATCGGCAACACAGGGGCTTCTAGAGGCACTCATTTGCATTTTGAGGTGCACAAGGGTAATTGGTCAGTCAGCAAAGAAGATGCGGTAGATCCGCTCACAATCATTGCGATGGATCGTTTCCAAGAGCCGGCTCTTCATGTAAACGGACATGAAAAAAATACATATCTCATTAAACAAGGAGATACCCTTTGGTCGATTGCTAAAACACATGAGATGACTGTGGAACAATTGAAAAAAATCAATAAGCTTACGACTCATCTCATTCGAACGGGAGACCATTTAATGATTTCAACAAAATAAACCTCATGCATTTGCATGAGGTTTATCCTTATTTTTATAGGTCGATCAAGCGGACAGAAAGAATATCTTGTACTTCAGTTAATTCTTTCACTATTTCGTCCTCAAGATGCTTGTCGAATGAAAGCATCATGATGGCTTCGCCGCCTTTTTCTTTACGTCCTACCTGCATCGTCGCAATGTTGACATCATGGTCGCCTAATATTTGTCCAACCTTTCCGATCACACCAGGAGCATCTGTATGCTGGATGTAGACAAGGTGTCCATCTGGATAAAAATCAATATTAAATCCATTAATGGAAACAACGCGTTCTCCTAAATGCGGGATATAGGTTGCTTTTAGAGTAAAGGTTGAAAGGTCTCCTTTGACTTCAATGGAAATGCTGTTTTCGTAACCAGATTCGCTTGAAGAAATTTTTTCACTGAAGCTAATGCCGCGTTCTTTTGCTACCATACCAGCATTTACTTCATTTACAGTCGAATCAACACGCTCTTTTAAAAAGCCTGACAGGAGACTTTTTGTAATAAAAGATGTTTCGAGTTTTGAAATAGAGCCTTCGTAAGAGATGCTCACTTCTTTTACAGGTTCTCTCATTGATTGAGAGACAAGGCGTCCGAGTTTTCCTGCAAACTGATGGTACGGCTGAATCTTTTTGAATTCGTCTTTCGTCATCGCTGGTAGATTAATAGATGACATGACAGGAAGTCCTTTTGCAAATTGAAGTACTTCTTCAGATACTTGCGCCGCTACATTTAATTGTGCTTCTTTCGTCGAAGCGCCAAGATGCGGAGTTGCAATGACATGAGGATGATCTACAAGCGGATTATCAGTAGGAGGCTCTACCTCGAATACATCGAGTGCAGCTCCTGCAACATGACCGCTTTCAAGTGCTTCAAGAAGGTCAGCCTCGTCAATAATGCCACCACGCGCGCAGTTTACTAGGCGAACGCCTTTTTTTGTTTTTGCAATTGTTTCTTTATTGAGAAGTCCTCTTGTTTCTTTTGTTAATGGGGTATGTACAGTGATAATATCCGATACTTCGAGTACTTCATCAAGTGATTTGGCATTGACACCAATTTTTTCTGCACGTTCCTTTGTAAGAAATGGGTCAAATACGTTGACCGTCATGCCAAATGCTCTTGCACGCTGGGCAATTTCGCTTCCGATTCTGCCAAGTCCAACGATCCCTAGAGATTTTCCGTAAAGCTCAGCACCGACATATGCGCCTCTGTTCCATTCTTTTGATTTCACAGAAATATTGGCTTGTGGAATATGACGCATGAGCGATGAAATCATGGCAAATGTATGCTCAGCTGTGGAAATTGTATTACCGTTTGGTGCATTGATGACAATGACGCCATGCTTGGTCGCTTCATCAATATCAATATTATCTACGCCCACACCGGCACGACCGACAATTTTTAGTGAAGTCATTTTTTCATAAAGCTCTTTGGTCACCTTTGTAGCGCTTCTGACAAGTAAGGCATCAAATGTGTGTAATTCATCTTCTGCTTCTGTTACATTCTTTTGGACAATTTCAACAAAATCTGATTCTAAAAGTGGTAATAGACCATCATTGCTCATCTTATCTGACACTAATACTCGAAACATCGTAAGATTTCCTCCTAAAATAAACGTCATAAATATCTGATAATTTACCATATTCCTTTTCGCTGTGTCAATCAAATTAAAGCAGTAAAGCGAAAAAGAAAACACGAACATTTCTTGGTGTCTTGATTAAGAATGGACACCTTTAAACAAAAGATAACCAATTTTTGCGCATTTGTCATTATAATTTTTAAGTTTTTTACGATCTCTTAAAACTGATGAAATTGCTCAGGATTTTTATCTGTACAAATGCTCATATATCATATATAATGATGTCGAATTGAATAATGATCAATCTTCGGGGCAGGGTGTAATTCCCTACCGGCGGTGATGAGCATAGTCTCTAAGCCCGCGAGCCTTTTTTGGCAGGATTCGGTGTGATTCCGAAGCCGACAGTATAGTCTGGATGGGAGAAGATGGAGGTTCGTAAACGTTGAAAATATGGTTTTTCACACGTTTATTTGTCTAGCCCAAATTCCCCGCTCCTGTTTTCATGAGCGGTTTTTTTGTGGCTGAAATTGAACAATCCTCTTTTCGAAAGATTTGATCGAAAAGGAGAGAGAATATTGAATCAAAGTAGAGTCAAACGCTTAGTCGTAATTAGTATGCTTAGCAGTATTTCATTTGTGTTAATGTTATTGAACTTCCCGTTTCCTGGGCTTCCAGGATATTTGAAAATTGATTTCAGCGATATCCCAGCGATTATTGCGATTTTAATTTATGGGCCGGGTGCAGGGATTGCAGTTGAGGCATTAAAAAATGTCCTGCATTATCTCATTCATGGCAGTATGTCTGGTGTTCCTGTTGATCAAGTAGCGAACTTTACAGCAGGTGTATTATTCATCTTACCAGTGGCTTTCATTTTCAAAAAAATTAAATCCGCTAAAGGTATTGCATGGTCTATGATCATGGGTACGTTGCTTATGACTGTAATGATGAGTTTTTTAAATTACTTTCTATTTCTTCCGGCGTACACATGGTTTTTAAATGCGCCACAGCTTTCTGATCATGTGCTTAAGACGACAATTACAGCAGGGATCTTACCTTTTAATCTTATTAAAGGAATCATCATTACCATCGTGTTTAGCTTTATTTTTGTGAAGATGCGTCCATGGTTTGAAAATAAACGTCGACTTCAAAATAGTTAATATAAAAAAAGCCCCTGCATAAGGGGCTTTTATACTATTCATGCTTAAGTGGGTCACCCTCGAAAGATTCGTCCGCAACTTTAATTGAGTCAGTTGGACATCCTTCAAATGCATCAAGCATATCTTCTTCAAGTACTTCTGGAACTTCTACAGTCCCTTGGTTGTCATCAAGCGTAACAAATGCAATGCCTTCATCATCATAATCATAAATGTCTGGAGCAGCTGCACCGCATGCGCCGCAAGCAATACATGTGTCTTTGTCTACAATTGTATATTTTGCCATGTTAAAAAAATACCTCCCAGATTGTTCGATGGAACACATGGTTTAACCTTTTTCGTTTCACCGATGAAAAAACAATTTCCTCAAACCTTATTGTAATGATTTTAAATTCACATTTCAACTGTAAAGTGATTGAGAATGCTTATCACATAAGGGTTTGTTCATAACTTTCCCCCATAAATTAAGTTTAAACATTTCTTCTCGTATGAAATCTGTTAAAATAAAGGGAGAAAATATTCGAATTTTGTCAGGAAGACAGGTGCTTTGATGAATGACTCTTCATTACTTGGATGTCATGTTTATGGACAGCGTATATAAATTGAACGGCGAACGCTCCATTAGTGCTGTCTACCATCTTTTTAAAGGAAAAAAATCATCACAAACCATACAGGATGCCAGTTTATTTGAGCTTTCCACATACTTCGGCTGTTACCCAGGGTTTACGAGGGAGCAGATGAATCGTTCTGCTTTAAAGCTTGAAGACAAGCACTACATTAGAAGAAAAACGGATGAGACATTCATCATCACAGATACAGGGCAGCATATGCTAAACCAGCATTTTACTGAAAAACCGATGCCTGCATATTTTCATGGTGCGAAATTTCATGACAAAGCAAAAATGCTATGGATGCGGCTCTCTTTACTTGTACAAGTGCTTTCTCATTATATGGCTGGATCGACTCATTACGTTCCAATCCAAAGAGATGTCTCGGTTCAAAGCTGGACAAAATCCTTTTTAAAACAGCACCAACAAAAGAACAAACTTTCACAAGACTTGCATCAAGAACTAGAAAGACTCCTTGAGCGTCTAAGCGATCAAGAGGCACTGCTTTTTATTTATTCGTTGACCTCAAATGATCGAATCGGGCGGACGTATCAGCAAATGGCGGAATGGATGAAAGAAGATGTGTGGTATGTGTATGTGCTTTTTTGGAATGTACTCCACTATTTTATTCAATCTGCCCAAAAAGGTGAGGCACCGATTTTGCAGCAGCTCATAGGTGACCTTGAATTTAAACGTGTGCTGACAACCTCTACCCACAAAACACTTGAGCTGGTACAAAAAGGGTTTGATATTGATCAAATCGCTCACATTCGTTCACTAAAAAAGGCAACGATCGAAGATCACATTGTGGAGCTTTCTATACATGAGCCTAACTTCTCAATAGATCCGTATGTAAGCTTGGAAGAGCAGCGGTCGATCCATGCTGTAGCGAGAGAACTTCAAACAAATAAAATGAAGCTAATTAAAGAAACACTCGAGCATCCATTTACTTATTTTCAAATACGATTAGCACTGACAAGGATGGTGAAAGCAAATGGATAAGCTTCATCAGACGCTCATGCGATACTTTGGCTACGACACATTTAAAGCAGGTCAAGAGGACATTATTCGAAGTGTACTACATCAAAAAGATACGGTTGCCATGCTTCCTACTGGTGGAGGGAAATCACTTTGCTATCAAATTCCAGGTTATATGACAGATGGGTTGGTTCTGATTATTTCGCCGCTTTTATCGCTAATGGAGGACCAAGTCGAACGAATGAAAATGCGCGGAGAAAAACGAGTGGCGGCGCTCAACAGCACATTGTCTTTTCAGGAGAGGCGACATATCATTCGGCATTTGCCATCATATAAATTTTTATTCGTCGCACCTGAGGCATTAATGTCAGAAGTGCTGCTAAAGCAGCTCAAATCGATGCGTATTGGTCTGTTTGTCGTCGATGAAGCGCATTGTATATCAGAATGGGGGCATGATTTCCGTCCTGAATATTCTAAGCTGGGCGAATGGAGAGAAGCGTTAGGTCATCCTGTGGCTTTAGCACTAACAGCAACAGCAACGAAACAAACATTAAAAGATACAGTGCAAACGCTAAAGCTACAGCATCCAGACTTCCATATTCATTCCGCCAACCGGCCAAACATCGCCTTATTCAAAGAAGCGCATGAAACGAAAGAAGCAAAAGAGACACGGGCCATTGAACTTGTAGACTACTTGCAAGGCCCAGGTCTTATTTATTGCCCAACACGGCAAATGACAGAAGAACTTGCACTTTTCATGAAACAAAAAACCGACCAGCGTGTTGAGTTTTATCATGGCGGAATGGATGCAGGAGATCGTATGCTCATTCAGCAGCAATTTATTAGCGGTCAGCTTGATCTCATTTGCTGCACGAGTGCTTTCGGTATGGGAATAGATAAAGCGGATATACGATTTGTCATTCATTTGAGCCCGCCGCAATCGATTGAAGCATTTATGCAAGAGATTGGAAGAGCGGGTAGGGACGGGAAAAACAGTGTGAGCATTCTTTTATATACAGAAGAGGATGCAGATATTCAACAACACTTGATCCAAGCAGAAGGATTTGACGATCCAGAAATTGATTTCTATTTAGCCCAACTGACACAAATGCAGACAAATGATGAAAAAAAATTACGTGAACGATTAATGGAAACAGGGCTTCAGGAGACGCGTGCAAGAATGCTGACGCATTATTACTTGATGCATGAGTCCGAAGAGCGCCCGGCAATCCTTATGAATCTAAAAGAAAAATTGCAGGACAGGCAAACAGAAAAGCTGAGAAAAGTGTGGCAATTTAAAGAGCGGATCATGGGTCATGACTGCTTTAGACAATCTCTGTTATTATATTTTCACGAACAGCTTGATGAAACGCAGGACATCTCCTCTAATAATTGCTGTTCATCTTGTGGACTTGACCTGTCTGATTATGAAAAAAAAGATCAATCATTGGAGCTGAATGAAATGAAGCACTGGAAGACCGAGCTGGATCGTATGTTTCATCTGACAAAAGAGGCGCAGCATTGATCGAACAACATCGACGAATCATCGAAAAATTAACCGATCGACAAGTTGTAGAACAGCTGTATTTCACGCAGCTGCTCATGCTTATCGTTTCTTTTCTACTAGGTCTATTTATGTTCGATCATTGGACGGATTTTACATCCCTTTGGCAGATTCATGATATGCGCATTCTGACATATGGAATTGGCGGCGCCTTGCTAGTCATCATTGTGGATGCGATTGTCATGAAGATTTTTCCCGCTCATATGTATGATGATGGCGGTTTAAATGAAAAGATGTTCAAAAACCGCAGCATCCCGCATATTGTTTGGTTAGCTCTTCTTATCGCCTTTTCAGAGGAAATACTATTCCGCGGGATCGTTCAACATCAGTTTGGTTTGGAGATTGCCAGCATCGTGTTTGCACTTCTTCACTTTCGCTATTTATCAAAAATACTCTTGTTTATCCTCGTGGTTTCCATTAGTATTTTTTTAGGACTTTTATACGAGTGGACTGGGAATTTATTTGTTCCTGTCATGACCCATTTTGTCATCGACTTAGTTTTTGCTTGTCAAATTCGTTTGAAATATAAGGGGAGGGATGAACATGGAAGAAATGTCGAGAATGCAGAGAAAGAAGGAGCAGTTGACAAACATCCATGACGACGATGTAGAGGAAATTATTGAAGACAAAGTACATCCTTCTGATGAATCTCACTTTCCTACACGAGAAGATTTTCATGAATATAAGAAGCAGCGTACGAAAAAAGTGCGAAATCCTTTGTTTACAACATTGGCTATTGTCTTTCCTATTATCGTCATCACTGTGTTCTTTCTGTTGATCTACTACACATCTAAGGAGATCAACGATAATAATCAAGGTGTATATATCGATAAAACATCAAGTGCTGATACAGACCCAGTGCCGTCAGCACTTGCCGAAACCAAAAATGACTCTAACACTGATAAAGTGGATGCATCTGATGAAGAGAAGAAAAAGAATGATGAAGAAAAAGAAAAGCAGCGATCAAAAGAAAAAGCAGAGCAGAAGAAAAAAGAAAAAGCCGCTAAAGAGAAAAAAGAGCGCGAAAAAGCTGCCGCTGCAAAAAAACGTGAACAGCAGCAACTAGCACTCCAAAAGCAGCAAGAAGAGAAAAAACGAAAAGAAGCCGAAGAGAAAAAGAAGCAGGAAGAAAAGCCAGCTCGTGTCGTACAGCATACTGTTGGTCCAAAGGAAAACTTGTATCGAATCTCGATCAAATATTATAAAGACCGCTCGGGTGAAGAGAAAATTAAAGCCTATAATCATTTAAAAGGGGACAGTGTATATAGCGGTCAAGTACTGAACATTCCACTAGAAAAATAATCACCTGACATGAATCAATGAAAAAGCACATACATATGTAGAAAAAAGGGACAGGGTGTATGTGATGACATTGCACGCAATCAGCCGTTATATGGATCAGCCGACACAGAAAATGATGGAAACGTTGATCAAAAGAAAGCACAAATATGAGGGCTTTGCCAAGCAGTGCAAAAGATGGCAATGGACAGCCCTTTTGTCGCTGGCCATTCTTTTGATTTATTTTGTGACAATGGCAAATACGGGAGGCTCTCTTCAACCGGAAGCGATGATTGCAACACTGCTTGGTCATGAGATCTTTCTATTTTGGATCATGGCTGAGGTGTTTGCTTTTTACGCATCCTATTACTATAAGAAAAAAGAAGAAAAGGCTGAGGATGAATATCATCGGCTTAGATGTGAGATTATACAAAAAAGCACAGACTTATGGCCTCAATCAAACCAGTGGAAAGAACGTGAAGCGGTCTTTCACTATATGCAGCAGCAATATGACATTAATCTCTATTATGAAAGTAAATAAATGAGGAAAGAAGACGTTTAACAATTGAAACGTCTTTTTTCATTCAAGCGTCTTATGAACGAAACAGATGTAAGGGAGCCATTTATGATGAAATATGCCATCGGATTTACTGCCGCCATTGCGGCTGTTACAACAGGTGTGTGTGTAACGGCAAAAATGGTGAAAACGGCAAAGCAAAACAACATCAAGAAGCATTACTTTACAATAGAAGCACTTCAATCAGATCGGCCAGCCGTTATTTTCTTTATTTCGGATACACATCGGCGACTCATAAGTGACTCATTATTAGCTGAGGTCACACAAGAAAAACCGGATGTCATTATGATAGGCGGGGACTTAGCAGAAAAAGGTGTACCCTACGCCAGAATTGAAGAAAATGTAAAACGTTTATCAAGAATTGCGCCTGTTTATTTTGTTTGGGGGAATAATGATCACGAGCTGCATCAGCAAAAGTTTAAAGAGATTCTTCACGCCTACGATGTCACGACTTTGCAAAATGAAACAGCTGTGTGGAATTTCGAAGGACAGCCCATTAGAGTTGGAGGGATTGATGATATTCGGCTTGAAAAAGCGGATTATGAAGCGATACGGCCTGATTTTGTGAAAGGTGACGTGAATATTCTCTTATCACACAACCCAGACGTACATCATTTAATGAGTGAAGAGGAAGGAATCGACCTTGTTCTGAGTGGTCATACGCACGGAGGTCAGATCCGAATTGGAAAATTTGGTCCTTATGAAAAAGGAAGAACAGGTCAGGTGAAAGGTGCGTTCTTTCTCATTAGTAATGGCTATGGCACAACAAAGATTCCAATGCGTCTCGGGGCAGAACCGGAAACACATCTGATCTATTTAATGCCTTTAAAAACGCGTTAATATGCTGCACCCTCAATATTTTCCATAAAAGTCACCGTAAGCATAGCTTCATGCTTGTCTTCCGTCTTGACACAGTGTAAACTGAATACAAAATTAAGAACCTATGACTCATCATCTCATATACTACAGTATGATGTGTGTTTAGAAGAGGCAGGAGGGAACGTTATGCGACTGGAGCGTCTGAATTATAATAAAATCAAAATTTTTCTCACACTAGATGATCTGACAGACCGAGGTCTTACGAAAGAAGACCTTTGGAAAGATTCGTTCAAAGTCCATCAACTGTTTAAAGACATGATGAACGAGGCGAATCAGGAGCTCGGTTTTGAAGCGAATGGACCGATTGCTGTTGAAGTATTTTCTCTTCAGGCGCAGGGGATGGTCGTCATTGTCACAAAGAGTCAGCAGGAAGATGCTGATGATGAGTTTGATGAAGATTACATTGAGATGCAAGTCAAGCTCGACGAGAGTAAGCATGTGCTCTATCAATTTGCCTCGTTTGAAGATGTGATTCAACTGTCCCATAGTTTAAATCGTATTGGACTTTTCGGGGGTACAGTTTACCATTATGAAGGTCAATATTTTCTCAGCCTAGATGATTTTGAAGAGCTGTCTGCTGATACAGTCATCTCCATTTTAGCGGAGTTTGGCTCTCCTACGACATTAACGATTCATCGGCTAAAAGAATATGGAAAAGTGATCATGCAAGATGATGCAGTGAAAACGATTCAAATGTATTTTTAATCACTTTTTTCTATTATATTTAATACTGTTGTGATGAAACAACAGTATTTTTTTATATCGTTTTTATATTTATAAACGCTGATATTTTATTTTCTATAAAAAACGCTTTTTACCTTTGCTTTACCAGTACGAAGGTGTATACTATTGCTTGAAAGGGAGCAGTAGATCATGAAAGATTTCTAGGGGGTTTATTTTAATGGCAGCCGATCAAAACGCCGCTCATAACGCAGAAGATAAGCTAGATGTTTTAAAGTCAACTCAAACCGTCATACATAAAGCGCTAGACAAATTAGGGTATCCGCAAGAAGTGTATGAATTGCTGAAGGAACCAATTCGTCTATTAACGGTCAAAATTCCAGTACGGATGGATGATGGATCAGTGAAAATTTTCACTGGTTACCGTGCGCAGCACAATGATGCTGTCGGTCCGACAAAAGGCGGCATTCGTTTCCACCCGAACGTTACTGAAAAAGAAGTAAAAGCGCTTTCAATTTGGATGAGTTTAAAATGTGGTATTGTGGATCTTCCTTATGGCGGAGGAAAAGGCGGTATTATCTGTGATCCAAGAGAAATGTCATTCAGAGAGCTTGAAAAACTAAGCCGCGGCTATGTTCGCGCAATCAGCCAAATTGTTGGTCCAACAAAAGATGTACCAGCACCAGATGTGTTTACAAACTCGCAAATCATGGCATGGATGATGGATGAATATTCTAGAATGGATGAGTTTAACTCACCAGGATTTATTACAGGAAAACCGATTGTTCTTGGAGGATCACATGGACGTGATACTGCAACAGCAAAAGGTGTGACAATCTGCATCAAAGAAGCGGCAAAGAAAAAAGGAATTGACATCAACGGGGCACGTGTTGTCGTACAGGGATTCGGAAACGCAGGAAGTTACTTGGCTAAATTCATGTATGATGCTGGAGCAAAAATCGTAGGAATTTCAGATGCTTACGGCGGATTATACGATGAAGATGGGCTAGATATTGACTACTTGCTTGACCGACGTGACAGCTTTGGAACTGTTACTAAATTATTTAACGATACCATTACAAACCAAGAACTGCTGGAGTTGGATTGTGATATTTTAGTACCTGCAGCTATTGAGAACCAGATCACAGAAGATAATGCGGCAAACATTAAAGCCAAAATTGTCGTAGAAGCAGCAAATGGACCAACGACACTTGAAGGAACAAAAATTCTTTCAGATCGTGGTGTACTGCTTGTCCCAGACGTACTTGCGAGTGCGGGTGGAGTGACAGTCTCTTACTTTGAATGGGTGCAGAATAACCAAGGCTTCTATTGGACTGAAGAAGAAGTTGAAACTCGTTTAGAAGATATGATGGTGAAATCATTTAATAATATTTATGAAATGGCGCAAAACCGCCGCATTGATATGCGTCTTGCTGCATATATGGTCGGTGTACGAAAAATGGCTGAAGCTTCTCGATTTAGAGGCTGGATTTAAGCGGCTTATTTGCATCGCGCCTTAAAATCTCCTATCCTTAAATAGGAGATTTTTTTATGGAATGGAACAAATCATCAAACAGCTCGCAATTGTTATTGCATTGAAACGACAGGAGTGGAACAAATGAAACAAGAAAAAGCGATCATAATAGGAGGCGGCCCGTGCGGTTTATCAGCTGCCATTGCCTTCAAGCAGATCGGTATTGACGCCCTTGTGATTGAAAAGGGGAATGTCGTCAACAGTATTTATCATTATCCAACACATCAAACCTTTTTCAGTACGAGTGAAAAGCTTGAGATTGGTGATGTCGCTTTTATTACTGAAAACCGCAAGCCCGTTCGTATTCAGGCGCTTTCCTATTACCGAGAGGTGGTTAGACGAAAAAGCCTGCGTGTGCATGCCTTTGAAAAAGTAAACGCCGTGACGAAAAAAGATGGCCGTTTTACCGTGAGCACTTCAGAAGACGACTATTCATGTGATTACGTTGTCATTGCAACGGGTTACTATGACCATCCCAACTATATGAATGTCAAAGGCGAAGACCTTCCGCATGTGTATCATTATTTTAAAGAAGGACACCCATACTTTGATAAAGATGTGACGGTGATCGGTGGGAAGAACTCTAGTGTTGATGCTGCGTTAGAACTTGTGAAATGCGGAAGCAGGGTCACTGTACTCTATCGAGGAACTGAATATTCGTCCAGCATCAAGCCTTGGATTTTACCAGAGTTTGAAGCACTTGTCCGTAATGGAACCATTCGAATGGAGTTTGGGGCACAGGTGAAAGAAATCACAGAAAAAGAAGTGATTTTTACAAACCAGCAAGACCAAACCGATCGAGTGAAAAGTGATTTTGTTTTTGCTATGACAGGCTATCATCCAGATCATTCTTTCTTAGAAAAAATGGGTGTATCGATTGATCAAGAATCAGGCCGCCCAGCATTTGATGAACAGACGATGGAGACAAATGTAGAAGGTATTTTCATTGCAGGAGTCATTGCAGCTGGAAATAATGCCAATGAAATTTTCATTGAAAATGGAAGATTTCATGGCGGATTGATTGCAGAAGAAATCAGTAAAAGAATGAACCGATAATAAAAGAACCGGACCTTCAAAAGGTTCGGTTCTTTTTGATATAAAATGGGATTATATAGAAAAAAATTTTCATAAAAATAGGCTCGAGTCATATAAAAAAAGGGTAAATCATGGTACGATAATGAAGGATAATGTAGGGAAAGAGGTCTGATTATGATCGCAATCATCTCAGCAGGTTTAGCTCCCGGCATCGCACTTTTAAGTTACTTTTATTTGAAAGATCAGTACGACAATGAGCCGGTTCATATGGTCATCAGATCTTTTATGCTAGGCGTTATACTTGTGTTTCCAACCATGTTTATTCAATATGTCCTTCAAGAGGAACATATCGCAACGAACCCAATTCTGATTTCATTTGTGACGTCGGGCTTTTTAGAGGAATCATTAAAATGGTTTATTTTAATGGTCAGCGTCTATGCGCATGCTCAGTTTGACGAACATTATGATGGGATTGTGTACGGAACAAGCGTCTCTCTTGGTTTTGCAACATTAGAAAATATTCTTTACTTGGTCGGGCATGGGGTTGAATATGCATTTACCCGTGCTTTATTACCTGTATCAAGTCATGCTTTATTCGGTGTTGTGATGGGGTTTTATATTGGGAAAGCCCGTTTCTCTGCAAAAAAAGAGCAAGTGAAATGGCTGATCCTATCTTTAACGCTCCCAGTACTTTTTCACGGCTTATATGATTTTATTCTTCTTGGCATGAGAAATTGGGGATATATTATGCTGCCGTTCATGATTTTTTTATGGTGGTTTGGTCTGCGAAAAGCAAAAAAGGCCCGTGCGGTGAAAATGGTGCAAATTTAATATGGAAAACGTCCTATCAGTTGATAGGGCGTTTTTTTGTCTTTTCATCCAATTCTCTCCTGCGATGAATGTATAAAAATAGGGATCGGAAGAAATATATATTCAAACATCAAAAGTACAGGAGGATCAAATATGGACAAAGCTCGTTTCATGAAACAATTCGTCCTTATCTTCTCAATCGTTCTACTCGCGTCTTCGCTAATGACAGCAGAAAAAAGTGAAGCTTTCACCAATCAAGTCATCCAGCGAGGTGCAACAGGAGAAGATGTAGTCGAGCTGCAAGCACGGCTCCAATACAATGGCTTTTACAATGGCAAAATTGATGGTGTATATGGCTGGGGGACGTACTGGGCCGTTCGCAATTTTCAAAGCCAATTTGGTGTAAAAAAGGTCGATGGACTTGTAGGAAAACAAACAAAAAGCCTATTAGTTCAGAAAACAAAATACTATAAAGACTTTGTTCAGCAGCAGCTGCAAAAGGGGAATCAGTTTACACATTATGGCGGGAAGCCTCTTGATCAGCAAACAAAAGCTCCTGCGCAAAGAAGCTCACAAAAGAAGACAGCTCAAGGGGCAAAAGAGAATCAAAAAAGTCAAAACGGAGGAAGCGGGTCGTCTGGGAAGTCTGCAAATCAGGCGGGCAATCAGCAAGCAAATCAAACACCGAAACAAACAGCAGCCAACATGCCAGGTGGTTTTTCAAGCAATGACATTCAGCTCTTATCACAAGCGGTTTATAGTGAAGCAAGAGGAGAGCCGTATGAAGGACAGGTGGCGATCGCTGCCGTCATTTTAAACCGTTTGAACAACTCGACTTTTCCAAATACAATCGCAGGAGTTATTTTTGAACCGCTTGCGTTTACAGCTGTAGCAGATGGCCAGTTTTATATGACACCAAATGAAACTGCAAAAAAAGCTGTGTTTGATGCCATTAACGGCTGGGATCCATCTGAGAGCGCCGTCTATTACTTTAATCCTGATACCGCCACAAGTCCATGGATTTGGGGAAGACCACAAATTAAACGCATCGGGAAACATATTTTCTGCGAATAAAAAGAGGTGTAAATAAATGATCAGAGGAATATTGATTGCCATTTTAGGAATTGCTGTCATCTCAACAGGTTATTGGGGCTATAAAGAGCATCAAGAAAAAGACGCAGTGCTGCTGCACGCAGAGAACAATTACCAAAGGGCTTTCCACGATTTAACGTACCAAGTGGACCAGCTGCATGACAAACTTGGGGCAACACTTGCAATGAACAGCCAGTCTTCGATTTCCCCAG
Source organism: Bacillus pumilus (assembly GCF_003431975.1). Classification (GTDB taxonomy): domain Bacteria; phylum Bacillota; class Bacilli; order Bacillales; family Bacillaceae; genus Bacillus; species Bacillus pumilus_N. Next base: position 2,222,638 of record NZ_CP027116.1, on the reverse strand, counting down.
CGCTTGCAGATGTATGGAGAATGTCGTCAGAAGCACATAACAATGTAAGCCAGCTTCCGCTCACATTAATGCCCTTTAACAAAACGGAAGAATTTCTGGCGAATGTCGGAGACTTTAGCTACAAATCATCAGTCAAATCTTTATCAGATGAACCGTTAAACAAGAATACGCACAAAACCATTACGTCTTTATATCAGCAAGCGGCTGATATCCAAAACGAACTGAGACAAGTGCAGCATCTCGTCCTCAACAAAAATTTAAAATGGATGGATGTTGAAATGGCGCTGGCTGACGGTGACCGAAAGAACGATAACACCATCATTGATGGGCTCAAAACAGTTGAGAGAAATGCAGATGCATTTGCGGATGTCGATCTCGGGCCTACAAATGTGTCGACAGAATCAGAAACACGCGGCTACAATCATTTAAAAGGCAAAAAGATTTCAAAGAAAGAAGCGATCCGTATTGCCCAAAAATTCACACCTGACCATAATCAAGATTTTAAGGTGAGAAAAAGTGGAAGCAAAACCAATCGAGATGTGTACAGTTTGTCGATGTCAGATCCTGATAGTCAAGCGAATTTCTATTTAGACTTGACTGAAAAAGGAGGACACCCAGTCTACCTTCTTCAAAATCGAGAGGTGAAAAAACAGAAAATCAGTTTAAATGATGCGTCAGAAAAAGCACTCAGCTTCTTAAAGAAGCAAGGATTTGATGCAGAGTCGTTCCATTTAGATGAAAGTGCGCAATTTGATAATATCGGTGTATTTACCTATGTGCCTCTTCAAAAAAATGTACTCCTCTATCCGGATAGTATACGCATGAAAGTCGCATTAGATGATGGTGAGGTAGTAGGGTTTTCAGCGAAAGACTACTTAACGAATCATAAAACAAGAGACATAAAATCACCTAAAATCTCACAAAAAGATGCGAAGAAAACATTGAATCAACATGTGAAAATTGAAGATTCTCATTTAGCAATCGTACAAAATGACATGTCAGAGGAAGTATTGTGCTATGAGTTTCTCGGAACGATTAAAAATGATACGTACCGCATGTTCATTAATGCCGATACTGGAAAAGAAGAACGAGTAGATAAACTAAAAAACGCAGAACCTATATATAAAGACCTATAGAAAAGGAAGTGAGGAAAAGGCGAATAAGCCTTTTCCTTTTGTTTTTTACATGGTTTAATATAGGAGAGGATATGATTTCACAAATGAAAAGAGTGATGAGGAATGTTACAAATAGGGGATGCAATCACAATTGAATATGTCAATGAGAACAAAGAAGTGAAAACTGCAAAATCGAAAGTTTTGGAAAATAATAACGATGATATTTGCATTAATTATCCAGCTGATAAAGAAACGGGCCGAACGATTTATTTAAACCAGCAAACAGAAATCACCGTTTTCTTTTTCGATGAAAATCAAATTCCATACAAATGTACAAGCGAGGTCATTGGCAAGAGAAAAGAAGATATTCCGATGATTGTCATCTCCATTCCGCCAAAAGAAGAAATGGTCCGGCTTCAGCGCAGAGAATACCTTCGAGTCGACACAATGGTCAAAGCAACGATTACACAAGCGGATGAAGAACCCTTTGAGACGTTTATTGTCAATATGAGTGCCGGCGGCGTAGCAATCGCTGTTCCTGAAGGTGTCGCATTGAAAGAATATGGAGAAGTGGGAACAGAGTTTGAACTTCCACTTAAAGAGCCTGTGAAAATTAAAGCGGTTGCAGAAATCAATCGAGTATATCAGGATGAGCAGACTGGCAAAATGAGAGCGATCATGGAGTTTTCTGAGATCACCAATGACCAGCAGCAGCACATTATGAAGTACTGCTTCCAGCAGCAGCTTTTAACACGGGTGAAAAAAGCATAAGAATAAAGGGTGTAAAAAGCTTCCATACTAGAGGTGAAAGATTCTAGCGTGGAGGCTTTTTGTATGAAGACATTGGAAAGATGGTTATTGAAAGCAGTGCTTATTCAGCTTGTATTATTATTAGCCGTTCAGATCACACTTCATTTAACGAAAGGAGAGCTTTTTTTGTCAAAAGTCGTGCAATATGAAGGCGTAAATAACATGAGTATTGAAGATTGGATTGAGACGTTTAAGCAGAAGGATTGATAGAAAATTCCCCCGTTTGAGCGGTGATCGTGTTACAATTCATAAGGGAGATTCAATCAAGGAGAGGTATTATGAAAAAGAAATTATCTATCGCAATTGACGGTCCTGCAGCAGCAGGAAAAAGCACTGTGGCAAAAATTGTCGCAGCCAAAAAATCATATATTTATATCGACACAGGTGCCATGTACCGTGCGATTACCCTTGCGGCACTCAATCATGGTGTAGACCTAGAAGACGAACAGGCACTTGATGCTTTGCTGAAAAAGACTGTCATTGATCTAGTCTCAACGGACGAAGGTCAAAAAGTTCATCTTGACAATACCGATGTCACAGAGGATATTCGCACAGACCGAGTAAGCAACCAAGTATCAGTTGTTGCAAAGCACCGAGCTGTTCGGGAAGAAATGGTCCGCAGGCAGCAAGAGCTTGGTAAAAAAGGCGGAGTCGTGATGGACGGAAGAGACATAGGTACGCATGTTCTTCCAGATGCTGAAGTGAAAATTTTCTTGCTTGCATCAGTAGAGGAAAGAGCAAAACGACGCTTTGAAGAAAATCAGAAAAAAGGCTACGATGTCAATTACGATCAGCTGATTGAAGAGATCGCAAGACGTGATAAGCTTGATTCTGAGCGCGAAGTTTCGCCGCTGAAAAAAGCGGATGACGCCATTGAAATTGACACAACAGCTCTTTCTATTCAAGAGGTAGCTGGTAAAATTTTAGATGCAGCAGACCGCGTGGAAAAACAGTAAGAAATTTTAGAAAACTTTAATAAGTTAGAGGTTTATCTCTTGACAAACAAGGTCTTTTATTAGAAGTTTATACTAATACTATTTTTATTGATCATTCAAGCAATTAACGTTGATTTGAATGTTTCTATAATACATATTCGGCTGGCAATCATCATGCTTAAGACACATATTCACCCAGTCGTTTTAACTAAGCTGTGTAGGTTTGGACCAAGGAGGTTATCGAAATGACAGAGGAAATGAATCAAATCGATGTTCAGGTACCAGAGGTTGGAGATGTAGTGAAAGGGATTGTTTCTAAAGTTGAGGACAAGCATGTGAATGTAGATATCGTCAATGTGAAACAGCCTGGGATCATCCCAATCAGTGAATTATCAAGTCTTCACGTTGAAAAAGCATCAGATGTCGTAAAAGATGGCGACGAGTTAGAGCTTAAAGTAACAAAGGTCGAAGACGATGCTTTGATTTTATCGAAACGTGCTGTTGATGCAGACCGCGCTTGGGAAGACCTAGAGAAAAAGTTTGAAACAAAAGAAGTATTTGAAGCTGAAGTAAAAGACGTTGTTAAAGGTGGTCTTGTCGTAGACATTGGTGTGCGTGGATTTATTCCTGCATCTCTTGTAGAAGCACATTATGTAGAGGACTTCTCAGACTACAAAGGTAAAACACTCTCACTTGTCGTGGTAGAACTTGACCGCGAAAAAAATCGTGTGATTCTCTCGCACCGTGCAGTAGTGGAGCAAGAGCAATTAGACAAAAAGCAAGACTTCCTGCAAAAGCTTGAAGTAGGCAGTGTGATTGATGGTAAGGTGCAGCGTCTTACTGACTTTGGTGCATTTGTAGACATTGGCGGCATTGATGGATTGGTTCACATTTCTCAACTATCCCATGCGCATGTTGAAAAGCCATCTGACGTAGTGGAAGAAGGACAGGAAGTCCAGGTTAAAGTACTTGCTGTTGATCGTGATAACGAACGTATCTCACTATCTATTAAAGAAACATTACCAGGACCTTGGAGCCAAATTGGTGAAAAGGTAAAACAAGGTGATGTGCTTGAAGGAACTGTTCAACGTCTTGTGAGCTTTGGTGCATTTGTTGAAATTCTACCTGGTGTAGAAGGGCTTGTGCATATTTCCCAAATCTCTCATAAACATATCGGTACGCCGCATGAAGTCCTTGAAGAAGGGCAGACTGTGAAAGTGAAAGTGCTTGATGTGAATGAAGATGAAGAGCGCATTTCACTAAGCATCCGTGATTTAGAAGAAAATCCTGAAAAACAAAGCGAAGAGGATTATCGTCAATATCAGGCGAAAGAAGAAAACACAAGCGGATTCCAGCTTGGTGACCTGATCGGCGATAAACTCAATAAACTAAAATAATTTGGTGATCAAAATTGACGCGAGCAGAAAGAAAGAAGCAGCATATTGAGCATGCCCTGTCCACTGGACAGCATGCAGCAACAGGTTTAGAAGATGTTTCCTTCGTTCACGCCAGTTTACCAGATCTTGCGACATCACAAATTGATACACATACGACAATTGGCGGACTGACTTTCGGTTCGCCAATTTTTATCAATGCAATGACTGGCGGGGGCGGAGAATCAACCTATGAGATTAACCGTTCTTTATCGATCGCAGCGAAGGAAACCAATATACCAGTAGCAGTTGGATCACAAATGGCTGCACTGAAAGATAAAGAAGAAAGACGAACGTATGAAGTCGTACGAAAAGTCAATCCCGACGGAATGGTGTTTGCGAACTTAGGCAGTGAAGCAACGATTAAGCAAGCTGCAGAAGCGGTCGATATGCTGGAGGCCAATATGCTTCAGATTCATCTAAATGTGATTCAAGAAATTGTCATGCCTGAAGGAGATCGTGATTTCAGGGGAGCACTTGAGCGCATCGCAGCTATCGCTGAATCTGTTGGTGTGCCTGTTGTTGTAAAAGAAGTCGGATTTGGGATGAGCAAGGAAACGGCAAAAAAATTATTTCAGGCTGGAGTTGTAGCCGTTGATGTAGGAGGATTTGGTGGTACGAACTTTTCTAAGATCGAAAATCTTCGCCGCCAAAAAGCACTTTGTTATTTTGATCAATGGGGTATTCCAACCGCAGCAAGTCTTGCCGAAGTACATACAAGCTTTCCAGACCAAACGGTTTTAGCCTCTGGTGGTATTCAAGATGCCCTTGACGTAACTAAATCAATTGCTCTTGGGGCATCCGCTGCCGGTCTAGCTGGCTTTTTCTTAAAATCACTGACTGCCGGAGGGGAAAGCGGCCTCATCACTGATATCATGGAACTTCAAGAAGATGTGAAGATGATGATGACAGTGCTTGGCGTGAAGACCATTGAAGAACTGAGACAAGCTCAAATTGTCATTTCAGGAGAAACAAGTCATTGGCTCAAAGAAAGAGGCATCGATACAACATACTATAGTTTAAGATCAGAGAAGAAAAAGGACTAAATATTTTAGCTCATTAAGCATCTAAGGCATGTGATTGTCACATGCCTCAGCGTGTAGACAAACCCTCGCATTCTTTGTCAGTCCTGCGCGCCGGTACTCACGAATGTCAAATTCGCTCCGTTCCGGTGCTCGTCCTTCCTAGACTTCAAAGGTTTTCTATCACGCTGAAAAGAAGACAAAGTGCTAAAATAAAGATCATTTTAACACTTTGTCAACAATCTAAGGCATGTGATTGTCACATGCCTTTTTTTATTGGTTTCTTTTTCGTGCGCTATCTGGACCTTCTAATGCTGTTGCCCCTTTATGATGAATGGATTGATCACGGTCAGATTCCACTCTTTTTGATGCCTTTAAACGTTTTTCCTGTCTATCTTTTCCCACCTTACATCCCTCCTCAATCATTAGGGTGTCATCTCTTGTGTATTTCATACAATGTCCAAAGCGGTTCCTCACGTTTAAAAATTGGGGATTTTCCCATAATGTAATTGAGGTGATGAGACGTTGGAGGCTTTGTACTATTATTGGTCTATATGGTTCGTTTGGATTATCGTGACATTTATTATGGAAAAAAACTCGTGGCGCAGTGCACTAGGCGCTCTTGTCCTCGTTCATATTATATGTAGTCATTTCATGATATCCATGTTTGATATGAGCATGAATGCGGGGTATTTGATGACCTTTATATATGCCTGTGCGGGTTTCGTTCTATTTCGGTCTGGTCATCAAATAATGAGAATCATGCAATTAGGCTCCATGGTGAGCGCATATGCCTTTTTTATGATTTTTGCATTATATGACCCGGTTTGGTTCACGCTAATAAAAGTGGACTGGGCCGTATTTGTCTTGCTGATCTTGATGTCTTTGACATACGGACATCAATTAACGGAACGAATTACCCTATGGATGATGTCTGTGTGTCTTGGTGAAGCCCTTTATGCACTGACGGTTCACCGCCTTACTTCATCAATTGTTATAGGAGATCTCTCGTTTCTGTCCCTTGTTGTTCAAGGCGCCATCTTCTTATTAGGTGTCGATCAGCTTGAAAAGCTCTTGAGCGTCCGTTCTTCCAGAAAACCAGTTAAAGGGGCTGCAAAATCAACATGACGAACTACACGTTTCCTGTGATTATTGGTGTCATCTTTGGGATGGCGGCTAGGCTTTATATGTTAAGAACTGATTACCGGCAATATCCTACGTATATTCATGGACAAGTGATTCACATTGCACTTGGTTTTATCGCATCAGGGCTTGGTGCAATCATTATGCCTGCGCTGATTCAGGAAGAATTTACTGCAATTACCTTTCTAACTTTAGCAGCCACTCAATTTCGTGATGTACGTAATATGGAAAGAAATACATTAACCCAATTGGATTCGTATGAGCTTGTCTCAAGAGGTAGTACATATATTGAAGGCATTGCCATTGCCTTTGAGAGCCGGAATTATATTGCCATTCTCACTGCACTTATTACAACCACAGCCTGTATTTTCTTCTCGCTCGTTGTTGGGACAGTGGTCGGTATTCTTTGTTTTTTCATGGCAAAGCTATTAATGTCTGGCAGCCAATTAAAGGATATCGTCAACATACAAAAAGGGGAGCTTCGCTTTGACGGCGCAGGGCTTTATGTGAATGATATTTACATCATGAATATCGGCCTGCCTGAAAAGCAAAAGCTCATATTAGAGCATGGAATGGGCTTTATATTGACACCAAAAAATTTTAACTCAGCCACAACGATTGCCAACCTTGGTCAGCGGCAAGCGATTTTATTTGATTTATCCAACGTGCTTGGTGTGTATCGCGATTCTGGTGAACCATCTCTCTGTCCGCTCGCCAAACGTGATCTAAATAATGGGACACTTGGCGTGTTCATTTTACCGCAATGGTATCGTGAAGATTTGGCTGTCCGTGTATTAGAAGAGGTTCCGATTTTAGAAAATGCCATTAGAATGCCGACAGATTTCATTAAAAAGAAAGTGAGGTAATAAGACATGGCGAACACCATTGAACAATTTATACTCGCTGTGGCCACAACAAATAAAGAGCGGGTCATTGGCGGAACAGCCGTTTTCTTCTGTGAAAATAAAGAAGAGCTTGACATGTATGCCATGAATTTAGAGGCCATTTTAGATGGAATTGCACACGGAATTGGTGAAGATCTTTACTTGATTGTCAAACATTTTTAAGTTATTCATTGTGGTCTGATTAAAAATTGATATAATATATAAGTTGAACCCTTCATGTTTGAAGGGTTTATTTCATAAAACTGAATGAAAATTTTAAATCCCGGTTGAAACATGATGATGAACATATTGAATCGCGGCTGGATTGAAAGGAAGGGTACTATGGGTAAACCTGTCGTAGCCATTGTTGGAAGGCCCAACGTTGGAAAATCTACAATTTTTAATCGAATCGCAGGCGAAAGAATATCGATTGTAGAAGACACACCTGGTGTAACAAGAGATCGAATCTATAGCTCTGCTGAATGGTTAAATTATGACTTTAATTTAATAGATACTGGTGGAATTGATATTGGAGATGAGCCATTTTTAGCTCAAATTCGCCATCAGGCAGAAATCGCAATGGATGAAGCGGATGTCATCATCTTTATGGTAAATGGCCGAGATGGCGTCACATCTGCTGATGAAGAAGTCGCAAAAATTTTATATCGCACGAAAAAGCCAGTTGTACTTGCTGTCAATAAACTGGACAACCCTGAAATGAGAAGCGACGTGTATGACTTTTATGCACTAGGATTTGGCGAGCCGTATCCGATTTCTGGAACGCACGGATTAGGTCTAGGTGATCTGCTGGATGCTGTCGCAGAACACTTCAAAAACTTACCGGATACACAGTATGCTGAAGAAGTCGTTCAGTTCTGCTTAATTGGGCGCCCGAATGTAGGGAAATCCTCTTTAGTGAATGCAATGCTTGGAGAAGACCGTGTCATTGTGAGCAATATCGCTGGTACGACAAGAGATGCTGTGGATACGATGTTTACGTACAATCAGCGTGACTTTGTCATTGTCGATACAGCAGGTATGAGGAAAAAAGGAAAAGTATATGAAACAACAGAGAAATACAGCGTGCTTCGTGCATTAAAAGCCATTGATCGTTCTGATGTTGTCGCTGTTGTTCTTGACGGTGAAGAAGGCATTATTGAACAGGATAAACGTATTGCAGGTTATGCACATGAAGCTGGTAAAGCCGTTGTGATCATTGTGAACAAATGGGATGTTGTTGAAAAAGATGAGCGTACGATGAAGGAATTTGAGCAAAACATCCGCGAGCATTTTCAATTCCTTGATTATGCACCTGTCTTATTTATGTCAGCTCTCACGAAAAAGAGAATTCATACGTTAATGCCATCCATTATTACAGCTAGTGAAAATCATGCGATGCGCGTTCAAACAAATATTTTGAACGATATCATCATGGATGCAGTAGCAATGAATCCAACCCCGACTCATAATGGACAGCGTCTGAAAATTTACTATGCGACACAGGTGGCCATTAAGCCTCCGTCCTTTGTTGTGTTTGTAAACGATCCTGAGCTTATGCACTTTTCTTACGAACGTTTCCTAGAAAACCGCATTCGCGATGCATTTGGTTTTGAAGGAACACCGATTAAAATATTTGCGAGAGCGAGAAAATAAAAAGGGTGAGCAGAATGAAGAAAATTTCAGTACTAGGAGCAGGAAGCTGGGGAACAGCTCTTGCGCTTGTATTAGCTGATAATCATCATGATGTACACATGTGGGGACATAGACAAGAGCTCATTGATCAAATCAATGAGAAGCATGAAAATCATGATTACTTGCCAAATGTCGAACTGCCAGCGTCTATTCAGGCGACGACAGATATGAAGCAGGCTTTAGAAGGGACAGACGCTATTATTGTCGCTGTACCAACAAAGGCCATTCGCGAAGTATTGAAGCGGGCAAATGAACTGATCACATCGAAAGTTCCGTTTGTTCATGTGAGTAAAGGAATTGAACCAGATACACTTCTTAGAATTTCTCAAATGATTGAACAAGAAGTCCCAGATGAGAAAAGAGAAGCTGTCGTTGTCTTATCAGGGCCGAGTCATGCAGAGGAAGTAGGCTTGCGTCATCCGACAACCGTCACTGTTTCATCAGAAAATATTGAATCGGCTCAATTTGTTCAAGATTTGTTTATGAATAACAACTTTAGAGTGTACACAAATCCTGATGTGATTGGTGTTGAAATTGGCGGAGCATTGAAAAATATCATTGCTCTTGCCGCAGGGATCACAGACGGACTTGGATATGGTGACAATGCAAAAGCAGCGCTCATCACAAGAGGACTTGCTGAAATCGCACGTCTCGGTACAAAAATGGGCGGAAACCCTCTTACATTTGCCGGATTAACGGGCGTTGGAGATTTGATCGTGACATGTACAAGTGTTCATTCGCGTAACTGGCGCTGTGGAAATCTGCTAGGTAAAGGGTATAAGCTTGAAGAAGTGCTTGAAAAAATGGGAATGGTCGTCGAAGGCGTCCGTACAACAAAAGGTGCTTATCAACTCTCCAAAGAATACAAGGTCAGCATGCCGATTACAGAGGCGCTTTACCACGTTCTGTTTGAAGGGAAAAAGGTGGGCGATGCTGTAGAATCATTGATGGCACGTGTGAAAACACATGAAATGGAAGACCTTGTGAACATGTTTGAAAATCAAACAAAATAAATGGAAGACTGAACTTAGGCATGTAGAGGATGCAAGAAGGGGAAGACTTGCATAACATAGCAATGAAGTTTGAGTAGAGCTTTGCCTCTACAGAATGAGGAAAAATAGTCGACCTAATGACTGAAGCGGAGTCCCCCTCTTTGCTTCAGTTTTTTTATGCGCTTTTTTCTGAATGATTGGAAAAATGATTGATATTTACCTTATTTTTGGTTTAGAATGAAATATAAACGCTTACAATTTGTTCGTTTTGAAGGGGGACAGGCACGATGAGTTTTGCTTTAATCAAGATGTGGTTTGCGCTTGGTTCAATGGGGCTCATGTTTTTGGCCGTAGTAACCATTTATTTCAGTCGATTTAAGCTGAAAAGCCGGTTTCTTAAAATAGCAGCCTCGACCGTCGCATACAGCCTGATGCTCGTATCAGGTATCATTGTGTTTTTAGTTGTATTTAGCGGGCCGGTCAATGAATAAAGAAAAAGGAAGAATGTGATGATCAAAGCAAAAGTCAGTGTTATGTTATTAGCACTAATTTTACTAACGGGATGTCTGTATCCAGAGAATCGCAAAGCTGAAAACCGGGTGCCATACGAGGAGCAGCTACAAAGTGTGCAAACAGCGATTGAGGAATTTCAAAAAGCAACAAACGGTCTTTTGCCGATTGAAACAAAAGAAGCAGACACACCGGTTTACCAGAAGTACGTCATCGACTTTAAGCGCTTGTCACCAAGGTATTTACATGATGTACCGTCTACATCCTTTGAAGGCGGGGGAGAATATATTTATGTCCTCACAGACGTCGAAAAAAAACCAACAGTGAAACTGCTTGATGTTAAAATGACGCAAACCATCAGTGAATTACGTCTGAGAATCAAAATATATCAAGATGAACATACATATCCGCCATACGGCAAAGTAGTATCCAGTCATTTATATACGCTAAATGAAAAAAAACTAGGCTTAAAATCGCCGCCTACGGTCATGAGCCCTGTGACAGGAAATTCCCTCCCATTACTCATTTCATCAAATGGCGAAATCTATGTGGACTATCGCAGTGATTTTGCTCATATTTTGAAGAATACGAAACAAAAGCTGAAACCAGGTGAAGACATTCAAGATGTGTATTGGCAGGAAACCCCGTTTGTACCGGCATTTTCTGTCCCCTATACCATCAACAAAAAAGGTGAGCCTGATTTTTTAGAAAAAAAGACGCCATAAACAAGAATGAACCTTTCTCCTCTGCATATAAATGAGGAGAAAGGTTTTTTTATGGCTAAAACATACTCTCAAAACAAAAAAGGTGTCATATTCAAATAGGACAACGTCATACACATATATTGTCCAGACACCTTTCAAGCACAGTTTGATTGAAGAATAGAGTATTTTATTTGAAAACGAGGATAGCAAGTCCGGGAGGGGATCACTTGGAAAAAGTCGATATTTTCAAGGATATCGCTGAACGAACAGGAGGCGATATATATTTAGGAGTCGTTGGAGCTGTTCGTACAGGGAAATCTACGTTTATTAAAAAGTTTATGGAGCTCGTGGTGCTCCCGAATATCAATAATGAGGCAGATCGTGCAAGAGCACAGGATGAATTGCCGCAAAGCGCAGCAGGAAAAACGATTATGACCACAGAGCCAAAATTTGTACCAAATCAAGCGGCATCGATTCACGTAAGTGACGGTCTTGATGTCAACATCAGGCTTGTTGATTGTGTAGGTTACACAGTCCCTGGTGCGCGCGGATATGAAGATGAAAATGGCCCAAGAATGATCAACACGCCTTGGTATGAAGAGCCAATCCCGTTTCATGAAGCGGCGGAAATTGGTACACGCAAGGTCATCCAAGAGCATTCAACCATCGGTGTTGTGATTACAACAGATGGGTCCATTGGAGAAATTCCAAGACATGATTATATTGAATCTGAAGAACGTGTGATTGATGAACTCAAAGAGGTTGGAAAGCCGTTTATTATGGTCATCAACTCTGTGAGACCATACCACCCTGAAACAGAGGCGCTGCGGCAGGAACTGAGCCAAAAATATGATATTCCAGTACTTGCCATGAGTGTAGAAAGTATGAGAGAGCAAGACGTACTCAGTGTGCTTCGTGAAGCATTATATGAATTCCCAGTTCTAGAGGTGAATGTGAACTTGCCAAGCTGGGTCATGGTGCTGAAAGAAGATCATTGGCTGAGAGAAAGTTATCAGGACTCGGTGAAGGAAACCGTAAAGGATATTAAAAGATTACGAGATGTCGACCGTGTCGTTGGCCAGTTTAGCGAATTTGATTTTATTGAAAGAGCAGGCTTAGCAGGTATTGAAATGGGTCAGGGGATTGCGGAGATTGACCTGTACGCCCCAGATGATCTATATGATCATATTTTAAAAGAAGTGGTTGGTGTGGAAATTAGGGGTAAAGACCACCTTCTAGAGCTCATGCAAGATTTTGCGCATGCCAAGACAGAATATGATCAAGTATCAGACGCTTTAAAAATGGTGAAGCAAACGGGGTACGGGATTGCAGCACCCGCTTTGTCAGATATGAGTTTAGATGAGCCGGAAATCATAAGACAAGGTTCAAGATTCGGCGTGAGATTAAAAGCCGTTGCACCATCTATTCATATGATTAAAGTAGATGTAGAGAGTGAATTTGCACCGATTATCGGAACAGAGAAACAAAGTGAAGAGCTCGTCCGCTACTTAATGCAAGACTTTGAAGACGATCCGCTGTCGATTTGGAATTCAGATATATTTGGGCGCTCACTCAGTTCCCTTGTCAGAGAAGGCATTCAAGCGAAGCTGTCACTGATGCCGGAAAACGCACGATATAAGCTGAAAGAAACGCTTGAACGAATCATTAACGAAGGATCGGGTGGGCTGATCGCGATCATTCTATAGCATGTGAGACCTCTCATTGATAGGGGTCTTTTTTTATGTGTGAAATGAGTCATAAAAAGACAATTGTATAAAGATTAGTCAGATTCAGGCTGAAATTAGGAATATTCGTTCGCAAAAGTGCCCTTAATCCTTGACGAATAAGGATTCTTCCCTTTAAAATGCTTGATATGGTATTTCATATGTGTTAATCTACTTACAGAAAATCTTCACTTTGTTGGACAAACATTCCTTCAAAGAGATGTTTTCTACATGAATAGCCATGTATAACGCTTTCTAGACGCTCTTTTTTCGAAAAAAGTGTATAGAAAGAAGATGAATTGTGAAGAAATGATAACAAATCTATTGAATGCATATTTTTGGGAGGAGGTGAAAGGCATGAACAAGACAGAACTTATTAACGCGGTTGCTGAAGCAAGCGAGTTATCTAAAAAAGACGCGACAAAAGCAGTTGATTCTGTTTTTGATACAATTTTAGATGCACTTAAAAATGGTGACAAAATCCAACTTATCGGTTTTGGTAACTTTGAAGTACGTGAGCGTTCAGCTCGTAAAGGGCGTAACCCACAAACTGGTGCAGAGATCGAAATCCCTGCAAGCAAAGTACCTGCTTTCAAACCAGGTAAAGCACTTAAAGACGCGGTGGCAGGTAAATAATCGTTATGTGTAATGATCCTATTGAAGGAGTTATACATATACAGTTTCACACTGGTCTAGAAAAGCCCCTTTCATAAGGGGCTTTTCCTTTTGAATCAAAAGGTTCGATTAGAACGCTCTCCTTTGCTTTTAGGATCTGAAGTGTGCTAGAATCTGAATGAAATGTAATCGCCTTTGGAGGATATAATACATGAGTGAGATAAATAAAGAACTAATTGAACACGCAGTACGCGATATATTAAAAGCCATCGGAGAAGATCCGGATCGTGAAGGACTTCTTGATACCCCAAAACGAGTAGCAAAAATGTATGAAGAAGTGTTCTCGGGATTAAATGAAGATCCAAAAGAACATTTTAAAACCATTTTTGGTGAAGACCACGAGGAACTCGTTCTTGTTAAAGATATTGCTTTCCATTCAATGTGTGAACACCACCTTGTACCTTTCTACGGAAAAGCCCATGTCGCTTATATTCCGCGCGGCGGAAAAGTAACGGGACTTAGCAAACTTGCAAGAGCAGTAGAAGCTGTTGCTAAACGCCCGCAGCTTCAGGAACGAATTACATCAACCATTGCAGATAGTATGGTGGAAACACTCGATCCACACGGCGTGATGATTGTCGTTGAAGCAGAGCATATGTGTATGACGATGCGCGGAGTGAAAAAGCCAGGCGCTAAAACAGTGACTTCAGCAGTACGTGGTACATTTGCCAATGATGCAGCGGCAAGAGCAGAAGTGCTTTCCTTTATTAAAAACGACTAATTCAATAGATGGAAGGTGAACAGATTGAGTGAAAATAAAGCATCTGATTTTGTAGTGATTAAAGCCAATGATAACGGTGTGAATGTCATCGGCTTAACTAGAGGCTCTGATACAAGATTTCACCATTCCGAAAAGCTCGATAAAGGTGAAGTCATCATTGCACAATTTACTGAGCATACATCAGCGATCAAAGTAAGAGGCGATGCTGTCATTCAAACGAGCTTCGGAGAAATTCAAAGCGAAGCAAAGAAATAAGCACTTGTATGCACTTGATAGCATAAAAGTGAGAGCTGATATGGTATAATAAATCTCTATACAACGTGCAGGGCTACGTATGAAACTGTAATTTTTGGGACAAGGGTGATATCTTTGCAAGACATCTACGGAATTTTATCTAATCTAAATATAAAATTAAATAAAAAGCTTTCTCATCCTTATTTGGCAAAGCATTTACGCGCGCCACTCATCGATGAAGATAAGCTCCTTCTTTTTCATGCAATGTTTGATGAAGCTCAAATTGATGCAGAGAAAAAAGAAAATTATATTTTAACGGCGATGCTTGTGCAAATTGCCCTTGATACCCATGACGAAGTGACAACTGCTGCAGCCATCAAGCAAGACGAATTCAAAAATCGTCAGCTGACCATCCTAGCAGGAGACTATTTCAGCGGTCTCTATTACTCTCTTCTCTCTGACATGAAAGACATTTATATGATCCGCACGCTCGCCACGGCGATCAAAGAGATCAATGAGCATAAAATTAGACTGTATGATCGATCTATTCAAGATGCAGCGCACTTTTACAAAAGTGTAGCAACGGTTGAGTCTGCGTTATTCCAAAGAATTTCTGAGCATTTTCAATTAACGCATTGGAATGAGATTGCAAGTCGTTTCCTTGTTTATAAGCGTTTCATGAAACAAGCAGAAGATGACAAACATTTAAAACTTTTTTTGAACGATAGCTATACGGACGCCTATACATGTTTTGACAACTTTGAGAAGGAAGGCTACGAGCAAGCCAAACGACCGATCAAGGAGCATCTTGTTTCATCTCCGGTCGTTCAAAAAGAGCTATTAAATCGCTTGGATCATATGAAAAATGAGCCTGCGTACCATCAGAAAGTGGAAGAAGGGTAAGTCATGCAGCAATCAAAAGAACAGCGAGTACATGGTGTATTTGAAAAAATTTATAAAAACTATGATCAAATGAACTCTGTCATTAGCTTTAAACAGCATAAAAAGTGGCGCGATAAAACAATGAAACTCATGAATGTTCAAAAAGGAGCCAAAGCATTAGATGTATGCTGTGGAACAGCCGATTGGACCATTGCGCTGGCTGATGCTGTAGGAGAAAAAGGCGAAGTTAAAGGCCTTGATTTTAGTAAAAATATGCTAAGTGTGGGAGAAACGAAGGTGAAGGCGGGAGGCTACAATCAAATTGAGCTCCTTCACGGCAATGCGATGGAGCTTCCTTTTGAGGATAACACATTTGATTATGTCACGATCGGTTTCGGCCTTCGAAATGTTCCTGATTACTTAACAGTGCTAAAAGAAATGACAAGAGTAGTGAAGCCTGGTGGAATCGTTGTCTGTCTTGAGACATCACAGCCTGAAATGATTGGGTTTAAACAAGGTTACTACGTCTATTTCAAATACATCATGCCGCTCTTTGGTAAACTGTTTGCCAAAAGCTATCAGGAGTATTCATGGCTTCAAGAATCAGCCAAATCGTTCCCTGGCATGAAAGAGCTGGCGGCTCTTTTCGAAGAGGCAGGGTTGTCTGATGTCTCGTATCATCCATTTACAGGCGGCGTAGCAGCAACACATATCGGAAAGAAGCTTTGAATAAACGATATTTGGGTGAAGATAATGAAACTAAAAGCAATGATCTCTTTTTTAAATCATGATATCGATATAATTGAAAAGGAGCTTGAACAAACAGTTCGCTCTGATTACGCATTATTAAGTGAAGCAGGTCTTCATTTGCTGCAAGCGGGCGGAAAACGAATCCGCCCCGTTTTTGTTCTCCTTTCGGGCATGTTTGGCGACTATGATATTAATAAAATTAAATATGTTGCTGTTGCGCTAGAGTTGATTCATATGGCATCGCTCGTTCACGATGATGTCATTGATGATGCTGAACTGAGAAGAGGCAAGCCAACAATTAAGGCAAAATGGGACAATCGAATTGCCATGTATACAGGGGATTACTTATTTGCAAGATCGCTTGAGTATATGACAAAGATCAATCACCCAATGGCGCATGAAATTTTGTCAAAGATGGTCGTCGAGCTCTGTCTTGGTGAAATAGAGCAAGTGAAAGACAAATACAATATGGATCAAAACCTGCGTACATATTTAAGAAGAATCAAACGAAAAACAGCCTTGCTCATTGCGGGCAGCTGTCAATTAGGTGCCATCGCAGCAGGTACAGATGAAAAAACACATAAAGCCCTTTACTGGTTCGGTTACTATGTCGGCATGTCTTACCAGATCATTGATGATGTGCTTGATTTCACATCAACTGAAGAAGAGCTTGGTAAGCCTGTTGGAGGAGATCTTTTACAAGGAAATGTCACATTGCCAGTCTTATATGCACTGAAAAACCCGACACTAGAAGGTCAATTAAAGCTGATTAATAGTGAAACAACAGAAATGCAGCTGAAGCCTGTGATTGAACACCTTAAACAAACAGATGCGATCGACCGTTCGATTCGAGTGAGTGAAATGTATTTGAAAAAAGCATTTGAGCAGCTGGACAAACTTCCTCGAGGACGAGCGAAAACGTCACTCGCCTCCATTGCAAAATATATAGGGAAACGAAAATTCTAATCAACATGTTGTTGATTGGTTTTTTTGTGAAGTTTTTTGTCAAAAATTGATTATTATAAAAAAAAATGATACGATCACTTTGTAACAATGTAAGCCTATACATACATAACGACGGGGTGGAGAACGTATATGGACAAAACATTTCTTATGGTCAAACCTGATGGTGTAGAAAGACAATTAATCGGTGAAATTGTGTCAAGATTCGAAAAAAAGGGACTTCAGCTTGTTGGTGCAAAACTAATGAGTATTCCAAAAGAAGTAGCAGAAACACATTACGGAGAGCATAAAGAAAAACCATTCTTCGGGGAATTGGTTGACTTTATCACGTCAGGGCCTGTTTTCGCAATGGTATGGCAAGGTGAGCAGGTAGTAGACGTAACAAGACAAATGATCGGAAAAACAAATCCGAAGGAAGCGCTTCCGGGTACAATAAGAGGAGATTATGGATTGACTGTTGGAAAAAACATTATCCATGGCTCAGACTCACCAGAAAGTGCTGAAAGAGAAATCAACTTATTCTTCAAACAAGAAGAACTCACAAACTGGGATCAAACCATCTCAAGCTGGATTTACTAAGGTTCAAGCCAAGGTGTTCATTCAATGAGCGCCTTGGCTTTTTTTATATTGATATTTCTACAGGAAATTTCGCATGAGAAGATACAAATTTTCGATAAAAACAGCTATACTAGGACAAAGATAGATGAGACAGGAGAGGACATTGATGGATCAATATCAAGTATTTGTTGGAAAATGGAAAAAACTAACCGGGGTCGATCTGAATTTATATAAAGAAGCACAAATGAAACGAAGATTAACGTCACTTTATGATAAAAAAGGATACAGAGATTTTGAAGCATTCGCATCTGCCCTTGAAAAGGATAGAGCGTTATTAGATGAAACGATGGATCGAATGACGATCAATGTGTCAGAATTTTACCGAAACTATCAGCGCTGGGAAGTACTTGATCAAAAAATCCTTCCGCTGCTATCGAAAAACAACGGTACCCTAAAAATATGGAGTGCAGCATGTTCGACAGGAGAGGAGCCGTATACGCTCTCAATGCTGCTATCAAGCCACCCTCTTGTAAAGGACTTCCAAATTATCGCAACTGATATTGATGATAAAGTCCTGCAATCAGCGCAAAAGGGAAGATATCATGAACGTTCTTTGCAAGAAGTACCAGATCAAATCAAGCAAAAATATTTCACAAAGGAAGATGCTTCATTTTACACTGTGAAGGATGAGGTGCGAAAGCATATTCAATTTAAGAAGCACAACCTTTTAGCAGATCCGTATGAAAAGCAGCTTGATCTGATCGTGTGCCGAAATGTTCTCATTTACTTTACTGAAGAGGCAAAAGAAGAGATCTACATGAAAATGAGCAGTAGTTTGAAGCAGAATGGTGTACTATTTGTTGGTTCTACTGAACAGATTTTTCACCCGGAAAAGTTTGGACTGACATCTGCTGATACTTTCTTTTATCAAAAGAAGGGGTTGTAGCTGACTTTTCAGTAGAAAGTGTGTTATTATAGTTTTACTTAAAAGCGTTAATGCGATGAAGGGAGATTAAGTCATGAGATACTTAACAGCAGGTGAATCACATGGTCCACAATTGACCACAATTATTGAAGGCGTTCCAGCTGGACTTTACATAGAGCAGGATGACATCAATTATGAATTGGCTAGAAGACAGAAGGGTCATGGCCGCGGCAGAAGAATGCAGATTGAAAAAGACCAAGCAAAAGTGTTAAGTGGTGTTCGCCACGGGAAAACATTAGGTTCTCCTATTGCACTTGTTGTTGAAAACAATGACTGGAAGCATTGGACAAAGGTGATGGGGGCTGAGCCGATCACAGAAGAAGAAGAGAGTGAAATGAAGCGTCAAATTTCACGTCCAAGACCAGGACATGCGGATTTAAATGGTGCGATTAAATATGGACATCGTGATATGCGAAACGTATTAGAGCGATCATCAGCGCGTGAGACAACCGTTCGCGTAGCAGCAGGAGCAGTTGCCAAACAAATTTTGGCTCATCTAGGAATCAAAGTAGCTGGCCACGTTCTTGAAATTGGCGGAGTGAAAGCGGCTCATACGGCATATGAATCAATTGAAGATTTGCAAAAGGTCACGGAAGATTCACCCGTTCGCTGCTACGATAGTGAAGCGGGTCAAAAAATGATGGATGCCATTGATGAAGCGAAGAAAAACGGTGATTCAATTGGTGGGATTGTAGAAGTCATCGTTGAAGGAATGCCGGTTGGTGTTGGAAGCTATGTTCACTATGACCGCAAGTTGGACAGCAAGCTAGCAGGTGCTGTTCTGAGTATCAACGCATTTAAAGGGGTTGAATTCGGTATTGGCTTCGAGGCGGCTTCTAAAAATGGCAGTGAAGTCCACGATGAAATCATCTGGGATGAAGAAAAGGGCTATACGAGAAAAACAAACCGTTTAGGCGGTCTTGAAGGCGGAATGTCAACTGGTATGCCAATTGTCGTAAGAGGGGTCATGAAACCAATCCCAACGCTTTATAAACCGCTTCAAAGTGTTGACATTGAAACAAAAGAACCTTTCTCCGCAAGTATTGAACGTTCTGACAGCTGTGCCGTTCCTGCCGCAAGTGTTGTCGCAGAAGCCGTCGTGGCATGGGAAATTGCCAATGCTGTTGTTGAGCAGTTTGGACTTGATCAAATTGACCGCATTAAAGAAAATGTTGAAAAAATGCGCCAGCTTCAGAGGGAATTTTAATGAAAACACTGGAAGTTAAGACGTCTTCAGCCACTTATCCTGTATATATCGGTGATGGGATTAAACGCAATATCGTCGACTTGATGACTTCCACCGGGCTTTCCTATACGAAGCTCTTAATTGTGACAGATACAGCTGTCGATGCGATTTACGGGGATGAATTGGTTCGCTTACTTGAAGAGAAGTGGTCTGTGCATAAAGTGGTTGTGCCAAGCGGAGAGCAGTCGAAATCATTTGCCGAGTTTGAGTATATTCATACGAAGGCCATTCAATATCAGCTTGATCGTTCCTCCTGCATCATTGCGCTGGGAGGAGGCGTAATTGGAGATTTAGCTGGCTTTGCTGCCGCCACTTATATGAGAGGCATTGATTTTATTCAAGTGCCGACGACGCTGTTGGCACACGATAGTGCAGTTGGCGGAAAAACAGGGATTAACCACCCTCTCGGTAAAAATTTAATTGGTGCTTTTCATCAGCCGAAAGCTGTGATCTATGATACGAGTATGCTTGAGACGCTATCTGACATTGAACTGAGGTCAGGTTTTGCTGAAGTCATCAAACATGCGCTCATTTCAAGTGAAGACTTTTTATCAGAACTGATGTCCATTCGTTCTTTGGCAGAATGTTCAAAGAGCGAGCTGGCACATATGCTGTATCAAGGGATTCAGGTCAAAGCGTCGATTGTTCAACAAGACGAGAAAGAACAAGGCGTACGTGCATTTTTGAATTTAGGTCATACACTGGGGCATGCCATTGAAGCAGAGTATGGATACGGTGTTATCACACACGGAGATGCCATTGCAATCGGCATGCAGTTTGCGCTGTATGTAAGTGAAAAGAACCTAGGACTCAGCCTCAATCGCACGGAGCTGAAACATTGGATGAAAGAGCTAGGGTTCCCAGTACAAGTCACAAAAGATATTTCAACGAACACATTTGTTGACCGAATGCTTGGGGATAAAAAGGCAAGAGGCGGCACTGTTCAATTTGTTTTATTAAAACAGATTGGAGACGTCACCTTGCAGTCTTTCACAAAAGATGAGCTGTATCAATGGCTTGAAGAATGGAAACGGGAGGAGGGATGTCTATGATGTTTCGTGGGATACGTGGGGCTACAACTGTAACAGAAGATACAGAAACAGAAGTGTTAAACAAAACGAAACAGCTGCTAGAAGCGATTATATCAAGAAACCAAGTAGATCCAGAACGTGTCGTGCAGATCTTAATTTCAGCTACACAAGATATTCACTCCGTTTTTCCGGCAAAAGCCCTTCGTCAGTTTGAAGGCTGGACCTATGTGCCTGTTACTTGTATGCAGGAGCTGGACATTCATGGCGGTCTAAAGCATTGTATCCGCGTCTTAATGACGGTCCAAACAGACATCAAGCAGGAAGACGTGCAGCATGTGTACTTGGAAGAAGCTGTGACGCTTCGCCCTGATTTACAGTTGACAAAAAACAAGGAATTATAATACGATATGAACAGCCGAAGTTTACACAGAGGTGTAAACGGCATTGCAAGTTTAGAGAAGATGAGAATGAGACTAGGGTAGTTGAGATGAGTAGAGTTGAGCAGAGATACGATACTTCTATTTAATCATACTGCCTAAAAGAGTACCCCTCTTTTAGGCTTATTTCGTATACTCATACAAACCCTCTATATGTCCCCTCATTCTCCTTAATCCCATTTAAGGAGTGTGCTTATGAATTCCCAATCAAATTTGACCCAATTTTTACGGGACAGCGAGTCCCACAAAACAATCCCGATTGTTGAAACCATTACAGTTGATACGCTCTCACCGATTCAAATTGTTGAAAAACTCAAACAAGATATTGTGTATTTGCTAGAAAGCAAAGACGAATCTTCTAGCTGGTCGAGATATTCCTTCATCGGATTGCACCCGTTTTTAACCTTACACGATGACCAAAATCAATATATTGCGTGTGACGCCGCTGGTCAGAAGGTTATGCAAAAGCAAGAACTGAAAGATTTATTAGACTGGATGAAAGATCAATACCAAATCAAGACACCAGATGTTGATATTCCGTTTACAGGCGGGGCAGTTGGATACTTAAGCTACGACCTTATTCCAAGCATTGAACCTTCTGTCAGGCCTCACCTGAATGCATCAACAACAGACAATTGTACTCTATTTGTCTGCCAAACAATGATTGCTTTTGATCATGAAACAAATCATGTTCATTTTATCCAATACACCCAGCTGACCGGAGATGAAACAGAAGACGAAAAAATACGAGCTTACAAAGAAAATCAAAAGCGTCTGGAACAGATGATTCATAAGCTCCATACAAAGGTCGATATGAAAGAACTGATCTTATCAGGGAACATGAACGAGCCACCATCCTTTGAACAGGTGACGTCTACCTATGAAAAAACACAATTTTTACAGGATGTCGAAAAAATCAAAGAATACATTCGAGCAGGTGATATTTTTCAAGGCGTACTCTCACAGCGCTTTGACATCCCAGTGTCAGTGAGTTCATTTGAATTATACCGCGTGCTTCGCATTGTGAACCCATCTCCATACATGTATTTTATGAAATTAAAAGACCGTGATTTAGTCGGAAGCTCGCCAGAACGATTAATTCATGCCAAAAATGGGCACTTAGAAATTCACCCCATTGCAGGCACAAGAAAACGAGGAAAAACAAAAGCAGAGGACGCTGCACTGGCAAGGGATCTGCTAGAGGATGAGAAAGAAAAAGCAGAACATTACATGTTAGTCGATCTTGCTAGAAATGATGTTGGCCGTGTAGCAGAATACGGCAGCGTGTCCGTACCGACCTTTACAAAAGTTGTGAACTTTTCACATGTCATGCACATCATCTCCATTGTGACTGGGAAGCTAAAGCAAGATACACATCCTGTCGATGCGCTTATGTCCGCTTTTCCTGCGGGCACATTAACAGGGGCACCGAAGATAAGAGCGATGCAATTATTAAATGAAATGGAGCCTGAGCCAAGGGAAACGTATGGCGGGTGTATTGCCTATATTGGATTTGACGGCAATATCGACTCTTGTATTACCATTCGTACCATGAGCGTCAAAAATGAGACTGCTTCTATACAAGCAGGCGCTGGCATTGTCGCAGATTCTGTTCCAGAAAATGAATGGGAAGAAACATGTAACAAGGCAGGAGCACTTCTGAAGGCCATTCAACTTGCTGAACATATTTTCTCAGAAAAGGAGAGTGTGCAGAATGAATCAACGACTATCAGCTCTTGTTAACGGAGGCTTCCTATCAGAAAATGAAGCACATAGCCTAATGCATGAGATGATGAGCGGCTCTTTAACAGATGCTGAAGTTGCTGCAAGTCTCTCAATTTTAGCGCATAGAGGAGAAACCGCTGAAGAAATGACAGGCTTCGTGAGGGCCATGCGGCAAAAGGCAGCACCAGCCGAAAGGTCGCCGGATGTCGTTGACACATGCGGTACAGGAGGCGATGGACTCTCTACATTTAATATATCAACTGCAGCTGCCATTGTTGCTTCCGCTGCAGGTGCTAAAATCGCAAAACACGGAAATCGTTCAGTCTCTTCTAAAAGTGGAAGCGCGGATGTGCTAGAGTGTCTTGGGATTCACATTCAATCCACACCAGAAGAAACAAGAAGACAAATACAAGAGAAAAACATGGGCTTTTTATTTGCACCACTATACCATTCATCTATGAAACAAGTAGCAACAGTCCGCAAGCAGCTCGGCTTCAGGACGGTATTTAATCTATTAGGACCGCTTTGCCACCCGATGCAGGCCAAAAAGCAAATCATCGGTGTGTACTCAAAGGAAAAGGCAAAATTAATGGCGGAAGCCCTTGCCCCACTAGCACCAGAACATGTCCTTTTTGTATGCGGGGAAGACGGGCTAGATGAATTAACGATTACAGCAAATTCATATGTGATTGAACTCAAAAAAGGTGCCATGAAAGAATATACGCTAAACCCAGAAGACTTTGGACTGAAAAAAGGATATTTAACAGATATCCAAGTCCAATCACCAGAAGAGAGCGCCAAGTTGATTCAGAATATATTGAATCATCAAACAGAAGGGGCGCCGCTTCATATTACAGCTCTGAATGCCGGAGCGGCTTTATATGTCGCAGGCAAGACAGAAAGTCTCATGTCAGGAACATTAAAAGCGTTAGAGACGATTAAAAGCGGCGCAGCCAAAGACCAATTAACCCGCTTAAAACAAAAAACGAAGGAGGAAGAGATCTATGCTTAATCAAATCATTGCACGCAAAAAAGAACATATCCAAACGTTGCAGTTACCTGAGGATGGACACTTTGAAAGACGATCATTTAAAGAAGCGCTTATGAACCCTAACCGCTCGATTGGTCTCATTGCTGAGGTGAAAAAAGCGTCTCCTTCTAAAGGGATCATTCAACCGAATTTTGATCCTTTGCAAACCGCAAAAGCATACGAAAGATCACACGCAGATTGCTTATCTGTCTTAACAGATGAACCATTTTTTCAAGGGAAGAACGAGTATCTTTCCTTGATTAAAGAGCACGTCGCGCGTCCTATTTTAAGAAAAGATTTTATCATCGACTCCTTGCAGATAGAAGAGTCAAGACGTATAGGAGCAGATGCAATTTTATTAATTGGAGAAGTACTTGAGCCGCAAAAGCTGCATGAGCTCTATGCTGAAGCGAAGGAAAAAGGGCTAGATGTTCTTGTCGAAGTTCATGCAGCAGATACACTAGAAAAGATTTTAAACATATTCACCCCGGACATCATTGGAGTGAATAACCGAAACTTAATGACATTTACAACAACAGTTGAACAAACAAAAGAGATTGCACCACTTGTGCCAAAGGATGCCTTACTAGTCAGTGAAAGCGGTATTCAAACATTTGATGATCTGACCTTTGTTCAAAAACATGGAGCGAGTGCTGTTCTTGTAGGCGAATCATTAATGAGAGAATCATCACAAGAAAAAGCCGTTCAGACGTTATTTGGAGAATGAGTACGATGAAGCCTTTTATAAAATACTGCGGGGCGGTTTCACAAGAAGATGTAGAATGCATTGCGCAATCTCAAGCAGATGCAATCGGATTCATTTTTGCTCCAAGTAAAAGACAAGTCGATCCAGATCAAGTGAAACAATGGCTTACCGAATCGCAGTGTGAGAAAGAGGTTGCGGGTGTTTTTGTAAATGAAAATATCCAAAAAGTATGTGACATCACACAGCAGGTTCCTTTAAATATCGTGCAGCTACATGGAGATGAAACACGAGATCAAGCAAAAGAAATAAAACAACAAACAGGGGCGATTGTGTGGAAAGTTTTCCACCACGTGCCTAGCATAAAAGAAACACTCGATAAAATGACAGCATTTGCACCGTTTGTTGATGGCTTTCTCATTGATGCAAAAGTAAAAGGGATGAGAGGCGGTTCTGGCACATCGTTTACATGGGAAGCGGTACCTGTTTACAAACAGCAGGCAAAAAGATTAGGGAAAACTTGCATCATTGCAGGAGGAATAACACCAGAAACACTGCCAGATCTCCTTGCCTTTGGTCCAGCAGCGATCGATCTTTCAAGCGGCATAGAAGAAAACGGGAAGAAAAGCAGCGCTAAGATCAAAGCGCTCGAAGAAAGGATGTTAAACAATGTACGCATATCCAAATGAGCTTGGCAGATATGGAGAATTTGGAGGGAAATTTGTTCCTGAGACGCTCATGCAGCCACTCAAAGAAATTGAAGAAGTATTTAACGAATTAAAAGAAGACCCCGCTTTTGAACAAGAATATCTTTCTCTTTTGCAAAACTATTCAGGCAGACCGACTGCGTTGACGTATGCTGATCAATTATCAGCATTCCTTGGCGGTGCAAAAATATATTTAAAAAGAGAAGATTTAAACCATACAGGTGCTCACAAAATTAACAATGCACTAGGTCAGGCCCTGCTTGCGAAAAAAATGGGGAAATCAAACATCATCGCGGAAACAGGCGCTGGCCAGCACGGAGTAGCAGCTGCAACGGTGGCAGCTAAGTTTGGGTTATCATGTACAGTATTTATGGGGAAAGAGGATGTGGAAAGACAATCACTCAATGTATTCCGAATGAAGCTTCTTGGAGCTGAAGTGATACCTGTCACAAGCGGGAACGGCACATTAAAAGATGCAACCAATGAAGCGATTCGTTATTGGGTTCAGCATTGCAGTGATCATTTTTATATGATTGGCTCAGTAGTAGGTCCTCATCCATATCCTCAAATTGTCAGTGAGTTCCAGCGGATGATTGGTGATGAAGCAAAAGAGCAGATGCTTGAAAAAGAAGGCAGACTTCCGCATAAAGTCGTGGCTTGTGTAGGCGGCGGGAGTAATGCCATTGGAATGTACCGAGCGTTTTTAGATGAAGAAGTAGATATCATTGGTGTAGAAGCGGCTGGAAAAGGCATCGATACGCCGCTACATGCAGCGACCATTACAAAAGGGACTAAAGGGGTCATTCATGGATCATTAACTTATTTAATTCAAGACGAATTTGGACAGATTATTGAGCCCTATTCTATCTCCGCTGGTTTAGATTATCCGGGAATCGGACCAGAGCACGCATATTTACATGCAAGCGGCCGGGTTCAATATGTGAGTGCAACAGATCAAGAAGCACTGGATGCGTTAAAGCTGCTGACAGAAAAGGAAGGAATCCTGCCAGCGATTGAATCAGCACATGCGTTAGCCAAGGCGTTTGAGATGAGCAGGACAATGAGTGAAGATGACATCGTCCTTGTCTGCCTGTCAGGAAGAGGAGATAAGGATGTGCATACATTAATGAACGTGCTAGAAAGTGAGGGCGAAACCAAATGATCACATTTCAATTAGAGCAAGGCGAGAAATTATTCATTCCATTTATCACGGCAGGAGATCCGTCAGAAGAAATCACGATTGATTTAGCTGTCGCCCTTCAAGCAGCCGGTGCACATGCGATTGAACTAGGTGTTCCGTATTCCGACCCGCTAGCGGACGGTCCTGTCATTCAAAGAGCCTCCAA
The DNA here is from genome assembly GCF_003431975.1 of Bacillus pumilus. Lineage (GTDB taxonomy): Bacteria > Bacillota > Bacilli > Bacillales > Bacillaceae > Bacillus > Bacillus pumilus_N. The sequence goes on along the minus strand of NZ_CP027116.1, from coordinate 2,195,681 downwards.
AAGAGCGCTACATCATGGAATGAATATTGTAAAAGCGATAGAATTAGCAGGGAAGATGAAAAAAAACGGTGTGAAAATTCCTGTAATACTATTTACGTATTATAATCCTGTGTTACAATTAGACACAGAATACTTTTTCGCTTTACTGCGCAAAAATCATATTTCGGGACTCTTAACACCCGACTTGCCGTTTGAAGAGAGTAGCGAGCTGCAAAAGAACTGTCAAACATATGGCATCTCGTATATTTCGCTCGTTGCACCAACAAGCAAGGAACGATTAGTAAAAATTGTAGAGCAGGCAGAAGGTTTTGTGTATTGTGTTTCATCTCTTGGTGTGACAGGTGTCAGACAATCCTTTGACGAATCCATTACTGATTTTATTCAACAAGTGAAACAGCTGAGTCACATACCGGTTGCGGTCGGTTTTGGCATCTCAACAAGAGAACAAGTCAACTCAATGAATAAACTGAGTGACGGTGTCGTTGTAGGCAGTGCCCTTGTGAAAAAAATTGAAGAACTTCAAGAACAATTGTTAGCAAATGATACTCGTCAAGATGCTTTAAGAGAATTTGAAACCTATGCAAAAACATTTAGCCCCCTCTATTCATTCAAATGAGGTGAAACATTTTGCAAATCAAAGAGCAATTAAAACAACTAAAACCGTATCAACCTGGGAAACCAATTGAAGAGGTCAAAAAAGAATATCAATTAGACAAAATTGTGAAATTGGCTTCAAATGAAAACCCTTTTGGATATTCCGTACATGCAAGAGAGGCGATACAAGCTGAGCTTGAACATTTAGCGATCTATCCAGATGGATACAGCGCAAGTTTGAGAACGGAGCTTGCTGAGTTTCTTCAAGTAAATGAAAAACAATTAATATTCGGGAATGGCTCAGATGAACTTGTGCAAATTATTGCTAGGGCATTCCTTGACCAACATACAAATACCGTGATCCCAGCTCCATCTTTCCCGCAATACCGTCACAATGCAGTTATTGAGAAAGCAGAGATTCGAGAAGTGCCGCTTTTAGACGGAGGCGCTCACGATCTGAAGAGTATGCTGAAAGCAATTGACGAAAACACGAAGGTCGTCTGGGTATGTAATCCAAATAACCCGACGGGCAATCATTTGTCAGAAGCTGAGCTTGTCGCGTTTTTAGATCAAGTACCAGCTCATGTGCTTGTTGTACTAGATGAAGCTTATTTCGAATACGTTCGTGCGGAAGACTTTCCGAACAGCCTATCTTTATTACACTCCTACCAAAATGTCATCATACTTCGTACGTTTTCTAAAGCGTATGGACTTGCAGCACTTCGCGTAGGCTATGGCATTGCGTCGGAAGAGTTGATTACTGCCATTGAACCAGCGAGAGAGCCGTTTAATACAAGTCGTATCGCTCAGGCGGCTGCTCGTGCAGCGATCAAAGATCAGGACTTCATTCGGTCATGTAGACAGAAAAATGAAGAAGGTCTCAAGCAATATCAAGAATTTGCCGACCGTTTTGGACTATTTATTTATCCGTCTCAAACAAACTTTGTGCTGATTGATTTTAAAAGAGATGCAGATGAATTGTTCAATGCATTATTGAAAAAAGGCTATATTGTTCGTTCTGGTAAAGCACTTGGTTTTCCAACTTCTTTGCGTATTACGGTCGGAACAAAGGAACAAAATGCAGAAATTCTAAGCACTCTTGCCGATTTATTGCAAGGCATTCGTGCGTAGCATAACCATAAAGTCATATCCTAAGGCAGGATATGGCTTTCATTGTAGCAACCTCACATACATATAAGCTGTTGTAATAACTTTTTTAATTTTCGCGAAAAAACAGGTGATGAACATGAATGATGCAAACGAAACAATATTAATCGCTGGACTCGGTTTAATTGGAGGTTCCATCGCACTGTCGATTAAAAAAAAGTATCCCCATAAAAAAATTGTCGGATACGATGTATCCAAAGAACAAATGGTTGCTGCAACAAAGCTAGGTATCATTGATTTAGCAGCAGATTCATTTACGGCAGGTCTGGAAGAATCTGCGACTATTATTTTGGCAACACCAGTTCAGCAAACAGTGAAGATGCTTAGCGATATTGCAGACTCTGGGATTGAGAGAGAGCTCACAATTACCGATGTTGGTAGCACAAAGCAAAAGGTCGTCCATTTTGCTGAAAAAACCCTCCCTAAGCATTATCAATTTATTGGTGGACATCCAATGGCTGGCTCTCATAAGTCAGGTGTCATTGCAGCGAAAGACTTTTTATTTGAAAATGCGTTCTACATTTTAACGCCGGCAAAGGAAACAAACCGCCAAGCGGTTGATGATTTGAAGGACTTGTTAAAGGGGACAAATGCTCATTTCATTGAGATGACCCCAGAAGAACACGATGCTGTAACAAGTGTGATTAGTCATTTTCCACATATTGTAGCAGCCAGCCTTGTGCATCAAGCACATCATTTTGAAGAGCAGTTCCCGCTCGTTAAACGGTTTGCTGCTGGAGGCTTTCGTGACATTACAAGAATTGCTTCAAGCAATCCTGCAATGTGGCGAGATATCCTTCTACACAATAAAAACAAAATTTTAGACCGTTTCCATGAATGGAAAAAAGAGATTGAGCGCATTGAGACCTTTGTACAGCAAGAAGACGCTGAAGAATTGTTCTCATATTTTCAAGAAGCAAAAGAATATCGAGATGGACTTCCTCTAAGGAAAAAAGGTGCCATTCCTGCTTTTTATGATCTTTATGTGGATGTTCCAGATCATCCTGGGGTCATCTCGGAGATTACAGGACATTTAGCAAGTGAGAATATCAGTATTACGAATATCCGTATTATTGAAACGAGAGAAGACATTAACGGGATTTTGCGCATTAGTTTTCAAACAGATGACGACCGTAAGCGAGCGGAGATCTGTATAAAAAATAGAGCGAATTACGATACATTTTATGCTGACTGAGGTGACATACATGAAAATTCATAAACATGCTCCTATGAATGGAGTCATTCATATTCCAGGTGATAAATCTATTTCTCATAGATCAGTGATGTTCGGTGCTATTGCTGATGGAACTACAGTGGTGAAAAATTTTCTTCCTGGAGCTGATTGTTTAAGTACGATTGATTGCTTTAGAAAGATGGGCGTTGAAATTGAACAAAAAGAGACAGATGTTGTGATTCATGGTAAGGGACTAAAAGAGCTAAAGGAGCCGTCTGACGTCCTCGATGTCGGGAATTCTGGTACAACCATTCGATTAATGATGGGAATCTTAGCTGGTTGTGAGTTTCACAGTACATTGATCGGTGATGAAAGTATTGCTAAAAGACCAATGAAACGAGTGACAGGCCCACTCAAACAACTTGGGGCGAAGATAGATGGCAGAGCAAACGGTGAGTATACGCCACTATCTATCCGTGGCGGTCATTTAAAAGGCGTTTCTTATGAGTCTCCAGTGGCAAGTGCCCAAATTAAGTCCGCTGTCCTTCTAGCAGGGCTTCAAGCAGAGGGAACAACAACGTTAACGGAACCGCATAAATCAAGAGATCATACAGAAAGAATGCTCTCCATGTTTGGAGTAAAACTAGATGAAGATGAAAAGAGTGTTTCCATTGACGGCGGGCAAACATTAAAAGCAACAGATATATTTGTTCCTGGAGACATCTCTTCAGCTGCGTTTTTCCTTGTGGCTGGATCCATTGTTCCTAACAGCCGCATTGTTTTAAAAAATGTCGGGCTAAACAAAACAAGAACGGGTATTATTGATGTCCTGAAACAAATGGGGGCGAATCTTGAGATCAACGAAGTAGATGCAAAAGGCGGAGAACCTTATGGTGATTTAACGATTTCTACTTCTTCATTAAAAGGGATTGAAATTTCTGGTGACATGATTTCAAGACTTATCGACGAGATTCCGATTATAGCGCTTCTTGCGACAAAAGCAGAAGGAACAACGATCATTAAAGATGCTGCTGAATTAAAAGTAAAAGAGACCAATCGAATTGATACAGTCGTGTCAGAACTTAAAAAACTCGGCGCTGATATTGAAGCAACAGCTGATGGTATGAAAATTCATGGTAAAACCACGCTTCAGGGCGGCGCAGTCGTGTCAAGCTACGGAGACCACCGAATCGGTATGATGCTTGGGATAGCCGCATGCATTACAAAACAAGCCATTGAGATTGAAGATACAGATGCTGTTCGCGTTTCATATCCGAATTTCTTTGAACACATTGAATACTTAACAAAAACAGTCTGAGGATGTCCTCAGGCTTTTTCGTTCCTTATGCATATTTGTAAGAAATATAGCATAGCTTGTCTCAAAGTGAAACCTTGAAAAAAATCATTTTGTTCGATGGAAAAATGATTTTCGGGTGATTCCAGTTTACAAAACTACCGTTTCGTAAAGGATGAGATGAAAAACAGTCTTTAAAACACAAAAATGGGTTCATTTTAAAAGAGCAACATATTTGCTGGATGAGTACCTGTCGATTATGATATGAAGTAACAATAGTTTAGGTTTTTGGAAACAGAAAGGAACGGTTTGATTTGAATAGTTCATTACAAGAAGCCATAAAATTAGTTGAGGCAGGTGAGACTGAAAAAGGACTCCAAACACTTGCTCGAGCAGAGAAGCATTTGCACGATGAAGAAAAGGCGCAGGCAGCTCAGTTATATTATGATTGGGGAGATATCGATAAAGCTCGGAATCTTATCAGTGATTTACATGAGTTATATCCAGAGGAAACAGGGTTAACATGTTTTTATGCAGAGCTACTGATTGACTCTGATGAAGAAGAAAAGGCGATTTCCGTATTAGAAACGATTCCTGAAGATGATGATGCATATCCAGAGAGTTTGTTGTTAATGGCAGATTTGTATCAAATGCAAGGACTATTTGAAGTCAGTGAACAAAAGCTCTTAAAAGCGAAAGAGTTGCTTCCGAATGAAGCGATAATTGATTTTGCATTAGGTGAATTGTATTTTTCACAAGGTCTTTCAAAGAAAGCGACTGACTACTTCTATAAAGTCGCAGATCAACAACATGAGGTTGGCGGCATCAATGTCTATCAGCGGCTTGCTGAATCACTCAGTACCGCTGGAGAATTTGAGGATGCGCTTGAATGGTACGAAAAGGCAGTAAAAGATCAAACAGACCCTAATACACTTTTTGGCTACGGATTTACAGCGATGAGGGCTGGAAGAACAAAAACTGCTATACAGCAGCTTTCAGAACTAAAAGATATTGATCCATCTTATTCGTCTCTTTATATGCCTTTAGCGAAAAGTTATGAGGAAGAAGGACTATATCACGAGGCATTAGAGGTCGTAAAAGAGGGTATAAAAGTTGATGAGTATAACAAAGAGTTATATTTATATGGTGCAAAGATCGATTTGAAAAATGGGGACTCAGAAGATGCGAAAAAGCTGCTTCAAGAAGCACTTGCTCTTGATCCAGGTTATATTGAAGCAGTCCAAACATTGCTTGCGATCTATTTAAATGAAGAGCTTTATGATGAAATCTTGGATGTCATTAAAGAGGTTAAAAGCTTTGGGGAAGATGATCCAAAATGGAATTGGTATGCTGCATCTGCTTCTGTTGGACGAGAGGAATACAAAGAAGCAGCCGAGTATTTCAAGCTAGCTCTGCCTGATTTTGATGAGGAACGTGACTTTTTATATGAGTACGCGTCATTCCTTTTAGAAGAAGGCAGACAAAAAGAAGCATTGCCGCTATTACGAAAAGTTCTTGAGAAAGATGGCACGAATGAAGAAATCGAAGAAACGATTTTAAGAATTGAAGACGAAATTTCCTTATAGTTTGCAGGAATGAAGAACTGGTTTGTTGAATATTTCATGTATAGCAATTTAATTTTACGATAGAGGAGGGAATAACATGCAGACCCCTGTTTCTGTCAATGAAAAGAAGGAATTTATCCGGTGGTTCTTAAACCATTATCAGCTAAAACGAAGAGAGTGTGTTTGGATATTAAATTATTTAATGAGTCACGACTCTTTGATGGAAAAGGTTCATTTTGTAGAGCAAGCAGAATTTTGTCCAAGGGGAATCATTATGTCAACACACTGTGTGGATGAAGTTCCCTTTAGATTTTATAAAGAAAACATTATGACGACAGATGCTGAAAAGTCATTTCATGATATTCGTTTGAATAAACAGCAAGATTTGTTTATTCAATTGAATTTCCGTTCTGCTTATCGTTCACCGGAATATGCAGCTGTTCTTGAAACAAATCCTCATATTCCAAAGGATCTTTATGAGAACGAAAAAGATAAGGATCTTGCGGAGAAAGTGCTTGAACACTCAATCGCAACCTTCCAAAAAGAACGGCTTATGAAAGAGATAGATGAAGCTCTTGACCGTCACGATCAAGAAACATTTAATAAGTTAGCAAAGGAATTAAGCCTATTGTCATAAACTGAACGAATAAGCCTTGCCCTATACAGGCAGGGCTTATGTCATGAAAGAGGGGAAATCCATGAAGTTTCATGCGGAGGATGCGGATCGTTTTTTGCAATCTAAAGATTACATTGATACCGCTATCATTCCATTAGTTGGAATAGATGCAGAGCAAATCAAACAAACCGTGTCTTTAGGTGAGTTTACCATTCTTGTAGCAGAGGAACTTGAAAGGCAGCTGAAAGGGCGGGTTTTTCTTTTTCCGACACATACATATGTAGAAATCAATGATCGAAAACAAGAAGACGTCTTCACAATGAAGCAGTCGCTTGAAAATCAATTTCAGCATGTCGTGTTGATCACATCTGATCACGATTGGAAAGAGTACGTGGCGATAAGTGAGTCACTATTTTTATTAAAGCCGGTTCCGCTTGAGCATTTAAAAGTTGAATTAAAGCAAAAAATTATTCAAGACAGTGTAGAACAAATTTTGAACTTTTTGTTACAAAAGTGGAATCCTTCATAAAAACCCTTACATTTGCATTGTACATAGCTTTTTAGGCTGTTGACCTTGTGAATAGATTGATATATTATGAGGGTGTCCTAGTTTTATGAAATTTTTTCTAATTCAGTTATAAAGTAGCTGACGACCTGAGGGGGGAGAAAAAAATGAGCGAGAAGAGACATGGAGTGTCCAGGCGTCAATTTTTGAATTACACGTTGACCGGCGTGGGGGGATTTATGGCCGCTGGAATGCTCATGCCTATGGTTCGCTTTGCGCTTGACCCTGTGCTAAAAGGAACAGAGGATCAGGATATGGTTCAAGTTGTCAGTGTAGATGAACTGACAAAGGAACCGAAGCGCTTTGACTTTAAAATTGATCAAGTAGATGCATGGTATGAGTCAAAGGAATCTAGGTCAGCATGGGTGTACAAAGAAGGGGATGAAATTGTCGCTTTATCGCCAATCTGTAAACATTTAGGATGTACAGTGAACTGGAACAGCGATCCGAAAAATCCAAACAAATTTTTCTGCCCATGCCACTATGGCCTGTACGACAAGGATGGTACAAACGTACCCGGAACTCCGCCACTTGCACCGCTTGACCATTATAAGCAGCAAGTGAAGGACGGATACCTCTATCTTGGAAAAGCTGTGCCGAAAGGGGAAGGGTAACGATGCTTAACAAGATTTATGATTGGGTAGATGAGCGGCTAGACATTACACCAATATGGAGAGATATTGCGGATCATGAGGTGCCAGAGCACGTCAATCCAGCGCATCATTTCTCCGCTTTTGTGTATTGTTTTGGTGGTTTAACGTTTTTTGTGACAGTCATTCAGGTCCTTTCGGGCATGTTTTTAACGATGTATTATGTGCCGGATATTAAAAATGCCTGGGAATCTGTCTATTACTTGCAAAATGAAGTGGCGTTTGGCCAGATTGTCAGAGGAATGCACCATTGGGGTGCGAGTTTAGTTATTGTCATGATGTTTTTACATACGCTAAGGGTCTTTTTCCAAGGGGCGTATAAAAAGCCTAGAGAGCTCAACTGGATTGTTGGTGTGCTCATTTTCTTTGTGATGCTTGGACTTGGTTTTACAGGTTATCTCTTACCATGGGATATGAAGGCGCTATTTGCGACGAAGGTTGGTCTTCAAATTGCAGAAGCGACACCTTTCATTGGAAAAGAGATCAAAACGCTGCTTGCAGGTCATCCTGACATTGTAGGGGCACAAACGCTGACGAGATTTTTTGCTATCCATGTCTTTTTCTTGCCAGCGGCATTATTTGGGCTGATGGCTGCCCACTTTATTATGATTCGTAAGCAAGGAATTTCTGGACCGCTATAAAAAAGTTGCGTTTGATGAATGTTCAATGAGGAGGGGATGACTTTGCATAGGGGAAAAGGGATGAAGTTTGTCGGAGACTCGAGAGTTCCGGCAGAAAGAAAACCTAATATACCTAAAGACTATTCCGAATATCCGGGAAAAACAGAAGCCTTTTGGCCGAACTTTCTTTTAAAGGAATGGCTTGTAGGTGCCGTTTTTTTAATTGGATTTCTTGTCCTAACTGTGGTTCATGCACCTCCGCTTGAGCGGATGGCTGATCCAACAGATACTGGCTATATTCCGCTGCCAGACTGGTATTTCCTATTTTTGTACCAGTTATTAAAATATGAATTTGCTGCAGGAAGCTATACAGTAGTTGGCGCGATGATTATGCCTGGAATTGCGTTTGGTGCACTTTTGCTTGCGCCATTTCTTGATTCAGGTCCTGAACGCAGACCTTATAGAAGACCGGTTGCAGTGGGGATGATGATCCTTGCAGTCGGTGCAGCAACATATTTAACGTGGGAGTCTGTTGCTACTCATGATTGGGAAGCAGCGGCGAAACAAGGTGAAATTAAGAAAGAAGCAGAGATTGATACCTCAGCGGAAGAGTATAAAATTTATCAAGAGCAGACATGTATCTCCTGTCATGGGGACAACATGCAGGGCGGAGCAGCTGGACCGTCACTTGTTGATAACGGTCTTGCGCCTGAGGAGATCGCTAAAATCGCTGTTGAAGGAAAAGGTAACATGCCTAAGGGCATCTTTAAAGGCAGCGATGAAGAACTTGAAAAGCTTTCTAAATATTTATCTGAGGTCAAATCTAAATAATTCAGTTGTTTAAATGCAAGTACAAGGATATACTCAAAAGAGAAAAAGCTGGCGCTGTCAGCTTTTTTCTGATTTTAACAGATCGTGAGTGAAGAGACATATGAGATGGATTCAATATCTGCTAGCCACGCGCTACATGCTTGCGCTAGTTTTGATGATCAATTTCCTTGGCACTGTGTACGGCTACTATTGGTATATTCCGCAGCTTGTAGAGACGCCGGCTATCTTTTTAGCTTTTGTTCCAGACAGTCCAACGGCAAGCTTTTTCTTTTTATTTGTACTACTTGCGTTTTTGATGAAACGACATGCGCCTTATTTTGAAGCCCTTGCCCTTGTCACCTTGATCAAATACGGGCTATGGGCTGTAGGAATGAATATCTTTGTGCTTGTATCTGTGGATAGTTTTCCGTGGGAAGGATACATGCTGATTGGGTCTCACTTTGCGATGGCCGTTCAAGCCGTATTATTTGCTCCGTATTATCGTTTTCAAATGCGTCATTTGGTTGTAGCGGGCATATGGATTTTACATAACGACGTGATAGATTATGTATTTGGTATGATGCCACGTTATTCTATGCTGTCTGCCTATTCAAATGAGATCGGCTATGCGACGTTTTGGTTAAGTATCGCGGTTCTTCTTGTTTCGTATTATCTCGTCCTATCGAAAAAATCGGTCAAGCTTGAACTCCCTTAACAATATTGGTCTAACCTTGTCCTTTTCTTCATACGCTGTATGGAGAAGGGCTAGGAGGGACTTGCATGAAACGAAAGCCAATCGCGATGATTCTATTATTTTTTCTCGTATTACAGCATGCTGCTGTTGCCAAAGCCGAGGAAGCGGCCGATAATGCGCTGCAAGAATTAACGGAACTTTCAGATTCAATCTTTCAATTAACGAGACAAGCTAAATATGATGAGGCGTTACAGGTCGCATTGTATGTTGAAAAGACATTTAAAGCTGAGAATTGGCGTGGAACTCTGACGAATACTCAGGTTCGGCAAATTACACTTGGCTATCAAGATATCATAAAAGGGCTGCCGCAGGAAGAATTGACTGAGCGCGAAAAGCTTCGTTATGCTTCTCAATTTAGAATGCTGATCGATGCGATTCAATCGGATTCTGAACCTCTCTGGGGTTCGCTGGAGAAGCCTATTATGGGGTCTTTTCCTACTTTGAAAAAAGAAGTGAAGGACCCAGAATCAACGACGTTTTATGAAGCTTGGAATGAGCTGGTTTCTTTATACGATATGATATACCCGAGTTTGACCATTGATGTTTCGCCTGAAAAGCTGCAAATGATTAAGCAGCATATGGCAGTGATTGAGCAAGGTGAATTTTTAAAAGCATCGAGTGGGACAAAGCTTGAGCGTCTCACGAAGCTTGAGGAGGATTTATCGAGTGTGTTTGCCCATGTCGATCAAGATGAAGCAGATCCATCGCTTTTATGGGTTATTTTAACAACAGGGAGTATCATTTTATTAACGTTAACCTATGTTGGATTTCGGAAATACCGTGCTGAAAAAGAAAAGAAACAAAAGCGCCAAGCTGATTATCCGAAATCGTAAAAAAAGAAGCACCATTTATGGGCTTCTTTTTTTAATACGGATTAAGAGGCTTTTTTTGTTCATCTAATGTGAAACCTTCACCGAGTACATCGTGTACGTCACTGACGGAGACAAACGCATGAGGATCGACTGAGGTCACGACGCTTTTGAGATGGACAAGCTCGTTTTTAGGGACGACGCAATAAAGGACATTGCGCTCCTGTTTTGTATAGGAACCCACCCCTTTTAAAATGGTCACACCGCGCTCCATTTCCTCCGTGATTTTCTTTTGAATGATGTCATCCTTTTCAGAAATAATCATCGCTCCTTTGGCTGCGTAAGCGCCTTCTTGCATGAAGTCAATGACCTTCGCAGCAACAAATACTGCGACGAGTGTATACATGGCTTCTTTGTAATTTAAATAAGTAAGTGAAATCGTAATGACGCATGCGTCGAAGATGAACATGGTTCGTCCCATGGCCACATGATAATGCTTGTTGATGAGTCTTGCGATGATGTCCACGCCGCCGGTTGTACCCCCAAACTTAAAGATAATTCCGAGGCCTGTTCCGATAAACACACCAGCAAAGAGTGCGGCTAAAGCTAAATCGTGCTGAAGAGGCATATGTATTTGAAAGCGCTGGAAGATGGCGAGAAAGATAGAAAGACTGACGGTTCCTACAATTGTATATGTAAACATGGTTCTGCCAAGCATTTTCCAGCCGATAAAAAAGATCGGAATGTTTAAAACAAGGTTTGAAATAGACGGGTCAATGTGAAATAGAAAATATAAAAGCAGTGTGATACCTGTAAATCCGCCTTCCGACAAGTTGTTTTGCATATTAAAATGGACAAGGCCGAAAGAAAAAATCGCAGATCCTATTAAAATAAATACGATATTTTTAAGACGAATTTCTTTTAGCAAAAGATCACTCCTTTTTTTGCTTAGACAGCGATAATATTATATGGTATGGGAGAGAAACAAGCAAACTGAGTTTTAAACATTTGTCAAATATTTATGATTTCGCTAACATGTAAGAGATGGATAGGAGGATGAGCTTCATGACGAATGAAAAAACGCTGCGTCACGTGCAGCAAGAAGTAGATGATTACATAGGACAATTTAAAGAAGGTTATTTCAGCCCGCTTGCCATGATGGCCCGTCTAACTGAAGAATTAGGTGAGCTGGCAAGAGAGGTTAACCATTACTATGGTGAAAAGCCGAAGAAAACAACGGAAACAGAAAAAAGCATGGAAGAAGAAATTGGCGACGTTTTGTTTGTATTAACATGCCTCGCTAATTCACTCGATATTTCACTAGAAGAAGCACATGATCGTGTGATGCATAAATTCAATACAAGAGACAAAGACCGCTGGACGAAAAAAGAAGGGAAGTAGAGACGATGACGAACCAAACCATCAAAGTAGTAATCGCTGGAGCAAGAGGAAGAATGGGAATAGAGGCTGTGAAGCTGGCAGAAGAAACGAGCCATTTTGAGCTTGTGGCAGCCATTGATCACGCGCACGAAGGAAAAAAATTATCAGATGTCATTCATACGACATCTGATGCGCCAATTTATACAGATATTGATGTGTGTCTTTCAGAGACAGCACCTGATGTATTAATTGATCTGACGACACCTGAAATCGGAAAAGTACATACAAAAAAGGCACTTGAACATGGCGTCCGTCCAGTCGTAGGAACGACTGGATTTTCTGAAGCTGACCTGAAAGAGCTTCAGCAATTAACAGAAGAAAAAGGCATAGGATGTATTATTGCACCAAACTTTGCTGTCGGTGCGGTCTTGATGATGAAGTTTGCCAAAATGGCAGCGAATTACTTTCCTGACGTTGAAATCATTGAACTTCACCATGATAAAAAATTAGATGCTCCGAGCGGTACTGGGCTTAAAACAGCTGAAATGATTGCAGAAGTCAGAGAAAGCAAAAAGCAGGGGCATCCAGAAGAGAAAGAATTAATCGAAGGTGCACGTGGCGCAGATTATGACGGCATTCGTCTCCACAGCGTAAGACTTCCAGGGATGATTGCTCATCAAGAAGTACTGTTTGGAATGGACGGACAGACGCTCACCATTCGTCATGATTCTTATAACCGTGCATCATTTATGTCAGGTGTAAAGCTTTCAGTTGAACAGGTCATGCACATTGATCAGCTTGTCTATGGATTAGAAAATATCATCGACTAATAAGGAGTGGATACCTGATGAACATTGCTTTAATCGCTCACGATAAGAAAAAAAGTGACATGATCCAATTTGCCATTGCGTACCGCGATATATTAGCAGATCATACACTTTACGCAACAGGGACAACAGGTTTGAGAGTGAAAGAAGCGACGGGGCTTCCCATTCATCGTTTTCAGTCAGGGCCACTCGGAGGAGATCAGCAGATCGGTGCTTTAATTGCTGATAATGCAATGGATCTTGTTCTCTTTTTTAGAGACCCGCTTACCGCGCAGCCGCATGAACCGGATGTATCTGCACTCATTCGGCTTTGTGATGTGTATACCATTCCACTAGCCACCAATATGGGGACGGCTGAAATTTTAGTCAGGAATTTAAATAAAGGTACGTTTGATTTTCGAGATGTAGCAAAAAACGGAGGAACTAATGAAACGACTTGATATCCTTGCATTCGGTGCCCATAGCGATGATGTAGAAATCGGAATGGGTGGAACGATTGCAAAATATGTGAAAAAAGGGGCGCGTGTCGGGATTTGCGACTTGACTCAGGCTGAATTATCTTCGAATGGAACAATCGAGAGCCGTAAAGAGGAAGCAAAAGCCGCCGCTGCCATTTTAGGAGTGACAACGCGAATCCAGCTCACATTGCCAGACAGAGGGCTTTATTTTAATGATGAAGCAATGAAGGACATTGTGGGCGTGATTCGTACATACAAACCGAAACTGATTTTTGCTCCGCATCACCTAGATCGGCATCCAGATCATGGTCATGCGGGCTCACTTGTAGAAGAGGCTGCTTTTTCGGCAGGTATACATAAATTTGAAGATTCATACAAGCAGCCGGCGCATAAAATAAGCCAGATGTATTATTACATGATTAACGGCCATCATCGTCCAGATTTTGTGATCGATATTTCTGAGGAGATGCACCAAAAGATTGATAGCTTGCATGCGTATAAAAGCCAGTTTGTGAAATCGGCGAATTCAGTAGAGACACCTCTTGTGAACGGTTATATCGATTTTGTCAAAATGAGAGAGTCTATGTATGGAAGGGAAGTCAATAAAGCTTATGCAGAAGGGTTTATGACAAAGAAACCACTTTTGATAGATGACGACTTACTTGGGGGGTAATTATGAAAAAACTGAAGGTCGGAATCACTTGTTATCCAAGTGTCGGCGGGTCGGGCATTATTGCGACAGAACTTGGAAAACGTTTAGCTGAAAAAGGGCACGATGTTCATTTCATTACCTCAAGCATTCCGTTTAGGCTCAATAAAGTGTATCCGAATATTTATTTTCACGAGGTGGATGTTAATCAATACGCTGTTTTTCAATATCCGCCTTATGACCTTGCGTTAGCAAGTAAATTGGCAGAAGTCGCAAAACGAGAGAAGCTCGATATTATTCATGCGCATTATGCGGTCCCACACGCCGTCTGTGCGTTCTTAGCGAAGCAAATGACGGGACATTCTGTGAAAATCGTTACGACGCTTCACGGGACGGATATTACGGTATTAGGCTATGATCCATCATTGAAGGAAGTCATTCGATTTGCGATTGAATCATCGGACCGTGTCACTGCGGTGTCGCATTCGTTAGCTGCACAGACATACGATCTCATCAAACCAAATAAAAAGATTGAGACGATCCATAATTTTGTCGATGAACGGGTGTATTTGCGTGAAGATCACGAAGTGTTAAAAAAACATTATGGTCTTTTACCAGACGATAAGGTCGTCATCCATGTGTCGAATTTCCGAAAAGTTAAACGGGTGCATGATGTCGTTCATGTGTTTAAAAAAATCTCTGAACAAGTGCAATCAAAGCTGCTGCTCATCGGAGATGGTCCTGAAAAATCGGTTTTATGCGAACTCGTGAAAAAACTGGGGCTGACAGATCGAGTGTTGTTTTTAGGAAAACAAGAGAAAGTAGAAGAGCTGTATTCCATCAGTGATTTGAAGCTACTTCTTTCTGAGAAGGAGAGCTTTGGGCTTGTACTTCTTGAGGCAATGGCGTGCGGTGTCCCGTGTATTGGGACTGATGTTGGCGGTATTCCAGAGGTCATTACACATGGAGAAACTGGTTTTCTTGTCCCCCTCGGCGATATAGACGTGGCAGCTAAATACGCCGTCTCTATTCTTAAAGACAAAGCGCTTCATGAACAAGTATCAGCAGCTGCCCAGTCTAGTGTTCAGGCACATTTCTCATCTGATAAAATTGTGAGTGAATATGAAGAGCTTTACCTAGAATTGATCGAAGGTGATGATGAACATGAATGAACCTTTCACACATGCAATCCCTATTTTACATACACTGCACGAACATGGGCATCAGGCTTACTTTGTCGGCGGAGCGGTGAGAGATGTCCTTTTGGGTAGGGAAATCGGCGATATCGATATAGCAACAGATGCAACGCCTGAAATGGTTGAGTCTTTATTTGAAAAAACAGTTGACGTTGGCAAAGAGCATGGCACTGTCATTGTGCTACATGATGGGGGCAGCTATGAGGTGACGACATTTCGAACTGAATCAGAATATGAAGATTTTCGCAGACCGAAAGAAGTGGCGTTTATCACATCCTTGAAGGAAGATCTTTTAAGAAGAGATTTAACGATCAATGCGATGGCCATGGATATAAACGGGGAGATCATCGACCACGTTGGGGGCAAACAGGATATTGAGCGGAAACGAATTCAAACCGTGGGAGATCCTGCATGCCGCTTTCAGGAAGATGCGCTTCGAATGATGAGAGCGGTCCGATTTTTAAGCCAGCTTGGCTTTGAGCTCGCTGCTGAGACGGCTGAAGCAATGAAAAAAGATAAGCACCTGCTTGCCAACATATCGGTTGAGCGTAAAAAGATTGAAATGGAGAAGCTTTTAAAGGGCCGATATTGTGAGCAGGCGATGAAGGTGCTCATTTCAACCAAATTGTATGAAGAATTGCCAGGTCTCAAAAAGGAACGACTACAAGAATCCTTTCGGTCATTTCCGTATTACTTACTGGATGGACTTGAAGAGGTGTGGGGTGCTGTCATTCATTTGCTTGGATTAGATGAAGCGGACGCTGTCCCTTTCTTAAAAGAATGGAAGCTGTCAACAAAGCTTTTGAAAGACGCAGTGGCTATTAGCGAGTACGTCGATTGTGACTGGGATGCGGAGAAAATGTTTGAGGCTGGTGAACACGTGCTCTTATCTAGTTTAAAGATCACACAGCTAAAACATGAGCGCCGCATTTTCTTTGATGAGCTGGAGGCAGCGAAGCGTTCTTATGATGCACTGCCGATTAAAAAGCTCCAAGACCTCACTATTTCAGGAAAAGATTTAATGGCTTTTCGGCAAAAGACATCAGGGAAATGGATCGCAGAAGAACTCGATTTGGTGAAGAAAGCCGTTCTGCAAAACCGTTTGGAAAACCGAAAAGAAGCCATAGAGGAGTGGCTTACAGCATGCGATCAGCAATTAGAAAACGATTAATCGAACTATTTACAGCATCAAGTGAGGACTTTGTCTCGAGTCAGCAAATATGCGATGAGCTTGGCTGCTCCCGAACGGCTGTCTGGAAGCATATAGAGGACCTCAGAAAAGAGGGCTATGAGGTAGAAGCCGTCAGAAGAAAGGGATACCGTCTGCTTCGTAAGCCGGACAAAATTAGTGAAGACGAAATTTTGTTTGGTTTGGAAACAGAGCGTTTTGGCAGACACATATACTTTCAGAAAGAAGTTGCTTCCACCCAGATGATTGCCCATGATCTTGTAAATGAAGGTGCGCCCCACGGTACGCTCGTTGTTAGTGATCATCAGACCAATGGGAAAGGGCGCCTTCAAAGATCGTGGTATTCACCGAATGGGACAGGCATTTGGATGAGTCTCATTCTCCGGCCCGAAATTCCGCTGCACAAAGCGCCGCAAATGACGCTTTTGGCATCTGTAGCTATCGCAGAAGCCATTGCAGAGCAAACAGGTCTCAGTCCATCCATTAAATGGCCAAATGATATTTTGTTAAACGGGAAAAAGGTCGTTGGCATTCTAACTGAATTAAAAGCAGAGGCGGACCAGGTTCATGCGGTGATTATTGGCCCGGGCATTAATGTGAACCAAACGGCTGATGACTTTCCGGAGGAACTAAAGGATGTCGCCACGAGTCTGCGAATGGAACTGAATGAAAAAGTGGATCGAGCAGCTCTCATACAGCGCATCATGTCCACTTTTGAAAAAAAGTATGATGATTATATGACGCATGGATTTACGCCGATCAAACAATTATGGGAATCGTTTGCCATGACGATTGGTCGCCAGATTGTTGCTCGAACTGTCAATGGTCAATATACTGGCAAAGCGCTCGGAATCAATGAAGAAGGTGTTTTATTGCTTGAAACGGAGGAAGGTATTCAGAAAATCTACTCCGCAGACATTGAGATAAAGTCAACTTAAGTGGAACACCCGGCACATTTTTGATATACTTCGTGTGGGCAGTATCTGAAAAAGAGCTGTACCTGTTAGAAAGAAAAATTTGATTAATTTCTGCCTTGATCCTAAGGGACTTGGACAGAGGGATGATTCGCCGCGCATGAGTTAAGACCATGTGATGTGAGGCAAGCCATCTCCTCTCCAGAATGAGGAGGAACAAATGAAGACAAAGCTAGATTTTTTCAAAATGAAAGAACAAAACGAACCGATTGTGATGCTGACAGCATACGACTATCCATCTGCAAAGCAAGCGGAAAAAGCGGAAGTCGACATGATTTTAGTTGGTGATTCACTTGGGATGGTTGTACTAGGACTCGATTCGACAGTCCAAGTCACGATGGATGATATGATTCATCACACGAAAGCGGTAAAAAGAGGCGCAAAAGACACGTTTATTGTGACGGATATGCCATTTATGTCTTACCATTATTCACTAGAACAAACAATGAAAAATGCAGCACGCATCATGCAAGAAAGCGGTGCGGATGCCTTAAAGTTAGAAGGCGGGGATGGCGTATTCGAATCCATTCAAGCGCTCACAAGAGGCGGAATTCCTGTCGTCAGCCATTTAGGCCTTACACCTCAATCAGTTGGTGTACTTGGCGGGTATAAAGTACAAGGAAAAGACTACGAAAGTGCACAGAAATTGATTGAAGACAGCTTGAAATGCGAGGAGGCCGGTGCGATTGCACTTGTACTGGAATGCGTACCTGGTGAACTGACAAAACGAATAACCGATATGCTGAAGATTCCTGTCATCGGAATTGGTGCGGGAGCGGAGGCAGACGGACAAGTTCTCGTTTACCATGATGTGGTAGGATACGGGGTGTCTAGAACACCTAAGTTTGTGAAACAATACGCGCAAATTGATGCTGTACTAGAAGAAGCGCTCATTCAATATACAAAAGAAGTAAAAGCATGTACATTTCCAGAAGACATACACACATTTCATATCAAAGAAGAAGTTCTTGATGGTTTATATGGGGGGAGCAAAAAATGAACGTTGTTACCCATATTCACGAGCTGAAAGAGTTGATCAAGCAGCATCAAGAAAAACAGCATTCCATTGGCTTTGTTCCAACGATGGGCTTTCTTCATGAAGGACATCTGACGCTTGCTAAAGAAGCAAGGGATCAAAATGACATCGTAGTGATGAGCATTTTTGTCAATCCTTTGCAGTTTGGACCGAACGAAGATTTTGAAGCCTATCCAAGGGATATGGAAAGAGATCAGCGTCTTGCAGAAGAAGCAGGAGTGGATATTTTATTTACACCTGATGTAAAAGAAATGTATCCAAATGAATCATCTATTACAATGACGGTTCAAAAGCGGACTGAAGTTTTATGTGGTAAAAAACGCCCGGGACATTTCGACGGCGTTGTGACTGTGCTGACAAAGCTATTTCATCTTGTCGCACCAACAAATGTATACTTTGGTCTAAAGGATGCACAGCAAGTCGCAGTGATTGATGCGATGATCAAGGATTTCTTCTTTGATCTTCACCTTGTATCTGTACCGACAGTGAGAGAAGAAGACGGATTAGCGAAAAGCTCAAGGAATGTGTACTTGTCTGAAAAAGAAAGACAAGAAGCACCTGCTTTGTACCGTGCATTAAAAAAAGGATGGTCAGCTGTTGAAAAAGGTGAACGAGATATTCATCGTATTTATGAGCTGGTAGAAGAGGAAATTCTTCAAACGAACGGGGAAATTGATTATATTGAGATCTACTCCTATCCAGAGCTTGAGCCGCTTCAGCAGGTAACAGGTAAGGTGATCATTGCGATTGCGGTGAAATTCTCACGGGCAAGATTGATTGATAATGTGATATTCCATGTTCCTGAAAGCGGTGAAAAACATGTATAGAACCTTTATGACCTCTAAACTTCATAAAGCGACGGTGACAGAAGCAAACTTACATTATGTAGGAAGCATCACCATTGACGAAGATTTACTTGATGCGGCAGGCATGATGGCAAATGAGAAAGTGCAGATCGTCAACAATCACAATGGTGCAAGACTTGAAACATATATTATTCCTGGTGAAAGAAAGAGCGGTGTCATTTGTCTAAATGGTGCGGCTGCAAGACTGGTTCAGCCAGGGGATGAAGTGATTATTATCGCTTATGGGATGCTCTCAGCGGAAGAAGCAAAGACACATACACCAAAAGTGGTCGTATTAAATAAAGAAAATCAAATTGAACAAATGATTGGGCAAGAGCCTGCGAGAACGATTTTATAACGCATGCTCCATGGAAACAGAACAGTTTCAGAAAAGAAGCTGTTCTGTTTCAGCTATTTTGCCCAGAGTGTGTTTCACTTCGAGTGGAACGAGGAATTGAGGTGTCCATTTTATGACCGATCAAAGGTTTGTTGTCGTTGATATTGAAACCACCGGAAATTCACCTAAAAAGGGTGATAAAATCATTCAAATAGCTGCGGTGGTCATTGAAAATGGACAAATTGTCGAACGGTATTCAAAATATGTGAACCCGGGAAAAGCGATCCCTGGATTTATTGAACAGCTGACAGGCATTCAGCAGCACATGGTAGATGATGCAGTGTTTTTTGAGGACATTGCCAACGAGGTGTATGACCTCATACATGGCGCTTATTTTGTTGCGCACAATGTTCATTTTGACTTGAATTTTTTAAATGATGAACTAAAGGCATGCGGGAAAAATGAGCTGGATGTGCTAGCGATTGATACAGTTGAAATTTCTAGAATTCTTTATCCTGAGCTTGAGGGTTATAAGCTCACTGAATTAAGTGAAGAGCTCATGCTTCCACATGACCACCCGCACCGGGCGGATAGTGATGCGGAAGTTACTGCCATGTTATTTTTAACCTTATTACATCAATTAACACATACACCGCCAAATGTGCTAAAGCAGCTGCGCAGATTATCCTCTTATCTTTTAAGTGATATAGGACTGTTAATTCAGCAGCTTGAAACGAGTCATACGAGCGGCGAAGATTCTTTGGTGGAAGTCGGCTCTTTTGCTGTAAAAGATGTCACCAATCCTGAAACTGATACGACAGATTCAGCAGGCGAAAACGATGAAGAGCTGTTTGAGGAAATCAAAAAGAAGCTCCCGCAAACAGTGGAAGGCTATGAAGTAAGAGAAGGCCAGCTCACGATGATGAATAAAGTGAGAGACGTATTTCACGAAAGGGCCTATGCATTAATTGAAGCGGCACCAGGTATTGGGAAAACACTCGCTTACCTCATACCAGCTGCACTAGAGGCAAAGAAGTCTGGAAAACCTGTCATTATTAGTACATATTCGATTCTTTTGCAGCAGCAAATGCTTCAGCGCGATGTGCCGATGTTAAACCAATTGCTTCCGTTTAAGCCAGCAGCCTGTGTATTCAAAGGACGGGCGCATTATATTTGTTTAGATAAGTTTGAGCATGTGCTACATGAGGAAGATGATAACTATGATGTGGTCTTAACGAAAGCGCAAATCTTGATGTGGCTTCTTGTCACAGAAACGGGTGATTTATCTGAACTGAATTTACCGTCAGGAGCTGCCAATATAAAAGACCGGATTTCCTGTGTACACATGCCGTTCACTTCAAAAAAGCGCCGCTTTAAAGAATATTGCTTTTATGAGCGTGCCAAAAGAAGGGCAAAAACAGCAGATTTAATTTTAACAAATCATCGGCTGCTCTTATCAAAAACGGAAGCCTCATCTATTTTTCAGCATGCAGACGTATATGTAATTGACGAAGCCCATCAATTTGAAAAAACAGCCAATGAAACGCTAGGGGATAGTGCGTCGTATATTCAGCTTCATGCGAAATTAACGCAGCTTGGCTCCTTACAGGGCGGACTGTTAAAGAAGCTGAAAAAGAGATTTCATGGGGCAGGTTTACAGACTGACACCTTTATTGAAATGGATGAGTATCTTAATCAGCTTCAAATGGAAAGTGACGCCTTCTTTAGTACTGTTCATTCTTTTGTTAAAAGAACAAAACCAAAAGCAGACATCAATCGTCTCATTCATAGAGTACGTCATCATTCGAAGCATGCGCAGTGGAAACGGATTAAAGAGACAGCAAGTAAGCTTTGTTCCTTGTTGATTGCTTGTGAAAAGCTGTATGAGCAGCAAAAAAATGAGCTTCTTCAAAAAACTGATCAACTGACAGATCAATTTGCCTTTGAAGCAGAGGAATACGATCAAGTAATGTCATTTATGCATACATTTTGCAGTACGCTGTACCGGTTTATTTTTGAACCGAAAAGCGATGAAACGGTTTGGATTGAGATTGATGCAAAGGGAGCTAAAAATGCTGTCTTTATGCATGCACAGCCTCTAGATACAGGAGAGCTTTTAGCGGATCGATTTTTTATGAACAAAAAAAGTGTTGTGCTCACATCAGGAACACTGACAATCAATGGGCGCTTTGATTATTGCATAGAGCGATTTGGTCTGCAGGATTTTTATCCGCACCTTGTTCAGATTGAGTCACCGTTTGAATTCGAAAAACAGCTTAAGGTGATTGTACCGGCAGACATGCCGCCGATTACGAACCGTGATGAGAGAGACTATGTGAAGCAAGCCGCACAGTATATTAAGGTGATGGAAAAGCAGCATGAAGCGAAGATATTGGTCTTGTTTAATTCACATGAGATGTTAAAAGCAGTGTATGAAGAGCTGAAGTCGGAAGGGATGAAAGCCGCCCTCTTTGCTCAAGGTCTGACAGGCGGAAGCCCTGTGAAATTAACGAAAATGTTCAAATTAGCAAAACATGCGATATTACTTGGTGCAGGTAGTTTTTGGGAAGGTGTCGATTTCCCCGGATCAGAGCTGACAACAGTCATGATGGCTCGTCTGCCGTTCCGTCCGCCTGATTCACCGCTCATTGAAGCGAAATGTGATGCCGCTAAAAAACAGGGGAAAAATCCATTTAAAGCCGTTGCACTACCAGAAGCTGTGTTAACCTTTAAACAAGGTGCAGGTCGTTTGCTGCGCTCGGAAAAAGACATAGGAACATTGCTGATTCTAGACCGCCGAGTGAAAACCGCTTCATATGGAAAGCTATTTTTAGAATCTCTCCCTCATGCGCCAGTCCACGAGCTGTCAAAAGATGCTCTTGAAGCGTATATAGAGAAGCTCAACAACGAAAAGCCGCTGTCATAAGCGGCCTTTAGCTGGTGTGGGTTTGGAGTTAATTTATCGTAACGGCTTTTTGTGTTCCGTTGTAAAAATAGTATCGGTTCCTGCGCTGAAAAGTATGACTAACAATATTTACGTACCGAGGAGGAATTAGAAGTGGAAAGTAAAATAGAGGTACTTTCAACTGTTCACATTAAGCATTCAGAGGATTTATATAAAATCGTTGACTTATTGAACAGAACGCTTAAAAGAGAAGATCTCATGTTTGGATTAGCATTAGATCAAGAAGATCAAAATCAAGCGATATTTACGATATATCGCACATAGGGGAAGCTTGACATGAAAAAAATAGTCTGGATCATTTCATCCGTTGTGGCTCTCGTTTTGCTCATCGGCATTATCAGCTTTACGTGGATTTACCAAATTGCCATGGGGCAAAAAGAACAAGGTCATGAGGCAGCAATTGAACGAGCAAAAAAACAAGCAAACATCGTACAAGTGGAGCAAGTGGAAACCTTTGTTGGAAAAGAAAAACAATTTATTGTTGAAGGGAAAAACAAACAAAGTGAGATAACCTATGTTTGGGTACCTGCCAGCAAAAAAGAAAAAGTAATCGCAAAAAAAGCAAATGAAGGCATTACCTCAAATCAAGCAGTACAAGCCGTTCAAAAGGAGAACACTGTCTCTAAGCTAAAGGACGTGCAATTAGCAAGAGAAGGTGACGTACTCCTTTGGGAAGTGACGTACTTAAATGAGAACAATCAATATAGCTTCAGCTATGTCGATTTCTCGACAGGACGCGTTGAAAAAAATGTAACACCTTAGTTTCTCCTGTATGGCGTTGACCATGCTGATTTAGAACGGTTATAATAAAATGTATGAAAAAAGATTCACACCTGCCCAAAGGGTGCGTTTCTTTCTGGCTTTGGAGGGAATTATGTTGAAAACAACGATTAATCAAGTGTTTAAACACGTCGATGAAGACGTAACCATCGGCGCATGGATTGCCAATAAACGTTCAAGCGGAAAAATTGCATTTTTGCAGCTGCGTGACGGGACAGGCTTTATTCAAGGAGTCGTAGTAAAAGCAGAAGTGGAAGAGGAAATCTTTAAGCTTGCGAAATCAGTCACACAAGAAACATCTGTCTATGTGACAGGACAAGTGACAAAAGACGACCGTTCACCTCTTGGTTTTGAATTGCAAGTGAAATCGATTGAAGTGATTCACGAAGCAACTGATTACCCAATTACACCGAAAGAGCATGGAACAGAATTTTTAATGGATCATCGTCATTTATGGCTTCGTTCAAAAAAACAGCATGCCATTATGAAAATTCGTAACGAAATTATTCGTGCTACATATGAGTTCTTCCATCAAGAAGGCTTCGTGAAGGTAGATCCGCCGATTTTAACTGGAAGTGCACCTGAAGGTACTACCGAGCTATTTGCTACGAAATATTTTGATGAAGATGCGTACCTTTCTCAAAGTGGACAGCTTTACATGGAAGCTGCGGCGATGGCACTCGGAAAAGTATTCTCATTTGGTCCAACATTTAGAGCTGAAAAATCTAAAACGAAACGTCATTTAATTGAGTTTTGGATGATTGAGCCTGAGATGGCTTTTGTTGAATTTAATGAAAACCTTGAATATCAAGAAAATTACGTGTCTCACGTTGTTCAAAGTGTATTGGAAAACTGTAAAGTTGAACTGCATACACTTGGCCGTGATACAGCAAAATTAGAAAACATCAAAGCACCATTCCCGCGCATCACTTACGATGAAGCGATTAAATTCTTGCACGAAAAAGGCTTTGATGATATTGAATGGGGAGATGATTTCGGAGCGCCTCACGAAACAGCGATTGCCGAAAGCTACGATAAACCAGTCTTTATCACTCATTACCCAACTTCATTAAAACCATTTTACATGCAGCCTGCACCAGATCGTGATGATGTCGTTCTTTGTGCAGACTTGATTGCACCAGAAGGCTACGGAGAGATCATTGGCGGTTCTGAGCGTGTGCATGATCTAGAGCTGCTTGAAGCAAGATTGAAAGAGCATGGGCTAGATCAAGAAACTTATAAATGGTACACAGAATTAAGACAATACGGTTCTGTACCGCATTCAGGTTTTGGTCTTGGACTTGAGCGTACAGTTGCTTGGATTAGTGGAGCGCCGCATGTACGTGAAACGATTCCTTTCCCAAGATTATTAAACCGTTTATATCCTTAAGACGTAGAAGCCTCCATATGTTGGAGGCTTTTTCAAACGTCTTTTTGGGGCACGTGAAATAAAACGTGATATACTGAAAGTGAAGAGGTGTATCCGATGAACAGGCAGCAATTTATTAATATGCAGCAAATGGGTTCAACAAGTTTGCCTAATTTGCTGATTGCTCATTATGAGCAGTTAGGACTGAATGAATCACAGATGATGGTAATGCTCAAAATTAAAATGAATGAAGAGCAGGGCGTTTTCTTTCAAACATTTGAAGAGCTATCCCAAGGCATGACCATTACAGCTGAAGAGTGTGCGTATATGGTGCAGCATTTAATTCAAAAAGGGTTTATTTCGATTCAGCCGTTTGAGGACAGATCGGGTATACAGCATGACCGGTACTCAGTTGAGCCTCTGTGGGGTGCGTTGTATGACTTTTTAGAAGCAAAACAAGCAAAAGAAGGTCAAAAACTTCATGTGCAGGCTGAAAAGTCTTTATACGCCTTATTTGAAGATGAATTCGGCAGACCACTTTCCCCTCTTGAAGGAGAAACACTCTCAATCTGGATGGATCAAGACCATCATGATGCTGAAATGATTCGTCTAGCGTTAAGAGAAGCGGTTCTATCAGGAAAATTAAATTTCCGTTATATCGACCGAATTCTGTTTGAGTGGAAAAAGAAAGGGCTGAAAACTGCGGAAGAAGCAAAAGAGCATAGCCAGCATTTCCGTTCTCAGCAAAAAGCGCCACCTTCAAAAGAAGAGACGACAACTTATAAACGACAAGTTCCTTTTTATAATTGGCTGGAACAATAACCAATAAAGGAGAAGGCATGTTATCAAAAAAACAAATCAATGAATGTTTAGATGTAATAGGAGATATGTTCCCAGAGGCAGAGTGTGAGCTTGTGCATTCCAATCCATTTGAACTTGTGATCGCAGTGGCATTATCTGCACAGTGTACAGACGTGCTTGTAAACAAAGTCACCAAAACGTTATTTCAAAAATACAAAACACCAGACGACTATTTAAGTGTACCGCTTGAAGAATTGCAGCAAGATATTCGTTCAATTGGCCTTTATCGAAATAAAGCCAAAAATATTCAAAAGTTGAGCAAAATGCTGATTGAAGAATATGGTGGAGAAGTGCCGAAGGACAGGGACGAGCTTGTGAAGCTTCCTGGGGTGGGCCGGAAAACAGCAAATGTTGTCGTTTCGGTCGCTTTTGGGGTGCCAGCAATTGCAGTAGATACACATGTGGAACGAGTCAGCAAGCGTCTAGGCATCTGCCGCTGGAAGGATTCTGTTCTTGAAGTTGAGCAAACTTTGATGAAAAAAGTGCCAAAAGAAGATTGGTCAGTCACACATCACCGCCTGATCTTTTTTGGTAGATATCATTGCAAGGCGCAGCGTCCGCAATGCGAGTCTTGCCCGCTTCTTGATATGTGCAGGGAAGGACAGAAGCGTCTGAAAAAAGGACTGGTGAAGATGGCATGAGCGCAGCAGCTGTGTTTACCGCATATGTCGAAAAGCTAAAAGAGAAAAAGGTAGAGATAAAGGGCGATCGAGAAGACATACTTAAAGCAAGCCCACTTGCCTATGATTTATCTTCAGAACGTTTAACAGAGGGGCTTCCATGGCAGAACACAGAAGAATTTATTCCTGTCATGTTTGAACGCTGGAATGAATTAAAAGAAAAAATGCTTCCTCGTTTTCAAACAAGAAAATCCCGTTGTGAAGAAGACGATATGCTGCAGGGGATTGTCAGTATGATTGCGATGTTTTACTGGATCAAAGGGGAGAGGTGTCAAACGCTTGAATGGGAACATATCAAGCAAGAGACATTTCCTGTTGCTCCGATTAATTGGACGGAACGTCTAGAGTTCATCTTACTCAAACCAACGCAATATCACTGCTTTATTCAACTGGACGAGCTATACACAGAACTAAAAAAGCAGTATGGGAAATATGAAGCACTTAAAAAGATCAGACAAAACCGTTAAAAAAGCACTTGCCCATATGGCAAGTGCTTTTTCGTTATTCATCTTCTTTTCGAGAAGTAGAGTTCGACTGCGAATTTTGACTTTGAGCGTTCGTTTTTGCGTCGTCATCTTTCTTTTTATCTTTATTGTCAGTTTGGGAGTTGTTCCCGTTTGTACTGTCTGAGCCATTATCGGAACCGTTATTGCCGTTTTCCGTATTCCCGCCTTGATCTTGATCTTTTTTGTCATCAGGCTTTTGCTCGTCAGTACCTGTGCCTGGAGGCTGATTTTTGTTATCGTCGGTTTGATCAGTTTGGTCATCGTCAGGCTGCTGCGGTTCTTCTTCTTCTTTGTTCTCATCATCTGCTTTTTCTTCTTCATCTTCGTCATCCTTGATGGTAAGGAAGGTAGAAGCCGCTTTACTTGTGACGTCCTCCACAGTGGCTGTCACTTGGAATTTATAAGTAGAGCCAGGTTTGACATCAGAGATGAAGGCTTCTTTAGCAGAGCTGTTTTGAATCTCTTTATAGCCGCCATTATCTACCGCTTGTTTCACATTAAAAGTAGCATCTGCGTCGTCATCATAGCCCCAAGTCAGTGTGATGGATTTTTTCTCTTCATCATACACCGCTTTTAAGTCAGATGGTTTATCGGCTTCTTTTTTCTCGTAAGTGTCAGACACTTTTGTCGGAACAGTACCTTTGACAAAGTATTCTGTAGTCTTCTTGTCACTTGGTGTATTTGGTCCGGCTAATTTCGCTGGATCTGATCCTTTTTCAACCGTAGCTTCCACGACACTGTCTGGTTTTTCAAATGAGCCGCTTCCATCGTCAATTTGAGAAATTAATCGCTGGAAGACAATTTTTGCAACGCGCTGCTCGTAATTTGTGAGCCACATTTTGCCGTCCGCATCTTTTGAATTACCGATGCCGGTCCAAACAGCTGCTGTGTATTGCGGCGTATAACCGACAAACCACGAATCCTTCGCACCGCCAGAAGGGATATTATATTTATTGATATCATCTTGTGTAAAGTTCGTTGTACCTGTTTTACCAGCTACTTGAACGTTCGGTACTTGTGCAAGTGTTCCAGTACCGGATTGGACAGCGGTTTTCAGCATGTCTGTGATCATAAATGCTGTGTAATCACTCATTGCCGCTTTGGAATCTGGCGTAAGATCCAGCTTTGTGCCGTCATTAAATTCAACAGACTTGACAGCATGCGGTTCGTTATAATATCCATTATTACCGAATGCACTAAAGGCACCAGCCATTTTCAGAGAGGAGACACCATCGTCAAATCCACCGATTGAGTAAGACTCAGGAATGTCAGACGGTAAGTCCATACCTAAATTATTGGCGAATTGAACGGCATTGTCTGTGCCAGCCTCTTGGAAAGCTTTTAAGGCAGGGATGTTTCGTGATTGTGCCAAAGCACTTCTCATTGACATTTTCCCTAAATGTCTTCTGTCAAAGTTATTAATTGGTGTACCGTTTGAGTACGTATACGGTGCATCATCAATTTGCTGATACGTTGACCATTTTTTGTTTTCAATGACTGGACCGTAATCTAAAATCGGCTTGATTGTTGAACCTGGTTGGCGTTTTGCATCAGTCGCATAGTTAAAGCCGCCGGCTGGCACATCACGTCCACCGCCAATCGCACGAATTTCACCATTTTTCGTATCAAGCAGGGTGACACCTGCCTGCATACCTTTCGTAAATCCAGCTGAATCTCCATTGATGATATCATCTAGGTGGTCCTGAGCTTTTCGATCAAGTGATGTATAGATTTTTAGTCCATCAGTTGATACATCCACTTTGGCTTTTTTCTGTACTTCTTCCATGACTTCTTCGATGTAAGCAGAATACTTACTTGAGTTTTGACTCTTATATTTATCAGCAGGGACAACTGTCTTGCTGATAGGTGTTGCTTTTGCAACGTCATAGTCTTTCTCTGAAATGTAGCCTTGTTTTTTCATGAGGCCTAAAACGATATTACGGCGTTTTTCCGCTGCCTCAGGATTTTTTACTGGGTTATAGGCAGAAGGACTCTGCGGCATACCTGCAAGTGTGGCAGCCTGTGCAACAGTTAGTTTGTTTAAATCTGTCACGCCGAAAAATTGTTCAGCTGCTTTCCCAACACCATAAGCATAAGGAGAGAAGAAAATACGGTTTAAATACATTTCTAAAATTTCATCTTTAGAGTATTTTTGCTCAAGCTGAATTGAGAGCCATACTTCTTGTACTTTTCGCTTTAACGTCTTCTGATTGTTAAGAAGAGTGTTTTTTACAACCTGCTGTGTAATTGTACTTCCACCTTCAGCTCCAAAGCCGTCTTCCACGTTTGCGACAAGGGCACCGCCAATCCGGATTGGATCAATTCCGTGGTGTTTATAAAAACGGGCATCTTCAGTCGCAATAAATGCTTCTTTTACCACATCGGGTATATCTTTAATCGAGACATACGTTCTCTTTTCCGCGCCGACTTCTGCAAACACTTTTTTGTCTATGTCATAAAGCTTTGAAGAATACGGTGTTTTAAGCTTACTATCATCAATTGAAGGAGCGCTTGATGCAAAAACGGCAAAAGTTGTGATTCCGGCCACTACACATAGAAGACCGATCACGAGTAAAGATAAAAATATTTTTTTAAATAGACCTGCTTTCTTTTTGCCTTTTTTGTTCTTTTGCTTCTTATTGTTTTCTTGACTTGCTTTACGTCGCTGTTCACGACTTGTAAATTGATCAGACATCACATCTCAACCTTTCGTGTTAAACCTTTTTCGAACGTCATTGCTGCTCACTTTCATCCGAAAAATGAAGTGTCTCCACTACTTTAATATAATCAATTCTTGGCGAATATCCAAGTGTCATTAAGTGGCCAGCTTCCATTAATTCGTCTTTGCTAATGGATTTACGGCCGTTTTGCTGCTGCCGCTCCCAGAAGAAAAAGAGATCTGAAGCGGGCAAATAATAAACGGAGCCAAATGCGGATATAATAACGAAACAAATACCGCCTTGCTTTTCAACCTGTTTCATATGCTCAATTTGATGGTCGTGGAAGTTTTTGAGCGGAAACGAGGTGGTGCTTTTGGTTTCCTTTGCTTCAAAATCGATATAGCGCCCTTTGTACACCCCATTATAGTCCGTTGTGGATGATTGTTTAAAATAGGCTTCTTTGATTACAGCAGCGCTTCTTTTTGGATAATCCACATTCACAATTTGAACGGGGGTAGGCTTTTTATGAATGACTGCGATCCCGTTAACCAAATAGTACTGGTTGGTTTCATTCAAGTCAGCCTCAAGTGTCATCCCGCGGTTACTATAAGAGGATTCGCCGCTGATTCTTTTTTTTGTCCCAATTTGTTGAATGGGCTGATACGATTTTCCGTTTGGATACCGAATCATCATGTTTCAGCCTCCTTTTAATGCATTTTGTATTGGAGAGATTTCTATGTTGTCACAAGAAGAGCACATTATCACTCAGCATATATTGCGTGAAACAAAGGTGAAAAATAAAGACAATCTGACAAGGACAAATGCGTACAAGCGCTTTTATGATCGTCATCCAGAGATGAAATGGTCGCTCCTTGCTTCCTTTGTATCAAGAAATGCTGGATGGTCCATGACGGATTTAAAGGGCGAGCTCTTCCATCCA
Source organism: Bacillus pumilus (assembly GCF_003431975.1). Lineage (GTDB taxonomy): Bacteria > Bacillota > Bacilli > Bacillales > Bacillaceae > Bacillus > Bacillus pumilus_N. The sequence continues at coordinate 2,165,411 of NZ_CP027116.1, read as the reverse complement.
GGTTTAACAGATCAAGAGGGACACCTTTTTTTCACAGCATATGAAAGAGCGAATTGGCTGATCTTTTCAGACGCTTATCCTCAGCTTCTTTTGTATGAATGGTCTAAGAAATGCAGTAAGCCTTTGTTTCATCTGCTTCCTTATTTTTCTGTTTCTCGTTTTATGCGTACTGAGTGGGCACGTTTTTGGCTAGAGTATGACACAGAGCGCCTGCTGTATGCACTCATCATAAATGAACAATATACTATACAATCTCCTATTATACAAAATCCTCTTCTGAAAAAGAATGTTTTTCACTCGATTCAATATCTGTTCAGCGAGTGGGGACATTTTCAAACCGTTGTTTTTCCAACAGTGGACGGGCATTTGTACGGGTTAACCATACGGAAGTTTTCCCATGTAAAGGAGCGGATTACATTAGGGAAAAAACTAGCGAAACTATTATTTCGAGCCGATTTGTTTTCGGATTTTTATCATTTTTTGCATACCGTGCCGCATACAGGGTCACGGTTTGACTTTGAGTCGTTTTTGGGAATCGCTAGGAGATCAACACCTTTTCTTCGCACGGTTTATCCGGTGATGACACATTCATTAGACGATCAAAGGGACGATTGGTTTCAAAAGAAATTGAGTCCATCCTTGTTTGATCGAGAGACGTTACCAAAACAAATTGAGCTGACCGACTGGTATTTTCAAAAAAAAAGACAGCTTCGTTTTCTTTTTTCATTAGAGCACTATTTTTTGCATAAATAAAAAGCAGGGGGTACCTGCTTTTTTTACGTGGATGGTCGATTTGGACCGCCGAGCTTTTTATCAAGCTGATCTGTACTGTTTTCTTTCCCTTTTGGCTTTTGCTCTTTTGGTGCTGGCTGCTTTTTCATGAAATCTACCTCCTTTGTCCTTAGAATTTACACAATCGGACGCAATCATACAAAGAAGGACAAGCATATGTCGAAAAGGAAGAAATAGCGCTCATCGACACTTAGATTGGCGATTTGCTTCTAGTTTTGTCATGTGTGAAGGAGGGTGTGAAAGAAAAGAGAATGTAACGAGAGACGATAAAGGAGGAATCTGATGATGAGCGAATTTGTATCAAAAGAATCCATTATGCAGTTATTAGAGGAAATCGAGCGGAAAATTGATGCCGTGGAAGAAGAGCTGTCTCTTGCGGTGACGAAGACAACACATGCAGCCTTAGAGGAGCAAGAACAAATGATAGACCGGCTTGAATCAGAAGTAAAGGACTGTGAAGTGAAGATTCACGCAGCCGAGTATAAACTGACGGCAAGACCAGCATACCACGCAGGATAGCTTTTCTATTTGAGCAATCAGGAAACGTTTGATAGGATGGTTTATAGAGGTGAACACTTTGGATAATCAAACGTTACTTAAACGTACACAAGAGCTGAGAGTATGGATCGAAGAAGCGTATGAACAGTACCAAAAGGGAAAGGCTGAAGAGGAATACCCCGTATATGATTTTCACACCGACATTCAGCCGGCCGTTGAGACATTTGATCAGAAAATGGAAGAATGGCTCACTGCTTCGATCTCGTTTATTCATCTGGCGAAACCTAGATATCTACACCAAGAACAGCTTGAGGCGGTACAGGAAAATGGAAAAGAGGTTGTCCTGCAATCTTATTTTGGTAAACAGCATGCACCCCGTGTGAAAAATTTAGTTGAGTCAGTGATTTACACACTGAACCTTTTAATAGAAGAAATCAACAAGCGCAGCTGAAGACATATGCTGCGTTTTTTCTTATAGCTGCTTTAGGCACATCTTCTGCTTTTCATCATAATATATGAGTGACAAGACTATGTGTTGAGAGCGAGAGGAGCGAGATGTATGATCCCTTATTCAAACCAGCAGCCTTATGAATTCAACCCATTCAATCAAGGGCCATTTCCGTATCCAGATATGCAGCAGCAGCCTCCCCAGCCTCCAGAATATTTCATGCCGCCACATCAAGGTGGAATGAATCAGGCACCATCTTCTGTCTATCAGCCGCCTTACTACCAAGAAAATGGGCCGCCTTTTCAGCCACCTGAAGGGATGAATCAACCCCAGATGCAGCCGCCAGGCATGATGCCTATGCAGCCGCCTATGAACCCTTATCCTTTGCCAAGACCGCAAAAACAGCAATCATCTCAATTTAAAAGTGTGCTGTCGCAATTCAAGAAGACGAATGGACAATACGACTTTAACAAAATGTTTGATACAGCTGGGCAAATGATGAGTACGATGAATCAAGTAGGCTCATTGGCGAAAGGATTTACAAGCATTTTTAAAGCATAGCTAAAACCCAATAGATCGATCTATTGGGCTCTTTGCTTTGGTGCCGTCACACGAAGTGTTTGATCTTTCCACACGCTCTTCATGTTCGTTTCATCTATTTTTGCCGGCATTAAAATGGTTTTGGTAAAGCTCGAATACGAGGACGTTGTATCTGTTTTGATTTTCTCCTGCACGGATAGGTGTAAATATTGTGCTTTTACTTCAAGCGCAATATCCCCTTCGACAAAATGGTCTGGAAACTGGATCTCGATATAGACAAACTGCTCATCTTCTGTCACATCGGTCGTAATCGATGCAAGTGAATGCGATGTTGTCATAAGCGCCTCCGCACTATTTAATATCTCATGGAATGGGGAGGATGCGAAAAATTGTTCAATCGCTTCATAGAGAATATCTTCGTTTGCCAGCAATTCATGTTTTTTCTCGCCTTCATGTTTCATTTTGAATCACCTCTCATCTACAGCCTATGCAGAAAGGGCTCAGGCGGTTATCAATTGATGAGAGGAAAAAATTATGATTAAATAGTGTTGAATGGAGCAAGGTGTATGAGCGTAGCGTTTCATACGCGGAATAGATCTAGAAGCAAAGCTTGAAGGGAGCAATTGACATTGCTGAAAAAATTATTCGGTTTCGGAAAAAACCAAGATGATGTAAAGGAAGAAGTCATTTATTCTCCAGCTGATGGGGAGTTAATGGATATGACGGATGTACCAGACCCTGTTTTTTCTCAAAAGATGATGGGAGACGGCGTAGCAGTAAAACCAAAAAATGGAACGATTGTGTCACCAGCAGAGGGTGAAATCATCCAACTCTTCCATACAAAACATGCAATTGGCATTCGAACACTCTCAGGGCTTGAGCTTCTGATTCATATCGGACTTGAAACAGTAGGATTAAATGGTGAAGGATTTGAAGCACACATAAAAGAAGGGGATAAAGTGAAGATCGGTGATCCCCTTATTACATGTGATTTAGAACTGATTGAACAGAAAGCGGCAAGCACAGTGACACCGATTGTGATTATGAATGGTGACTTGATCGAGCGACTTGATAAAGAACCAAAGAGATCTGTTGAAAAACAGACATCTAAGCTTTTTACCGTTAAATTAAAATAGTCATGACACAAAAAAACTACCCAATCATATGTGGGTAGTTTTTTAATGACATTAATCTTCCATCGGAACCCAGCCTTGACTCGCTTCCATAACAGACCATAATCTCTCTGGAATCAAATATTTGTCTTTTTGACTGCGTTTAATGACAGTTTCAATCTCGTTTTCTCTGCCTTCTTTTATCTTCTTCGCCCAATCTGGGTCGACAATCAGCTCTCTTGCGACAGCGATGAGTGGAATCCCTTGATTGTAAGCACCTAGTGCATCATCAGCAGTAATGACGCTGCCCACACCGATGAGTGGGAGGTTATCCCCGCAGCGTTCTTTTAGCAGCTCCATACGTGTCTTATCAGAATCTGCACCACGTCTTGCTTTAGAGTCAATCTCCATTAAAGAGATATGCAAATAATCAAGGTTTTTAGTTTTAAGAACGTCGACTAAGGTAAACGTCTCTGTCATCGTTAAACCAGGCGTTTCTGGTTCTTCAGGGGATAATCGATATCCAAAGATAAATGGTGTTGTCGTATGCTCTTCAATTGCTTCTTTCACTGCATCTACTACAGCGATAGGGAAGGCTAGACGTTTTTCTTCATGTCCTCCCCACTGATCTGTCCGCTGATTGCTATGTGGAGAATAAAATTGCTGTAATAAATAACCATTTGCTCCGTGGATTTCCACGCCGTCAAACCCTGCTTCAATAGCTCGTCTAGTCGCTTCTTTAAAAGAATCAATGATATGGGGAATTTCCTCTTCTTTTAAAGCGCGTGCAATCTGTTTTCCATCCTTAAACACATCACTCGGAGCAACCACATCACCATTTGGTACTAAGTGAGGGAGGGCCTGAGAGCCGCCGTGATGAATTTGAATGATGGCTTTTGTTCCCTTTGCCTGAATGGCAGAAGCTAATTTTTTCAGGCCGGGTATATCTTCATCTCTTGCGATAGAAGGCTGTCCTTCAAATGCCTTACCATCTGGAGTCACGTTCGCACATGCTGTAATAACCATGCCCATTTCATTTGATCTCGCCGTAATGAAATCAATTTCATCTTTTGAAATGGTGCCATCATCATGAGAACCGAAGTGTGTCATTGGTGCAACCACTAACCGGCCATCAATAGAGGCGCCTCCTGGGAATGTAAAAGGTTCAAACAAAGGCTTAAATTCATTTTTCAATCTCATCATCTTCTTCCTTGATAAAATCATTTCACTATAGAAGTGTAATAGAAACTGTTACAACAGTTCAAAATATCTGCTCAAAAGCTACGCATCAAAAAATTGCCGCCTAGTCATGCAAACAAATATTCGGTACACTATGAATGAGAGGTGATGCAATATGAAAAAGAAAACAATGAACGAACTCATAGAAGAATTAAAGAAAGACGAACAGGTCGAGCATTGGCATGAAATTGAAGCGAAGCCTGCACAGACCTCTCCGGTGCCTGAAAGAGTAAACGACAGGCTGAAAAAGGCGCTTGAGAAACGAGGCGTGAGCGAACTCTACATTCATCAAAAGGAAGCCTTTGAACGTGTGATGAACGGAGAGCATGTGGTGACTGTCACACCAACAGCTTCAGGTAAAACACTCTGTTACAATCTGCCCGTCCTTCAGTCTATCGCAGAAGATCAGACAAGCCGCTCCCTTTATTTATTCCCAACAAAAGCGCTCGCACAAGATCAAAAAAGTGAACTCAACGAAATCATCGACGAGATGGATATTCCGATTCATAGTGAAACATATGACGGGGATACCTCCCCAGCCATTCGGCAGCGAGTTAGACAAGCAGGGCATATTGTCATTACAAACCCAGATATGCTGCATTCAGCCATTTTGCCTCATCATACGAAATGGGTCAGCTTGTTTGAAAATTTGAAGTATATTGTCATTGATGAGCTTCATACATATCGAGGCGTATTTGGCAGTCATGTGGCCAATGTCATTCGCAGGTTAAAGCGAATTTGCACATTTTATGGGAGTGACCCGGTTTTTATTTGTACTTCCGCAACGATTGCAAATCCAAAAGAGCTAGCGCAGCAGCTAACGGGGTGTAAAGTGCACCTGATCGAACGAAACGGGGCACCTAGCGGTAAAAAGAATTTTGTGTTTTACAACCCGCCAGTCGTAAACAAGCCATTAAATATTAGACAAAGTGCCGCCACTGTCGTCAATCAATTGGCTAAAACGTTTTTAAAAGAAAAAATCCAAACGATTGTTTTTGCTAGAAGCAGAGTAAGAGTAGAAGTAATTTTAAGTCATATTCAAGAGCTAGTGAAAAAAGAGATCGGTCCAAAATCGATTCGAGGATATCGCGGAGGCTATTTGCCAAAAGAGCGGCGTGTAATTGAAAAAGGATTAAGAGAAGGTGATATTCTAGGTGTTGTCAGTACGAACGCTCTAGAATTAGGGGTGGATATAGGTCAGCTAAAGGTTTGTATCATGACCGGATATCCTGGCAGTGTAGCGAGTACATGGCAGCAGGCAGGACGAGCTGGAAGGCGTCATGAGGAAGCGCTCATTATCATGGTCGCAAGCTCGTCACCACTTGATCAATATATTGTCAGACACCCTGAATATTTCTTTAACAGACCGCCTGAATCGGCAAGAATCAATCCTGAAAATCTCATCATTCTAGTCGATCACCTAAAATGTGCGTCCTACGAGCTCCCGTTTCGAGAAGATGAACAGTTTGGCGAGATGGATGTAGAAGAGATTTTGCAATACTTACATGAGGAAGGCGTTCTTCATTTTAGCGGGAACCGCTATTATTGGTCAGATCAATCGTTCCCAGCGCATGACATCAGCCTCCGGTCTGCAAGCCAGGAAAATGTCGTAATTGTGGATCAATCAGATGTGGCGAATGTTCGGATTATTGGAGAGATGGACCGTTTCAGTGCGATGACGCTGCTTCATGATGAAGCCATTTATTTACATGAAGGGGTTCAGTATCAAGTGGAAAAGCTAGATTACGAGCACCTGAAGGCTTATGTGAAACAAGTAGATGTAGAATACTATACAGATGCGAATTTAGCTGTTCAACTTAAGGTACTTGAAATCGATCAGACGACAGAGAAGGAAGCTGTATCTGTTCACTACGGTGATGTGACCGTCAACGCAATGCCGACGATTTTTAAAAAAATCCGGTTAAGCTCGGGTGAAAATATCGGCTCTGGTCCAATTCACTTACCGGAAGAAGAAATTCATACGAGTGCGGCTTGGTTTGAATTACACGAGGCAGAGCGGAGATTTGAAGAGAAAACTCTTGAACAGCTGCTTCTAGGCATTGCAAATGTTCTTCAGCACATTGTACCTGCTTTTGTGATGTGTGACCGCTCAGATATACATGTTGTTTCACAAATTAAAGCGGCACATACCGGAAAACCTACCGTCTTCTTATATGACCATTATCCTGGCGGAATCGGCTTAAGTAAGGAAGTACAAGCTCGTTTCGATGAAATCGCAGGCGCAGCCATTCAGCTGATTGAGCGATGCCGCTGTGAAAATGGCTGTCCATCCTGCATTGGCATGGAAATGAAAGAGGTTAACGGGAAAAGCAGCATCGTTGAATTGATGTCCGTATTTTAAAGGAAAGGAGGAGCGTACCAGCTCATGTCTTTAAAAGGGAAATTAAATAGAATGAAGAAACACCTATCGCACAATCAGACTCATGAAAACCGGCAGAAGACAGTAGAAGGGCCACCTCAGTCTGTGACTTCAGAAAAGATCCCATTTTTAAACGAATGGGAAAAGTTAGGTGCAATTCCTTATCATTTTGAGGGTTCCTTTTGTCTCATTCGAGAAGTCACCTATTCTTTAGAAGATCAGCATGGACTTTATTCATTTGCGGAACTGCCGAAGATCATCGAGGCGTGGAACGAAAGCGACATCCAGCATTCGCTATCTGCTAAAGGTTACGAGCCGCATGAGCTGTTCTTCTTTGATACAGAAACAACAGGATTATCTGGCGGTACGGGAAATATGATTTTTTTGCTTGGACATGCACGGGTCTTTTCCGACAAAGTGGTGGTGAAACAGCATTTACTCACCAATCCAGGAAATGAAGCGGCTTTGTACAAAAGTTTTCTCGATGAAGTGAACGTAGAATCGCTAGTTACATATAATGGGAAATCATTCGATTGGCCTCAAGTGAAAACGAGACATACGCTATTACGCGATCAAATCCCTGCACTTCCTGAATTCGGCCATTTTGATCTTCTGCACGGATCTAGACGATTGTGGAAGCATAAATATGAACGAATGGCGCTATCCGTTGTGGAAAAAGAAGAGCTGCACGTGCATCGTGAAGGCGATACGCCAGGGTTCTTGGCACCGATGATCTATTTTCATTTTTTAAAGGAACAGAACCCGAAGCTGATTGAAGGAATCTTGACTCATAATGAACTAGACGTTTTATCGTTAATCAGCCTCTACATTCATCTATCCAAAAAAATACTATCTAATGATGCAGTAAAGGAACACAATGAGAAATATGCGCTCGCGAGATGGCACCTTGCTCATCGTGATGTACAGGAAGCAACGAAGCATTTGCAACAATTAACGAATGCCGATTTTGAGCATGCAAATGAGGCGTCTTATGATCTCTCATTACAATATAAACGACAAAACGAGTGGGATGAAGCGGTTCAAATATGGGGGAAGCTATTTGAATCAAGCGATGCCCATTTAGCGTTAAAAGCGGGTATAGAGCTTGCGAAGTATAAAGAGCACCGCCAGAAAGATGCAAGGTCAGCTCTATCCATTACTGAATCTTTATTAACTTTCTCAACGTTAAGTCAGCGAGACACAGAAGAACTTGAGAAGCGAAAAAAAAGGCTTTTGAGGAAAGCTGGGCAATAAACATTATTGCCCGGGAAAGCGCAAAACATGACAACGTTCGGCTCTCGGCCGAAAATAAAAATTGTTTAGCACTTTTATTGTAGAAAAGTCACGAATCCTGTAAAATAACGTTAGATATTGAATGAGGAGCGTAGAGCATGTATAAGGGTCTTTTCTACTTGTTTTTTCTTGTTGTCATTTTGGTCGCTTTTGTGTTTTCAAATTACAAGGATGTTTTTCTTGCAAACTTTTAAAATAGGTTAATGCATTAGTACATGTACACCTCTTTTTTCATACATTGTTAATGTAAGAAAATTAAGGAGAGGGGAATGCTACATGCACCATCATCATCATTGCCAGCCGAACGTTACACAGCCAATTGTTCATCCGACGAATCATTGCTGTACACACAGCGAGTCAACAACAATTGTGCCGCATATCCATCCGCAGCATGTGACAAATGTTCATCATCAAAATTTCCAACATGTTCACTATTTCCCGCATACGTTTTCTCAGGTGGACCCGGCAACACATCAACACTTTAACTGCGGAGGACCTTGCTGTAACAGATAAAGTGAAATGGGACTTTTATAAGTCCCTTTTTTTAAAAGCAGGTGAAAAAATGAAAATTATTGCTGTCACAGGGTACAAGCCATTTGAGCTTGGCATCTTCAAACAAGATGAGCCGGCACTTCAATACATAAAAGCGGAGCTTCGAAAAAGGCTGACAGCCTTGATTGAAGAAGGACTCGAATGGGTGCTCATATCAGGCCAGCTTGGCACAGAAATCTGGACAGCTGAAGTGGTATTTGAGCTTCAAGAGGAGTATCCAGCGTTAAAACTTGCTGTCATCACGCCATTTTATGAACAGGAAGAGCGCTGGAATGAACAAAACAAAGAGTTGTATGAAGGGATTCTTACACAGGCCGATTTTGTAGAAAGTGTTACGCATAGACCGTATGAAAGTCCGGCACAATTTAAACAAAAGAACCGTTTTTTTATTGAGAAAACAGATGGCCTTCTCGCCCTTTATGATCCTGAGCATGACGGCTCGCCAAAGTACATGATCAAAGAAGCGGAAACCTATACCGACTACCCGATTATGTACATCACAATGGATGATCTTAGAGCACAAGTTGAGGCAGAAGATCCGTTTTTTGACTAAAAGCAAGAGAAAATTTGACAACGTCACGTATTTCTGAAAAAATATACTATGAATTCACGATATGAGGTGAAAAAGATGCTTGCTGATAAAGTAAAGCTTTCTGCGAAAGAAATTTTAGAAAAAGAATTTAAAACAGGTGTCAGAGGTTACAAACAAGAAGAAGTCGATAAATTTTTAGATATGGTCATTAAAGACTATGAGACATTCAACCAAGAAATCGAAAAGCTTCAACAAGAAAACCTTCACTTGTCTAAACAGCTTGAAGAAGCCGTTGAACAAGGGAAAAGACAGCCTGCACAGTCTAATACAACAAACTTTGATATTTTAAAAAGACTATCTAACCTTGAAAAACACGTTTTCGGCAGTAAACTTTATGATTGAGTTTTGCTGAAAAAGGCTTGTGCCAGATGTCATTGTCGTTTATAATAACGCTTATTGATTAACGTTCGGGTAATCGCTGTAATGCTTTTAGACATTGCAGAGGAAAGTCCATGCTCGCACGGTGCTGAGATGCCCGTAGTGTTCGTGCCTGGCGAAAAAATAAGCCAGGGCAGTCTGGGAAAGGCTGACGGCAGGAAAAATGCCTACGTCCTTTTAGGATATGGCAAAGTATCCTTGAAAGTGCCACAGTGACGAAGTCTCACTAGAAATGGTGAGAGTGGAACGCGGTAAACCCCTCGAGCGAGAAACCCAAACTTGGTAGGGGAACTTTCTCAAAGGAACCAAACGGAGAGAAGGACAGAGAATTCTGTAGATAGATGATTACCACCTGAGTACGAGGCTTTTGCCGTTTGCAGTACGATGGAACAAAACATGGCTTACAGAACGTTATATCCGTTATTTTAAACATGATGAAACAAAGCTCTCCTATTTCAACATATGGAGAGCTTTTATCTTGAATACATAAAAGGACGAGAAAACAGGTGATAAATCAATGAAAACCTATACACTCATCGCAACAGCTCCAATGGGAATTGAAGCAATTGTTGCAAAAGAAGTAAGAGACCTTGGCTACGACTGCACGGTAGACAACGGAAAAGTGATTTTCGAAGGAGACGCTCTTGCGATTTGCCGTGCAAATCTCTGGCTGCGTACAGCAGACCGAATCAAGGTACAAGTAGCTGAATTTTCGGCAAAAACATTTGATGAGCTGTTTGAACAGACAAAGGCGATTGACTGGGCTTCTTTTTTACCGAAAAACAGTACGTTTCCTGTCATCGGTAAATCTGTGAAATCACAGCTTGCCAGTGTGCCGGATTGTCAGCGTATCGTCAAAAAGGCAATTGCGCAAAAGCTCAGATCCTCATACAACATTCAGTCTGAATGGCTTGAAGAAACAGGACCTGAGTACAAAATTGAGGTGGCACTTTTAAAAGACAAAGCCGTGCTTACTCTTGATACATCTGGCGTGGGTCTTCATAAGCGCGGGTACCGTGCGGATCAAGGCGGAGCACCTATTAAAGAAACCCTTGCTGCTGCACTCGTCCTATTAACAAACTGGACACCTGACCGTCCGTTTGTTGACCCTTTCTGCGGATCAGGAACAATCGCTATTGAAGCCGCCATGATAGGACAAAACATTGCCCCAGGATTTAACCGAGAGTTTGCGTCCGAGTCTTGGGAATGGATCGGTGAAGATGTATGGAACACAGCGCGCCATGAAGTGGAAGAAAAAGCAAATTATGATCAACCACTCCGCATTATTGCAAGTGATATCGACCACCGGATGGTAGACATTGCAAAAATGAATGCAGAAGAAGCTGGACTAAGTGAATTGATTGAGTTTAAACAAATGCAAGTCAAAGACTTTCAAACAAAAGAAGAGTATGGTGTGATTGTCGGAAATCCGCCTTACGGAGAACGACTCAGTGACAAACCAGCTGTTGAAAAAATGTATCAAGGCATGGGGGAGGCATTTAAGAGCCTAGACACTTGGTCCATTTACATCTTAACGTCACACGAACAGTTCGAAGAGTGCTTCGGTAGAAAAGCAACGAAAAAAAGAAAATTGTTTAATGGGTTTATTAAAACAGACTATTATCAATATTGGGGAAAACGCCGGCCTAGAAAACAGTCAACGGAATCATAAAAAATTGTCACACCTATAGATGGTGTGGCTTTTTTATTGCATAAAAGGTATAAACCTTCACAGGACGGAATAAACTGAACTTGATTTTAAAAAAAGAGGTGTCTTCATGATTCATTATGATCAAATTCAGTTAATCCAAAAAGCACTCACTTCGACTGCTCAAGAAATAGAAGGGCATGAAGGTGGACAATCTGCTCAGCTTACGGCAGCTATCGAAGATTTAGCGCTTGCTCAAGCTTACATAGAGAGATCTGAGCATGCATTTTTAATGAAGGAAAACTATCAACATCGTTTGCGATCGTAAAAAAAGATTGTCATTCCCCATCATAAATGTTACTATTGAATGTCTGAATGATTCAAAAGTTGGGGGTTGAAGCAGGTGACAGCATCTCGTTTGCCTTTTTCATTATCAAAAGAACATAATTTTTACGAAGAACTGGGCAACTGGATTGGTGATGTGTTCTATGACATTTTGCCAGAAAAGGGCTTTGATCTTCGAGATGAACAAATATTTATGGCTTTTCAACTAGAAAGAGCCTTTAAAGAAAAAAGTGTGATGTTTGCCGAAGCCGGGGTAGGAACAGGCAAAACCATCGTCTATCTATTATTTGCGGTCACATATGCAAGATATACAGGAAAACCTGCGATTATTGCATGTGCAGACGAAACGTTAATTGAACAGCTTGTGAAACAAGAGGGTGATATCTATAAAATTGCCAATCACCTTGATATTCAAATAGATGCGAGATTAAGTAAATCGCATGATCAATATTTATGCTTAAAGAAACTAGAGAAAACCATGCAGCGTGAAGATGATGAGAAATGGCTCGATATTTATGAATCGCTTCCTTCATTTGTTCATGAATCACATGGTATGCAAAACTTTTATCCGTATGGTGATCGAAAAGAATATCCAGAGCTATCCAATGATGAATGGTCACGCATTGGATATGACTCGTTTCAGGACTGTTTGACATGTGATATGCGTCATCGCTGCGGTCTGAATTTATCAAGAGATCATTACCGGAAAGCAACTGATCTTATCATCTGTTCTCATGATTTTTACATGGAGCATGTGTGGACGAAGGAATCCCGCAAACGTGAGGGCCAGCTGCCGCTGCTTCCTGAACATAGTTCTGTTGTATTTGATGAAGGGCACCTGCTTGAGTTTGCTGCACAAAAAGCACTCACGTACCGAGTGAAGCAGTCCATGCTCGAAACATTTTTAGAACGCCTGCTGCAAAACGATATACGCGAAGAGTTTGCCGAGCTCGTTGAAGATGCACTTGCCACAAACGATGAATTCTTTTATCTCTTAAAAACGCATGCCAAAGAAATCAAGGGCTCACATCGACTCGAAATTGGCCGCGTAGATGAAGTGAAGCGTTCTGCAAGTGAATTGTGTGACTTGCTTGAAAAAATCGGGGAAGCACTTGTGTTTGAATCTGAGATGTATACAATTGACCAATACGAATTGTCTGTTGTGGAAGAGTACATTGAACAAATGGCGTATTCACTATCGCTTTATCAAAAAAATGCAATTAGCTGGCTTGAAAAGCAGGAGTTAGATACGACATTTGTTGTTATGCCAAAAACGGTCGCAGAGGTGCTTGGAGAAAAAGTATTCTCACAAAAAAGACCATACATTTTCTCTTCTGCTACATTGTCTGAAAATCAATCCTTTGATTATTTAGCTGAAAGTCTTGGTATCAAAGATTACTTATCAATGAGTGTGGATTCACCGTATGATTACGATGAGCAAATGAAGATCTATTTCCATGGGATTCAGCAGCTTCAAGAGCAAGAGGCAAAAGGACAGCAAGTGATCACTCAGCTGAAAGATAACGGAGGACGGTCTCTCATTTTGTTCCCTTCATTTGATGAACTTCATTTCTTTAGAAAGCAGCTTGAGGCATCGGATGAAACATTGCCTTTCCACGTGTACTTTGAGGGAGACGAGGAAATCAGTACGATTGTTCAAAAGTTCCAAGCAGATGAGACATCTGTGCTATGCTCTGTTCACCTTTGGGAAGGGCTGGATATTCCAGGACAATCCCTAACAAATGTGGTCATCTGGGGACTTCCTTACCCACCTCATGATCCGGTATTTGAGGCGAAACGGAATGAAGCAAAGGATGCTCGTGCTGAAGTTGACCTTCCGTACATGCTGCTGCGCTTACGACAAGGTATTGGAAGACTGATTCGGACAAGCCAAGATGCAGGAAGCATTCATATTTATTTTGACCGTAAGGAAGATACGGAGCTTCAAAGTAAAATTGAATCCGTTCTGCCAGTGAAACCAATCATCACATCTTAAATCACATATGAACGGCGAGAAAGAGGGGAGGATACCATCTGTGTATCCTCCTTTTTCATTGACAAAAGAACATTTATTGAAGTAGCCTTGAAACGTACATACATATTTTATTGATTGGGGGAACAAACGCATGAGTCTTGAATCAAAAGAGAAAGCGTTTTATCAATTACTAGGAAAAATCGCCCACTATACTGAGGCGCTCCATTTACTTTATTGGGACTCTAGAACTCAGGCACCTAAAAAAAGCGCTGATTTCAGAGCTGAAACGATCGGTCAATTATCAAGTGATATTTTTAATATGAAGACTTCTGATGAAATGAGAGATCTTCTTCACGCATTAAGTAAACACCGAGATGAGCTGTCAAAAGATACACAAAAGGCGCTTGAATTATCACAAAAAGAGTATGACGAAAGCAGCAAAATTCCAAAAGAAGAATTTAAAGAATACTCGATTTTGCAATCAAAAGCAGAGCATGTCTGGGTAGAAGCAAGGGAGAAATCAGACTTTTCACTCTTTGCACCATACTTAAAGCAGCTCATTGAATTTAATAAGCGGTTTATCCAATATTGGGGCGTGAAAAAAACGCCATATGATGTGCTGCTTAATAATTATGAGCCCGATATGACAGTTGAACAGCTCGATCAAAAATTTGGCGCACTTCGAGAGGCCATCGTTCCTCTAGTGAAAAAAATCGAAGCCTCGCCAAATAAACCAGATACTTCATTTTTATCGAAAAGCTTCCCGATCGACAAGCAAAAAGAGCTGAGTCTCTTTTTCTTAAAAGAGTTAGGGTATGACTTTGACGCAGGACGTCTAGATACAACGGTTCATCCGTTTGCTGTGACATTAAGCAGAGGGGATGTTCGTGTGACGACCCGTTATGATGAGCATGATTTTCGGATGGCGATCTTTGGCACGATTCATGAGTGTGGTCATGCCATCTATGAGCAAAATATTGATGAGGCGCTGAGCGGAACGCTATTATGTGACGGTACATCAATGGGAATCCATGAATCGCAGTCTCTTTTCTTTGAGAATTTTATCGGTAGACATGAGGACTTCTGGAAAACGCATTATCAAAAGCTGCAAGAAGCGTCTCCTGAACAATTTAAAGATGTCTCATTAGAAGATTTTGTGCATGCAGTGAATGAATCGAAGCCGACTTACATTCGAATTGAAGCAGATGAGCTCACATACCCGCTCCATATTATCATCCGCTATGAAATTGAGAAAGCGATTTTCAATGAAGAAGTAGCAGTTGAAGACCTGCCTGCGCTTTGGAATGAAAAATATCAATCATACCTTGGTATTACGCCTCCTAATGATGCCCTCGGCATTTTGCAGGATGTTCACTGGTCTGATGGTAGCTTTGGATATTTCCCTTCATATGCACTTGGCTATATGTATGCGGCGCAATTAAAGCATCAAATGATCAAAGATTTACCGAATTTTGATGAGCTGATTCAAAATGGGTCTTTTGCACCGATAAAAGAATGGCTCACAGAACATGTTCACCAGCATGGAAAACGCAAGAAGCCATCTGAAATCATTCAGGATGCGACTGGTGAGGAATTAAATGTTCAATATTTAATCGATTATTTAACGGATAAATATACGAAACTGTATTTATCTTAAATGAAAGGCACCCTTTGCTCAGAAGGGTGCTTTTTTGATGCTTGAATATTCTAAAAACGAACATTTGAACCCGATCTATTATTTAAGTTCGGAATTTTTCTAGAAAAGTGCTTTCCAAGCGTCTGAAATCTTGTTATAATTTGAACACTATAACACTCATATAATCGCGTGATGATGGCACGCAAGTTTCTACCGGACACCGATACAGTCCGACTATGAGTGAGCAAAATGAAACAGCTCTTGTTTGAGCTGAAGATCCGTGGATCGTTTTCGCATTGCTTGCTCCTCATGGACAGCAATGCTTTTTTTATGCAAAAAAATGAATGTTTGCCAATATGCTAGGGGGAAGAATGATGGAATTGTTACGTCAAAAAATTGAGAACGAAGGAATCGTTCTATCAAATCAAGTGTTAAAGGTAGATGCCTTTTTAAATCATCAAATTGATCCTGCGTTAATGCATGAGATCGGCCAAGAGTTTGCTAAACTATTCAAACATGATGGCATTACAAAAATCATCACAATCGAATCTTCTGGCATTGCACCTGCTGTGATGGCTGGACTTGCTCTACAAGTACCGGTTGTCTTTGCTCGAAAACGTCAGTCACTGACACTAACAGATCAATTATTAACAGCAA
This sequence comes from Bacillus pumilus, assembly GCF_003431975.1. Taxonomy (GTDB): domain Bacteria; phylum Bacillota; class Bacilli; order Bacillales; family Bacillaceae; genus Bacillus; species Bacillus pumilus_N. Next base: position 2,149,326 of record NZ_CP027116.1, on the reverse strand, counting down.
GCGTGTACTCTTTTACAAAAAAAGTAGAAAGCAACATCGCTGTCTCAAATACACATCTCTGTGAAAATGATTGTGTTTTAATCATTGATGACTTTTTAGCGAACGGTGAGGCGGCTAAAGGACTTGCTAAAATCGCACAGCAGGCGAAAGCAAAAGTAGCCGGATTTGGCATTGTCATTGAAAAGTCTTTCCAGCCAGGAAGAGATGCGCTTGTTCAAATGGGCTACCGCGTCGAATCCCTTGCACGTATTGAATCACTTGAGGAAGGGAAAGTCACATTTGTACGAGAGGTCCAATCATGAGTGCTGCTAAAAAAGCGAAAACACTCTCGCTAGGGATTCAGCATGTGCTGGCGATGTATGCAGGTGCCGTTCTTGTACCACTCATTGTGGGAGAGGCACTCGGCCTCACACCTGCACAGCTGACTTACTTAATCTCGGCAGATATTTTCATGTGCGGGGCTGCCACGCTTCTTCAAGTTTGGAAAAACCGATTCTTTGGTATCGGTCTGCCTGTTGTATTAGGCTGTACATTTACTGCGGTTTCTCCTATGATTGCGATTGGTTCTAAATACGGGATTTCATCTATCTATGGAAGTATTATCGCTTCGGGATGTATCATCATTCTGCTTTCCTTTTTCTTTGGGAAGCTTGTGAAATTTTTCCCGCCTGTCGTGACAGGGTCTGTCGTAAGCGGTATTGATTGGGTACAACAAAGGTTTGCATGAAAAAAGAGCCATACGATAGGCTCTAGTCTATAGACAAGTTGTTCATCAATTGATTTACTGCTTTATTAGTTTGATCGATAGCTTCATCCGATGGCTTGTTTCTTGAATAAACTGTTATGTTATATCCTCCTTTAGAGAACTTCGAAACACTCTCTGCCTCATCAATTTCTAAAGAATCTAGAGTATCCTCAATAAACTTTCGTACACGTATGTAACTCGACTTTATAAAATCACTTACAGAAATTTCGCTATGTATGGACTCTGTCATCATATTCACCTCCTCTTAGTCTATGATACCACACTTTGCTATGTATGTAATTTGTATTTTATTAAATTTTTGTTTCCCATAAAACATATCTTTTATAGATAAACATTTTGCGGTATACCGAAAACTTACAAAATGACTGCCTTAACTTTACATTTGTTGTAAATGTCATGTTAAAATTATACAAAAGAATTGTTTACAAGGGGGTAACAGGATGACAAGATTAATAGCCTCTCAGAAGGTAGGGAACATGTTAAATACTTGGAATCTTGCCATACAAAAAGGGGATTTATCAGCAGCTATTGAGATGCAAGATGACATAGACAAAGCAATTGAATCAATGGAAGAAAATCAAGATATTCTTTTGTATTATCAACTATTGAGCTTTAGACTTAAGCTAAAACTTCAGAATATTAGCAGAAATTTAGACAAGCCGTTCTTTGAGAGAAACGCTCCTGACGAAAAAGAAGAAAAAACAAATAAACTCATGTCATATTACTTCTATTTTTATAATGGGATATATCATGACTACTTACAAGATTATGATAAGGCACTAAGCTACTTCAGAATAGCCGAAAAAAAGTTGGCTTATGTTGATGATGAAATAGAAAAAGCTGAATTCCATTATAAATTAGCTGTTTTATTCTATGATTTGAAAATGACTTTCCTATCTAAATATCATGCTCAAATCGCTACAGATACATTTAATGCACATGAAACTTATGTCAAAAGACAAATCAACTGTAGGTTACTTCACGCATTAAACTTAATAGATCAATTTAAATATGATGATGCAAGTGACCTTTTTAATGAAGCAGAGGGAATGATTAAGAAAATAGACGATAATCACTTAATCATACACCTGTATTACAATATGGGATTTTTAGAAAGTAAAAAAGGCAATTACTCAGATGCTGCCGAACTATACAGGCGCACCTTAAGCTATAGAAGAGAAATCGAAAAAAACGATTTATTGAAATTGAGATGTTTGTACGAATTATCTAGAGTTGAAATATCAACTCAAAGTAAGGAAGCAATAGAATTAATCGATTGTGGTTATAGCTTGTCTGAACAAGTTGATCATGAAATTTTCAAGGTTAAATTTAAATTATTGAAAGAGCTTGCTTGTGATGTTGCTGAATCGCAAATAAATAATATTAACACCTTGTGCTCAGAGCTTGAAGAAAAAAGAGTATGGGTTGATTTAGAGGAAATCTTGGTTGATGTGGCGAAGTACTTAGAGAGAAGAGGCTTGCTTCAACATTCATTGGATTACTATAAAAAAGCCTTACGTGCAAGCCAGTATGTAGGAAAAGGAGTGAATTAAATGAAAAAATCAATATTCATAACATTATCAATATCTGTGATAGCACTAGGTACACTTTTCTTTACAAATGGTTTAATTCAACCTCAACATGAGGATATCCAAACAGTTGCATCAAGAGGTAGCTCTGGAGGGTGAATGGTTAAAAATAGATAAAATGGATTAAAGTATAAGGCTCCTTGTGGTATTCTAGTAAAAGAATATTTCACAAAGGAGTCTTATTTATATGAAAATATTAGATGCTCCCTCCCTTATATCAGCTGTTGAGAAAAGATCAAAGGCATATGAACAGCTTCAAGAAGAAATGAAAGTTGTGAAAAAAGCATTAAAAAGTGTGTCGGGGTTAGGTGATGAATTTACCGGGAAAGGTGCAGATAATATCAAAGCTTTTTATAATGATCTTGCACTTTACACCGACACTTATCTTGATTTTATCGAGATGCAAAAGGCTTTTTTAGATGGAGTGAAAGGAAAGCTTGATGATGAATCATTAGGCGGGAGCACATTTATTGATGAGCACTTTTTAGACGCTCAATTGAAGCAAGGCATTCAGAATAATAAAGATATGGTCAAAGAACAAAAAGATGCTCTTTCCACTATTTTTGACGATATCAGTGATTTAATTGAATTACACACATTTTCAAGTAAAGAGGTCAATGAACATTTAGACGATGCGAACAAAAAAAGAAAAGAGACAATTGATGTTTTACATAAAATAGATCATGAGCTAAAAACAGAATACGCAAAGTCAGAAGCGATTGAGAATCACCTCAAAACTTTTTATGCAAAAATGATGGCTGCTACAGGACAAGGAAAGAACGCTCAGCCTATGTATTATGATGCAAAAGCATTTCATGAAACAGCTGTGTACAAGAATCATGATAAAATCGATGCACAGGTGAAAGCCTATTTAAAAGTGAAAAAAGAAGAAAAAGAGAAACGAAGAATTAAAGAATTGAAAGAAAAGCTCAATGATCCTTCGTGTATATCAGAAGCGAAATACTTTGAGATTGTCGATGAAATTGGATATGAAAATCTTTCTTACGATCAAAAAATGTATTACAGCCAGCTCCTTCAAATCAAAGCACAGGAAGAAGCATCAGAGGTATTCGTTGATAGTGTAAAAGGTGCTGCAGTTGGTCTATACGATGTGGCGAAAGATACAGTAGTTGGCATCTACGATCTTGTAACAGACCCTGGGGGTGCCGTTGAATCAGTCGTAACGGCTGTTTCTCATCCAATAGAAACGTCGAAGGCGATTGGAAAGGCGATTTCAGACTCCTATGAAAGAGATATGGTAAACGGTGACTCTTATTCGAGAGCACATTGGGTTAGCTACGCAACAGGTACCATAGCCACTTCTATATTCGGAACGAAAGGTTTAGGTTCTGTTTCTAAAACTGGCGTAGCAACAACGAAAACAGCTGTTGTAAGTGGTGTGAATAAAACTAAGCATCTCGCTAATAACGTTACCATCAACGACTTGCTACCTTATTCGCCAAAGCATCAACTAGCAGGGATTAAAAATGTTCCTTATAATGTTGTAGACGGAGCTTCTTTAAAAGAACGTTTAGTAATGCTGGCTGAAGGAATAAAAAACCCAAGAACTCGTCTTCCAAGATCGAATGGAAGATGGGAAGGTGTGCCAGGTAACGGGAAATGGTATTCAGATAACCCAAAAGTAAAGGCCATTACTGGAGGAAAACCAGTTGAATTTATAGATAAACGCCCAAATTTCACTCCTTGGGAAAAGGGTCGACTTCATTTTAAAGAGGGGAAATTAACTGGTGAAAAATCTGATTTTAGTTTGGTATATAAAAAACTAAAAAACAGTATGGTTTTAAATCTCAACATGAGGCGAAAGAATGGCTTGCAAAAGTGAAGCTAACTCCTCATCATTTAGACAATAAAACAATACAGCTTGTTCCGACTGACTTACATAAAAATGTGCCACATATTGGTGCTGCATCAGACTTAAGAGGAGGCTATTAAAATGAGCTTTAAACGGATTAAAGACAAACTTGATCAATACACTATTGATATTAGATCAACCAAAACAAATAACTCATTAAACGAAATGAAAAAAATAGAAGAAGAAAACGGATTTCATATTTCTTCCGATTATAAGAGTTTTATTAGTGAATACGGGGAATGTTGGATTGAGGACAATGTATATACCCATTTAAGAGAAAAACCAGTGTGGCTAGTTGGTGAATCAGTGCCAGTCGAATTGTTTTATGGGTTGGAGCAGAATGATTATGATATACGAGAAGCCATAAAAACATATAAAGAACAACTGCCAGAACAAATAATTCCTATCGCAGACGCAGACGGCGGAGACCTAATTTGTTTAGATGTTAGTGAAATAAATCAAGGGAAGATTTACTTTTGGGATCATGAACTTAGAGATAGAGAACAGGATATGTTCCTGATTGCTAATACTTTTACTGAATTTATTGAAGGGTTATTTGTTGTTGAAGATGATGATGAAGATATTGATATAGAAGATATTGATATCCAACTTAGTGACGATCTCTTAAAAATGTTAAAGGAAAGAGATTAAAAGTTAGACAAATGTTACTTTTAATTTAATGATTTTTAAGTTTAAAGGGTGCTAAAAAGCATCCTTTTCTATTATTAAAAAACACCCATCAAGGGGTGTCTTAGTTTGAATCAACTATAGAACGTAAAGCATCATCATATTCTTCTAAATCATAACCTGGATGAGCTTTTAGCATTGTATATTTAACTGTTTTATCAGGATTGTTTAAAAAGTATTCAGCAAGTCTAATAAGCGCAGCACGAATATCTTGCTCGTTGATATCCTTAAAATCAAAGTATTCACATTCACCGAATCTTGCTTTATAAAGACAAATCTTACTGAATTCAATGTCATCAAAAGGAAGACTTTCTGAAACGCCATAGTTGATCTCTATTTCTTTTAAAAGTTTATTAAGTAGAAAGTATCCAGTTAACTGAAGAACATCCGCAGACTTGTATCCCACATCTTTAACTACTTTGAAATCATAAAGTACATCATCAACTAGAATATCTGCATCTGCACCATCAACCAATAGGGAAGCAATGCCAAAGTGAGGGTTGAAAACCACTTTGCTGTCTGTTTTAATAAATCCACTACCAATGAATTTTTCTTCGAATGTATTCATTAATCCATTTAGTTCATTAGTTAGCGTGTCCTTTCTTTGTATATCGAAAATATCAGTCTCGCTAACACCTGCAAGTATATTAGCTCTAGAGTACCTCTCTAAGTTCGCAAGTTTTAAGGCTGTCACACAAACCTCATTGTTCAATGATTGTTCGCCTTTAATAAAGGTATCAATGTCTTTTTGAATAGTTGAATAATATTTATCTTCCAAACTATTATCCCCAGTGAATTTTTGCAATTTTTTAAGTCCGTTATAGGCAACTAGTTCTTTAAAGCTCATCTCTAGATTTATTATTTGGGCTATTCTAAACCTCGCTAAGTAATCAAAAGCAGTCCCTATTAAGCTTGCATCAGATGGGTTCTCCAATGTATAAGGTACTAACGTTTCATACTCTTTAGAAAAGGGATTTTTCCCACTTGCAGTTTTGAAATCTTTCTTTTTAGGCGCAATAGCAGCAACTATTTCTTTGAATTGTGGCACTTTGCTTAAGTTCGCTGTAAGTGACATTGTTAACCTCCTAATTGTTATACATAAATTGTAACAGAAGGATAGAATTTGTATACCAATATTTACATCGAACAAAAGTTCCTAAAACTGATTGATAAAGAACGTTTGTTCTGTTACTATTTAATCATTCAAGAAGGAGTGATTAAATGCTTAGAGACAGAGGTACGGTTAAGTGGACAGCTATGATGTTACCTGAGCATGTTGCACGACTTAAACACGATCTAGCAGAAACGAAAAAAATAGATAAACCAATTATAGATGAACAGCAAGCAGAAGAATTTGAAGCAACAATTGCTTACGCCATGAGTGTTAACAAGGTGTTGAATTTTTCAATTTTTGATTCAGGAGTTGTCAATCAACTTAAAGGTTTCACACAATACATCAATTACGAAAAGAAGATGCTACATATAAAGGATATGTCAGATGATATACACTTTGTTTTGTTAGATGACATAGTGGGTGTTTCTTATGATTGATTACACCAAGTTTCCACGTCACAAGATACTGTGTGTAGACATGAAATCTTTTTATGCTTCCATATCAGCAGTTATGATGGGTTTAGATCCACTAGAGTGTTATTTAGCTGTAGTGGGCAACACAGAGAGACAGGGGAGTGTCGTGTTAGCAGCAAGCCCTAAACTCAAGCAAGATTTCAAAATTAAAACTGGCTCAAGGCTGTTTGAAATACCTGATGATCCAAGAATCCATGTTGTTAATCCCAAAATGGATACATTTATAAACGTTTCAACGAAAATTACACAGCTGTTTTACCGATACGTACCAGAATGTGATGTTCACACTTATTCAATCGATGAATCTTTTTTAAAAGTTGATGGAGTTATGAGAATGTGGAACAGTGTGGAAGAAATTGCTGAACACATCCAGGATGCTATCATGCGAGAATTTGGATTGCCTTGCACAATTGGAATTGGTGACAATATGCTGATCAGTAAGCTTGCCCTAGATTTAGAAAGTAAGAAAGCACCGAACGGTATTGTTAGATGGAGATATGAAGATATTCCAGGAAAACTATGGCCAGTTAGACCAATCTCTAAAATGTGGGGAATTGGGAGACGAATGGAACAAAACTTGAATCGAATGGGGATATTCACAGTTGGCGCATTAGCGAAGTATCCCTTAGAAATCTTAGAAAATAAATTCGGAGTAATGGGGAATCAAATGTTCCACCATGCTTGGGGAATTGATTTGTCTGAGATAGGCGCTCCAGTCTTACAGGGACAAGTGAGCTTTGGAAAGAGTCAAATCTTACTCAGAGACTATACAACTAAAGACGAAATAAAAGCTGTCATTTTGGAAATATGTGAAGAGGTTGCTAAGAGAACAAGGGATCATAAGAAAGCGGGAAGAACAATCAGTTTGGGCATAGGCTACAGCAAAGAGGAATATGGTGGAGGGTTTCACAGGAGTAAAACAATTGAAAGTCCTACCAATATCACTATGGACATATATAAGACGTGCATGGAGTTGTTTAACACGTTTTATCAACATAAAACAGTTAGAAGCATTTCCGTTACTCTAAGTAAAATTGAAGAGGATTTTAATCAGCAGCTAACTTTATTTGATGAAAGAGGATTAGAGAAAAGACAGCTGGGTTATGTTATGGATGGCATTAGAAATAAATATGGATCAAAGGCGTTGTTGAGGGCAGTTTCATACACTAAAGGTGGTACAGCGTTATATAGAGCTGGTTTAACAGGCGGTCATCAAAGTTAAAGTTGAAATAAACATTGAATTTAGATAAAATGAAATTAGGATCAGGATAGCTAAATATTTTTCACCTCCTTTGAGGTGGAATTAGCTTGGGCTAGTGCAATAGCCTGAGCTAAACAAAAACAGACATTTCAACAACTGTCCACTTTCATAAGATGTTTGTTATTTGTAACTAGAAAGAAATAAGGATGCGCTAACATCCTTTTAATGTACAATGAGCACTCAAGTGCTGGCTAATCAATCAGATAGTTTTAAGGATAGACTTTCCCTTTTACCTACCACAGCTCAAGGGGGAGTTTATTTTTTGTTTACTTAAAATCGAAAAAAATACCCCTACTCAAATAAGAAGGGGCTTTGTTGTTCACTGAACTCTAATGGCAATAAATTTTGAAATAAATGATGAATAGATAGTTGAGGTGCCAGATGTTGTTTCGAAAATCTTGTATTCTTTTTCCTGATCTTTTATTAAGTCGCCATGTACAAGCCCATCTGTAGAACCGAAAGAGAAAACCTCTGGTATCGTACCTTTTAATCCTTCACTTGTGCTTCCGTAAATGATATTGCTCATCAATATGTTTTCACCAATTTTATTTTTACCTCCTAATCCTAAATATGTTAGGCAGAAAATTGATGTAGCAACAGAATATTCATTCTTTATATCAGTCACATATAATCTTCTGCCACCTCCTATGCTGCTTGAAGCAAATGCGCAAGCACTCCATTCATGCTCGTTTGAGAATGTTACTGGAAACACCTATGGTTGTTGACTCTAGTTTTAAAGAGCCTTTGTATCCAGATACTAATATCATAGTTAACCTCCTAAAAATGAAAAAAAGAGAGGGGTTAGCCCTCTCACATTTGTTTAATCATATCTTTTAAAACTTGAAGAAATGCTTTAGCGTCTTGTTTTTCCATCCTTAAAATATCTTCGTTGCCCAAGCCTTCAGAGAGTGAAATCTTGAGAACGGGGAAGATGGCCGGTTCACTTTCTTCATCAGCTTGGGGAACTTCGACTTCATCTAACAACAGAGTTAGAATTTTCTCCTCGCCCTCAGCATTAATTTGGGCTTCGCTGAATTTATTTGGGTATGGCGAATACTTAATGTTGACTGTATTCATTATTTTCTAGGCTCGTCATATTCTAAAGCTTGATCACTGTCAGATACACCTTTAGTAGTAGGGTCATCTACAATACCTACAATGGATAAAAATGTGAGAAGTGCATTAAATTTCACAGTTAGATCATCGCTAAATCCTGTTAAGTCATAACCGAATGCTTCAGCGATCATTTGAACGAATAAAAGGGTGGCAGAGAGGATTGACACCCAAAATGTTTTCTTTTTTAAACGTACTTTCCAGTTGATTTTCATTACATCAAGCTCCTTATTTATTAATTCCAAAATGGTATAGCAAATATGCTCCGATTATCGTTGCAGCTACTGAGGGAAGAATCTTATAAAAAATATCTTTGGTAAACTGCGAAGGATCTATCTTTCTTGTTGAATCACTTCGTTCAAGAGTTTCAACCCGTGTATCTAATTTTTCATAAGATTTATTGAGGTTTTTTAAATTGTTACTCATTTCAATGAGTGTTGAAGTTAACTCTTTCGATTGCTTTTGGGATTCTTTATTAAATTCAAGTTGTTGTTCGCATATCATTTCAATTCTGTTGAGTGTATTTGTTTTATCTTCTAGCTTAACAATTTGAATTGCTTGCTGATTTGATTTTTCTTCAAGCAAGCTTATACGAACATGAACGTCATTACTTTCCATTTGACACCAGCCTTAGAGAAGGAGGTGACTTTAGTTCACCTCCTTGAAGTTGATTTTTATAAATTCTCATGGATGTTTGTAAATCCACAAAAATCTCTATTAATTTAGTTATACTTTGCTTCCATACTGACCTGAAATATAGGCACGCTTTCCTTTGTAGATTACTTCCCAGTATCCTTTAGGATTGTTGCTACCCTTAACAGAGCCAGAGATTTCAATTGTTTTGCCCAATGCGATGGTGTCTAAATTCTTGGCTGAATTGCGGTCAGGCTTATCCATAATAATAGCTGCATTTGACACGCCGACAATTTTGATCTTTCCAACAGATTTAATTGATGAACTCTTAGAGGCCTGTTTTGGCTTTGAAGCTTTCTTTGCAGGAGTAGATGTTTTCACTTCGCCTGTTACTTCAACATACTTATCAGAAGCAGTGATATAAAACGTCGCACCTTTAGAATTTTTCACTTTATATTGGTATGATGTTCCGACCTTAACTTTTTCAATAACAGTAGGGAAGCCAATACCTTTATTCACAGTACCTACAACATCTTTATCACCCCATGAAGCTTTAGCATAAAATCGAAGACCATCAACTTTAGATTTTAGAGAGCCACTTGCTTTAGAAGAGCTAGACTTTGAAGGAGTTGGGGATGAAGGGGTTTTTGATTTAGTTAACAACTCTTTGATTTTAGCAAGAGTTGCTTTGCCAGCGATTCCATCTACTGCAAGCTTGTTTGCTTTTTGGAATGCCTTCACCGCAATGGCAGTTTCGTCACCAAAGTGAGAATCAGCGCCATATTTCGGTAGCTTATAACCGAGTTTAATAAGGTTAGATTGAATTTCTTTAACTTTTGCACCTTTATCACCAAGACCATAAGCCTCGACTAACTCAAGGTCATTTTTGTTTGATGGTTTAGGTGTTGGAATAGTCACAGTTTTTCCTGTTAAAGCTTTATTAACATCGCTGACAAATTGAACCCATGCGCTAGGATTGTTAGTGTAATAACGATGACAATCTTTCCAGCCGACCACTTGATTATGAGTCCACAGATTTTCAGATTTGAGTCCGTAAGTTTTGAGAAGGGAAGCAGCTAATTCTACAGTTGTTTTATAAGTTGTAGCATCAGGCTTACCAGTCCAATCAGGGTGAGTCATTTCAATGCCGATAGTGCAGTTGTTTGGATAAGAGCTTAAGTTTCTAAGCGCACTTGCTGTGTAAACATTTGAGCCAACGTGATAAGCTAACTCACTATTCGGTAAGCATTGAATTACTTTTGTACCCTCGACAATGTAATGCGCTGATCCAAAACCTGATGTACCACTCTTTCGATTGTTAAAGAAATTTCGATTGCCTTCTGCAGATGATCCTGGGTTGGCAACCCAGTGAATCACAACAGCTTTTACTTTCTTTAGAGCTGTTTGAGGTCTGGAGTATTTGTTGGGAGTCAACAAACTTTGAGTAATGTTCATTAAATAAATTCCTCCAATTAGTTTTTTGAGCACTAAAAAAGAGCAGGGGATAGCCCAAGCTCTCTCGTTCTCACACATGCTCTGGTTTTCTCTGTTATGTATTGGATGTATTCCTATAAAATCATAGTTTTATTTTAATAAAGCTGCTTTAAGTTCACGCATCTCTTGTTGCATTTTTTGGGTTTCACGTCTCATAAGAGCCATCTCTAGGAATTGGCATTCATCAGCACGAATCCCCCACATGAATCCACCTTTTACGACTTCAATTGTTTCTCCAGTGAATTCACCTGTTTTAGAATCTACTTTGTTTACAAATTCAGAATCCCATTTGTCATAACAAAGTAATCCAATTTCAGTTGCATCTAAGCCATGCTTTTTAAACACTTCATCAATTCTCTGAGCAATGACACCAATATGCCATCTTGCAGAACTTCCTTTTTCACTTACTGCATCTTTAAACTTAAATCTACAGAAATCTACTTCAGACCATGCATCTAGCCATTCGTCAGGAATATCAGTGATGTTTTGCTTGTATCTCTCATCAGAAGTGTTGATTGTTCCATTTGAAGCATAGATGTTAGCCCATCGTCTTGAAGGAGCACCTAATGATTGAGAAGCATCCGTGTCAGGTCGCAAGTTTGCACGAAGGTTCATAATATTATTTCCCATATCACCATAGATGAAAGGAGAGGCATTGCCGTCATTTCCATAATCAATCCATAACAATCGATCTTGGTTGCTGCTAGGCATCGCTTTATTACCGATGATAATAGAATTATTGCCAGTATAGTTGATACCAGCTTCAGTACCTACAACAACGTTTCGACTACCATTTGCACCATTTAGAAGTGTTCTAGCACCGATAGAAACGTTCGCTTCACCATCTGTTTTGTTTTGATGAGCATAAGTACCAATAACGGTATTTAAAGTGTGAGATGCATTCTTATTTCCGTTTGATCTTTGACCTGCTTGATGCCCAATGAAAATATTTCTAGTCCCGAATACGTCATAACCCATTGCGTTATTACCGATAACAATGTTCTTTTGACCAGTTTGGTTATACTTCATTGCATTTCTACCAATACCGATATTTTCTTTACCAGCAAGGTTGTTGGCCAATGCAAATGCACCAATAGCAGTACATTTTTCGGTAGTATAAGATCTTGCGAGAGCTTGATATCCAATTGCGGTATTATGGATACCTCTAACCAATTGAAGCAAGGCGTTACGACCAATTCCAGTATTCCCTAGCACTTGAGATGAAGAAGTTGCTGCGGGGAATCCTCCGCCCTCGTTAACAATAACTGCACCTTGTGGAGCAGGGTACCCAGTAGGCTGAATTAATTTTTCAACTTCAGGGTTCATCTGTTTCAAGATGTAAGAATCTGTTCCTGAAATATTCCAAATGTTGTTTAAATCCTTCTCATTAAACCACAATTCATGCCTAGATACGATCGGATCTTTAATACCAGCCCATTTTAAGGAGTTGTTTCCGATAGCTGTAGTACGGCTGTAATAGCTCCCTTGTGCTAGAGAACTTCCACCAATTGAAACGTTTGAGTATTGGGTTTGGTTGTTCATCTGGGATAGGAAGCCGATAGCCGTATTTTGCTTTCCAGAAGTAAGATTTTTTAAAGACTCTTCGCCCGTAGATGTATTTCCATAAGCATCTAAAGTAATTTTATATCCTGAGTTTTTGCCATAGAATTCATTGAGGATAGGTAGAGGAAAAGATGTAAGAGGGAATAGACGCTGGTCTCTTTTTTGACTTGGGGGAGCAGTTGCGTTGAAAGCTTCTCTTTCTTTGACAATAAGAAATGCACCATTACCAAAATAATTTCCTTTTAAATCGGCTTGATCAGCTAAATATGTGCCTGGTGGCACAAAAATAGGATACTCATTATTAGACAATGCTTCTGCTGCAAGAAAGGCTGGAGTGTCATCTGTTTCACCATCTCCAACCGCTCCTAGCCATTTAACATTTATCCCACGCTGATTTAGTTCTTTTTTGATTGTGTCCACAATACTTCCAGTATCACCTGCAAGCTCACCAATGTCTCCAATTAAATCAGCCATTTCTTTTAGCTTATCAGTAGTTGTTGTAGACAGGTTTGTTACCGAATCTAGAATTCCATCAAATTTGGCTTTAATTTCAGGTGCGGTATATCCAACACCGTCAGATTTCAGCAATTCAATGGCCATTGGTACATATTCACCAGTATCAGGATGTGGCATTCTAAAACCCATTAATTAATTCCTCCTTTATGTGTATCAATCAGGTTTATACCATATCTGTCCTGTTTCTGGAGCTGCGTTAGAAATAACAACTCTTTTCTTTGTAGGACTTAAACTCTCATCTTGATACCAAATATAATTTAAACTGTGTGGCTCATAAGCACTCAAAAGAATATTGAATCCTTCATAGACTTCTGAAACACCTATATCAACCCATTCGAATCCATCCCATCGATAAACTGTTTTTATGTTCTTAACAGCGACAGTCCAACCAACTTGAGGGTTTGGATATTCAACAATTAAATCTGAGTAGTTATTGACAGACGGGTAGTATTTTTTCTTTGTTTCCTCAACGACACGTTCATACTGTGAGGTGATTTGACGGCACCAAGTAGTTATCTCTATACAGCGTTTGATGACCCGTTCGCATTCTAAAATTCTCTCGTTCATTCGAATAATACAATCCTCTGCTTCATCAATTAAACCTTGAAGTGTTTCAACTACTGTATTACCTGAACGTTTAACCCAAATACGGGCAGCAGGGTAGAAATATGCCCCTTCACCAATGTATTTAACCTGAAGTTGTTTACCTTCGTTGGAATCATTAAAAAAGATAACCCCCATCATGTAATCAACACGATAACAATCATCTTCTAATTCACCATCTTCAATTTCTTTCCATTCTTTGTTTCCGCCAGTAATAACAACTCTGTTTTCTCGATTGGGGTTTTCAGTTAAAAGTATTCGTCCGTTAAGAATAGAGTGTGTTTCATCGTAACTCATGTATGGATCATCGTAAGTGTCTTTTCGTTTGTGGTATAAGATTGGATCATTATAAAGTTTTGGGAAATCCATTTAGAATCACTCCTTTCTTATAAATTTCTATACGCTTCGAAGAAGTATGTGACCCCTTGTTTGTTGCCTTTTAAAGAAGAGTCTGAACCAGTGGAAAAACCAAGCTCTAATAACCTTCCATTTGTGTTATCAGGAAGATTGTTTATTCCTTTAAAATAGATATTTGATTCGAATATTTCCTCCACATAACCACCACTTGTGCTAACAATAGCTAATGCAGGATCATTTTGAACTGTTGATTTAACCTTAACTAGAGAGGGGGGGAAGGGGAGGGGGATTGCCCTGTTTTGAATCCCATTGCCGATGTATGTACCAACATAACTAATTTGCTGAAGATTGGTCGACTTAATTTTTCCGTTAGCATCTAATGCCGCAACTCCATTTGGTGAATCTTTTGCTGTGTTTAGAATAAAGTCTTTGTCTGTATACTCACCTAATTTAGATGCGCTGCCTGATATTGATGCTGAAATCACACCGTTGTCATCTCTAACAGGTATAGTGTTCGGTTCCTCATGCAATGCAGGAGGAATACCATTTAATGAGTCTGCATTTCCTGCAGATTGGACAATCCACTTTTCGCCATCATACAATTCAGATTTATTAGTTGTAGGATCAATCCAGAGAGTGTTGATATCTGGACTAGAAGGCTTTTCAGGCGTAGAAATCTGACGTATTCCGTTTACTTTACCTTTAACCTCAACAGTATTGGATGGTCTGTAAGGATTCTCACTTGGTGTTTGTGGTTGAACTATATCAGATAACAAAACACCATTTGAGCTAATAGAAGTTTCAACATTTCTATATGACTGTACTCCAAAAGTGAAATATTTTGTTGGAACTTGTGAAGTAAAGGTAGCTATTCGCTTATCATATCTAACAGAAATTCGTTGCTCCTTAGCTAACGAAGCTCCGAACAAGTAGGTATCTGAAGATGTGTCAGGATAACAATGCACAATGAAACCGTCTATATTGTATTTATCTTCATCAGAGGTTGGATAATTCCATGATACTGAAATATCAACAGATCCATTTTCGTTTACTTTGTGAGTGACAGAGTCCATTCCGATAGTAGGAGGAGAGGGAGGGGTGGAAATACGATCATTACGTGCATTGTAGTTAGTAGTAAGTCGATTGTAGTCAATTTTACGAGTGTTGAATTCAGTCGAAGCTTTATCAACTTTATAAAGCAATTGAACAAAGTCATCTTCTTTTTTAGTTTTTTTTCCATTTGAGACTGTTACAGATATAGACGTATCGTCAAAATTCAAGCTCATACCTGTCAAAGTTGCTCTATATTCAGTTCCAAATTGCTTGTCTTGAACCCTAATAATATCGCCTATAGAGATTCTATTCCAGTATTCCTTTTCACTTAGAGCATTATAAAAATTGACTATATTCGTTTTGATGTCAATTGGAGGAGATTTCCGCTTATCTAACTCTTCATAGCTTTTTTCATATAATTCCGTTTCATCAAATATGTTGTCGTTAGTCCATTCATCTTCATGAACAAATTTAGACAATTCAATTGACAGTTTCTCACCTAAAAAATTATTCATGTCTAATCGTTTTCTAAGTTTCTCAATCTGATCGTTAATTGAAGAAAGTTTTGCATCGCTTTGACCAATCTCAGCCTTTTTTGCGTCTACCTGTTTGCTCTTGGCATCCCTTTGTTTAATTAAATCCTTAGTATCGCCATTGGTTTCTTTAACCACTTCAATACGATCCAGAATTTGTTGCAATTCTAGACTTTTCAGCACGAACAGTTCATTTTCCTGAGCCATCTTATTGGCTTCAATCCGTTTTTTTTCATTCAACAGAGCTTTAAATACTTCAGATTCCTTGTTTACCATTTCGTTGTAGTCTAACAAGGAATGGCATAATTCGTTACTCATGTAGTCACTTTTTTTAATTACATTCCTTTTTTCATCACGTTGAAATGGACTTAAAAAGAAGCTAAAGTCATCCAAGTAACCTTGACCTGTTGGATTAACTGAATTGATAACAATTCCGTCTTTTCCAGTAACATGAAGCCTAGTCACGACATCTTCCATGCTTCTAGTATCCGTCATATCAATCATAAAGTTATGAGATGAAATCTTAACACCCTTGTATTTAGATACACTGTCCTTTTCGAAGAAGGATACTTCATTGTTGATAGTGTCAAATGCAGGAACAGCATCAAATGTTTCACAAATATTCCTTAGAAAATCAAATCTTGATGTAATTGATCCGATGGAAAATGATCGTCTTTTTTCATTAAGCGTACTTTCAATTTCACCTATATGCCAACTAGTTCCTTTAAGACAAACTTCACCAATTTCTTGTAAATTCTTTGATATACCTTCATACTGCCTGATTTTTGGCTTGTTTAGCATGTAAGGAGAGAGTTGGCAATTTACTTGTATCTGTTCTTTTTCAATAGTGTTATTTTTGGTAATACTGTCAATCACATAATACTCAGTTCGGTTAAAAAAAGTGGCCTTAATCAAATACCATTGCTTGATAAGTTGAGCAATGTGGTTAGTTTTTATTTCATCACCATATCTAGCTTTAAGAGGTACGCTAAAACTCAAATCATTAATGGCTGCATGATTTAGGTTGACTGAAGCGTTATTAAAATCAACAATATTTGCGATTTTCTTTTTGTTCGTCTTACAAAGCTCTAATTTAAGTGCACCTGGCTTGAATTTAAGCTTTCCTAAATTCATAGTAACCTCCTTAATAGTATTTGAACCGATAGTTAAATCTTATCAAGCAAGACCCCTCAACTTTGATTCTATTTTGACCCTCACCAAGAAACACATAGCTTTCGTTTGATTGTTCATAGCATTCGTATCCATTCAAACTGGATTCCATTAACTCTTTTACTGAGTCTATTTTTAGAATTTCTCTATCTTTTAAATCATCAATTGTGAAAGGAGTTCGGTAAGCACTAAGATTCGTGATTGTTACATTGCCATCACCTATTTTTTGAATCTCCATTGAGAGAGGGACAGTTATATCTCCTTTATTGTCAAAAGTGAGAATGTTGCCTATTTTATTTGAAGGATTTATCCATGGTGTTGAGATTTTCGTACTGTATTTAAAAGGGAGGACTTTCATAGTTAATCTTATATAACCGTCCTCAGAACAGTTATGTACTAAATCCATAGCATTCAATGGAATTGCGTAGTAAACGATATCTAAATTCGAGCTGAAGGAGAGGGGAGAGTAGTCAGTAACCGTCAACCATTTTGCAATCTCTCTTAGTTTCTTTTGAGTTAGATTTCTATTTTTATAAAATCCTTCACGGATGTTCTGGTCAACATAAAAGTTTAAAGGCATCTCAAAAGGTTCATAAACAATACTGTCAACGATAGGTTCAGGCCTATCTTTCAGAAATGTTTCATTTATTGTCTTTCCCGCTAAAAAGTTCTCTTCTTGTAGGCCTCCTTCGGTATTAACATTAACAACACTCATATCAATAGATCTTATATGATTAAATAAAAAATATTGGCTTTCTTTTATCATTTAAAATCTCCTTAGTTAAAAGGAAAAGAGCCTGATTTCAGACTCTTATACCTTACCTTTCATTTGCTTTAATCCTCTTCTGATATTTTCCAAAGCATTGTTTGCGCCATTTTCATCACCAACCATCTTATCAATCTGCAAGGTTAGATTGTAAACATCGCCCTGGTCGTTCGAGACAGAAGACATAACTGTAGACTGAGGAGCTTTTGTAAGTTTTGTGATAGCGCTAGGAATAATGCTAATGGCGGATGATGCGCTCTTAACAATGTTCGCTCCCGCTAATTTAACTGCTTCAGTCGGAACGTTAGACAAAACTGAGTTCAACTTTTGTCCAGTTCCCCATTTCGGGGAAAACGGCACATCAATTTGGCTGATGTCTCTAACGGTTTCGACAGCTTTAAGCATATTTTCAGTGTCAGTCTTGTTAAGAACTAGCTCTTTATCATGGAGTACGGCTAGCTTGCCACTCCCCAAACCAGTGCCTGTGTAACCGCCTGTGTCAAAAGCAGCTACCTTTTTACCTGTTGTGTTACCCTTAACAACAACACCTAGAGCATTTGAAGCCTCTTTAAGCTTATCAATTAAGTTGTTAGAGATAGACTTACCGATTAACTCCATGTTTGAATTAATAAACTTAGTGAACTCAGAAAGCTGTTTATTGATGTCACTAATCTTACCGTTCATCAATTTTCCTTCTAAATCCTTAAATCCACGTTCATCATTTACAAGGTCATCATACTTGGTGTTAATTGATTTTTCGTCTTTTTCAAGTTGATCTTGAAGCGCCTCTTTACGCTTGGAGTTTTCACGATCTTTTAGGAATTGATCTAAATCAAGCTGTTCTTTTTGCATCTGTTCAGTAAGTTCTTTTACTTTCGACTTACCAAACTCAGAGTCATCGAGCGCATATTGATTTATCTGATCTAAAAGCTTTTGGACGCTTTCCTGACGATCTTTTAAATCCTTTTGGAACTTAGCTTCATCGTCTTCCTTGTCAATACCATCAATGATATCTTGAGTAGCTTTCCGATGAGCTTCAAGCTCAATATCACGCATCTTTTCGTACATCTCTTTATAAATGGAGACAACTTCATCAGCAAGCGACTTATAAATATCCTTAATACTTTTCTTGGTCTGATAAAGCTCTAAGTTGAAATCCTTTTGCTTATCTTTCCAAGAAGATATTTCGTCCGAAATTTGTTTTTGGATTTCAGGGAAACCCTTAGCTGCTTTCTTTTGTTTCTCTAAATCTTTTATGTACTTTGCAGCTTCTTTTTGTTGTTGCTGAATCAGCTTGATTTGCTGACTATAGTACATAACTTTATCTTTGTCTTCTTCGGTTGTCTGTATCTTGATATCGATGTTCTTAAGCTTTGATTCAGTCTTTTTGACTGACTTATCAATGTTATTAAGAATTTGATCAGTTTTAGATTGAACAATAGTAGCCTGTAACTCATAAACCTGATCTTTGATGCTGATGAGGTCAAGTTTAGCTTGTTTTAATTCTTCACGTAATTGATCACGTTGAGCAGCGTTTAATTGCTTATTTTGCTTTAACTCTTTGTTAATCCAACTAACTTTTTGACTTTGAATCTTTTGTTGTGCTTCAACTGCTTTACGTTGCTCATTCGTGTATTTTCTAAACTGAGCACTGTCATTGAGATAACGACTAGCTTTAGATTGATTTTGAGCAACTTTCAATTCTAAATCAGATTTACGTTTTTCAAATTCATCAAGCTTAGATTGGACTAGTTCGTATTGCAAATCTTGAATTTGGTCTTTAACAGAAGAGAGGTCGCCTTCAAGTCCCAGTAAATCAGATTTAGCTTGTGAAATGGCTTGTTGACGTTCAGCATCAGAACTAGACAGGTCAGAGCCAATTTGTTGCATGTAGGCTTCGGGATCAATCGGTTTACCGTTTTTCTCGATCTGCATATGAAGGTGAGTGCCTGTAGAGTGACCAGTGCTTCCCATTTTACCGAGAGTTTGGCCAGCCTGAACCTTTTGTCCAGCTTTAACATTGAGTCCTTTTTGCATATGCATATACTTAGCAACTGTGCCATCATCTTGTTGAACAACGACCCAATAACCAGCAGATTTAGAGTATGCGGCTGTGAGGACTTTACCTGATTTAAGTGATTTGATAGGAGTACCAGATTTAGCAGCCAAGTCTAAACCTTTATGAGGAGTGGAGCGCAATCCTTTTTCTTGCTGACCAAAGTGAGATGTTCTTCTCATGGAGTCATAGTAACCAGCAGCTGATCCACCACTAGAGGATAGAGAGCCACCCATTTGTTTAAAGTAGTTATTTACTTTCTTTACGTAATTCTGGGTTTCCTTAAATGGAGGAATACCGCCATACTTGGTTACATTTCCAGGCCCCGCATTGTAGGCGGCTAATGCCTTTTCAATCGATCCAAACTTATCAAGCATTTGCTTAAGATATTTGGTACCGCCCATAACGTTTTGATAAGGATCTTTTGAATTTTTAACTCCAAGACCTCTAGCTGTAGCTGGCATAAGTTGCATTAATCCTGTTGCTCCAACTGATGAACGAGCATTTGGGTTGAAGTTTGATTCTTGCTTAATAACTGCAGCAATTAAAGCAGCTGGGACATTGTATTTCGATGCAGCCTGATTGATAATATTTGAATACTTACCAGAGTAAGAACCGCCTGAAGCAGAATATGAAGAGCTAGAAGGGGAGTAGGATGAAGAAGAATCAACAATACCCGTTTGAGCAATGTAGCCAGATTTAATTTGCTCTTTAAGAAGCTTAATCTGACTTTTAAGAAGTTTTTCTTTTCGTTCTAACGCCTTGATTTCCTTCTTAATGGAATCACGATATTTCTGTGACCATTTAGGGTAGTCATTAGTTTTTCTGTTTTGTTCTTCAATCTGCTTATTGACTCGCTCTAATGCTTCTTTATATTTGTCTGCAACATAGATTGAATCTTTCGTTGATTTTGAAGCCTTGTCAGCTGAATCCGACATTGTTTCAAAAGACGTTCCTGTTTCATTTAAAGATGCTTGAGTTAATTCTGAAAGCTTATCTAATTCTTCTAGTTGGTCAGTGATACCAGATAATTCACCAAGATCTCTTTGAGCAGCCTTAAATTGTTCAATCGCAAGTTGATCTTGCTTACCATTGGTCATTTTCAAAGAATCTTCTTTTAACTTTTCCAACTCTGCCTTTTTTCTCAATGCATCTTGAACAGTTTTAATTGCTGTGATTTCAGATTTGTAATACCCGATTTTCTTATTTAAGGCATTCGCTTGATTCAATAACTCTTGTTTTACGGAAGTTTGCATATCTGCATATGCTTTAACCTTAGCGTTTCGTAGCTTGATTACTGCATCACGATTAATTTTCACAATGCCGTTTTCAACTGAAATCGCACCTGCTAAATCTTTTTCCTTTTGGATAAGCTTCATCGCTTCTGAAGCAGAAATAGATTTACCTTCTGCCATTTTTTCCAGTAATCCATTGAGAGGGGATACCTGATCAGCTAAATCATCGTAGACATCGCCTTGCAAAGCTTCCATTGCCGCTGTAGCTTGGCCAGATTGCAGTAATTGATCTAAAACATCTACAGTAGCTTCAATGTCGCCTTTAACTTCTTTGAGTTTGTCAGATAGATTTCCAACTGATTCACCTAACTCATCTACACCTTCACCATTCTCGTTCCAAACTACCTTTGCTGAATCACCAGCATTTTTAGCCTGATCTAACGAATCTTTAAGGGTAGAGTAGGAGAGGTTCAAGTTATCAACTTTTACTTTTCCATCTGAAAACTCAGTAATAAGAGATTTTAGTGATGCTGTTTGCTTATCAAACTCTGAACCATTGCTATTATTAAGAGACTTTTGAAGGGAGTCCATTATTGTAGCTACTTGCTGCGAAAAGCTCTTAAGTTGTTCAGGACTTAACTTGCTGAAGTCCATTGTATTCAGGATGTCAGTTATGGACTTTTTAATATTAGGGTTAATATCAATGGAGTTAAACGCACTGATTACATCTAATACTGAAGCTTGAATCTCTGCATTTGCACTTACTATTGATTGTTTCGCACGCAAGGCTTCACGTTCGTATTTGTATCCTTCTTTTACGTAATCATCATCATTAGCGAAGGGGTTTTCGAAGATTCTTGTAATCCAACTTGAACCTTCTTTGTAGTTATCAGCTAAAGTTTTATTAGCTTCCATTTCTTTGTTCAAATCTTTTAGCTTTTTAATTTGATCTTCAAAATTAGAAGCTGCGTTGTCTTTCAAATCACGCTTATTGAAGTTTGCCATCTCTTCAGTGTATTTAATTGCCTCTTTTAAGGCTTCATTGTTCTTTATGATGGCATTACCTTGAGCGTCATATCCTTCAACTAGGTTGGGGAATGTTGCTGCTAACTGTTGTGAGACTGATAAGTACTCTTGTTCTTTTTCAGGCGTTAATTGGTTGTCATCTTTAGCTTTACGAAGTTCTTTATACTTGTCAATTAACCCTTGAGTAGCTTCTTTGTTTGTAGTCCACGCTTCGATGGAAGTTTTTTGCGCTGTTTCAAATTCCTCTTGAGCTTTTTTGGCATCAGCATAAGTGCTTACAAGCTTTTCGACCACAAATCCAAGAGCGGCAAAAGCAGCAATAGGAAGGGCGGTTCCAGCTAAAAATATACCTACTGATCTTGCAGCTTTACCTAGCGCTGCAAACGAATGCGATAATATATTAGTAGTAGCTGTTGCAGTTGCTGCTTTTATAGAATAGGTTTGCAGATTTGCAGGGAGTGCTCTTAGCGTGTTTATTATCTGATTTCCACTTTGCATTGACGTACTTCTAAGTGCAGATGAGAACAATAATGTGGCGACTGTAGCTGTTCCGAAGGCAGGGGCGAGGAAGCCGATGTTTTTAACTAGCCCAGTTGTTAACCCCATGAAATTTCCTAGCGCTTCTGTAGATGCGATAAGACCATCTGAAATGAAGGCATCACTGGCGGCAACAGCAAATTCAGTAACCGTATTTTGAAGGCGGTTTATCCGTGCCTGTAAGCTATCAGCATACTTTTCTTGTTCTTTCCATGCCGAACCCATTGAGTTTGCAGACGTGTTAGCTGCGTCTTGATAGATTGAGTAGTTATTCAGTAGGGCGTTAAATCTGGACAATTGATAAATACCAGCTACACCAATGGAAGTGTTTTGCTTCTGGGCATCTGATAGGCTATCCCATTTTTCCGCAACTTCTCCAATAAGTTCGCTAGAGGTCTTTGCTTCTCCAGCAGCAGTTTGTACAGAGATCCCAATTTGATCTAATGCTTTAATTGAACTTCTGTTGTTGCCTATTCTTGCAAATATGGTTTTTAACGAGTTCGATTCTGTTACTTCACCTTAAAGGTTACTGACCATTAATGAATGGCGGTGGGGCACTTCAACCACACTCTCTATGTTTCCATAGAAGTTCAGACTGTCGCTTCACAAAAAGTGTCTCTTCGCTCAGTCGTTCAGGCTGCCATTACGCTTGCCCCTTGTTGTCCTCGTCTATACGTTAGGAGTTCCAAGTCAATCAGAAGAGATTTAAAGTCAGCAATTCGTTTACCGACTATATTTCCGCTTTCTCGTGTGGTGCTTCCGATGGCCGCAGTATAGCCAATTAAGTCATTTAATTCAACACCGAAGGTGGAAGCGGTACTTCCAGCTTTTCTTATCGAATTAGCCATGTCGAGCGTGGTTATACTAAAATTATTGTCAACTTCATTGAGCTTATCAGCGATAGAAATTGAGTCTTTTGCGGAAATATTAAAGTTAAGCATAGCAGCAGTAAGTGAATTTACTGTGTCTGTTGCGCTCAAATCTGAAATATTCTGCAAAACTTGTGCAGTTTTCGTTAAATCGGATAATTCATCTGCTTGGAAGCCCATACGCCCAAAACTTCCCGTAATTTCAAGAACATCTGATACTTTGTTTGATAATTCATTACTTAAATCTAATGAAGTTTGAAGGAGCTCATTGAATTTGTAATCTGGCAAATCCATGACTCTTCGGATATTTGTCATTAGAGTGTCGATTTCGATTGCTTGCTGGGTTATATTTTTTAAAGCTGTAATAGCTCCATAAAATATAGAACCTGAAAGCAAATATGCTGGAATACGACTAAAAGCATCGCCCAATTGTTGTCCAAACGATGTAGCTCTTTGGGTTGAGTTTTGAATAGAGCTTGAAAGCTCTCTAAATTGCATATTGAGGTCTTTAATTTTTGAAGATAGTGCAGGGGTTTTAGAAGTGAGCTGAGTAACAGCAAGAAGGTATTCTTGAATCTGTGCCTTACTCTGATTACTTAAGTTATTGCCATACTTACTCGTTAAATTGTTTGCATTTAACTGAGCTTGCCTTTGGTACAGTGCAATCGTTTGCTTTAGCTCGTTATTCTTTGCAACAGCAGACGACTTGTCATCTAATGTACGAATTTTTTGCTTGAGGGAATCAATTTGGGCTGAGGATTGAGCAAGGTTGATTTTACGACCAAGGGAAGAGAGGGTGGTATCGGATAAAATACCTTGCTCACGAAGTCTTTGAAGAGAGGCGTTTAACGCATCAATATCTTTTCTTTTTTTATCGAAGTTAGTGGAAACAGTAGAGTTTTTTACATTTCCTTTTTCATCGAGATTGTATGTATAATCCTTGTAACCATCACGATTTTTCTGAGTAGAACCAGTAACTTTACCTTGAGCATTCATTCTCTCGGTATTTTTAACGACTTGACCAAGTTTTTGTTGTGCGGAGGCTAAATTATTTGTTTCTTTAGTTTGCTCTTTAATTTTTTCGGTTGTTCTCTGGAGAATTTCGCCACTGCGCTTATGTTCCTGAGTTACCTTAGTGACATTCCCATTAAGATGTTGAGTAATCTTAGTCGTTTCTTTAACGGTATCATTATAATTTTTTAAATTGGACTGATATTTGTCCATTGCAGCAGTGAACTCTTTTAAAGCCTTTAACGTATTGTTATCGATGTTCGTTTTTAATTCAAGTGAATTTAGTTTAGTCTGTAGCTGTCTAATTTGCTTGTTCAGGTTTTCGGTCGTTTGTGGAGATGTGTCTGCTACAGGAGTAACGAATATTTTTAGTTGTTCGCTCAATTAATTGCTCACATCCTTTCATTCCATGCGGGAAATTGTGTTTGATTAAGCAGTTTATTACAGCTATACTTTTAACATAAGGTAAATGGGGGAACGCCATGAATAAATCCATATTATTTATATTGGGAACTATTGTTATCTTGTCTGGATGTGGACAAAACAAGGTAACAGAAGAATCTTCTAGTACTAAAACTGTAATCGCTAATGAAGAAAAGAGTTCCGCTAATGATAGTCATAATTTAACTGAAGAAGATAGAAAGCTTATACAGCTTATAAAGGAAGAAAAATTTGATGAGGTTATCAGCAAAACTTCTGAATTGAACAACGTTTTTCAAAAAGATTATTATTTTATAGCTTCTGCTTTTAAAAAAAATAAAGACTTAAATGAAAAGAAAGCAAACGTTGAGAACTATGATTCATATGCATACATTGAGGCCATGCTAGATAAAGTTAAATATTCAAATGATCATAGTGATTTGAACTTTAAGCAATTCAAGAAAGATAATTTAGATAAAATCAAATCTTTAGAGACTCTCAAAAACCAAAACGAAGTAAAAGATAAGAATGAGACTGAAGAATATGAAAGAAAGAAACAAATAGAGGATAGGACGTTGAATCCACAAAGCATATCTATTGGAATGACGGAAGATGATGTGTTAATAAATGGGTGGGGAAGACCGACAAAGGTAAATACAAATATCACAAAAAATCGAACCTTAAAACAGTGGGTTTATAAGGGAAACAAATATTTGTACTTTGAAGACGGAATATTAACATCAATTTCTAAATGAAGCCTTATTGAAGAAGCTGTGCCGTTTGTAGGAGAATACATTCAGCACAGCTGTTTTTACATTCTTCTTTATCCTTCTTCGGATTCGTTCACTTCATAATTTAACTCATAGGCTTCGAGCTTTAATGTTTCTCCATGCCTGTTTATCAAAACAATCTCAAGTATGTCATTAAATTTAGCTAATAGATGGTCAGTAGATAAATCAGCTTCCTGTTGTGATGAAGAAGTCTGTTCAACCATTGCAACTACATCTAGCATCACAGGATTAACATACTTGTTCATCTCGCTTGAGCCAACTTTCCTCTAGTTTTGTTATGTTTTATTGATTTTATATCAAGAGCAATTATCTTCAATAATTCAGATACAACTGATACAAAGGCAAAATTAAGAGATTGCTTATATTTTAATTCTCGCTCTTGGAGCACATTTTCAATCTTCTTCATTATTTCAATTCGAGAATCTGATAGTGATTTTTTCTTATCGTTTCTTCGATGTTTTGAGCTTCTTTTATAATCTAATCGGATTCTATTTTCTTTGTAATAATCCACACATTCCTTATAAAGTTCATGCAGATTTTCAATCCCACAATTTCTAAAAGTCTCTTCTAATAATTCGTAATTAAAAAGTTTCTGCTCTCTTGTGGCATCTTCAGCGACATACATACCACTTTTGCGAATTGTAGGCAGTACGTCATGAGTCACCCAACGTTTAAATTGTTTCGCTTCGGGTTTGCGACTTTTTAAAATCAATGTATATAAACCTGGCTCATTGATGATTAATGTTTTTTGACTTCTACCTAACACATCGGTGACCGGAACAGTATTCCGCTCATCATTGTCCAAAAGATTAACTGACTTTCTTCCATCAGTCATACCTAATACATCACATACATCCTTTGCAACAAACCAAATTTCCTCATCTCTCATAAACGTTCTTACATTATTCCCTTTATAATCAAAGACTTTTTCAAAATTATTCATTTTTTAATCCCCCAATAAAATTATTCCAAGAAATACTCACGTTATGTACCTTAACAGTGCCTAATTTTTTACCGTTCTTGTGCATAAGCATCAATTCGTCTAGTTGGACTCTTTCTTCTGAAATAGAGTAATAAGACTCCAATATGGCCAATTCCTCTTTATTAGAATCAACACTTTTTGAAACGTCTAACAATATAGTCCCAGTAACATTGTTAACTGACATTTCTACTCCTCCTTGTACCTTTCATAATCGCAACTTACTAAATAAATATATCACCTCACTGTTAATTATGAACACCACGATGTTCTTTATGCCCTTATGATATACACTGTAATGTGCAAAGTCAACAATTAGTTTCAATTATTTTATTTGTGGTGTATAATTTAAACATTAAGTGATCGTATAAAGGAGAGTCAGTACTTGATCAAAGTGCATTTATCAAGAATTATGGGAGATAGAAGAGTTAATATTGCAGAATTATCAAGAATAACAGGTCTTCACAGAAACGGTATAACAAGGCTTTACCATGAAGAAACCGATGGAATTAAATTTGATACTCTAGAAAAAATTTGCAACGCATTAGACTGTGAGATAGATGATTTACTTGAAATCATAGAAAAGGAGTCTTAAGCAAAAGTATTGCAAGTGATGTTATAATTAGAGGAGAGGTGAAACAAAATGGACGAAAAGCTATTTAATTTAATTGAACAATTGGCTGCGGACGTATCAATCATCAAACAAGATGTGAAAGAAATTAAATCCACAGTTACCAAGTTGGAAGAAAATGAACCTGAAGAAATTATGGCTATGCTTAAATTAATCAAAAAGGATCTCGAACGTGAGCTTAGATACACAGATAAAAGATTCTCGGAAGTGGATAGAAAGATCTATGACTTAGAGGAACGACTAAATAACTGAATGAAATGGCGCTCTAACTCTACATTGGGGAAAGAATCTCTTTTAGCCACTCATAAACTGTAACTAAAATAAACCAAAATTGTCGAGTTCAGAAAAGAATTCTAATCAGTTTGTTGTTTGACATATTCGAAGACAAAGAACCAAATAAATTAAGTCGCCCAAATTAATGAGCGACTTTTTCAGCGTTTCGTATAGCTAATTTGAAATATCTAAACCAAGTTTCTGCTTCCTTTAAAGCTTTCTGAGCTTCAGGTGATGATTTTTTAATCGATGTTGGTAATTCAGGATCATAAACAACTCCACTGTAAAAAGCAACATCATAGAAGGGTGTATCGTAGTCTTCAAAACAAATTCTTAAATGAATATAATTGATGTAATCGCTTGTTTTACTAGAAGCACTATTACTTCCGATTATGGCACCAATTCCGCCTCCGATTGCTCCACCTACAGTTGCCCCTAAAATCGAATCTCCTTTAGACACTTTTGAAACAGTACTACCATCTATATTTACTTCCACATCAACTATATCTTTGAAGTCATACGTCTTTATGATGGGAGAAACATTACTGTCCTTAAAGTTGTCAATTGAAATGTAGCCAATCTTTACTTTTTCACTTGTTTCATCAAAGAATAATTTGGTTGATCCGTCAGTTGAAGTATAAGTTCGGGAATAATTTTCGTCATCAATGCTATCGAGTGCTTTTTTTCTGTTATTTTGATGATCTATTGATTTCATGACTAGAAAAATGCCTATTCCGCAAAACGCTAAAAATCCAAAAATAAGCCAACCCACTCATTCCCACCACCAGTATATTTTTCCTATAGTATACCATGATACCCAATCCTGAGGAACAGGGGAGGGGATACTCATTCTTAATCGTGAAGCTGGTGTCGTTTTAAATGACATCAGAATCTATTTCACTCTAAATATAATACCGTAGTTTAAAACGACAGTATTCGGAAAGTGGACTTTCCCACTATCATTTTAAATGGTAGTGGTGACCGGCATAGTGTTCCTATCATACTGATAGGGTGTCGTTTAAAACTACTCCCTTTGTAAAGCTACAATTTGAGATGAAGTAAACTGGATATGAATAAAAAGGGCAGGGGAGAAGCTATTCAATTTCAATATCGTTCTTTTTCTCATCTCTTGCAAGGATAAGCAAGTCTTTAAAATAGTTAACTGTTGCTTTGCTGAAACTGTCCATTATCACTGCCCAAGAAAACATTAGACAAATAATTACGGGAACTATGTATATCATTGCAATAGTTGTAGCAATATCTAAATTGGTTTCATCAGGATCGAATTCTATATTTCCAAGAATGGTACCAATTGCAGCACCGATAATTGTTGACATTGCTCCAATAAAGAAGAAGAATCTTTTTTGATCATTAACATGATTAATCCGATCCAACCTCGCAATTGCGCATGTTATATCTTCCTTATCTAATGATTTCAGAATCATCATCTTCTTTTTATGTTCGGGATAATCTTGACCATCTCTAGGGAAGATCTCTGTTAAGTAAACAATGAGTCCACGTGAACTCAACTCCACCAAATTTCGCTTTAAATTTTGCTTAGTAAACTTCTGTTTTCTCAATTTCTTAATTTCTCTATTTTCCTTCAGTGTGCTTCTCACTTATTGTCACCTCATGGATAATATCGGAAGAAAGACAGTAAGTTTGAGTGCGATTCTAATTACAATACATACAAATCTTCATGAGGAAATAGGGGAGAGAAATTATTCACTTTCATTTATTGAGTTCTTTTTGTCTAGAGTTTTCTCTAATAAATCTCTAAATGAGATAAGCACAGCTATGAATTTTTTATCCTTAATCATTAACTTTAAAAATAACTTTAATGTTAACATGGAAAAAGCCATAACAATAAGGCTAACAACAATAGTGTAACCAGGAAACAAATTGCCGAATGTTGTTAATACTTGTACTACAGCTGTGAGAATAGCACCGACATAAAAAGTAATATACTTAGTTTCATAAACCTTTTCAAACCCCTTAATTCTCGAAATGGCTATCAGCAGCACTTCTTCTTCAAGTGAATTTATTACTCGAAGCTTACTTCTATAAGATCGATACCTCTGTCCATCGAGAGAGAAGTGAAATTCTAATTATTCAACGAACACATTTGTTTTCATGCTCACTAAGTTAATCCTAAGATTTGCTTTGTTGAACTCTTCGTTTTTAAACTTTTTTATAGCAGCTTTCTTTTCCCTAAAATTTTTGAACGGGTACCAACTCATTCCAAATCACCTCAAAAGAATTATCGGCAGAAGGGGAGATTTGTTAAATGATGGCATAGAAAAACCCCACGTTAAGTGAGGTTTAATCAATCTTGATTATTTTCAATTTCTTGCTGCTCAACAATTTCCAACAATCTTTCCTCAACACGCTGTTCGATGATCTCTTCAATAGTCTCTTGAAGACTTAGAACATTGATAAGCTGTAAATCAACTTTTACCATGTCTTTTTCTAAGATTTTACCTACATGCCGTTCAAGGTAATTTCTCGAAACAGACCTTATCTGATCAACTTTTATGAATGAATCACGTGTGATTGTATTGTTATATATAGCGTCATTGCCATTTAAGTTTGTATACTCAAGTCTCTTCAGTATAACATCAGAGGATATAGTGTCCTTAGTTGTATTTTTATCAGAGTACAGGGATGTTATAGGCAAGACTACTACAGTCTTTCTAGGAAACGTACTGTCAAATAGAACTACTGCCCTGTGAGGGCCTTCCATAATTCTAGAGCTTTCCTTACCTAATTTCGGCTCTCTAGGAAAGTTAACAAAGTATACTTCGCCTCTAAAAAAACTTCTGTTTTGATTAAATTTGGCCATAAAACAATCTTCTCTCCCCAAGTGTACAATTATTTGTCTTTTAGTGCATCTTGGTATTGCTTCATCTTTAAACGGTTTTTTTCTTTTGTATCTCCGTTTATAACTTTACGATGATCAATGCCAGTCTCTTGTTTTAATTCAGCGAATGCTTGACTGAGAAGACTGCGTCTTTTGTGTTTTTGGCTTATCGCTTGGTTTACTTTTGCTCTATCAAGGGATGGTAACATGGTTAGTACTTTGCCCATAGCTATCCCACCTTTACGTTAATAAAATAATTGTAACACTAGACTTAATTATTGGGAAGAGAATTAACTTATATTATTTCCATTATGCACAAAATATACCCTGATTATTCCAATGAGGTAAACTCATCTGTCTTTAAACTTAATATATTCCCAGAAATGAATTAATTGATCTAATTTATCATCAGGCGCATCCTGAAGCTCGTAGTAAAGCATTACTAGTTTAGGATTAACCCTATGAGAAAATAAGTTAGTACACCTTATGTTTCTTTTTCCTGTTATCAAATACTCAATGCTTACGTTGTAAAATTTAGCTAAACTTATCAGAGTTTCAATGTCTGGCTCGTTATCGCCAGTTTCGTATCTAGCATATGCTGCTCTAGTAATATTCAATTCCTCTGAAAGAGCTTGCTGAGTCAATTTAGGTCGGTAAACATATCGCAGTTGTTTCAGTCGTTCACATAGACTAGGCATATGTATTACTCCTAACACTTTCAGATATGCACAATTGCTATTCTGATCTTATCACCAAGAACCAAATGATTAAAGGTGTTTGTATTTTAACCATAAGCAAAATCCCTCAAAAGAAGGATCTTGATTCTGAATAAAAGAGGGATTTCAACTAAAAATTTGATTTTTTTCTTCCTCGAAATCTCTTAAGTCATAGTGTTTAATTGTTGTTGAAACATCTTCATGATGCGCTATTTTCTTGCTGACCAATTCCAATTTGACCTTCTTAACTTCAAGGAGATAAGTAATACATGATGCCTTGAATAGATGGGGATTGATACGTCTGCCAAGAATGTCAGAAAGTACATCTGAACAAAAATAATCTGCCCAAGACTCCGACATCTGTTTTGGTTCTCCGCCATATTGAGTCGTAAAGATATAGTCATGATCATATCCACGTTTTTCTTTCCATATTCGCATGTATTCTAAAGCCTCTAAGTTAACCATATATTCCAATTGTTTTCCCTCACCTCTGCCTTTACCGATTATTTTGTGAGCGGTAATGTAAGGGTTGCCTTCCTTGATGGGATAATCAAGTATCTCCGTTTTAAACTGTACAATTTCAGCTCTTCTAGCACCAACATTGAATGCTGTCGCTAACCAAGCCATACCAAGGTAATTTTCATCTTCTTTTAATGTGTCCATCATCAGCTTGTAATCATCATATGTAACTTTAACTTTTTCATATGTAACTGTCTTAGGAATTGCAGGTAGGCCACGGGTGAAATTTCTAAAAGCTTTATAGTTTTGTTCTTCTTCTGCAACAATACTCTCAATATAATTATTAAGAGATGATACTGAAGCTTTTTTCAATGATATTCCACTCGAAGACATACCACGATTTTTTAAGAAGCTCTGATATCTTATAAAATCCCTTTTGGTAATTTTATAAAGCTTCTTGCCATTTAAAGAAGTGTGTACCCACCAGAAAAATTGGCGAAGGGTGGAATTGTACTGCTTTCTAGTTTTATCCCTGAATGAGTTGGCATCTAGAAACTCTGACACCAATTCCTGATGTTCTTGGTCAACCTGTGCCCACATTTCATCTGTAACTTCAGGGAGCTTCTGCGCTCTTTTGCGGAGCATATTTTGTTCGATTTCTTTGCTCATTTAAAAATTCACCGCCAGGCTATTTGATTGTCTTGTAACCAGCCTTGCGAACATCTTTCATAGCAGCTTCCAATAGAGCACCACTGTGTTTCAATTTTTCTGTAGTGTTGCCCATAAAAGGACGGGGATCGCCATAACCATAACCATATTCGTCAGGAAATTGGTATCCTTCGCCAGTCTCAACAACTGTTGCAACATCTCGTCCATCATCTGCTCGCACGTTATCTAGAGAGATTCCATTTGATTCATTTGCTACAACAAAAGAAGCCTTTAACTCACCAGTTCGGTTATATTCCACTGGACTATATGAATCATATACAACTGTTTGGACTTGCTCTTGACCTGTTTTGACTAAGAGCTCTTTTGTATGACTGCCAGTCTGCAAGGCTTTTAAAGCTGCTTTTTCAAGCATAACGGCTAATTCTTTATGATTCTTGGCCATTACGCTTCAGCAGTTAGTTTTTCAACTTTTTTCAAGATTTCTTCGTTCGCTTTATCAGTAAGTGCCTCTTGAGTTTTGATCATACCTTCAGTCATAGAACGCAATTTCTCATCAATACTTTCGAAGCTTTCTTTAGGAAAAGAATCGTTAATTGTTTTATAATATGGAGACTTAACTAATTCAGTCATTAAGTTGACTTTAGAAGCAATACCTTGTGGAATAGTAGCGATATCGCTGAAAGTAAGGATTGTGTAAAGGTTTAAAAGATCAACGAAATTAAGCTTGTGTTTGATCTTTTTATTAGACTCAATTTCAGCTGCATCTTCCAAAGCCATTTTGATCATTTGAGTGATTTTAGTCGGATCAAAGTTAGGGTATATATGCACATGAAACTTTTCATCCAACTGAACTCTGACTTTCTCATCGTATTTTTTATTCCCATCTTTAATATGATCAAGGGTTAATTTTTGTGTTGTCATCATATCTCTCCTTATGATTAAAATAAAAACACCTCAAATAGGGGAGAGGTGTTAGCGTTTTTTGAAAATCAAAAAATGTTTAATTGAATATAAAATTATAGTGAGTTTGAAAAATGTCTCTGTAAGTAGACACATAGGGTACAAAAAGAAAAGCCATTTTAGTTTTCCGTAGAAAGGCTCTTTCCAGAAGCCTTTTAAGAGTAAAATATCCTCAGATACATCAAATATTCTCAAAGGCAATCCTCCTGTATTCAAATAAAATTCTTACTTTATTGTGGTGGAGTATACTGCTCCCCAGTAATTTGTTCATATTGTTCAGGCGTAATTCGTCCAGCAGCAACCGTATTGTATACTCTTTCTTTAGACCAGGAACCTTCATCATAAAAACTTTTGATCAATTCATACCAGTTAATATCCAATTAAATCCCTCCCATCGCAATAATATAATAAAGATCAGATAACCGTTGTTTAACTATGCTTATTTCAGAAGGATCAGGTTCAACTTTAAAAGAATCCATGTATTCTTGAGTAGCTGATTCTTTCCAGGTATTTTCTTCTGGATAGAATTTACCTAAATATAGTGATTGGGGAGGTGCGATATCTGTGCTCATTTCTGGCAAAACTTCTCCTTCAAAGTAATCAGATTGTCTTAAGTAAATAAAGTTTTCATCATAGTAAAATATTGTTTTCATAGATGTGACCCTCTTTATGATAGTGGTATAGTTTCATTTAAGGACACTCTTTCAACTTTGCTATCATCCTTAGAAAACAAACCAGAATAGATTAAGTCTCCTGTTGTCGTTAGTGTCATTCGTGCTTGTCCATAAGAACCAACAGTAACACCAGTAAAATCAATGTTTTGCACAGGGAAATAGGACAATTTAGCAATCGTTGCACCTAGAGGCGCTGTGAACGTTCCCTGTATCTCTAAAGTTTTAGAAACAGGAATGTATCTGTGCCTTAGTGGGTATTGCGGGTTTGTAGTTCCGACTACTAAAGTAGTATTAACCCAAACCACATTAAGATCATTAGAGGATAAGAGCTTGTTCCAAGTTGAATTTACATTTTGCAGTTTCGAGAAAAGCCATGTTTCATTATTTTTCAATGAAATTGCCAAGATTGTCTTATTAGAGGTGTCCTTAGAATTGATTAAAAATAGGAAGGGATCAGCTGAAGAAGGGGCGTTAGTTAAACTTTGTCCAGTGTAAACTCCAGTGGGAAGTGCTAGTACATCCGTTCCGTTTGCAAGATTTTGAGCTTTCCCGTCATCTTGAGTCAACTTGTATTTTTGTGCAGCATCCAAAGTTGTCGCTAACATGTCTATCAAACTTTCATAACCGTTCCATTTGTCTTTCTCACCTGGCTGAATATGTAAGTTTGTTTTCAGTTCATGCTCATCTGTGTATTCTTTAGAATTTACTAAAGCCAAATCAGCTTTCTCTTGAGAACCTTCAATGGTTTCTTTTTTATCCCATTGCTCTTTTTGATCTTGTTCAACGTGGATGTCAGAATTGTTTTGATGTTTATTAAACTCTGTCTTGCTGGCTTGTTCAATGTTCAATACATCGCCCAGCCCAACTTGCTCTTTTGTGACAGCATGAGGGTTTTTAGTATCTTGCTTATGAGTTTCGAAGTCACTTTTAATTTGCAACTTAAATGAATCATTATCACTTTTGAAGCTTTCAACATCACGCTTCATGGAATCCTCACTGGTTACAAAGAGGTCTTTGAGATTGGCGATTTGTCTCTCCAGCCTTTTATACAACCCTCTTACTAACGAATCAAGCATTATGTCGAAACCTCCCCAAACACAGAGATATCTCCATCAGTCACATCTTCTAATTTAACGAATATTTTTTTGAAAGGGAAAATCGAGAATTCCCAAGCCTCATTGATTCCTGCTGTTCCAGTTGCTATTCGGTAATCACTTAACTGAGTACCTCCTAATTCAATTTCCTGATCATCATTCGTTAATCCCACAAACGAAATTTTCCTTGAAGTAGATGTCCCAGTGATGCTGATCGCTAATTTTTGGTAATGTTTAACTTCTAATGATTCACCATCAGAAGGGGAGACGGACTTCTCATGAAAAACAAATGATGCACGATCAGGAATTA
Source organism: Bacillus pumilus (assembly GCF_003431975.1). Lineage (GTDB taxonomy): Bacteria > Bacillota > Bacilli > Bacillales > Bacillaceae > Bacillus > Bacillus pumilus_N. The sequence goes on along the minus strand of NZ_CP027116.1, from coordinate 2,114,192 downwards.
CTACAATAGGAGCTATTTCTTCTGTAGCTATAATAATCACTCCTTATAAAAAAGAGGAGGGGAGACCTCCTCATAAATAAATTAATCCATACCCCATACAGCTAAAGTAATGCCTGTTAAATCAACAGTTCCACTCGCCTTCACAACAATTGAAATTTTTGGCGATCTAAAAGAAAACGATTTAGAAAGAGGGGAGTCTTTTGTAAGTGCAGAGTCTTTGAATAACACGGTGTTATCGCTTTGGGAAGAAGGAGAAAATGCAGAGGCGGCTTTGGGGATTGCGTAAATTTCACAATCAACTTTTCCTAATTCATCTTCTTGCGCTGTTAATAATGAAACTCCGTATGTATTAAACAAGCCAAAATCATCTACCAGATCAAGGGTGTGGACAGAAGATTCCCCACTTACAATATCTACATTTTCAGCAAGCAGCGCTTCTTTATAGCCTTTTTGGACAGTTGTTTTAATTGGGATTGTATTTCTAATAACTACTGGCACTGAAGAGGTGTTAGAAACCTCTACAGAAAGTTTTTCATTTGATAGAGTCACATCAATCGGCTCATTGTTGTTCACTTCAACAGAAGTGATAGGGTTGCCATTGCCATCGTCTTTAGATGATGTATATCGTCCGTTAGACTGGTTTAAAAAGTCAGTCAATAATATAACCCTCCTTTAGTTATTCTCCTAGATCACCATCGGTAGCACCTTCGTCTGGCTGAGTAGGAGTTTTATTTTCTGATTGATCACGAGGAATTTCTGAAATTACAGCCATGTTGTCTGTGTCCATATCAGCAAGAGCTTCGAATTTGAATTCTGGAGTCAACGCTTGACCATTTTCTAAAGAGAGCTCGAATTCTCCTGAAGGTGAAACGTTAGGGAACTGGATGATAATATCAGAGTAAACTTGCTCAGTTTCTGGATTGTAAGCAATTGTTCTATATTCAACTTCGTATCTCTCAGAAAAACGAGAAGCCTTGATATTCATACTTCTGCCCATTTTTTCGACATGGAATACTGCAGTAACAGTTTCCTTCGGAGACACAAATGCAGTTGGCAGTGTGTATTTTCCATCGCTACTAGAAATGACTTGATATGTTTGATTCTTTTTGTTGTAAAAAGTAACCATATGATCTGCAAGAGGCTTCCCTTTTAATTCGATGCTATTGTCTTCCGCAACTTCAATACTGTGCTCTCGGTCAAACAATTTAACAGTGACATCTTCTTGAACACCTTCACCTTGCGACATCGCTAAGAACTCTAAGTCAAATAAAGCGTTTCTAACAGATAGCGTTAGCTCTTTTTGAGTCTTAAGAATGTAGATCGGTTTATTTCCGATACCGCCAAACAACTTTTCCTCAGAAATAGCTCCAGATAGTGACGCTAACTGAGCTTCTGTTGTGAACACAAGATGTCCATCAGATTTTCGTCTGAAATAAACATCAGCGGTATCTTGAATTACCATTTTCATTATAAAATTCCTCCTTAAAATAAAAAAAGACAATGCGATGCATCATCCTTGTGCGAAACCTTTAGTTGAATTAAAGAAGCTTTCTCTACTCATGTAGTGTTTTTCTTCTTCAAATAAGTCTATAGACTTACTCCAACTTTCTATGTTTTTCCCAGCTTCTGGGCTTACAGTTGCAAACAAAGTGGTGGTTTCGTAATTCTTGAATTGCGCTATTCGATAATAGAGCCTGTACAACTGATACATCGAACCTTCATTGATAACATGAATTGGAGTATTTGCGCCAATTGCAACACTGTCAATAATGTCAGCTAGTTCAACGTTACCTGAATCTGCTTGTTTAACCCGTTGACTTCGCTCGTTTGCTCTTTGAATTTCGGGATTAGAGCTGATTTTCTCTTCCTTAAGAACACACATTTTTAGAATCAAATTTCTAATTTCATTAAAATCGTCTTCAGAAATGTCTTCTAAGATGTTTTTCCCGAACATGTAATTAAAGATCGATTCATATGCTTCTTTGAAGTTTTCTAGCTCACCAGTTATCTCAAACAACGTCATTTTTTTTAACTCAGCTATTAATTCATCTAACTCACCATATTGATTGTTTTCTTTCTTACTGTAGTTATAAATTATTTCTTTCTTTGACATTTTGAACAAAGCTAAATGGTTTTGGAACTGTGGATAATCTTTAATTTTAATAAAAGAACACTCGCCATATGGAGTTTTAATGGGTTGGCCAGTGATTAAATAATCAAGATTAAATGCAATCACCATTTTTGCCCGCCTATCTTTAAAATCAATTTGTATCCCGTGTAACCATTTGGAGGATTGGCGATTGGTTGCCCTCTCACAAATTGCGTTTTCCCATAACCAGCAACATTCTTGCCTAAGTATATTGCCGAAAGTCTGTCAATAATTTTAAGACTTCTAAATTCGTTTTCTTCAAATGTGTCAATGTGAGTGTATATATCAAAATGTAAGTCTCGCTCTAGTACTTTCTCGCTTAAATGTGGAGAGAGCGGTGAAGAGATGCCGAAATATATGCACACTCTACAAATAGGTTTGTCATCAGTTAGATCGCTTGTTTTAGCAGCCCTTTTGAAGATTGTTTTGAAGATTGGAGTTTGTTCATCGGAAGTCGATTCGAAGTAATTGTCCAACTCTTGGACATCAGGAAGATCAGAGGAGAGAGGGGTGTCTTTGTAGTAGAGAAGACGATTTAGATCGATATCCTGCCATGCTCTATTAAACAACTCAGTCATTTCTTGAACCATCATACTCATTTGTTATCACTGACTTTCTTTTTTGCAATGAGTTTAATGGTACCCACGCCATCAATTACTTTTGAATAATCAATATCATGGACAACGTACTCTTCTGAATAAAATTGCGTTTTTAACCCAATTTTTAATTGAGGATTAGTGGAGTAGGGGAGAGTGATGTGAGCTTGGCCATCAGGAAGATTGATCGGTTGATCAGAGCCGTTAACTGAAACAGTTCGCTCAAATACACAAGGGATTTCAATGCTTTCACCAGGAACAAGTTTTTTAATTGACTTTCCAGTGATTTCATTGATTTCACCTGTATCTACATATATGTCACCTGACGATAGTTTAATTGAACTGTTACACAGTCGCATTTCTGCTTTTTTGTAAATCTTATTGTCATAAGGCTGTGTTACAATCAACCATTTGCCGACATCCCATTCAACAACACTACCCAATTTAATCTCATCAGGTTTAGCTAGTATATATCTAAATAATCCATCATTTGATTTAGATTGAATCAGACATTTCACGGAAACACCGTCAACAAAAACCTCTTCACCTTGAAACCCTTCTAATCCACGTTCAAAAATACCCTGACCATCAAAAGAAATCTTCTGATTAGGATTAAACTTATGATAATTCTTAAAGTCCCTCATCATGATCACCACAAACAATTGAATTTTCCAATCGTACGATATCGCCACTTACTGACAAAATAATGTCTCTGATTTCAGACAAAGAGGGGTCAGCAATCAGTTTTTTATCTAGGAATTCTTCCAATTTGAATAGCACTGAATTATTTTTCTTGCTTAGTCTAATAAGGTGTTCATTAAGTGGAACGCAGCTAGAATACAATTGATCCTTTACATATAATTTCATACGAAATCTACCTCCGTATTAAAAATTATTTTGTCAATTGTTCTTTGCTGCTCATTCACCTGGGATTCAAGTGCTTTAATTTGAGCTGAAAAATGAGTTGTCCCAATGTCTTTGGAGAAGGGTTGCCATGTACTCGAATAAGCGGTTAATTCATTTTTCAAAAACACCAAACGTATGTAGTTTCCCAAGATAAGCAGATCATCTTCATTTAGAAGACGATCTACAGTTTCTGTGTCATTGTCACATTTAATCCGATTATCTCTAAACCGATTATTGAAGAGAAGGGAGGCATTCTTGATTTGAGAGTAAATACCTTCGTCATCAGAAGGGAGGTTTATGTCAGAGGTTTTGCAGTTATCCAAGAAACATTGCCAAATTTGATCATATGTAGTATTCATAAATTACCACCTAATCAAAAAGAATAGAACTGTCTTCAACGCCCATCCATTCAGCTAAAACTGTTAGCTTACCTTTAGCGATATCGTCACTGAATTCTGATGCAACATCAATCACAAATTGCTTTTCTGCTTCCACAGTGATCTCAGCTAGTTTCTTCTTAAGTTGAGGAACGGTGCTAGATTTAATCATGGTCTCAATTTCTTCTTTGGTATGAGTGTTGTTAACATAAGTCTCAACATCATTAATAGAGTCTTGGATTTCTTTTGATTCCTCATTTTCCTCAATCAAAACCAATTCACCTTTATCAAAACATACGGTACTCATTGTTAACCAATCAACTAGTTCTCTTGGAACTTCTTTGATATCGACTTTTCCATTTTTACTACCAGCCCAAGTATATTGTTTATTTGCACCGTCGCCAGTGTATCCTACAAAGTATGATGTATTTCTATAACGTCCTAATTTAACTTTTTCCGTCAATTAATATTCCTCCTAATCAATCCTTTTTAACTTAATTTAAATGGATACTGCAGCCTGTTCTTCGATGATGCCGATAGCTTCGCCGAACAGTAGAACTAGAGAAGCAGACTGAGTGATTTTCATTTTTACTCGCTCATCTTCAATATCTTGTTCAGTCATTTGTTTTAAACCACCGTATTCCACAACAGAGAATGGTTTTTGTGATACTCCACCAGCAAACATGTACCCTTTATTTACTGGCAACTCAACTTTTGTATTTGTTTCATCAGTGAATGGGTTAATCAAGTTAACAGCTGTAGTTCTTCCGATTGTAGATGGGTTTAGAGCTGTAAGAAGCTCCTCTTTGATTTTGTCAGAAAGAAGATTGACGTATTTCGGATCAGTCCCTTGTTGATTAGCAAAATAGTCAATAAGCAATGAATCTGCAATAAATACTGGGCGACCTCCATAACGTTGAAGAACAGAAGCTAACTCACTGTATTTTTGAATAGTTAGGTTGGATCCAGTTTGTACGTTCTTTGCAGGGATTTTTCCAGAGCTAACTGCCGAAGCGGTTAATTCGTGAATTTTATCTAAATATAGACGAACTTTTGCATCAGCAATGTCATTAACAAGCTTATCAAAAGCAACAACAGTGTCCGTAACGAGATCTAGAGGTTCATAGTAGAATCCTGTAGAAAGTGTTTGTGGCACTGCAGTAATGGACTCACGACCTTCAACACGAACTAAATCTACGCCTGAACCAGATGCAGACCATACAAATTTAGCTTTGTTTTTCTTCGGAATTTTAAGTTGTTTGAGCGTTCCTGGTTTTTCTTGGTCAGTATCAGCAAAAAGCTTAAACAACTCTGTAACTTTAGGCTTTGCAATGGCATCTGCTTGTTCAACAACCAAATTGTTGAATTGATGTAACATTGAAGGGTCAGGATTTACTGTGCCATCACCAAATACTTTTTTAATACATTCTTTGATATCCGATTCATCCTTTTGCTCCATTTGGTTGTTGAGAACACGGCTGAATAGGCCTCTAACTTTTACATTATCAAACATTAAAATGCTCCTTTTATTGAGAAATTTTTGTATGTAATTACTTAAGCTTCAATTACTTCAAGTCGAACAAGTTTTTGACCCATCGTATAACTAAGGTCATCTTCACCATTGACTACTAGGAATTTAGCTGAAGAGCCTTCATAGTCTTCATGCGGTGCTGCAGCATCACTCAGAATATATTTATCCGTTGCAATGTCGAAATGGGCTACTTGTCCACGTTTAACTTCAGTTTGACCAGTGTTAAGCGTGAATGCCGAAACATCGAAGCGAGTATAAGCGGGCTCTAAAATAACAATTCTTGCACGTTCGCCGTCACCATTGTAAAAGTCTCTTAGTGACTCACCCATGTAACGAGTTTCTGGAGTCGCAATCAAATAAGCTTTTTTCGTCTTATCAGACAATTTTTTCGCAATACGATCTCCGTCTGAATTGAATCCTAGTTCCACCAATGTGAAATTATCAATATCAGAACCAGACACTTTAGCGCCATGCGCCACTGTTTTAATTTTTAATGAATTTAAATTGCCAGTAGTATGTTTACCTACTTCAGTAATAGCTTTTTGAAGTTTTGTTGCCATTTTAATTTTGCCTCCAATTATTTAATAAAATATCTTGCCTCAAATGAATCGTCTTTTGGAATTAACTCTTTACGAATACTGGATTGTTCTCTGAGAGGGGGGATCTCGGTAGGGGAGATATCAGTGGAAACTAAATCAACTAGAATAGAATTCAACTGCAACAGAGCTTTGTCAGAATTCTCATCCTGTTTCGCTACTTCTGATAGAAGTGTTTGAACTTCATCAGTCTCAAACTTATCTGAAGCATTCAATGCATTAAATTTGACTTTGAAATGCTCACTTTTTTCGTTTAAACGAGCTTCGAATTGAACCTTCTCATATTGCTCTTTAAAAGGGGCTAACTCTTCAACCGTTTGATTAAGCTGTACTAGTTTTTCGCTTGCGCTATTGAATTTAGATTCTAAATCTTCTTTAGCAGACAGTTTAGTAGTTAAATCACTGATTTGTTGATCTTTTGCATTAAGCTGATTCGTGACTTCTTCTGGAGTAACCTCTTCCCAATTTCTCTTAAGGAACACTTCTTGTTTAGAGTCGAATTGGATGTCGATAACGTCATCATTTTTTGTGTAATTGTACTTATAGTATGAGTCTGTCTTTGCGTTGTAATCTTCGATGTTAACGACAAAGTAATTTTCATAAACATCACAAATATATGAGTGAACATTCTCACCTAATTCTGGATCTAGCTTGGAGTATAACAGTGATCTAACATCATCATGGGATAACTCAAACACTTTCTTGAAACTCACATTTTCACCTTCCTTTTCATTGATAATTGCCTGTGCAATAAGCTTTTCAAATTTATTTTTTTCATTAAAACTCAATAGTTTGCTTGAATCATATGCAGGGAAAACAATGTCTTGATCTCCACGTTTTTCAGAGTTCAAAATAGCATGACCTTCTAAGTAAACAGGCGATTCAAGATATTCAATACCATCTTTAAATGTGTAATTTGAATAAAGTAGTTCGCAACTCGTATTTACATTTATACCTCTGGAATTCCACTCTAAAAGCAGATCACAAGCATCTTTAAAACGTGATCTCCATAGAATGGCATCAGCAGCGAGTACTTCAGTCTTTTCTCCGTTAGAGCCTACCATTTCCATGATGTAGCCCTTACTTGTGAAAACACCGATTGCTGCGGTATCCATCTTCACCTCTAAATCACCGTGTTTATCAGTGCTTAAATACATCTCGTGAGACCCAAATGAATCAGTTGCTGTTCCAATGGAATCAACCTCATTGTATTTTGCTACAATTGGCTTATTGATAATCGTAGCGGCTGTTTCAAGAGCTACTTCTTTTGAAATTACTGTATTATTATGAGACTTTTCAAAATCAAAAATGACAAATGTGCAAGATAATTTGGATGGATCATCGCTTGCTTTAATTTCATTTAATTGAAGTTTATAATCAATTTTCTTTTGTTTGTCTTTCAAGTATTTTCACCTCCTTCCAAAGACAAAAAGGGGAGAGCTATGGAGTGTTGTTTCCGTCTGATGATTTAGATTTTAATGTGTTTTCATTAGTCGAAGTGTCATCAGAAATATTCCCTGGATCGTTACCTGAGAATGTATATGATGTTTGGTATGGCTTGATTTTATCTTGCAGTTGTAATGTTTCTGTTTCATGAAGTGTTTGATCTAAATATGATTCCCACGACACTCCAGGGATATTGTCGACTACATGTTTAATCGACCAGCCTTTATCGTTTAATTTCAACAGTAAGTCAACCTTCTCTTTGAGAGTCAACGGTTTCTCTTTGTCATATACAATATAGTAATTGTCACTTTGATTCTTTGGCAGAATTAAATTAAACAATTTCTGATACACTTCTTGTTCAATATCTTCTAAAAGAACTCCAATCCTTTTATAAAAGGTATCTAAATTCAATGAAGATGTTGCATAGTTACCGCCTTCGCCATTTAACATAGACCCAGAAAGACCATATGCAGATTGAATATCGTTGTTTATATGATCGAATTTCTTGCCATCTAAACCGTCAGTTTTAACATCAGGAAAGTCTAAGCTTGCATAATCTGGAATGGAAACGACAGTTACACCATCAGTTTGATTTTTCTCTAAAGCTTGTTTTACTCCCGAGTGGATTTTTTGTTTGATAGGCTTAGGAAGTTTTTGGTTGCTGTATTCTCCATTATTTTTATCAGTACCAATTGTCAATACCGCAACTGCATTAATGATTTTATTCGCAATGGATTGCTCAACATCTTTAAGCTTTTTCTTATGGAGAACATCATAGAGACCAGGAGCAACCCAAGATGTACCTAAACCCTGATTTCTCTTAAGAGTCCCAGTTCTAAGACAGAATGTTCTGTTTTGAGGAAGCTCTTTATATTTATATTGAACGGTATCTTTTTTGAAGTTTTGATAATCTTGATATGTAATATAGGGGTGGAAATTCGAAATCAGATCTTTGCGGTGGGCATCATTATCAGAGATATTATCAAAAAAACTCATATTCAACGTGCATACCCATTCACCATTTCTACGATAAGAAGGTTGTACATATTTTGATCCATCGAAGATGAAGGGGTAGGGAGATTTTTTGTCACCTAGCCAAATACCAATTAAAATTCCTGCAGCTGCAGTTTGTTTCAACAAATCTCTAGTTAATCGCTTGTGCTTATTCTTATGCAAAACTTTTTTTATTGTTTTAACATGGCTTTCTGAAGCATCGGGATTTTCAAAGGAATCTATTTTAAAATTTAATGTAGGTAGAGCTTCAATGAGTTCGAAAAGTTGATGGATTTCTCCAGTGGACACATAAAAATAGTTGGCTAAATCTTCTATCTCTCTTTGATACGCATCAGGTGAGGAGAAATATTCTTTTAACTGTTCCGCTGTTACATCATTTATAATTCCTTTGGAGAATAAGTTTGAAACAAAACCAGTAGCAAAGGTTGATGCGTACGTTTCCAGATCATTCAACATTTGCTTATGTTCCTCAGATTCAATATCCACTTGCTTGATCTTTTTTACCACTTTTTCACCTCTTTTCTATTAGAAATATACTAAATCATCTTCTTCGTCAAAATTGTCTTTGGTTAGGCGCTCACTTTCTAAGTACCTAGCCAAATAATTTCCGTAGGCCAATGAGGAATACCTGTCTTTCCTCTTGCCGGATTTCTCTTTAATCTTTATAAAACCACCAACAATTTCGTGGTTTAAGTTAACCAATTCGTTCACAAGGAGAGTTGTTTGTATGTAAGGGGTTTTCATTCTTACTTTATCTTCAATAACAGCATTTTTGTATGAGGATTTATCTGAGAGGAAATCACTGCCTTCAATTTCACTAATTAACAATTCGATATTTGAACTTTGAAGATTCACACGTAATGCAGAGGCGATTTCGTGGTTTAATTTAGTGTTTCCTTTAATTGAAAATACAACAGGTAATGGATTGGGGGTCTTGGCTCTTTTTCTCATTTCTTCATCATTAAAAGCACACCAAGCCTCGTATTCAATATCACGCTCTTCATCATAGTTTACTTTTGCTAGAGCATCATAAACTGACATTCCGTTACCGTGGGTATCTAAAGCAACGTAGCTGGCCTGAAAATCTTCGAATAGCTGCTTGATTCTGATTGCTTGATCCTCAGTGTGGTTTCCTTCTAAAGTTTCTATGTAAGGAACCTTACGTTGGTATTTATCACCATTAGGCAATAGTCTCATGCATGTTATAACGGTGTTATCATTTGCATCTCCACCCATTAACGCCACATCAACACTAAGTATTCTAATTTCTCCATCTTTAAGCTTTTCTTTTCTTTTTTGTTTTTGAGTAGAATATTCAATATTGGAGATAGGATAAAAAGGCTTTTTAAGTGTTCTATTTTTCGTTATATCATCTAGTTTATATAGAGCGTTTGAGTTTTGACCATACATTAGATTTTCATATTCCATTGTAAATGAAATTTCATCAAAATCAGAACTTTCTCGGTCTTTGTCAATTCTTTCTTTTGAAAGTAAGCCATGATAAATTGAGGTTAAATAGTCAAGCGAGAAAATCATCGTGTCTCTACCTTTTAACATTGCATCTCTAGCAGCCTGCATAGATTTCCACATCCAGTTTGATGTGTAATGAGCCGAAGAGATGTAAACTTCGATATTTTCTTCTGTGAGATGGCGATACTTTTCTTTCTTGAGATAGGGAGGCTGCCTGTATACATTTAAGAAAGGTTTTAAAACTGTTTTAAGCACATTCTCATCAATCATTCTAAATTCTTCTAGTATGAGGATGTTTCCACGATAACCACGTGAGTTTTCATTAGATGTTACTGCTTCAATTGTTGATCCATTATGAAAAACAACCATTGCTTCATTTGAAGAGGATCTTATTTGTTTTATTTCTCGGCTTAAGTTTGGATATTGCATTAATTCCTTTTCTATTTTTTCGGTGATAATCAATTTTGCTTGTTTTTTAACACCAGAGGCAATTACAACTTTTGTATTTGGGTAAAGCACGCATCTTGCACAAGCGAAAATAGCAATCATAAATGATTTAGATAAACCCCTTGCGGCAACTAACATAAAATAAGTGTTAATATTCATAAAATATAATAAAATCTTTTGGAATAAAAAGAGGTCTATGCCAAAATAATGTTCAACAAATCTATGTGTGTTAAGTCTATAGAATGTTGTCCATTTTTTTATCTGTTGACGCATATGGTTGTCTGAGCTTTGATTTTCCGTCAATTTTGAAACACTTGTGGTTTGTTCTAGGTAATTTTGTCCTTTAGATTCTTTGTTTCTCTTTACTTGAAAATTTCCCATTAATCTTTCACATCAAAGTCTTTTGATATATTGAATATATTTTTGAAGGGGCGAACAAACCACTTTTGAATATACTTGTTAAACTGATCGAAATCTTCATATTCTTTCTTGTTTTCAAATGCTTCGCAAGGCTCTGTTTGTTCCACAGATTTTATCCACAAACCATAAGCGGAAAGCCCTTTATCATCATTTGCACCAGTGGACTGAATTGGCTTTATATTTCCGTCATTGTGCAATTTGGAGGACAGTTCAAGTAAATCTTTGTATTGTTTAACGTTGCCGTTAGCTAATTCTTTATCAGCCTGTAGGTGAACTTTTGCTATGTTTCTGTATAAATTTATCTGGACAGGGGTGTCAGTTGCATAGTTTTCACTATACGATCGGTAAAAGTTAATCAAATAATCTAGATCCTGTTCACTGTAGCCATTTCCCCATATCTTATCTTCATTAACCGATGATGTTTCGATATCTACATCAACAGAAACAGTATCCTTCACACTAAATTCACTGTCAGACCAATTCTTACTCTTATAATCTTTCATCCCTATGTTTTTCATATATATCCCTAGTACATTTTCTGTAGCCTTCTTTTTAGCCTCATTCAGTGATGAAATCCATAGATCATAAATAAATGGGCGGTCAATCATTCTAAGAACGTGTTGGAGACTTTCCATTTCACTTCCTGACTTTTTATATTCATCAACAAGGCATTTCTTACAAACAGATATTTTTCCAGTAGAAAGGTGGAAAGGGGATTCCGATAAGTAAAATTGCGTTGGTGATTGCTGCTTTCCACAACATGTGCATGTTAATTTACTAGTAGCCATTGCTTCAGTTCACCTCCAATTAAAAATAAAAACACATTTTACGAAACGCCCAGATTGACTAGACGTTCTAAAAATGTGTTTAAGCAGTATAGAATCCACCTAAAATTTCAATGTTTTTATTTTCTTTGATATTCTGCAATTGTTTTTCACTGACAGATTCATCAATAAAAACCTTTCCTCTTCTACCATTAAGTTGATCAGCTGTTAATATGAATTCTGTTATTGTATCTTTGAGCTGCCAGATACCGCTTTTCTCAAGAAGAACTCGGTATAATTCACGATATAATTTAGAGATAGTTACATTTCCCACCACAATCACCGCACTATCATCGTAGCAGCAGTTGAGAAGAATAGTGGTTTTACCTTTGCCCCTGTCATCTTTAGCATTAACTTGTGCCAATGCTGGCTGCGCTTCCCTAAACCTTTTATTTAATTCAGAGTCCACTAAACCAAATCGGAGCTTATCAGTTGCTTTTCCTCCATTGGAGACAAAGTTATTGTCACCGAATCTAATGATAGGTTTTTGTTTAAAAACAATTCCATGTAATTTTGATAGAACATCATTGATTTCACGGTCGCATCTATACCCAGTTTCCTTTAACCTAGTCAGAATTTCCAAGTGTTCACGCAAAAATTCAATGTGGTCTTTACTTTGGTTCTCAATCATCATTCATCATCCTCATCATAAATTTAAGTTAAAATTAAAGTTTTATATCAATTAGCAATCACTTCAGACAGTGCGTTCTTACTTTCCTCTGTTAAACCTTTCCACTGTTCTACTAAGATATGAATAAATTCATTACCAGACATTCAATCATCCTTTTCATTTACCGTCTTTAAAACGAATTATGTATGTAGCTTCAATACCTTCATCATCAAATACCATGAATTTCTGTGATGGCTTAGTTCCGAAACGTCCTTGCATAGCGTAATCATCAGCGCCAACTAAAGCTCCATTTACAACTACAGTCGTGCTACCGTATTCTTTTTCGTAATTGTGGTGAACATGTCCACCGAATATGTAAGAAGGGATATATCCAAGTAATTGAGGTAAGCGTGTCACACATTGATCAACACGATCATAGTGACCATGCACAAACACTACTTCTTGATTTTTAATTTTTGTAGGGATATAGCCGTCTTGCTCTTGCTCAAGAGTGATATTTGGGATGTGACTTAGACGAGCTTTTAAATACCAGTTAATTAAATACTCGAAGTTTTCCTTAATGCCAACATCATTTTTGGAAGGGGAGAGGCGACCGTGGTTTCCTGCGACGCTATAGAATTTAACTTGTTCAAACTCACTAGCGAATTTTGCCAAAACTTCAGCTAATGTTTCTGTGACGTATTGAGTTTGCGCTATAGAATCAGTGTTAGCTTGAACTCGTGTTGAAACATGAATTAGCCCTCCAATTAAATCTCCAAGATTAGCTACATGTAGAGTTGAAATCCCATTTGATTTACCGTATTTAATAACGTCCTGAGTTAATTTTTGAACTCTCTCGTTGAAAACATGTTCATTGAAGGTGTTAATTCGATTATCGATATCCATTCCAAAATGCCAGTCACTGAATAACGCTAGACCGTGTTTATCTGAAGTTGAAGGGGGAGGGGGTGAGAATGTAAGAGGACGCTTTTTCTCTAAATCCATAATTGCTTCTGTCATATCTTCACGGATACGATCAAAACGAGCGGAATTTCTAATCTTCTTGGCGAACTCTCTATTCTGATCACGTCTACGAACTTCTGCTTTAGCAGCTTCGATTTTAATCTCATCATACTTATCGGCAATTTCTTGATCCAGGTTCTTATTTACATGAAAGTCAGCCCATCTACGGTATTGAGCGAAGTCCTTACGCCATTTGCTTTCGCTGTAATTTTCGCCTGATTCTTCATTCAGTAAATCTCTAATTATAAACTTGTCGATTTTATAATCGTGTTTATTTGTATGTAATCTAATAAAATAGTCGTCAAAGCTTTCGTCTTTTCCACGTTGTAATTCTGGATTTGTAATTACGCTCATTAACTCACCAACCTCTACTCTTTGTCTTTAACAGGCAAATCATTTTCTTCCTTAATTGTAATGCTGATCTGTTTTCCATTAAATTCAGATAAAATTTCTTTAAAGTCGTATGGAAGTTCCTCGTTACTTTTAACTTCGATCACTTCCATAACATCCATATCGAAAAATCCTTTTAAATTAACTTGATTAGTTTTTTTACTTGCCATTATATAACCTCCAAATAGTATGTAATTTTTATTTTAAAACGAATAAATTCCTTCGGATGTCCAATGCCGACACATTGGAACACCCGAAAAAGGAGAGAAGAAAGGGGAATAAAAAGAAATGTCGGAAGGGTGCTGGGGAAACACCCGAAGGAATTTACTAACTAAAATAACCTCTTTACACAGGAAAGAGGCGGGGATAAAACTGATTTAATTAACAACAAGGGGATGCGGACGAGGATTTGCACCTCGCATGTCAGCCGAGCTTTCTGACTTACGAGTTTTTTAGCGGGTTCACTCCCGATTCTCCTATGCTTTCGCACATGATAAGCGTCTACATATTCCGCCACCGCATTGCCAATTCGAAACTCCTCATGGACAGGAGTACACACAGTACTCTTACTAAATTTTAGCTAACCCACAAGTCAGACAGTCGCAATTTCTTGCGCTGTAGAATTACAAAGTGTAAGTTATACAAGTGAAAATTAAACATTGATTAATAGCTACTCTGTCATAAGACATGGCATCTTAGATACCGAGTTGTGTACTATAGAAATCAATGATATTAAGTAGAAGAAAGGTAAGACCCTCGATAAACCTTTCCTGAGACAAATCCTGTCTTACTTGTCAGGTCACACACCTTATCTACATATATTGCGTGTAGATCGCCAGTCTCTTATTCTGCATGCTTTTTTCTATACCTCGTGTGAGAAGGTACATGCTTGGGAAAATGTAGTTTAAAAGAAGATCGGACGCATCCAATCACCTTAAGTGAAGGCCGAAGCTCAACACCGCAATTAGATTTAATTATCGAGCAAATACCTCCTAAAATAAGTCCCTGCTAGGATACAGTCGCATTTGAGCGTGAACTTATTGGTATTTGTAGCCCGATAATATTCATTTGGTATAAGTTGAAGAGGGGGAGTCCAAACCTATATAAATGAATATTATCCGACTCAGGAGTAGCCATCTCCTTAAATGTGAGTCAGAACTATCTTATGAAAGGGAGTGAGACAGTTTGGAGAATAATGTTGCACAGGGTAGTCAACCCACTAATGACTATTATTCTATTAATAATCATTAGTCAGCCACGAATACCCACATATTCGTGAAAGACCTTTAATATTGCAGAAGCATGTTATTTATTGATTAAATTAACCTTTTACAGCATCTTTAAGTGCTTTTGCAGCTTTAAATTTTGGTGCTTTAGTTTCAGGAATATCGATTTCTTCACCTGTTGAAGGGTTTCGACCCTTGCGAGCTGCACGAGTGGTTACCTCAAATGTACCAAAGCCTGCAATCTTAACTTGACCTTCTTCTTTAAGAGTAGACTCAATTGCATGTAATGTCGCCTCAACAACTGAAACAACTTCCTTCTTTGCTAATCCTGTTGCTTCAACCACTGCTGATACTAGTTCTGTTTTATTCAATATTATTCCTCCTAGTTATATGTGTAATTTGTATTTTTAAAAATAGGGAGGGGAGATATACTAACCTTTTTAATTTGGATATTTGCTTTTTACCTCCCTTATGACGATTATCTCCAAAAGCGGTCTAAACCCTTGTGGCTGTAAGGTTGAAGCCACTATTTATTAGAGTTGTTTTTGCACAAAAACGCTGTATCCCTTGTGGCTCTAAGGCTCAAGGCACTTCCTAAACCGTCATTCTTGTTCTGGATGCATATGATTTCTGTCTTTTTCTATGTTTTTCTTTTTCAATTGTGACTGAACACTTTGAACAAAAACTAGAGTTGTTCGAGGTAGGCTTATAAATTTGTCCGCACTTTACGCAACCTTTGAAAGTTTTTAAATTCCTTTTTATATTATTGAGTATAGTCTCACCAAAACATTCCCACAACGTTGCTTTATATCTGCTTTTCTTTTTGTATAGATGTTTCACAAGAACATCAACTACATACTGTTCATCGCTATTTATTTCAAGCAGCTTTTCTCTAATTAGCTTATATACGTATAACTTCTGATTTGGTTTGGTTTCTTCTTTATTTGTAAGCCATTTTTTGTTTCGATCAAGCTTTATGTATTCATTAACCAATTCTTCATCTTCTTTAATGCGTTTGTTTTTCAACAGGAAGCTGTAGTCGAAATTTCCTGCTACAGATTTGAAGTTAATCCTATCAGTTGGAATGATATCATCTAGTTTATTTACTGTGCTCTCAGTTATAGGCTGCACAGATGAGATATCTTTATCTTTAGCATGAACAAAGAAGAAAGGCACTTTATCTTTTATGTAATTTTTAATTTGTTTATCAACATTGTCTGGTCTTGTAGGCATAAACAACGTTTTTGCATAGTCAATAGCGAAGTTATTTTCGGCGCATAGCCATTTAATAACATTAATATTAACTGAAGAACTGTTCCAGATCTTCGTTATATTGTTACTATACTCGCCAATATTAACTGCATAGGCATTTGTTAGAGATTCATAGAGATTTTCACTGTTAATCACCTGTTTGTTTGCAACACCCATTTCATAATAAAGGGGGACGATGTCAGCAACATGCTTCTTTGTAATATTAACAAAGAATGTATCTGATATGATCAGCGCTTTATCTCCGTCATTGTCAAACTGGAGCAATTTTGAGATCGGATCATGAACACTTGTATAAACTCCTTTAGTGATAAACCAGTCATCTAAAAGCTCATTTCTAACATTCTTTCTAATACCATGCTCACGATAAAGATGAGGGGAGCGAAGTACATCAATTTCTCCTTCATCATAAAGCGCACAGTAAACATCGCTACCGTCCAACAAACCATTAGGATGTTCAATTCCTAGAAAAAGTTTTTCACAAAAAGCGTATAAATCAGGGCAGAGATATGTGTACTTGGAGTTTTCTATCTGCAGCTTGCCTGATTTCGCATCTTTAACAAGGCTCTTCTTTTTATTTTTGATTATTTCTTTTACATAGTCATCATTTAAAAGCTGTGGGTAGAGGAGAAGGGCATCTTGCATTGGTGATCTAAATTTTCGATTTTCAGTAGCTCCCATAACCTTCATCATCACATCTTTGTCATTTCCAATTGCTTTTATTTCCTTGATTGTCTTTTCACTGATCGACTTGAGTTCATCATATGTAATATCCGTAAGCGTCTGAAGCATTTGATATGTAAGCTTCCCTTCAACAGAAGGGTCTTCTTCGTTTAATTTTGCCCCTAGGCAACCGTACAGAACAAACTTTTCTTGATATTCGCTCCAGGACTTATAATATTTCCACATCTTAAATTGTGATTTGGTGAAAATAATTTGGATATCATCTTTCTTAATATCCCACACTTTTCCGTATATATCTGTTATTTTGGATTTATTGTGTTTGTCAGCAAATTTGTGAAAATCAAAAGGAACTAACAAGCCCTTAACCCAAGGAAGCCTAACCATAAAACTTTTTTTGCTGAGCTGAGGAGATATAATACCGCAACCATCAGTGTGTTCAATAGGGATATTCATCTTCTTTCTAGTGATCTCGTATGTATCTCGATTTATAAAATCTACTTCACTCATTACTTCAGTCTCTAAATCATCAACAACAACTGTCTTGCTTATATCAATATCCCAATGGCTGCTGGCACTATTAGATAATGCGAGATATGCATTCCACTTGTTTATGTTCATACCACCTTTAGAATTGATATCATCTAAACTAAGGCCACAAGTCAATGAGTTTTGATATTTATCATAAGTAGACTTCTTAATAAAACATGCTTTCTTCGTACGAATTTGTCCTGCTGAACTTGTGAAATAAACGTAAAGTTCATTGTTATGTATAAAACCTTTATCAAGAATGCTCTTGAACACCTGAAAATGGTAAACCTGAACCACAATTACGTCATCAGAAAAATTGTTTTCTTTTATACCTAGAGTTCGAGTCATAACTGAATCAAACATAGCGATCTTTTTATTGTCAGTTAATGTATCGGCTCTAAGCATTCGTACACTTTCATGTTCACTGAAGGCTTTATTTAACTCCTGTTTTAATTTAGCGATTCTGTTTTTTATGTATTTCTTATTTTTTTTGGTATCCCCATTATGTGTTTTAAGCAAATCTCTATATCTATAAGACTTTAAAATCTTTCTATGTAATAAATTTTCCCGGTCATTATAAAAACTCGAAGTATCGAGACTATAAATAAACACTTGTTTGCTTAAATCATTTGTTTTTCTCCCCAAAAGCGCTCTCCTTTATTTGTTATTTTCGTTTTCAATATGTAATACTAATCTTTTAAATAGGGTAGAAGACTCGTCCATTTTGCCAAACCATTTGAAGTCTTCATAAAATGTGTTCTCTTCTTGAGAAGCAATACCATTAACAATCCGATACTCAAGAAGTTCAATAATGTCCTGCTTGTTACATGATCCCAATAAATCACCTCATTTCAGTACGTTATAAGGTGATTATATTTGTAATTTATATTTTAGTCAATAACAAATGTATGTTATTTGTATTTTAGTTAGAGAGACTGATTACTCAGTCTTTAATAATTGAGAAGAGATCATGTATTTCACATCTCAACGTATTGCATAATGCTATAGCGTAAGGAAGTGATGGGGGATTGGGACAGAAACCTTCATCATTATTAGTACACCAAATAGAAATTCTACTGGAGTTAGTGCCTATTTGGTCTGCAAGCCACTTCTGTTTGATACCTTTAGAGTTTAGGTAGTCCTTTAAATTGCTTCTAACCTTATATTTCATAATATCACCCAATGAGAATTTTATATTATGTGTTGTCTTTATTCAAATGTTCAATTTAATTCACTCAAATGGATAAAAAAAATTGTCTATTTAGATAATTTTTGTTACTCTATCAGTGGAGGTGCAGTAAGACATATTTTGATGAAGTTGTGGCCAGATTAAATATTGATGATGTATCACTGTTAACATTGCTGCAAGAATGCGGAGCGAACAGGCTAATAAAAGGAATGACAAAAGAAGACTTCAAGATCGAATCAGTTAAACTAGACACTCAATTTTCAGAAGCGGCTATAAGATCAGCTTTAAGTAAATTAGAGGCACTGCTACTTATTGAAAGAGACTCATCAAGTAAACACCATAAATTTATAATTACTTCATATGGAATTATGGCCTTAGAATATCATTTGGAAGGGGAAATGGTTTAATGTATGGATTTGTTGGAATTGGTCAATGTGGTGGGAGCATTGCAGATGAAGCAATGAAAAGAGGGTATTTCAGTATTGCTGTCAATTACTCTAGCTCAGATCTAAATAGTTTAGAAGTTGTTGAAGATAGACTGAAATTAGTAGGATCTGAGGGAGTTGGCAAGGATAGAGAAGCAGCTATCAATTATTTCAAAAATAACTGGGAATCATCTGTTGAATTTATTAAAGAAGCAATGGAAAAGCCATCGATTCAAATTGTGTTTGTAGTCTTTTCTACTGCAGGAGGCACAGGATCAGGAATTACGCCGACCTTAATTGAACTATTAGATGAATATTTGGATAACAAGACCGTAGTTGGTGTACCCGTACTACCTGATCAAAGTGAAGTGGTATTGAATCAATTAAACACCGTAGAATGCCTTCAGGAACTATCAGAAAAACAATTGAATATAATTCCACTAGACAATCTTAAAGTGTCTCAAAAGGGCATTAAATCATTATCAGAGCCAATCCTATACCAAAAGGTAAACAAACAATTTATTGATATGCTTGAAGAAGTTGAAGGGTATACAAACCTTCCATCTAGCTACAGTACATTAGACAAGAAGGACTTAAATCAAATTTTCAATACTCCAGGTGTGACAGTGATATCAAAAATGGATTTATCTGATTACAACAAAGGAAAATTCGCAAACACTCTTCATGATGATATTAAACAGTCGTGGCAGCAATCGATATATAGTGCAGACACTTTTGATTCATTAGTTAAAGCTGGTGTTATTATAGACGGCAATGCAGATTTAACTGATCAGATTAGCTTTAAGAGACTTTTCAGTGAGGGTGAACCATTAGATTTATTTAAAGGGTATTATGATACTGGTAAGAATCAAGTGATTTGTATTTTAAGTGGTCTAGGATGGATTAACGACAGAATGAAGCAATTAGATGACCTGATTGAGTCAAGAAAGGTTGAACCAGTTAAAGAAGAGGTATATGTTCCAAAGTTTAACTCGAAGTCAGCATTTTTAAGGCAGCAGACTCACACTAACAAGGGTGAGAAACAAGCAAGCAAGGGAAGTTTCTTAGAAAAACTAAAATCATTAAAGGGATAAAACCAGGTGAGATGGTCAATTGACTGTCTCATTTTTTTGTTATCGTAAATTTTTGAGGACGATATCGTAAAATTGATCAAACGGAGAAAAAACACAGTAATAGCAATGGATTTGGTGATATTTTGATCAATATGAGGGATGTGTGATCGTAAAGTCGTTGTGGGAGTAAGTAAAAGTGGGTAAATTTGATGAAAATCAGGAAAAATGGGTGAGTAGGGGAAGGGATTAACGTTGATATATAAGGCGTTTACGATAGCAAGTACGATAGAAAATAGGCTAAAATCGATAAAATTTATAGGGTGTGGAAATGGAAGTGCTATGGGCACATTTGTTCTTTATTTATGCGGTTTGGATGTTAATATACCCCCCTCTAATGGTAATAGATAGTTATGAATACGACTTATAATTATAGTTATAATGCAGATTCCTTTGTGTGTCTGCTTTTTTATTTGCAATTGACTTGACGCACAATTAATAAGAAAAATCAATACTTTATTAAACTAAATTTAAAAATTTTAAAAAAATGATTCGATTTTCAATATCTGTTCCATTATGCGGAACTCTTCGTATGAATAACGGGGGGCAGAAAATCGAAGTGTTATTTTTTATAATATTTAAATTTAATATTGTCTATTCTCACACTATATACTTTATCACTCTCACATTATCTAGCCTAACTAGTACGCATCATATTATAGCATTCACACATCCACCATAATATATTCTAGTCCTCATCACTCATACATCACGATATCAATCCTAAGCACATTCAAAGCCTCACACAGCCTCACACAGCCGTTTAAATCAAACACTCAACCAATCATCTAATCATATACAACACACCATACAAACGAATCTAATCACAAAAATAAATATAAATAAATTCAAATAATAAACTACAAATTACATACATTATAAAGATTATGTGTTATAATATAAGTATGGAAAGGAGGTGCAAAAGTGCTTGAAAAGGTGACTATAATTATGGCTTTACTAATCAGTCTTACTACAATCCTAATCAATATGCTTGTGATTATTGAGAAGGCTGTCAGTATCACTAAAAGTATAAGCCAAAAGAAAAAGCGTACACATAAGCGACCTCGGACAAGGACACGCCAACGTATACGCCGATAAACATCATTAGACATTGGGAGATAACTTCTCCCTTTGTCACCTATATTATAGCACCTTACAGCACTTTGTAAACATATATGAAACATAATCCATTGTACTATTCACTTATAACATTTGGTATCACATTCATTGTATTCTGGCTTATAAAAGGGTTATTCAATAGCAGCACACAATACATTGTTACCTTGACATATGCTATTGCTACATTAATCCTTATTGTTTCATGGTTATCTTATTTTATATTTAAATGTTTTAAACGGTGAGCGGTAGCTCAGCTCGCCATACATATAATTTTGAATAGGGGAGAACGAATGTCAAAAGTAAAAATTATTGATTCGATTATGGGCAGCGGTAAAACGAGTCTAATGATTGATCACATGAATGAAGCATCTTTAGATAAGCATTTCATTTTTATCACGCCATATCTGGATGAAGTATCAAGAATTAAGAAGTCATGCAGCAACAGAAAGTTTTATGAGCCAAAGGTTCACACAGAAAAGGGAGAAGTATTGTATAAAATTGATTCCTTTCATAAGTTACTTTCTGAAAACAAGGACATTGTTGCAACTCATGCATTATTTAGTATGTCTGATCAAACAACTAAAGATTTAATATACTCAGGCAATTATACTTTGGTGCTGGACGAATCAATGGAAGTGATTAAAAAATTCAATATTTCTAAAGATGATTTAGATATGTTATTTAAAAATAAATGGATCATTAACAACAACGGAAAGATATTGTGGAACTCTGAGAATGAAGAAAAATTGAATAGGGAATACAAAGGAGAATTCCAGTCGTTAAAGAAGCTGGCCAAAAGTGATAATCTAATCTATCACAATGAATCTGTTTTGTTCTGGGAATTCCCTAGCGATGTCTTTGCTAAGTTTAACAAGGTGTACGTGTTAACATATTTGTTTAATGCTCAGATTCAAAAGTATTATTTTGACTTACACGGTATTGAATATGAATTGTTATCAGTTATAAAAGAAAGTAAAAATTATAAATTAATTAAACATAATGAATCCCTAGACCAAAAGGTTAAAGCTGCTTTGAAGAATAAGATAAAGATTTACGAAGGAGATCTGAACAAGGTAGGTGACGACTATTACGCATTGTCTAAAAATTGGTTTGAAAGTAGAACAGTGTTACATAAGCGGTTAAAAAACAACATCTTAAACTATTACCAAAATATCATAAAGTCTAAATCAAATGAGAACCTTTGGACAACCTTTAAGTCTCATAAAGGGAAGTTGAGTGGTAAAGGATACACTAAAGGATTCTTAGCGTGTAATATTAAAGCGACTAATGAATACAGTCACAAGAAATCATTAGTTTATTCAATCAACAGATTTGTTAATCCAGCTATTAATGATTTCTTTAAGCAGAATAACATAAATATAGATCAAGACATTTACGCATTATCAGAGATGATTCAATGGATATGGAGATCAGCAATAAGGAATAATAAATCAATCAACATTTACATCCCATCATTTAGAATGAGACGTCTATTAATCGAGTGGTTAGAAAATGACCTATGAAAACAAAAGCAATAAATCATTAAAAAAACTCAACAGCCACAACGGTTTTGAGCCATCTCTCGTAAAAGAAAAGAAGTTAAAATTATAAATAACATATAGAGTGAAAATAAGACCTTGGGGTGCTGACTTTTGGTCACTTCAACAAGTTGAATTGCCCTCTCGTCCTACACCACCCCAAACCCCTCATAGGACGTAATGAAATACTGAATTAAATTAAAAATAACATAAAAAAAGTATTGATTAAAATACAAATAACATATATAATAAAGATATAGAAAAGAACGAAATAAAATGAATATTTTAAAGGGAGAGATTGAAAATGACAGCAGTTTTAAAAATTAATGAAGAATTGAATGGAATCGAATTATACTTTGATAATAAGCCAGGAAATGAAACATTGACTCATTTAAAATCTAACGGTTTTCGATACTCTGGATTTAAAAAATGTTGGTGGAGTAAACGTACTAATGAATCTTTAGAAGTTGCTAACGATATCACTAAAAATAAAATTACATACATTGAAACGAAGAATCAAAACAAAAAAATGAAAAAAAATAATTTTAATCTCTGGAATGCTACACAGTGGGAACCATTTGAAGTAAATAAAGAACAAGATGTGAAATTAATTTCTAAAGAAATTAAAAAACACCTTACTCAACGTTTTCCAGGTTTTAAGTTCTCTGTGAGAACAGGCGGAAACTATATGTACAACAGTATTAATATAGAAATCAAGAAAACGCCTTATGAGAATAAGAGTATTTATCTTTCTGCAGTTCGTGAATATTGTGAAGCTGTGTTAAACCATTACCGCCACTGTTATAGTGCTGCAGATCCTTATACAGATTATGCTGGTAGCTATAATTTTTACGGTAACGTGTCAATTGATTGGGAATATTCACAATCAGAACAAACTGAAGAAATTAAAACTGACTGTGAATTATATGACTTAAAATCAGAAGAAAAAGCAAATGAGGAGAAACTAAAAAAAGACGCAGAATTTAAACAGTATCTCGAAGAACAGGAAAGAATAAATAAAGAATATCAAAGTTCTCAACTTGAAGAGTCCAAAAAGGTAAAAGAAATCACTTCATCTATTGAAATCAAAGAACTTGATGAAGAACATCAATATTTCGTGATGAATTCACAATTTGCTAACTTAAATAAGAATTGTACACTAACAGAATATAAGAATGAAGTGGAAAAAGGTGATTATTCAAACGTAGATGTAAAAATCACTAAAGAAGTTCATTTTACAAGACCTGAGGTGTTTGAATATTTTAGGAATATGTTAATGAATAACTTTGACTTCTTAAACGAAACGGGAGGCAGCTTCACAGAAGATAATAGGATTAATTCTTATTTAGATTACGATATGATGGACGAATTAGAAAAAAGAACCGTCAAATGGTTTAGAAAAGGCGTAGCGGTTTATTTTGATGGTGAATTGAAGTTTATTGTAGATGCTCAAGGTCATTCTTATGCGAGATATGTGGGATTAGTTGAGGGTTGTGAAATCAAAAAGACAGTTGAGCATCAACAAATGTTGAAAGAAAACGATTTAAAGGAACTTATCACTCAAGCTAATACAATGGAAGATATTTCAACATCTATCATTGAAGAGTTAGGCTTGTTTAAAACATGGAAAGATAAAGAGTGGAAAGCATATAAAAATGCATTCAAAAAAGAACTGCTATTGGCCAATATTACTCTTTCAAAGAGTATCATTCAACAAATTGAAATACCAGAACTTAAGCAAAATCTTTATAAATTATTAATGGAAGTAGAAGGAATCCAAGAACAATTTGAACATGGAGATTTGAAGAAAGGTGAAAAATATACGCTTTACTACATATCTGATTTAGGGTCATTCATTACACAACAAATCACATTCGATTCTTGTGAGCCAACTAAATATGCTCAGTATGATAATGCAGTAAAACTTGTCTTTAAGCCTCAAAACAAAAGAAAATTGTACTGTACCCATTTTTATTCCGATTTATTGATTTATGAAGGATGGCAAGACCTTCCTGAAAATGTATTGAATAACGTTACAGAATCTAAAGGTTTCATGACTCTTTCCAGCAAGTATCTATCATGTGATAAACAGCAATTTGATGAAGTATTGGATTACTTCGAAAAACAAAATTTAAAACCTATTATAAACACATATCGAACAAATTAAATTGAAAAGGGAACGTATGATTCGAAGGATGCGTTCCCTTATAAAGGAGAATCCATGTTTAAAGAAAATGCAGATTTTTATCCCACTCCAGCAAGTATAATAAACAAAATGAATAAAAAGGTTCATTGGAAGAATATAAAATCAGTATTGGAACCATCAGCAGGTTCAGGTAATTTGGTGGAAGCAGTTCACAAACAATTTGATTACACTAAGGCTTACAGACGTAATTCAAAATATGACATCGATGCTATTGAGCACGATGAGAACTTGCGCCACGTCTTAAAAGGTAAAGATTTCAGAGTTATTTCAGATGACTTTCTAACTTTTAATACATACAAGAAATATGATCTAATATTTATGAATCCTCCCTTCAGTAATGGAGATAAGCATTTATTGAAGGCTATTGATTTGATTGAATCACAGAATAGAGCGGGTCAGATTGTTTGTTTATTAAACGCCGAAACTTTAAAAAATCCCTATTCGAATGACAGAAAACATCTTGTAAGAAGGTTGACTGATCTTAATGCAGATGTTGATTTTTTAGAAGATGCTTTTGTTAGTTCTGAAAGAAAGACAAGCGTAGAGACAGCTTTAGTTTATATAAAAATTGATAACGGTGAATATAACAGTGTTCTTTTAGATGAATTGCAAAAGGATGAAAGCCACAAACTTTCAAATGATTATAAATCAACTCAATTAATTGATTCTGATTACATAAGGGGAATTGTTGAGCAATTCAACTACGAGATAAAAGCAGGACTTAAACTAATAAATGAATACAACAGCATGAAGCCATTAATTTTACATAGTTTTAAAGAAAAGTCTTCGCCTATATTAAAGCTGGAATTAGATTCATCTAGGAACAACTATGAAGAAGATATAGAAAACGCTTTTGTAAAGCGGGTTAGACAAAAGTATTGGAATACGTTGTTTAATAATGCGGAGTTTATGAGTCTTTTTACAAGCAATCTAAAGCAAAAATATTTGCAGCATGTCGAGGAGTTAAAGGACTACGATTTCTCATTATTCAACATATACACATTAAGAATACAAATGAGTAAAGAAATGATTCAGGGAGTCGAAGAAACCATTTTAAATTTGTTTGAGGAGTTCAGCCATAAACACTATTATGATAAAACATCAAAAAATGTTCATTTATATAACGGATGGAAAACAAACAAATCTTATAAAATAAACAAAAAAGTTGTTATACCACTTAATGCATAT
Organism: Bacillus pumilus; assembly: GCF_003431975.1. Lineage (GTDB taxonomy): Bacteria > Bacillota > Bacilli > Bacillales > Bacillaceae > Bacillus > Bacillus pumilus_N. The sequence continues at coordinate 2,087,891 of NZ_CP027116.1, read as the reverse complement.
GTTTCCTGGATTGGCTATGATCCTACATATTATACTGTTATGGACAAACTTAAAGACATTGAAAAAGTCTTCAACTACCTAGACAATGGGCTTACTGAAGATGTTAATATTGATGAAGTTCTAAAACTATCTAAACACTATGGGGAAACGAAAAAAATTGATTTGAAGTATTTCTATTTAACGTTTTACAAAAAAGGGACATGTCATATTGAATTTAAAAATGATGAGATTTTAAAGAAATTTAATATTTTTGGAAGTCAGAAAAAGGGTTGGCTGCCACCATCATACGGTAATACAGAGTATACTGAAATGAACGAAGAGGAAAGAGCGGTTATCAATGAATTTGAAGGTGAGAGAGAATATAACAATACAATGAAAAACAAGTTCTATTATATGTTAGATACATCAAAGGTTTTAATGTTAACAAAAAAGCACAAATAACATATAAAAAACCATTTACAATAATACAAATTACATATATAATAAAGATATAGAAAAACCGCAGATGAAGTAAGTCATCGGGTGCTGAGAGGGACTAAGATGAAGAAATATAATCAAAAGAAAAGTCAAAATGAAGGATACAGCATTCAAGAAGAAACAAGTTATAAAGTCATTTATAGAGTCCACTCAGCAGCACCTGAGCCAATCGCCGTTATTTATCCTGGAACAGAACAAGGGAGATTCAATATAGACGTTAGGTATCTAGGTAAAGAATTTGGATTCAAAAGTGAAGAAGCGATTAGAACCGCCATACATCTTCATGAGAAAATTTATGTAGCGTTGGAAACAGTATTGAAATAAAGGGGTGCCTTATGGAGAAAATTAAATGCGGAATGTGTGGCAAGCATATAACAGATAAAACAGAAGTAGAGTACAGCGAATGGTATACAGAGTTCTTTTGTGATCCAAAACACGCAATAACTTATTATATGGATCAAGCAGGATCTAAACCTATGGAGTTTGATAAGGACTCGTTAAAAATACTTGGTATAAAAATGGAAAATGGAATGTTATATACTAAATAAAATTCTAATTTTATACAGAAGGGTAATGATAATATGAAAACAAGAGAACAGTTAATCGCTTATTATGAAGGTCAATTAGAAAAAGTGAAAAGTGCTTATAGAACTGATACAGATTCAAGTTTTCGAAATGAAAGAAATGCAGAATATGTAAAGCAAGCAGAAGAAGATTTAGAAGCAGTAAAGAACGGTAGAGATTGGTGAACTAAATAAAATGTTGATTTTAAACATAAAAGGAGAGAAAAAACATGAGTGAAAAGTTGACTCAATTAGAAAAAGAATTATGGGATGTTACTGTTAAAAAAGAAATGCTAGAGACATCAATTAAAAAGAAAAAGGCAGAAGTAGAAAGGGAACTAATAGACAAGACATCTATCTCAATAGCTAATAGGGGCAATGTTGACAAAAGTGATGTACGAGTCATCTTAGATGATCTAGTGGTGAAAATCAAAAGCTTACATAACGTTTTTTAAAAAGGGATAATTATACGATTGGCAAGAGAATTGGATTTATTGATAAAAATTAATTTTCTACAGAAAGGAGTGATGAGATTGGAAAATGAAGTTGTGTTTCTTTGCATAAAATGCAATCATCACCTGTTTGCCGAAAATCCTACTATAAACACATTGAAAAACGTATCAGAAATGGATTGCCCTAACTGCGGAGAAGAGGGTTATCATAATTGGATACTCTCACATGTGGGCGATTCTGAAAAAGAGAAAGAGCGCTATAATTGGAAATAGATTAAATGCTTTCTGCATAAAGGAGTGATCAATATATGAAGAAGTGTGTCATTTGCGAGGAAGAATTAGCGCCAATTTTCAAGGAGCAGGAAGAGCTTGATATTTGTCAAAGGTGCACAGAGGGAAAACGATAAATTCTGTTTTTATAGAGAGGAGTGAGTGATATCTTGAATAGAGTGTGGCAGTTGCCACCGACTAAAAGTAAAAAGGCAGATCACAATTGGATTCATCCAAAATCAAAGTACCATGCATACACAGGTAGTCATGATAAATCTATGTGTGGGGAACATGATCGAAGTGAGAATTTTCTTGAAACAGGTTTGGATGAAAAGAATATTATTAAGTCTCCGCACATTGCATGTAAAAAGTGTTTTGAATTGGCTAGTGAATATTATTGCCCAGATTGTAAAAACAGTCGTTATTTTTATAATGAGGTATCCGTAATGGCTATTAAGTTTATTGATAACAAGCAAGGTGCAAAAGATGGCAAAATCATGCACGTTGACTCTACTAATGTTGATAATTATTTTGAACCTGTTTATTGCTATAAATGTGCTGAAATAGTGGCAGAACCTATGAATACTAGGAGTGATTAAATATGAAAAAAGCCGAAAATCTAAAACTTAATGATGTGAAGATTTTAAGAAAGGATGTCAGCAATTTTACAGTCGAGCTAGAGAAAGGCGATGAAGTTCAAATTATTGGTATCGGTGAAAGAGGTTATGATTTGAAGCATCTTGCCAGTGGAGAAATTGTAAATGAATGTGGATGGGATCTGTTTTAATGGACTCATTTGAAGAAACGGCAAAAGAAAATGAAAAGATAGCTAGAAGAAAAGCGAGGCGCATCCAAAGGGCTAGGGAAGCTATAAATCTTATTGAATTTAATCTTTTGAACGCCGAACCTAAATTAAAACCCTTTCTTGATTATGAATTTGATCAGTTGAGAAGGATATTGAAGAATGACGATAAAGAAGACAATAGGTTTAATACATAATAGTGAGGTGGTAGCCTTGAAGTTTAATGACATTGTTGAAAATCTTAAAAATAAAGGATTTATTGTTGAAGTTAATGAGGAAGAGGGTCTGTACAATTTTGCTACAGTAACAGGGAAAGGTATTTTCGCAGGTTTCTGTACAGCTCATGATGAAAACAATCTAAATTCTTCATACCATTGCATCAATGGAAAAATCAGCGCAGATAATAGCAGGTGTTTTGATAAATGGAGCAAGTGCCCTGTATCATTACCAATGCCAAAAAACAAAGAAGAAATGACATTTCTTTTTGATAAACTAGAGCACTTGGGTACAGATGAAGGCTATGAAAAATCCAACAGTTACAACTATGAACATGTTACTTCATACATTGCTAATATCGGGTGAAATATTGGTTTTCTACAGAAAGGATGATGTACATTGGATAAAGTAATTGAGTTTTTAAGGGAAGAACTAAAGAAGAACAAAGATAGTGAATATGCGCTCGATTTTGTTTATGCTATTAAGTTACTAGAAAATCAAAAAATGTTTGATGATAGAAAGGAGTGGTTGGAAAATGCCCGAAGCTGAACCGTTGAAAACCATTTTAAATATAAAAGGTGAAATTCAATATAGGGAAAATTCGAATAGCTGGTATCTTATTAGTCAAAATGGAAAAGAGATTAATGTAGAGAATTTTTTGTCGGGAATTGATCTGGATTTTGCATTGGATACAGAAAGTGTGAATTTTACTGATAGTGGAGATTTCATTGAAATAACAGTTAAACGTAAATGAAGTACATTTCTATAAAATGTTTCTTTTAATCTGATTCATTGACAGTAGCATTATGAGCAAATTAATGGAAATATTATCAACAATTGTTTATAGTGATAATGTTTAAATAACACAAAGGGAATGAGATAATGAAACAATTTATTGATAAAATTGCTAAACAACTGGAGAAAGATGAAAATTATCAGGCAGCTGAATTTAAAAAACATTTTAAAGAAATGTGGAATGTTGATCCTAATTTTCAAAATTTCATGATCGGATTCATCGAGAGACAAAAATTTTCAGCCAGAAGTGTTCCAGGTGCAGTTGGTTATGCTAAGCCTATAATTATATCAAGGCAAGAAGATGAGGGGAGCTACAATCTTTTAGTACAGCTGCATAATGATAATATCCCTTCAATTGCAAGCTTTACAGCTGAAGAATTAGATTCTGTCAGTCTTCCAATGCCACTTAATGATTTTGAGGCATATGTGGATTCCAGCCATTTCTCAACTGAAGATAAAGAGGTATTAGATGAGATACTGTATTTCGTTAAAGAAAGAATTCCAAAACACGGCATACCTGAAGTATACAAATACGCAGATTTAATTGAACCATTAAACGATCTAAACATGCTTCTGACAACAGTGCAAAGTAATGTAATGGAAGACTTTGCTCATATTTCCGATGAGGTGCTCAGATTGATTCCTGAATTAAAAGCATGGATCGTAAAAGAAGAGTCAAAGAATTTTTAATGTTTTAAAAGTGCATGTGCATGAGTAAAACCAAGTCCGAAACTTCCAAAAATGTGCCAATCATGTAAAGTTGACTAGGTTCTAGATGAGTATTACGACAACTCAACTAAGCCTGATGTACGAAATGGAATTTGCAAAGAGCGTCAAGCGAGGGAAGACAAAGAGAAAAGGAACAGATTGAAGTCGTCTTAGGACGACTTTACTTGCAACAATTAAAAAAAAGGTACATATATACGTCATTTTAAAGGAGAGAAACAAAGTGTATGGTGAATATATTGAAATCAAACTAGACCAAAACAACACAGTAAAAGTATTTGTTCACTCCTAACACAAGCGAAAAAGAGAAGAAAAAGAAGGCATTAATTGAATTCAAGAACTTGATCAATAGACAATTATCAGAAATGAAGTATGTGAATTTTGATTCGATTCAAGAAGAAGCACTATTAGATATAAATCACATTAAAACATGAGTTTTAAACAATTAAATAACACACATTCTAAGGGTGAAGATGTTGAAAACAATCCAGGAGCGGTTATTAAAACGGCTAGATGATTTAATCAGTGTTGCTGTATTTAGTATATTGGCCATTATGCTGCTTTGTGCATTTGTTTATTCTGGATGAATTATAAATTACATATATTTAAGGGGTGAATAATGTGCGAGATTTAATTAAGAAAGAACTTTCAAAACCAAACATGCACAATATGTTCAAAGGTTGGGCTGATCAGGAACAAATTTTAGATGAACTTGAAGAAGGGTATAAAGGCTTTGGTGGCAGTGTTGAGGAATACTTAAACATCAAATTAAATTACTAAGCAAAGGAGGTTTACAGTGCCAATTGGAAAACAATTAAAACAAAAAATAACTAACAAAAATTGCTTTGAGAAGAAACATGTTGAGTTTTTAAAAGAAATTGAGTTATTTAATAATAATAAAGGACTCCAAAATGAATATAGTCGTGTACAAGCAATTATAAATAACAAATAACATATATTGTGTTGAGTTATTAGGTGTATAGTGTTATACTAAAAATATACATAGTCTATTATCCGCAGATGCAATGAAGGCATCGGGAGTACGAGGAGATAAACATGAGCTACGAAATCCAATTTAAAGAAGTTTCAATTAAGAAAGTTGTAATTGAAGGAGCTACTACTCTCGAAGAAGCTCAAAGAATGTTTAATGAAGGGGATTATCATAATCATAAGGTTGTAGAGATTGAAAACATTGAAAAAGAAATAGTAGATACATATCTTTTGGATAACGAATAGAGAAAAGGGAATTCAATAACGGAAAATAAATATAGGGTTATTAAAGATATCGAAGAAGGCTGGGAAACAGTGTCTGTAAAGGAGGATATTCTAACTGCTGCAAAGTGGGAAGGTAGTTTTACACTGATGAAAAATTGTGACAAAGACAGTGAATATCCAAAAGAGCATTGTGAGATAATTAAATAAAATGATGTTTTTAATAAGAAAGAGGAGCATATAAACAGCTCCCCTTTTCACACAATTTACTTACGAAGGCCATTAATTGAATTTCTTTTTTAATCCATCCATCATATCTGCAGCATAAAAAGATTGTAAGAGTTCATCTACATTGATTTTTTTATCCTTCTTGCTTAGAAATTGATTGATGATCTTTTCATATTCTTCTCTAGTGTTTCCTTCAATTTCTGAAAGGTTTAATTCTTCACCAAAGTGTCTAATGAACGCTGTTCTTGTTATATCATATGCCTTTTTGTTTTCTTCTTCACAGGTACAAAATGCTCCTGAGAGAGTGATGAGGAATTGAACGTCTTCATCGTCTAAACCATTGGCTTTTTGGAACTGAATGAATTGATTTTGTGACATATACAGTCACCATCCTTTTATCTAAAGTATGAGTAAATCAGCAGTGAGAACAATGTATTCAACAACAAGTCCAATTGTATCAGCTACACCTCCATCTATATGTTTTCTAAGCTCTGCAGAAACAACCTCGCGAGCTCTACCAGCTGCATTTTTTGGAACATCAATAATCTTTTCTAATTCTTTAATGATTTTGTTAGCATTTTTTACAGTACCATTTACAGCTTCCTTTCCAAAACGTTGCTTTAAAACCCATTGTGCCCAGTCATTATTTACTAAGCCTTTAATTACTTTGATTGCTGCCTTAATAGCTGCACCCTTAGGGCCATTTGTAGTGGCAAGTGGATCATTGTTAGCATTCTCAATAGCTTTAAAAGCTTCAAGTAAGGCTTCTTGTTTATCTAGTGGTACATTTCTTAGAGCAAGCTCTTTCTGAAGTTCGGTAGGATTGTAAGTTACAACCACATCTTCTTTCTGCTCAACCTTTTCTGCTGCATGTGTAACTGTAGCTGGAATAAATACTGCTGCTGATATGAGAACTAGCAACATCTTAACAAAAAACTTATTCATTCGAATACTCCCTTTCTAATCATTTTTCAATAGTGAGGATATCACAAAATGAAATGATTTTTACATAAATTAGAAGAAATAGTATTTAAATCACACGCTTTTTGTCTTGTTTCATTCAATGTATTACTAATTTCCTGCACCTAAAAAGGGGATATTTACACAAAAAAACAACTTTAAACCTAACCCAAGGAGTTGCTCCTTCTAATTTTTTGCAAGTATTTCCTTAAAATGAAGCTTAGAAACTTAGGCTGTTTTATGAGGTGCAAAATTGAATTTTAGGGATCTGAAGAGGAAAATAGAAGAAAATATTAGTGAGTATCGACCAGCTATATGCGAAAATAACTCTTATATAGAGAGGTGTAGCAATGCGTTTAAATACAATTATTTTGGGTTGAGTATTTATAGAAGATTAAAAGAGAGACAAAAGTTATTAAAATAAAATCATTCTTTTATATGAAAGAGAGTGTAAAAATTTATGACAGTTGTTTCAAAAGAAAAAATTAAGAGTTTAATTGAACTTGGCTATGAAGGGATTATTGGATTTTAAAGAAAAGTGGCATCAAGATAATTGGAAATTAACTCATGACATTCTATGCTTTTCTAATACTCTTCATGATCACGATTGTTATATAATAGTGGGGGTTTCTGATTCTGGTGAAATCAAAGGATTAAAAGAAGATGAAAAGAAGAAACAAGCAGATATAATTGATATGCTTAGGAATATTAAATTTGCTGATGTCAGACCTGAAGTGTTTTTACAATCATTTTTAATAGAAGGAAAATCCATTGATGTATTAATTATTTTAAATTCAATAAATGTACCCTATTTCTTGAAGGAGCGGTACAAAAACGTTAAGGAAGGATTTATTTACACAAGAACTGGAGATAGTAATACCCCAATTAATCAAAATTGCTCATTATCAACCATCGAGTCATTATGGAAAAAAAGATTTGGACTCGACAAAACAGGATTAGAAAGGTTCAGTCAACTTTTGAAAGATAAGGATAATTGGTCTACCAATGATTATGGTTATTATCATGCTTACATTCCAGAGTATGCAATGAAGTACAGATTTTCAGATTCATTAAGAGATTCTATATCTGAGTTTTACTCTTATGTAATGTATAATGAGGACACTTCAGTTGAGGAAATCGAACTTGAAGTTAATGGCACAGTTCTGAAGGAGATGGAGTTGGTAACTTTAGATGGTGGAAGGTATACCACACCCTCAGCAGAATGGGGTCATATTAATTTCAGCTTCAATGATGTATTTGACTTTAAGTACTTTATTGTTGATGACCTAAGATATAATTTACATTCTTTCTTTGTTGATGAAGAAAGCGAAGAAGGACTGATAGCTTATAGAAATTTTATGGAAGTTACTCTAATATTTAATGACAATATTGAGAAAGAAGATTTTATAAATTTTGTTTATCATAGAGAGACTGATTTCAAGAAAGATCTAAAATATCAACTTAATCAACATTTTTCAACAGATAACGAAATATTCCGAAGAAGGATAGCAACAGCTAAAATATTGAAAGTAATGCTTGAACAATTCCGAAAGAAAAAATAGGTTGTTTACTACTATTAGTTATTTAAATAAAAGAAGTATTTTAACGAGATGGTGATTGGGTTGATTATTGGAGAGATTAAAGTAGGTGGGTAATAGAATAGGAGGAGAGAGCATGACTGATATTCGTCCAGGTGGATAAGAGGGATTAAACCCTCTTTTTCATTCCACATTTAGCACACTTACGTATGAATTCGCCTTTAGATATAGTGGACTTAAATTGATCTGTATCACAATTGTCGCAACGGCCGCTATTCTTATCAGGGTGTTCTCGAATGTCGTATATCTTTTCTAAATCAATTTCTTCTAACATTAAAATGATGAACTCCTTTAGTTTATATTCATAACTATACTAATGATGTATGAAAAGTAAGTCAAAACTCAATCAATAAAATACAAATAACATATATTTTGTGGTTGACTATACGGAGTAAACAAGGTATATTTATAATAAGAAGTTAAGGAGGTCATTTAGTGGATATAAAGAAAGTATTAAAGACAAAATGTGAAGAAGATCCTTCATTAGCAGCAAAATTAGCTAGTTTGGCAGGATATTCACAAACATCAGGTTTTTATAAATTTTTAAATGAACAAGACAGACCTCTTAAGAGTTTTAACTCCTTATTAAAAATTGTTCGTTTTGTTTTTCCACAAAATGAAAGCGAATTAATACAAAGGTTTGTTTTAAATACAGATCCACGAAAGCAGTTAGCTAGAGATGGATTGGAGTACGCTGCATCTAATAATCTTAATGAATTTACCGAAGAACTAATTAAAAAATTGCAAAGCTCTACAAATGCAGAAAGTAAAGAATGGGCGAATGTCTATAAATTACAAAAAAAGTTACTACGCAACGAAATTGACGAGTTTGAAACAACAGAAAAGCTACACTCTCTAAAGCTTAAAACAAAGGAAATGAAACTTTTCAGCAGAATTGTGCTACTACATAACAGAAATTTAAACACTGAATTCAACCGAATGGATGAGCTTAATGAGCAAATAAACAAATTTGACTTTAGCGAATTATGCAATGAATATATTGCTGGTTCGTACAAAAGTAGGGTTTACGCAATTAATTCTGATGCTTTTTTAGCACAGCTAAGGATTGATGAGGCCAGAAGATTGGCAAATTTAGCTACAGAATTAAATATTTCAAATAGGTTTGCAGTCTTTGGCAACTTACACAGTGGGAATTCATATATTTTTAGTGATTATGATACTGCAAAAAAGTATTTTCTTGCAGCACTTGAGGCCAGTAATAATAATGAAATTTATACGAAACAAGTTTATCGCTCATTAAGCTTTTTAGAAAATTACTGGGGTAAAGAAAACAAGTATCTTCCTTTAGAAAAAGAACATTATTCAGATAAACATGAACATGCTTTTTACCATATAAAGAACAATCAAAACAAGAAAGCTATTGAGATATTAAACTCAATTGATTTGAAAAAACTGAAGCCTGGACAAAAAGCTTTTAATTATTTTTATCAAGGATTGATCAGCAAAGATAAAAGAGACTTCTTTAAATCTGTAAAGTTTTTCAAGGAGTCTGGAGACAAATTTTTTATGCAACTACCATTAATCGAACTCAAAAAAATGAATGTTGAAAATGAAATTTTGGAAATTTTCGCAATGTAGACTTTACAACTTGAAGGGAGGTGATATAATGAAAAAAATGATTCTAGTTTTAACGTTGGTATTGGTAGCAGCAACAGGTGTAGCAGCGGGAAGTGATTATGAACAAGCTAAATCACATACAACAAACAAGTTAGCTGATCCAGGTCGTGGCGGTTGATTTAAACAAAAATAAATATTAGCAATACATAGCATGACGTTTGGCTCTACTGAGCTAAGCGTCTTTTCTAATTTAAAGGGAAAGTGCCTGTAGTCTTAAACCCAAATGAATAGGAACTAAATTAACGCATTCAAAAATAATTAAAAGAATGTGTTATTTGTCATGAAAAAGGCTTTACATATGTTTTTTTATCCATTAAAATATAAATAAGACATACGGGAATATCTAATTTAGGGGGAGAACTATGTTAGCTGCTAGAAAAGACAATGTTATAAATTTTAATAAAACTGTATATGCTCGTAAGATAGATAAATTCGGAGGAGAATGGTTTAATCATAAAGAAAATACAAATAACATAGATAAAGATTTTAAAAAAGAACAAATTAGAAAGTCGATGATTTCTGGATACATGAAATTATTGAATAGTTAGGAGGTAAGGCTAGTGATTGCATCACCAGAAAAAAGCTGTGCGGACATTGAGTATCAATACGAAATAATCAACAGCTTAAAAGAAGAGCTCACATATTTACGCAGCCTTAGTTTTTCAATCAATTCACCTGTTGATCTGTATAGGGTTAAACAAGCTGTAGATGCATACTTAAAACAAATAGATGAGTTTTCTTTTAATCAAACCGTATTGAGAAACACATATACTGGAGATCTTCTCGCAGCCTATAGTAAGAGAATGGAATTCATTAAAGAACTTCGAAAATCTGTTGAATATGAATTCGAGTATTTTATCACTACATAAAATTAACATCAATGGCCAGGGCATCTAAGATACATAAGCATTCGAAGGAGATGTGCCAGTGCCTAATAACTTAATTAATATTATAGAACAATCAAACAAAACTATTGAGAGTGTAGCTGCTGAATCAGGCATCTCAGTGAAAAGGCTAAGCCAAATCATCTCTAATCCTGAAGAGGCTAGGCTAATTGAAATGGCAAAGATAGCGATTGTTCTTAACTCAACAATTGAAGAATTAATGTGAAGGAGGGAGAAAAATGAATTCGAAAGCAGTTCCATTAAAGGAATACACTGTATATAACGATATCATGACATATCTAAAAAAAATTGATGATGAGGGATCGGTAGGAAATACAAGACACTTTACAAAAGTAAAAAGAAGACACAGTATGTTTGAGACAAACACTGCAGTGAACTACTATGGGGATATTAAGCAATTCTTTAAATTCATTAAACCTGAAGTGGGTATAGAGTTTTTAACTCCGAGTGATATTGAAATAACCTCAATTGACTTAATAAATTTTAGAAAGTATCTGAAAGAAGAGGGCTTAGCGAATACAACTATTAATCGTAAAGTGATATCAATTAAAGGCTTATACAAGTTTCTTAAGTCGGTTAGTACTTATTCTTCTATAATTGATTTAAGTCAATTTGGATCAACAAAGAAGCTAAAAGAAATCTCTAAAAGCTATGGCAAAACCACACAAACTGAAGCAGAAAGAATTGCTGAAAACATGCTATTAGAGCGGGAAAATGGCTTAAAGAAGAAACTGCTCACTAAATTTCTAATTCGTACTTCGTTTAGAATTGAGTATGCACTTACTGTTAAATGGATGGACATCAAGAAAGTTGACGGCGAATTATATAAAGTAGAAGCCCTAAACAAGGGGTCGTATTTAGTTTCTACAGGGCTGCATGAAAACTTTTTAAATGAGCTAAGGCAATTAAAAAAACAAAATTGTATGGAGAATGATTTAGTGTTTGATGGATTGACATCAAGATCTTACAGAGAATCGTTTAACAGAGCTTTGGATAGATTAGGAATACCTGCATCAAGAAACCTTAAACCTCACTCTTTAAAGGGAGTTGGGATAGATATAGCATATGAAGAGTCTGGCAATGATATACGAATTGCTATGGCTCAGGGGAATCATAAAGATCCTAAGACTCCACTGAGATATTTAACTAAAAACGACAATATTGAAAATTCTGCGGGTATATTAATGGATAAAGAAGTAGATTTTTCATTAATTGAAAGTGCTTCAAAGAGGATTTTGTCAATTTTTTTCGAAAAACCGATAAGAGCACTATGCAAAAATTCCTAGAATTTGTTAGGTAAGTTTACATTTACATTAATTTTATGACTATAAATTGATTTAATATAATTTGTTTGTTATTTTTGTTTTAGAAGAGGTGTATTAAATGAACAAGCTAGTTATTTTTGATAATGAAAAAGACGCTTTACTAAACGAAACAATAGAAATGCTATTGCAAAAAAATAAACATGATAAAAATTTTAGAGAAAGACTGCAAAATGTTCTTTCTCATAAAGGCGTTTCGCCAGGGGAAACAATGAATCTTATTATTAGATTTGGGAGAAAGGAAGGACTTCAGAAAGAAGAAAAATATCTGCTGGCTTCAGGTATATACGAAGTAACTAAAGATGAAAAGATTAATCCAGTGAATTACTTCCCAGAAAGAATAATACAAGAAATTGAAACAACATGGGAAGGTTTCTCACAAAATAAAGATAATGAACTGAATTTCCCTATAACATTTGAGAATGTTACGAAAGTAGATGACAACAATTTTACGTTTTTACTTAAAAGAAGTGAGATAGCAAATATGTATGAAAATCATCTGCTACAATACAACCCTAGAACTCAGAGAACTAGCGAGACGAAAAATTTTGAGTTCTTAAGTGGTGAAATTCCTATCCCTGAACTAAACCAAAATGCGGTAGAACAGATTTCTCAAAAAGCTATGGATGGTACATTAATAAGTTCAACATTAATATTTAATGCAAGATTTGGTTCATCGTCTGAGGGTATCGAGATATCTTATGATCCAAATGAAAGAAGTTTGACGGTAATGACAGATACTCTGGTTGATGTAATTGATGGTTATCATCGTATTGTTGGCATTTCTAAAGCAGTAAGGTCTGGCAGCTTTGATGATAAATTCATGAAAGTGGATTTTTACAACGTAACTCAAAAAGTTGCTAGGCAGTTATTTGGGCAGCATAATACAATGACCCCAGTTAGACTATCGAAACTAAAAGAAATGAACGAAGAAAATCCTGTGAACAAAGTTGTTACTCATATTAGAGACAACAGTGTAATTGGTCAAAGAATAAGTTTAGATCATGATGTAATTACAACTCATTCAGATTATTTATATTCTTTAAATGAGGTAGCAAATGCAGTTGAGGCTACAAAATTTCCTAAACTGCTTAAAGATCAGATAGCTGTAAGAAAAATAGGAATTTTTTTGGTGGAATTTTTTGATGAAGTGACTGAGCTTTATTATGAAGAGTTTCTGGGTGACAAATTTGAGCAGGCGCAAAAAACAATTGTAATAAATAAAAATATATTAGTTGGATTGATGGAAATAGCATATTATATGTACACTTCTGGAATTAGTGCAAAAATGACGCAACAAATAATTATAAAAAAAGGATTTAACTTCAACAGAAATAATCCAGAATTATCGAAATACAAAGTCTTGAATAAAAAAAATGAAGTAACTCACAGTAAAAATCATATTTTAAAATATGTCAAAGACAAATTGAATAAAGTAGAAGGTGTATAGCTTTGTGGTATAACAAGGAATTTAAGGAAACTTATTTAGATACATTAAGTGGTGACAGTCAGCTAAAGCAAGCCTCCCTTTTATTTAACCATTCACAAAAAGAAGAAAAAATAAGGGATAAAGACTTATTTGATTTCACAACGGATGAAATTTTAAATGTACTAAGGGCAATGTATTCAACTTCTCTTGGATCTTTGGAAACATTCTTATACACCATGGTAGGTTATATAGATTGGTCAATTGCAAACGGTGTTACCAAGGGCGCTAATAATTTAGCCAGGTTAATAAAAACCAATGATTTATTGACATGTATAGATTCATCATTAAAATTGTATATCACAAAAAATGAATTAGAGAAAATGTGTGCGGAATTAATTAATCCTCAAGATAGGGCATTATTGAGATTACTATTTGAAGGTATACTAGGATTTGAGGCGAGTGAAATAACAAGTCTAAAAAAAAGTGATATAGAAAGAGCCATAAAAAATAATAATATGTTAACTGTTCGTGATACGAAATTTGGTGAGAGAACTGTAAAGGTAGATACTTCGACCTTAAAAGACTGTATTGAAGCAAATGCACAAATGGAATACCGACCATTAAATGGGAAACCAGGGTTAAGAAATCCTATTGTAAAATTGGCCGCTAACGAATATGTAATTAAAACAAAACAGACCAATGCTATCAGGCAAGGACAAGCATCAAGAACTGTAGTGAGTGTTACTTTTAGAAGTTTCAAAGAAATCTTTGGTTTGTCGTTTTTAAGACCAATTGGAATAGTTAAGTCAGGTCTTTTATTTGAGGGCTATAAACTCTTGTTAAAAGGGGAAGAGTTAAATAGAAAAGCTCTTAATAAAATATATAATGACAGACAAGTCAATGCTCATGATTTACGTCAAAAAATTACTGCAGACAGGAGAGAATTTTTGAATGAGGAAACCATAAAAAAATATTACGCTGATGAATTAAAAAAAGAAGGCAAATCTTTATGATTTGTCTCTTTTTTATGAAAAATTCAAAATAATTGCCCTATTCGACAAAAAAAGACAAAATATTGCCTATACAACCTGTTATGCTTATAGTAGTATAGTCTTATCAGCGAATTCGCTGATAATGGAGGTGTACTGAGACCATTGTCTCAGTTAATCAATGCCTTATTCTAAACTCAAACAAATCGTCAATCCTGCATCCAAGAGCCACAGCGATCTTAGCTGCCGTTCTTATACGGATGTCTACAGGTTTGTTGATTATTTGAAAGATGGTTTGTGGTGTCAGGCCAGTGGCACGCGCTAAGTCAGCCTGAGTCCAATTTTTGTCTTTCAGGAGTCTAGGAATATGGCATTGCCCGATCTCTACATTTAACATCGGACAACCTCCAGTTTTGTTGTTAAAATGTACAAGCTCTATTACATATCATACCAACTTAACCACAATAAAAAAAGAAAAAATTATTGTAGCCAATATTAGAGCTAAGATGTATAATTAGAACAAGAAATAGAACGCACGTTCCTTTTAAGTTGCAGGAGACTAATTAGATAGGGAGAAATGAGTATGGCTAATAAGTTTAGGGCCTGCTTCGTTATAAGCGCTGATACATTCTTAGAAATTAAAGATGTTGAAAATACTGAGGCTGCGTATAAAAAAGCGGATTTGGTTATGACACCTTATGAATTAACAACAGATATCATTTTAAAAATCGGTGATAGGGAAATAAAATTAGAATCTGGATGTCTGGATATTACATTAGAGAATGTTGAAGAGACAGAATAAACCTAAAATAACATAAATCCTACATCTATGATTGCAAACAACATGTTTTCGGATTGGAAAGAAGTTAGCTAATATGGCAAATGTTATTGTGAAGAGGAATGACTACCAGGATATTAATCTCAAGTTGAATATGAACAAACTAAGTGACATGCAATTTACTTTCGAGCTTTTATTTTCAGGGGAAAAGAATAGTGTAGCAATAACAATGAATCCCTCAGACTTGGTCGTACTGAGGGATAAAATTAATGAAACAATTTTCAAACTTTCATAAGAGCAAATAATGCTCTTATTTTTATGCAACAAGCATAAATGACAAATATCTATTGACAAAGAAAGTTAAGTTATCGTATTATAAAAATACAAATTACATACATTATAAAAGGAAGGAGTTTTTGGTGGAGATTTTAGGATCAAAATTAGAAAAGATTGAGGGTTCGATTTCTAATTTCAAAAGAAACTTAGAAAAAGGTAAGACTGAAGCTATTGGCGATATTCACTCAATAATTGAGTATGGTTATGAATTGCTCTACATATATGAAGCAGCAACTAAAAAAGATAAAATGTAAGTTTTATTTAGACTTTAGGAGGTGAAGGCTAAATCGTAAATGATCATTCATTCAAAATTAAAAATATAAATTACAAGTATACTGTGGATTTATTATCAGAGATGTTAAACATTACAAATGGTTTAGTTGAAATTGGGAATACATTGATTAAGTCAATTAGATTTCTTGATGAAAGTGTCTCATATTCCATTGGAGATAGTGTAGAGGGATTCTTGGGAGCTAAGATATATT
Source organism: Bacillus pumilus (assembly GCF_003431975.1). Lineage (GTDB taxonomy): Bacteria > Bacillota > Bacilli > Bacillales > Bacillaceae > Bacillus > Bacillus pumilus_N. The sequence goes on along the minus strand of NZ_CP027116.1, from coordinate 2,071,710 downwards.
TTATCTATGACTATCGAGAAGAGCCAGAGAAAGCATTCTGGATTTATTTAGATAGCGGTGATCAGTTCTTTGTGAACGAGGGGAAAGTAATTGTAGAGTATTATGAAGGAGGGGAGTATATCGACTAAGACATTTGAGTTATCAGAGATGCAACAAGAAGCTGTAAGGATTATTGAAGACTGGTTTAAGAATTCAAAAAAGAAATCATTTTTCCTTGCAGGATATGCTGGGACAGGAAAAACAACCCTGGTTGAATACATAATTAAGAAATTACAAATGAAAGATAGCGAAGTGGCTTTTGCTTGTTATACAGGCAAAGCGTCCTTGGTTGTAACAAGAAAAGCAAACGGGAAGTATACAGCAAGTACAATACATAAACTTATTTACAACGTTAGAACAGATAGAAATGGTGACTTACATTCTGAAAAAAAATCCAAGGACGAGTTATCTCATTTAAAACTGATTGTGATTGATGAAGCTTCAATGGTGGATGGCCAAATAATGAAGGATATTAAATCATTTGGTATCAAAATTTTGTTTATTGGTGATACAGGACAATTGCCACCAGTTTCTCAAAATGGAATAGAAGATTTCATGTCTATGTTCAACAATCCAGATTTCACTCTTACAGAGATTCATAGACAAGCAGCTGAAAACCCTATTATCAAATTGTCAATGATGGCAAGAACAAAGCAAGATATTGCACCTGGTGTATATGGAGAGAACAAAGAAGTTGTTGTCATAGATAAAGTAACATGGGAAGCACATAAAAACAGATTATATAAAAGTGCTGATCAAATCATTTGTGGGTTCAATAAAACAAGGTCTCATATTAACGATGAGATTAGAGAGCTTTTAGGTTTCGACTCAGTTTATCCAATGATTGGAGATAAAATGATATGCCTAAAGAATGATTGGGATAAATCAGTTAACGATTATTCTCTAGTTAATGGAATGACTGGTTATGTACATAAAGTATATAGCAGTGATGAAATTAAAAGGGATCCTAAATATGAATCAACAGTTATTGATTTTAGACCAGACTTTACAGATGAATTTTTCAAAGAACTTTATATTCCAAATGATTCAATAGGCAATCCAAGCTTTAAATTACTGCCCTATGATGAATCTGATTACAATCGTTTTGATTTTGGGTATGCAATAACCTGTCATAAGTCTCAGGGATCTCAATGGGACAATGTTGTTGTACTTAACGAAGTGCTAAATCATGAAACGCATCACAGATGGCTTTATACAGCTATCACTAGAGCAGCTGAAAGACTTATACTTGTTGTTTAATTAAGGGGGAGAGAGCTATGGAGAAAGTAATCTTATACACTGATGGTGGTTGTAGAGGAAACCAAAATGAAACAAATGTTGGAGGCTGGGGAGCAGTCTTATCATATAAAGGGAAAGAAGTTGAATTGAAAGGCGGCAAGTTAAACACAACAAACAATGCGATGGAACTAACAGGCGTAATTGAAGCTTTAAAGTATATAAAGACAAATAACATACATATTGAAGTGTATGCTGACTCCGCATATGTGGTTAACGGCATGAATAGTTGGGTGAAGAATTGGATTAAAAACAATTGGCGTAAATCAAACAAGAAACCAGTTGAAAACAAGGAACTGTGGATGGAATTAAATGAACTTGTTAAAAATCAAGCCTCAGTTACCTTTTTAAAAGTTAAGGGGCATAGTGGAGATGAAGGAAACGAAAAGGCAGATGAGTTGGCCAACCAAGCAATGGATGAGCTTGAATAGAAAATAAAAAAATCTTTCGCAAATAACATAGGAGATGTAGCCATGGGAAAAAGGATATATGTAATAAGGATTGATATCGCATATGCTGGTGAATTCATTGTTGTTCCCCACATTAACAAAAAAAGCGCATTAGAAGACTTTTATGATCGAATCAAATGGTGGGAAGATGCATTAAATGTTCCCTTTAAAACACTGCTAAATACAAACGAAGAAATTGAAATAGATGTCAGAGACCCCAAAACTGAAGAAGGGGCAAGTTTCTATTTCAACGTAGTCGAATCAGCAGCAGAATTAACTATATAACAGAATAAAAGATGCATTTCATATTGATTTATAGGGGGAGTTTACGGAAATGAGAACATTAGTGCTAACAAGAGGATGTCCAGGTGTAGGAAAATCAACTTGGATTAAGGAAGCAGGACTCGAACAGTATACATTATCTGCGGACAACATCAGACTGCTGTTTCAGTCTCCTGTGTTAAATACACAAGGGAAATATGAAATTTCACCCAAGCATGATAATAAGGTTTGGGACACACTTTTTACATTATTAGAAGACAGAATGCAGCGAGGAGAATTCACAATCATTGATGCGACACACTCTAAGCAAAGCATGATCTCAAGATATAAACCTTTAGCTCAAAAATATAAATATCGTGTATATGTTTTGGATTTTTCAGATGTGGAGATTGAAAGAATTCTAAAAAGAAATAAAATGCGGCCTGAGCACAAACATGTTCCTGAAAGCAGCATATTAAATATCTATGAAAGAATGACAACTGAAAAAGTACCTTCTTGGGTAAAAGTGCTGAAGCCTGATGAATTTGAATCTGTAATGAAGTATGAGCCAAAGTCTTATGATGAATATTCAAAGATTCATATTTTTGGAGATATTCACGGTTGTAACAGCGTTCTTCAGAAATACTTAGAAGGTGACTTAAAAGAAGACGAATTATATATATTTGTAGGAGACCTTATCGACAGAGGAATAGAGAACGCTGAGTTGCTAGAGTTCATGTTTTCAATCAAAGATCAAAGAAATGTGATTATCTTAGAGGGGAATCACGATAGATACATAAACATGTATGGCAATGATGAAGAAACGCCAAGCAGCACATTTAATAACAAAACAAAGCCTGAGCTTGATCAATCAAATGTTGATAAGAAAGACATGAGACAACTTGCCAGAAAACTTCATCAATTGGCTTACTTCACATATAAAGATAAGAAATATATTGTGACTCACGGAGGGGTATCCACATTACCAGAGAATCTTCTGTTGACCGCAACAACACAATTTATCAATGGAGTTGGAGACTATTCAGATGATATCGATTATGAATTCTCCAAAAATACTGATGGTCAAGACATTGTGCAGATACATGGACACAGAAACATGTACCGATTGCCTATTATGGCTGCTGATAGATCATATAATCTAGAAGGGCAAGTTGAAAGAGGCGGACATCTTAGAGTAGTTACACTGTCTGAGAGTGGAATCGAAACACATGAAGTTAAAAACGATATTTATAAGCATGAGATTTCTAAAAATGAAACTGATAACAATTTTTTAGAATCAATTGGTGACTTGATTGAGCACCTACGTAATCATGAGTATATTCAAGAGACTAAATTGCCAGACAGTATTTCTTCATTCAACTTTACAAAACAAGCGTTTAGAAAGAAAAAATGGGATGAAACAAATGTTAAGGCAAGAGGATTGTTTATCAATACTGAAAGCAATGAAATTGTAAGTAGAAGTTATGATAAGTTCTTTAATATTGGTGAAAGAACAGAGACAAGAATGCATCATCTTGTTGATACATTGAAATTTCCTGTAACAGTTTATGATAAAGCAAACGGATACTTAGGTACTGTAGGGTATGATTCTTTATCTAATCAATTAGTATTCACATCCAAGTCATTTACGTCAAAATTATCAAATGATCACGCAAAATGGGTAGAAGAATTATTCTATAAAACATTTAACCAAAATCAAGTAAAGCTGATTGAAGAATATTTGAAAGTAAACAAGGCATCATTTGTATTTGAAGTAATACTTCCAGAAAAAGATCCTCATATTATTGAATACAAGGAAGACAAATTAGTTCTGTTAGACATTGTTTACCGACAAATGAAATATGAAAAAGCTCCATATTCGGAAGTGGAAACTGTAGCAAAGAGGTTATTAATTGAGTGTAAAAGACAGGTGTCTGTGTTTGACAACTGGACTGACTTTTATCGATGGTATTTGAATGTGTCTGTCGATTATTCAATAGAAGAGGAAGGCTATGTCATTGAAGATGCTGCAGGATTCATGACAAAATTAAAACTTCCTTATTATAATTTTTGGAAACAAATGAGAGGTTTAAAGCATAAGATTAGCAACAAACATGAACACACAATCAACACTGGGAGCTTGTACACTCCAATGCATAATAGATTCTTCGCATGGGCTAAAACAAAGGATAGAAGATATTTAAGATCAACATCTATTATCAAATTGAGAAATGAGTATGAAGCGGAGTCGAAAAAGGAGATGAAAGCATGAGAGAATATATCTGCATGCAAGATTGGGAAATTGAAAGTGGCGTATATTTTGAAAAAGGGAAGAAATACGAAGGCATACCTAGTAAAGATGGAACATCAGTTAAAATGTTTGGGGAAGTTGGTATGGTGATCACCTTTTATGAGGGGAATAGACACTTTAAAATTTAAATTTTTAATAAAAAGACTGTTTTAAGCGAAAGGGTGTGACTTATATGAGTATGCATGATCGATTGAAGAAATGGGATGATGTTGTTGGGTTTCTTAAAGACGTAGATTATCATCCACAGTGTTTTACAGTTAATTACTTACCAGAAACAGACGAATATTCAATCTGGATTGGGAATCAGCCTTATCATTCTTATGAAAAGTTGATTGAACTTGAAGAGCAAGAACATCATGAAACAAAAAAGAAGCTAGAAATAGAAATCAAAAATTTAAAAAGTGAAATTAATTCATTACAGAAATAACTAAACTAATATTCCAGAACTCATTGAAAGGGGTTGGTCAGTTGGCTATTGATTTTAAAAAGTTTTCTGATCCAGAGTGGATAAAGCAACAAAGGGAAAAAAGAGAAGAAGAACGACGCATCTTTGAAGAAAGTGAAAAAATAAGACATAAAACAGTGTGCTTCACAGGTCATCGTCCACAAAAATTGGGTGGGTATAACATGAAGAATCCAACAATGTTGAAGTTAAAAGAAAAGCTTCTCGAAGTGATTGAAATATTGATCGAAGAAAATGAATGTGAAAGGTTTATCACTGGTGGTGCTTTAGGAGCTGATACTGCTGCGTTCTGGTGTGTACATATTATGAAAGAAAAGTATCCTCATATCAAAAATATTGTTGCGGTGCCATTTGAAAATCAAGATAAGAAATGGTCTATAGAGCAACAGGCCTGGTACAGAAAGATGTTAGATAAAGCTGATGAAGTAATCAAAGTGGATGAAAAAGAAAAGTACAAAGATAGTACTGTTCCAGTTGGAGAATATTCAGTTGCAAAGCTTAGTAGGAGAAATGAATACATGGTTGATCACAGCAAAAACATTGTAGCTATTTATGATGGGAGTAAGAGCGGTACATCAAACTGCTTGTACTATGCTCAAAATAGATATCTAGGTCACACTATATGGAGACTGTTTCCCCAATATGATTTTGAATTAGAAGTTTACTATACACCAAGTTAGCAAATTAAAAATGATTGGAGATGTATTTATGGGAATGTATACAGAATTAGTTTGTGCTTTTCAACTTATTGAGGAAACACCAAGATCAATAATCGATATTTTAGAGTTTATGACTGGTCAGAGAGAGGAGCAACCAAATGATTTACCAGATCACGACCTGTTTTCTAATGAAACTAGATGGAAATGGATGCTTCAATCAGACAGTTTCTACTTTGATGGAAAAACCTATAGCAAAATTGAAAATGACATGATTGTTGGCACTTGTTATGTGAGTATTAGATGTAATTTAAAAGACTACGATGATGAGATTGCAAAATTTATCGACTGGGTTTCGCCATATATCCAAAAAGATCATGATCGATATTTTATTGGTTATGAACGATATGAAGAAGACAAGGAACCCACCTTAATATTCGTGTAAAAGGATTATTTCAAAGGAATTGGGAGGGACAGCATGAAAACAGTTGTTACAAATTTAATGGCCAGAGATATTATTCTAGATATTATCGATGAAGAAACATCGATTAGAACTCCAGAGGAATTAGCAGATTATCTATTGAAGCATAAAGACAATGAAACAATTTTCATTGAAGGATGGGAAAGTAAAGCTGATCTAGAGCCGTTTGATGATTCTGAGTGGGGTGATTAATAAAGGTGATTAAAATAATAAATTACATATATTATGTATATGAGGTTGCTAAGTTCACTCTTATCTGGTATAAGATGCACCATAAGGCAGACATAAACATCTTTGAGAACTGCAGCTGGAACTCATATATCACCCATAAGCAAAATAAGAAGGATGGTGAAAGGCATGGACTCAGTAATCTTTAAGAAAGACATTGCTTTTGCAGACGATTCGAACAACCCAGTGTTTAAAAAGAACAAGGAATACGAAATCCTAAACGAAGATAAAGAATTCATTTATGTTGGTTATAAACCAAATTCAAATGAGTGCTCACAGATACCAAAGACTGATGAAGGAATATTGTTTGAATATAAATAACACACTTCTAGAGGGAGACAATACATATGAGCAATATGAAGAAATTGATTAAAGAAAACGTAAAATTGAAAATGAAGCTGGCAGCTAATGAAGAGGCCATTCTTAAAGAGAAAGAAGAAATGAGAAATAACAAATTGATTAAAATCATGATGAATGATCGACAAGCGGGTCTATCAGTTTAGATGAAATCGTGATTTCAAGGAGAATATCGCTTTTGATAAATAAAATTAAGGAGATGAGAAAATGAATACATATGTTGTCACCGAGGAAACAGAAGGATGGCGTTATTTAGATGAAATAATAAAACAAACTATTTATGCGGGCTCTGATAAGCAATCTGCATTTGATTGCAACGTTGATACTGAAAAAAGCAGGCTTATATTAGATGTCTGGTTTAATGGACGTGTGATTAAATCATTTAGTAGATCCTTTGAAAAAGAGTGGATATTGTTCTTTGATCAGTTAGCAATAACAAAACATGAAATTCAGGACTATAGTGAAAAATTATGTAAAGCGCAAGAAACTTTGAGATTAATCGATGGCGCTCAAGAAATTTAAATAAAAGATAGTTTTTAATCAAAAGAGGGAGATGGAAGGTTGAATAAATATCAAAAGTTTTCTCAAAAGGTATTGGAACTTCAAAAGGAATTTGGGGTGTCTATCGATACGATTCAAACTGAGATTGGCACAGTTGAATTGATTGTCGTTGATGAGGAGTCTGGAGGGTTTCAGCCATTATGGAACGGGGTGGATTCAGAATAAGATGCCGATAATGCCATTAAAGAGAGTGCCCGTAGAAAAAGCAGAAGATGGAATCGAGATTAGCAGATTGCCAAACAATGAAGAAATTATAGACAAAGTCAATGAAATTGTAAGGTTTGTGAATACCTTGGAAAAAAAGAAAGCTGATAAGCCTATAAACAATTCATTTTTAAAAACTAGAAAGTGGTGATGCAATGTCTGTAGTCGGAACTGAACAGGTGCATGTGTATGTTGAGGGAACATGGATTGAACAGTCATTTGAAAATTTGAAGAGTGGGCAAATCTTTAAAATGCTGCATGAAGAAGGTATTGGTGTTTATACTGCGGTTAGCAATGCCTGGTACGATGAGCTATATGAACAGTGGATGGTACATATTGAAGAAGATCACGGCGGATTAATTAAAAAATAACATATATGCGAGGTGTTTATTTGAGAGTTTTGGTCAGAGACATAAAGTATCTTATGAAGGCAGGGGTATTAAAGCAGCCTTTGGCAGGACTCATCTTTGTAAATTTGTTTATTTACCTCTTATTCAGAAGTAATGGCAATGGTGAATTCGTGAACATGGAATTCTTCTGGGGATTGATAAATGTCTCATTTGGCTCAGCTGGTTTTATAGGTTATTTAAAGTATTGGAAACCGATGATTCAAGAAGAAATAGATGCGGTCGAATTAGAAATTGCAAATAACAAGAAGTTGATGAGGCATGTCAGATTAAGAAAAAAGTTCGATAAGTTAAGGTGAAACAGAGATTTTAATTGATTAGGAGGAGAAGACCAATTGAACTCGGAAGAAGCAAGAAGTTATTTTCAAAAAGAGGGACTGCGTTATGAAGACATTACAGAGGGAGATATTTGTATCTTAGTAATGCTACTCAATAAGCATATTAAACGAGCAGTTAAAGCGAAAGCGATGTCAACTGACACAATGAGGATGAGTCAAAAACTAAACAGCAAGTACAAAGCAAATGGAACATTGAAAAGTTGCTATCTATACATAAACAGTCACTACTTTACCCAACGGGAAGCAATCAGCTTTAACTTAGATGGATTTATTGGATTTGCAGGATGGGCAGATTCAAGCAACAGGCAGCCTATTATAGATGCGTTTGTTGAATGGGTTGATCATATGAAAGAACAATTGAAATTAATTAGTTAAAAGTAATTTTTCATTCAATTTAAAAGGAGGAAATGAATGGCCAGCAAGGAACAAATCAAGCGTATGAATGATATAAACGAGCTTATCAAGCTCATAGCAAGCACTGGTAGGAGGACTTTTTATTGCAAATCAAAAGATCGGGTTGCCTCATTTAGATTTAAAACCAAGCTATTCTTCATTGACGATTATACAGGAGAATATGTTTATCCATATGAACGAGGACGAAGAGTAGAGGGATTTTCACACGGGGGTAACATGTGGCAGCTGGTCAACAGTATGAGGGAGTTTATCATCACGGGTCGATATGGCGATCTCAGAGATTACAAAGAAATCTGGGCGTATAGCCGTGAAGGCTGTGAAAAGATTCGTCAAAAGGCAAAGGAAATCGGTTTTATTTCCAAAACTGATTATCCGTATAGTTTCAGAGAATGGGAGGAAGCGAAATGAAAAAATTTATAGTTCATTACAAACAAAACTACATGGGAGAAACAATAGAAAATTCATATGTAAGAACTGTTGCAAATGAGAGTGAGTTAGCAGCTATAGAATCCACTTTATACGATGATCCACACGTTACCTCAGTGTCTTTCGAATTACTGGAGAGAACGGTATGAAAGAAGCTATTCAATTTCTAAAAGAATTGCAACAAGAATTGAAAACACAGGATGTTGATTGTCAGGCAGCACCACGATTTTGGGTCGTAGGTGACTATGAGTGGGTTGAAGCAAATGAAGGAAACGCTGAGCGATATTCTGTGTACTTACCTAATGCAGCAGAATCTTATTCTGTTGAAGATTACATCGAAAGTGCAAAAGAAGACGGTGAATTCAGTGATGAACAATTAAAGGAACTGGATGAATGTAATAATGACTACGATGAAATTTTAGAATGGATAAAAAAATACGAAGATGAAGGAGCAGAACTCTTTCCTGAGAAAAAAGTACATATAAAAAGAGATAGTACATTCTTTATCACAAAAGAAGAAGCCAAAAAACATATTAAGGCGAACAGTCATCATTACACTCATGAAGCACACACTTACGCAATGACAGCATGGAGAGCGGCAAAAGTCGCTAAGTTGTGGGAGATACTACAAGAATTTGATTGGGAGAGTGTGGAGATCAAAAAGGAGGAAGCACAGTGAATCTCCGTGATAAACAGCAAAAATGTCTCGATGAATTGAGCGAAAGGAAATGGGATGTTCCAGAATCCATAGAGGAATCCGTAAAAGAGATGATAAAAGCCCTTCATGAGCTGGAAGATAAAGAGCAGACTTTTCAAAAACGATATGACTATCATATCTCACAAAAATATGAAGCAATGGCAGGGCAATATGATGGATGGAGCAACAGTACAGATGCTGTAAAACATCACTCATTGAGTGCAAGCCTTGTTTACCAGGATGCATTAACCGCAGGTATTAGATTGAAAGCGGAGGGTGACTAATGGCAAAGGTATTGTTGAATCAAACACTCTATCAATGTGAACTCTGTGGGAAACGCCTTCTCACTCCGCATGGAGCCAAGTTACATGAAACTAAGTATTGTTCTGTTGTTAGGCAGAGAGAAGCAAAGCTTGAACATAAGAAACGTCAGGCAGCCTGTGAACATAAACACATGGAAACGAGCTACTGTCGTATGGCGGGAGAAGAACATTTGCAGATACCTGACTTTGAATGCTGTGCAGACTGCGGCATGACAGAAATGGATATTGAGAAGCAAAAGAAGGAGGAAAGGGAATGAATATGAAAAAGAAATTATTAGCATTAGTTGTTGGAATAGTTGTTATTATGGCTGGGTGTAGTGAGGCTGATACAGTTTCTCACAACATTTCTAAATCGTCTGACTCATTTGAGGTGCAGAGAAGAATTGTTTTCTTTAATGGGATCACTGATAAATATTTACTCACCGTTGAAGGGCTTTGTGCTCTTGGAAATGATGACAGTGATCTGAGAATGACGGTAACATGCAAGGTTGGTAAAGAGGAATATAAGAAGCATTACCTGGGTTTAAGTGATAACGTTAGTTTCTTTGCTGAACAACTTGAGGCTAATAAAGAAGACCCATTTCATTACAAAATTTTGTTCCGACCAGAAAATATTATTCCAGATATTGAGTTACAGACGAGCAAATAACAATTACAAAATACATAAATTTAAGTAAAAACAACCTTTTAACGAAAGTGGGGGAATTAAATGATAAGCAAACTAAAACAGGCCACCTTAAATAAACAAGCTGACCTTGATTATTTATTCAATGCCTACTCAGTCATTCTTCAGGAAAAAGACAATGTCTTAAGTAATCTAAATACATTCTTATCTGATCTAACTATTGATCAAAAGAATTTATTTAATGCGTTAGATAAAGAAGCGAGACGGAAATTTTCAATAAATATAAGACAAGAAGTTTTGCAACTTCTTAATGACTATGTGGGAAACATATACGATGGATGTAGTGTCAAAATATCTGCTGCAAACTTAAGCCCCTTCGCAATTATCAGCGATAAAGGTAGTGTTCTTAGAGTGAATTGGGAATTAAAAACATACGGACGAACAGTTGACTGGTCAACAGAAGATTATTACAAGAGAATGAATCAAGACCTTGAAAATAGAATTCGAGAGTCTGAAGCTGCTATTAAACGGTACACTGACGTTTTAAAAAGACCCTTATTTGGACTTTTAAAAGATAACAATCGATTTATCAAGAACCCAGTTAACTATATAGTGATTCAGTGTTCAACCTTGCTGGTTCATCCATTTAAAAAGAAAGAACATATAAATATGCTTACACAATTAATTAAAAACCACCAAGACGGAATTAAATCGTGTCACAAAGAAATCAATAGGAATCTTGAGACTTGGGAAAAACAGATGGAGTTAAAGCCTGAAATAGACAAGATATTTAAAGTTTGGGAAGAACATTTAAAAGGGCTAGGCGGCTATAGAGAGGTAAAGTCCAACTCACCTGAGCTTTATTAGGAGGATACATGTTGAACTCAGAAGCATTAATTAACAAATTACAAGCAGATAACAGATTGTTGAGAATCGAGAATGAGAAATTAAAACACCTTTTAAGCAATATTGTGCATCGTGGAATGGAAAAGGATATTAAATTAAAAAGAAAACAAATCTATTAAGGGGGAATTGGATTGACTGAGATTAAATATAAGACGGAGAAACGTAGGGCAAGTGAAGGAGAGCGAATTCTAATCACTAATGACGAATATTCATTCGGTTACTACGAAAACGGAGATACGGTTATTGTAAGTAGCGTCTTCGCTAAAGGTGTTAAGGGTGAAGGGGATGAGTGGTTTATTTTGCACAATGAATACGAAGTCATCGTCGGAGAACACACGCCCGCCCCGAACCTAGACGAAATGAGCTATGACGAATTAATCGCGCTAGTCGAGGACGCAATGAAGGCGCTAAGAACACGGTCGTATAAGAACGGCTACGATCAAGGACGTTTTGATGCGGATATAGAGGCGGCTAAAATAACAGATGAAAAGTCAGATCAGCAGAAAAGGGATGAGATCGTTGCGCAGGCGAAGGAGGACGTTAGGGTACTCTACTATAAAGACTACATTGTAGATACCGATTTTATCGTAAACGCTGAAAAAAGAACTGTTGTAGCCTTACGAAAATCAAAAATGTACGGACATATTAAGAGTAAAGGAATCGCCAAATGCGCACCTGACGACTGTTTCAACGTACACATCGGCAAGGCTATTGCGTTAAGGCGTGCGTTAGGGTTCAAAGTGCCGGCGGAGTACCTAAACGTCCCGCAGCCGACAGATGTTCGTGTGGGTGACGTTGTGAGAGGACGAACGGCATTTAGAATGGATACGTATGAAGAAACGGTAGGAGAAATCGAGGGCGGAAAATACAAATATATCGGAGGAGATTTCGATTATACAGAAGATGCTGATCTCGTAGTCATCGACGATTCGAGAGTGGGTGAGGGCGAATGATGGGTGACAATGAGTATATTTATAACAAAGCCATGGAAGAAGCAACGAAAGTTCTCGGCGCTGATCCGGCATACTTTGGTGAGGAAGGTAATACAGAAGTTGAGCGTCAATTGATTTGGTTAGGGGTAAGCCTAGAAGATTTCAGAAAGAAGGTGTCATTTTATGAAATACGATAAAACATTCGTTTTAAGCGATATACACGGTGAATTGGCAAAGTTTAAAGAGCTGCTTCAATACTGGAAACCCAATGAAGAAAACCTGGTTATCCTTGGTGACCTAATTGATAGGGGAGAACATTCATTAGAGGTCGTTCAATTAGCCATGGATCTACAAGAAACTTACAGTGAACAAGTTGTGGTTTTAAAAGGAAATCATGAAGACATGCTTTCAATTTTCTTATCTGAAAAGGATTATGAAACAGGCGATTGGTATTTTAACAATGGTGGGAACAGAACATGCGAAAGCTTCACACATTATAGTTTCCCATTATATTTCCACAGTTATGAAGAGAGAGCTAATAAAATGTTGCAAGTGTCGAATAAGGAAATTCAATTTCTTAAGCAGTTGCCTCTGTTTTATGAATTTGGAGATACGCTTTTTGTACATGCAGGGATTAATCCTCATTTAAGAGACTGGAGAAAATCAGTTGAGAAAGATTTCCTATGGACTAGAGGTCATTGGAACCATCCAAATGAAACAGGAAAGACTGTCATTTTTGGACATACACCAGTTAGGCATATTCATGATAGTGATGATATTTGGATAAGTAAATGCAAATCATACATAGGCATTGATGGTGGCGTAGTTTTTAAGGGACAACTAAATGGCATTGTGATCGATAAAAAAGGTCAAATTTTAGATAAATATAAAGTGTAGGGGTGGAAAAATGACAGTTGTTTTAAGTCCAGAGATTCACGAGGCAGTTGAATACTTCAAGAAAAATCTTGGCTATTCAGATAAACATCTTTATTTGGGATTAGTTCAATTTGATGTAATGAAAGACAAAAACGCTGAATTTGCTGATGTGATTTACAATTTCTATAAAGAAAAGCCTGAAAGCTTTATTGCTGCTTTTAAGCATGGGTATGTGGTTGAGCGGCCAATTGAATTCAACCAGGCCATTGTTAGATTCTTCAACAAGGAAGAATTAAGCGTCAAACATAAAAATTCAGGCAAGCGTTATAAAGTTCATCTGGAGATGAAGAAATATCCTGCAGGATTTGATATAAGAACACTGGATATGTGGAATTGGAGTGAGGTTACAGCTAGAAATGAATAAGCTAATTGTGTTATCAGGTCATAGCGGTGGCGGTAAAACCAGTTTAATGCGTCAAATCATGAAGAATGAAGTTGTGTCATTTTCTACTAGGAAACCGAGACAAGGCGAAATTGATGGAGTGGATTATAAATTTATCAGTCTTGAAAAATTCAACGAGTTAAAGGAAAAAGGCAAGCTAATCGAACAAGTTAAATATAGTGGCAGTTATTATGGAATTGATCAAGAAGAATTTGAAAATAAACTGAGTATAGGGAATGCGTTTGTAATTGTTGATTATCATGGAATGCAGCAGATAAAAAAGGTCTATCCTAATTGTGTCACGTTGTTTTTGTATACTCCTTACGACCAGGCATATAATCAAATGATTCAAAGGGGAGATACATTAGATAAAGTTGAACAAAGATTGAGTACATACCATCATGAGATGAAAAACAAAAAAGAGTATGACTATGTCATAAAAAACAATCACGGTATGTTTGATATCACAAAACAAATAATTGAAAAAATTATCGAATCGGAAGAAGGTGTGAAGTAAAAACGGAATCCTGATGAGAATCTATATCTAAATAAAACTGTCATTTTAATTTAAAAATAATATATGAAAGGTGTTGACTAAAATACAAATTACATATATTATAGAGTTACAGTTAAAGAGGAGGTGAGCATATGAAGCTATTGAAAGTAAGTAAAACAGCTGCTGATACATACAGAAAGACAGTAAAAGGACGAAGTAAATTCTCTGACGAGAAAATTCAAAAAAAACTTAACAGACACATTATTTGTTTGAAGGAGAGAGAACCTGAAAGAATTATCAAACAAGGAATATTAGGTAAAGTTTATCTTTATGGAAATCTAATGATTAAAGTTAGATGGGGGAAGATTGTAGACATTATTAATCTACCTCATAAACTAAGAATTGAAAAACGCTTGGAGGATAGTGTATTCCAAGCAATTGAAAAGCAATTAAATAACAAATAACATATATAAAGGAGAATGATTTATACATATGGCAAACACTGAATTAAGAGAAGCATTGAACAAAGTAGTAGTAGAAGGAACATTGGCTGAGATTAGATCAAATGAATGGAGTAATAAAAATGGTAAAAAGGGGATTAATATTGAACTTGATATTGAGACAGATGAATTTTCTGTGCATACATTAAAAGGAATGTCTTCATATACAACTAAGGATGGAAACGAGAGCAAAAAGGCAAAAGCCTTTAAGACTATGATTGATGAATACAAATCAATTGCAAATTCTTCCAGAGAGGAAGCAGACAAGATTAGAGCAGAAGGTAAACTTGGTCTAAATGAATATTTTGCGAATGATGAATTGAAATCTTACCCTGAATTATCTTTAAACTTTGCTAGAAGACAGTCGATTGACGAATTTGAACCACAAGCTACTTTTGATGTAGAGATGTTTGTAGAGAATGTTGCACAAGAAAGAGCAAATGGTGAAGAAACAGGTAGAGCAGTATTAAATGGACATATCCCACTATATGGTGGCAAAGTTATTCCATTTTCATTTGTTGTGACTGAAGAAGGTTCTGAGTTTGTAGCTGACAACTACGAAAAAAATTCTACAGTAAATGTTTATGGAGAAATTGTTAATTATAAAGAAAGAACTGAGAAAGAGAAACAAAGTGCTTTTGGTAAACCTAAAGTGGAAGTGAAAACTAAAACGAAAAGAGAGTTTCTGGTTACTGCTGGTCAAGACCCTTATGAAGAAGAAAACAAAGATGCGTATAACCCTGAAATTATTGAAAAAGCACTAAATGAAAGAGAAATCGAATTAGATCAGAAGAAACAGGAAGCCAATAACAATGGAAATAGCAAGAGTAACAAGAAAAAAGGTGGATTTGGCGGAGGAAAGCCAGCAACTTCAAATAACAAACCTGTAACCATTGCAGACGACGATCTTCCATTTTAAAGAACAAAACAACATAAATAAAATATAAATTACATATAAGGAGAGGGTTATTTGTCAGGATTAGATATTTTTAAGCCAGAAGTTTCAGTAATTGCAAAAGGAATTGAAGGTAAGGTTGTCACTATTTATGGTTCTAACAACTTAGGTAAGAGCAAGCAATCATCAAGAATGACTAAACCATTGTACTTACCTTTTGAAAAAGGATTAAATGCAATTGCTGGTGTAAATTTTATGCCAATCAATAGTTGGGGAGACTTTAAAAAGGTAAACAAGCAGCTTTCCAAAAACGTTGAAAAAGCAAAGGAAAAGTATCAAACAATTGTTGTAGACGAGGTTGATGCATTTGCAAAGTATGCGACAAAATATGTTTGTAATCAATACAATGTTGAAAGAATTAAAGATGGAAACGATGGTTTTGGATTGTGGAAAGAGTATGAAAATGAAGTTTGGGATGAGATTAATAAATTAATTAGCAATGGTTTTACAGTTATTTTTATCGCTCATGCAGAAGCAGATAAAAAAGGTAAAATCTATCCTAAAGGTGATAAACGTGCCTTAGCTCCAGTAATTGATAACAGTGATATTGTAGTTTACTTAGAATCTAATGGAGTTGATGAAGAAAAGAATGTTATCAAATCAAGTGCGTGGATGGCCGAAACAGATGATTTCTTTGCTCGATCTCGATTTGATTATATTGATACATATCTAGAGGAATTCACAGCCGAGAATCTAAACCAAGCCATTATTGAAGCGGTTGAGAGACAAGAAGCAGCTGAAGGTATCACAGCAGTTACATATGAGCAACAAAAAGAGGTGAACTCCTCAGAGAGTCAGGATTTTGACAGTTTAATGAACAGCATCAAAGAGACTGGCAAGAAACTTAATGCTGAAGGGAAACTCGAAAAATTGAATGAAGTGGTTGAAAAACATTTGGGCAAAGACAAGAAAGTAACTGAGTGCACACCAAAGCAGTTAGATGTCATGTCGGTAATCCTTGATGATCTAAATGATTTATTAGATTAATAGAGAGGGGTATCTCCCTCTCTTGATTTAAAAAAGGGGGATTTAATGGGTAGACAAGTAAAATGTCCCTATTGTGAGCAGTCTTTAGACAAAGACGACGCCTTTCCTTATAAAAAGAGGTATTATCATACAGCTTGTTTTAATACATGGCAAAGAGAGGCCGAGGACAGAAAAAGTTTGTATGAATATATTTGCAAGTTATATAACCTCGATGCTCCTACAGGTATGATTCGGAAGCAAATTAAGGTATTTCAAGAAGAATATAGGTACAAGCTTAAAGGAATCGAATTAGCACTTAAATACTTCTATGAGATTCTAGGTAACAATCCTCAAGAACACGGCGGTATTGGTATTGTTCCATATATTTATGAGGATGCAAAAAGAAATTACATAGAAGAAAAGAAAGTTATCGATGCAGCATCTCAATATGAAAAAAGAACTGAATTGTATTTCACTTTAAAGGAAGTTAAAAATGGAACTCCAAGAGATCTAATTGATATTGCTCAACTTTAGAAAGGAGGGTGCTATTGTTACAAGATAAACAAACAATAATGCAAGTTCTGGGATGTATTTTAAAAGATCCTTCAATTGTGGCTGAAAGCAGCAAATACAAACTTGTGCCCGAAGATTTCCCTGAGAAGTTTCATAGGATCATTTTTTCTGTTATGCGTAATCTTCAGCGACAGGGAGTTGAAGATCTCAACTTAATTGAGATTGTAGGCTATCTTCAAGAGTACCCAACTCAATATAAGGTTTTTGAAGATGCTAACGGGGATGAATATATTGAGAAAGTTCAGGAATTCCCCTCACTAGAGAATTTTGATTACTATTATGAAAAGTTAAAAAAGTTCAGTTTGCTTAGAGAAATGCAAGGTATCGGATTTGATATTAGTGGAATCTATGATGATACATTGATTGATCCTAAAGAACAAGAAGAAATGCAGTCTAACTTTGATTCAACCTCAGTTGAAGAGATTTTGAGAATTTATGAAAATAATATTGTTGAAATCAAAGAAAAATTTAAAGAATCATCAGATAGTAGTAGCATCCAGGGTGGAGAAGGTGTCAACAAATTATTAGAAAGAATAAAAAAATCCCCTGAAATTGGTGCCCCGATGAATAGTGAAATGCTTACTTCCCTTTTTAGAGGATCTAGGTTGAAAAAATTCTATCTTCGTTCAGGTACAACTGGAGTAGGAAAGACTCGAAACATGGTTGCTGATGCTTGTGTTTTAAGTGCCACAATGCTTTATGACACAAAAAAGGAGCAATGGATTGAAAATAAATGGGGCAAACATTCGAACGTAACTTCAACAGAAATGTTGCAAGAAGAATTACAAACCATTGCGTTGGCCTTCATTAGTGATGTGAACGAAGAGAAAATTCAATTAAACAATATGAGTGAAGATGAAGAAGCAAGGGTAATTAAGGCAGCTAAAATTCTAAGTGATTCCCCAATTTGGTTTGATTATTTGCCAGACTTTAATATTCAAGAGATTGAGAGAACAATTGAAAGGAATGTAGTGAAAAATAGGGTTCAGTATTATTTCTATGATTACATCCATACATCAGTTTCAATCTTTGCTGAAATGGCAAAAGGAAGTGGAATAAAACTTAGGGAAGATCAAGTTTTGCTTGTAATATCGGATAAATTAAAAACATTAGCTAATAAGTATGGCATTTTTCTTTCATCTGCGACACAGTTGAATGGAGAGTGGAAAGAAGCTTGGAAAAAAGGAGAAGTGATTGATGGGCAATATTTAAGTGGAAGTAAAGCAGTAGCAAACAAAATTGATGCTGGGATGATTATATTGCCTTTAAGCAACAAAGAAAAAAAAGCAGTTGAAAAAATTATGACTGCTAGTGGCAGTTTCGGAGGAAGAGAACCTAACTTCGTAGTTCATGTATATAAGAATCGTGGAAATAGACATGTGAACGTGAAAGTCTTTACATACATAAACATGGGAACTATGCGAATTAAAGATTGCTTTGTTACTAATGTAGACAATGAAATTGTTAATGTAGATAAACTTGTTATTCAGGCAGGATAGGGGTGTATTAACCCTTGCGTTTTAATAAAGATAAAATAAAAGATAGCTTAACGATAGACGAAATACATAAGATAATGTTGGAACTAGGAAGCGAAAAGAATCTATGGCAGAATGGTCATCCAGTATATAGAACTGTGTGCCACAACGCTTCGGGTGGGAGCTTCAAGTTGTATTATTACAATGAAAGTAAACAGTTCAAATGTTATACAGAATGCGGTGACAGCTTTGATGTATTTGAGCTTGTTATAAGAGCGAAAAAACAAAAAGGCGTCAATTTTACTTTTAGCCAGGCAATTGAATACATAGTAAGTATAACTGGAAAAAGGTTTGGCTTTGGAGGCTCAAGTGCTTCAAAAAAACAAAGCTTAGAAGAAGATTGGGCAATATTTGACCGATTCAAAAGAACACCAAAACAGAACACAGAGCTCCCTATATTTAACGAAAAAGTACTCAATGTATTTATTCCTTACCATCATACAGAGTGGCTTAGAGAAGGCATAAGCCACTCTACGATGGAAGCATTTGAGATAGGATACTATTTCAGATCCCATACAGAAGGTATTTCAATTCCCCATAGAGACTTACATGGGAATTTGGTGGGGATTAGAAAGAGATCGATGATTAAAGAAGAAATAGAACAAGGATTTAAATACATGCCTTTGAAAATAGAGAACAATCTGTACAATCATCCAACAATGTTGAATTTGTATGGGCTGCATATAACAAAATCAGCAGTTAAGCGACTGAAAAAAGCGGTTCTATTTGAATCAGAAAAATCGGTTTTAAAATGCAATGATTTCTATGGTGACGATAACTTCACTTGTGCGGTGTGTTCTAGTAATATCTCAGTTTATCATCGGGATATCTTGCTATCACTTGGAGTTGAAGAAGTAATTATTGCATTAGATAAATTCAGGCCGCAAAAAGAAGATGAGTCTGATGAAATATATGCTGAAAAACTAATGGAGTATGAGAAGAAAATTGTGAAGCTGGCAAGTAAATTCACCCCATATATGAGAGTATTTGCTCTTTGGGATTATAATAATCTTTTGGATTACAGAGACAGCCCAGCAGATAAAGGGAAAGAAATATTAGAGGAGTTGATGAAAAATAAAATAGAGATCACAACGAGGGAGGAATAAATGGAGTACAAACTTATAGGTAGTAATGATTACCTCAAAAATCCGATTAAAACAATCCTTGTTAATAGAGGGATTACTAATCCAAGTGGTTTTATTGATGTGGGAAAAAGCAGTGAATTGAATTATTCCTTATTAAACAATATTGATAAAGCTGCTGAATTAATTATTCAACATTTAGAAAACAAAAATAACATATTTATTCAAGTGGATTGTGATGCGGATGGCTATACTTCATCAGCAATTTTAATTGGATACATTAAAAAAGCGTACCCTAGAGCGAAAATTACCTATAGATTACAAGAAGGTAAGCAACATGGAATCAATCCAGATGATGTTCCATCAAATACGGATTTAGTTATCATTCCTGATGCAGGATCTAATCAATATGATGAACATAAAGTACTTAAGGATAGAGGTCTTGAGACTATAGTAATTGATCATCATGACTGTGACATTGAGTCTGAAGACGCTCTAATTGTTAATAACCAGTTGTCTCCTGAATACAAGAACAAGTCTCTAACAGGAGCAGGGATGGTCTATAAGGTATGCCAGGCATTAGATGCAAAACTCCATAAAGATATCGCCAAAAAGTTTGTCGACTTAGTTTCTATCGGTAATATTGCTGATTCAGCCGATTCACGTGAATTGGAAACGAGATATTACATGTATTTAGGATTGAATGAGTTGAAAAATCCATTGCTTAGAAAGTTGTTTAAAAAGCAAGAGTATTCTACGGGTGGTAATAAAACAATTCAAAGCACACAATTTTACATCAATCCTTTGATAAATGCGGCGATAAGAGTTGGCAGCAGAGAAGAAAAAGAACAAATGTTTAAAGCTTTGCTTGGATCCAGAGAGAAAGTGCCATACAAAAAAAGGGGTTCAGATACTGAAGAAATGGTTTCTATTCAGGATGATACAGTAAGGATGCTTACCAATCTGAAAGGGAAACAAAAAAGATTGGTTGATAAAGCTACAGAAGAGATTGAAATTAGAATTGAAAGCAAGGGTTTGTTAGATAACAAAGTGCTCATTGTGTATGTGGAAGGTATCCTTGATAAAGACTTAACAGGGCTTGTGGCAAATAAACTGGCAGATTTCTATAAAAGACCTGTTTTATTGGCTAGGAAAGATGAAGAAGAAGGAATGCTTACAGGTTCTATTAGAGGATATGACAAAGGTGAGATTAAAGATTTTAAAGAATTGCTTTTGTCTACAAATCAATTCGAATTTGTAGAAGGTCACCCGAATGCTGCTGGCTTTAAAATTAAAAGAGAGAGACTTGCAGAAGTTAATGACGAACTGAATGATCGGCTAAGGGAAATTGAACATAATGATTGCTTTGAAGTGGATTTTGAAATCCCATCTAATAAGTTAAGCAAAAAGTTTATATTTACAATCGATAACTATAAATTCTTATGGGGCTACAAAGTTGAAGAACCTTTGATTTCAATAACAAACATTGAAATTGCTGCAGAAGATATCGAACACATAGGGAAAAAGAACAAAAACACTATTAAGTTCAAGTGGAACGACATTGAATACATACGTTTAAAAAGTGATATAGAGTTTTACGAAAGCCTAACATCAAACAAGAGCAAATTACTTGTTTTAAACATCATTGGAAAAGCAAAGGCGAATGAATATATGGGAAGAAAAACAGCTCAGTTTGAAATTGTTGAACTGGAGGTGGTTGAAACCAAGGAAAAAGAACTCGTGTTCTAGGAGGGGTTAAATGATTGGCTGTCATTGTCATACTGACAAAAGCAATATTAGATTGTTAGACTCTACAAACCAGGTTAAACAGTTGTTAAAAACAGCTTTAGATCAGGGTTACAAAGGTTTAGCAATTACAGATCATGAAGTGCTGTCAGCACACTTAGAAGCAATACAAACTGTGAAAAAAATGAAGAATTCTGGTGAAATGCCAGAAGATTTCAAGTTAATTCTGGGGAATGAAGCATATCTGGTGGATTCACTGGAAGAAGTTAGAGATAACTATAAGTCTGGATTCACTAAATTCCCTCACTTTTTAATGTTGGCCAAAAACCAATTTGGTCATGAGCAACTAAGAATTTTATCCTCGATGGCTTGGGAGAACTCTTTTTATACTGGAACAATGGAAAGGGTGCCAACGTTAAAAAAAGATGTTGAGAAAATTGTTAAGCAGAATCCAGGTAATCTGTTAGCTACCACAGCTTGCTTGGGTTCTGAAGTTAATATTCTATTGCTAAAAATTAGGGAAGCTGAAGTTAACAATGACATAGAAGAGATTAAGCGATTGAAACTAAAGATTCACGATTTTATGTCATGGTGTATAGAAGTTTTTGGAGATGAGAATTTCTTTGTGGAACTGCAGCCAGCTTATTCCGATGAGCAGGTTTACTGCAATAAGAAATTGATTGATATAGCTAACGGATATAAATTAAAAATGATTGTCACAACCGATGCTCATTATCTTAGACCAGAAGATAGAGCAATACATCAAGCTTTTCTCAACGCAAAAGACGGTGAAAGAGAAATCGATTCATTTTATGAAGCATGTTTTGTTCAAAACATTAGTGAAATATATGAAAGGATGAGCTATTTAGATAAAAACATTGTGAGTGAAGCAATCGAGAACACAATGATTATTGGAAATATGGTTGATGAATACACAATTGAGCATGAGCCATATATTCCAAAAATTGAACTACCTGATTTTGAGCTGTCACACATATTTAAACCAGGTTATGAAAAGTATGAATACATTGGTAAAATGGCTAATTCCAACAATGAGCAAGATAGGTATCTAATAAAGCTAATTGAAGATGGGTTTACAGAAAAGTTAAAAAGACCAGATTTAACTAGAGAACAGTTTCATGAAATTCTTAAAAGAATTGATGTTGAATTAGGAGAACTGTGGGAAATCAGTCAAAAGCTTAATCAAGCAATGTCATCTTACTATGTAACTGTCAGAGAAATTATTAACACCATTTGGGATGATGAATGTGGTGGAGATAGTCTGGTTGGTGTTGCAAGGGGATCAGCAGCAGGATTTTTAGTTAACTATCTACTTGATATCACTCAAATTAACCCAATGCAATACAACTTGCCACATTGGAGACATATACATAAATCAAGACCAGATTTACCTGATATTGATATAGATACTGAGGGTTCAAAACGTCCTAAAATTTTGAAAGCTCTACGTGCTAAGTTTGGTGAAAAGAGAGTGCTTCAGATTTGTACCTTTGGAACAGAAAAATCTAAATCTGCTTTACAAACAGCATGCCGTGGGTTGGGAATTGATAATGACATCTCACAATATCTAAGTGGAATG
The DNA here is from genome assembly GCF_003431975.1 of Bacillus pumilus. Lineage (GTDB taxonomy): Bacteria > Bacillota > Bacilli > Bacillales > Bacillaceae > Bacillus > Bacillus pumilus_N. Next base: position 2,048,565 of record NZ_CP027116.1, on the reverse strand, counting down.
ATACCATTTGAGAGAGGAGCAAATTGGACACTTAATGATTGTTTCTTTGGAAATGAGGAATTAGATAGAAAGCCAATTAAAGAATTTATAAGAGAGGTTGAGTCGTACCCTAATTTAAAAGAGACTTGTCTTAAAATTGAAGGTCTTACAAATAAGCGTTCTTCACATGCTGCAGGAGTACTTATCTTTAATGAAGACTATACTAAATCCAATGCTATGATGAGAACTCCTAAAGGTGTTTATATCACTCAATTTGATATGGGCGACAGCGAATCAATGGGATCAACAAAGTTTGATTTATTAACCATTGAAGCTTTAGATAAAATGAGGGTTACTTTAGATCACTTGATTGAAAGTGGGGAAATTAAAGCCCTGGAAAATTTGAAAAAAACATATAATAATTATCTTCATCCTGATGTGATCGAGTATGAAGATCCAAAACTATGGGAAATGGTGGGCAGAGGTGAAATTATTGATTTGTTTCAGTTTTCTACAGAAGTGGGTCAACAAGCTGCAATCAAGGTTGCTCCAAAGAATTTACTGGAGGCTTCAGTCACTAACTCTCTAATGAGACTAATGTCAGATGGTGAAGAACAACCTGTAGATGTTTATACAAAACATAAGTTAAACATTGAGATTTGGATAAGTGAAATGAAAAAATATGGTCTACATGAAAATGAAATCCAGGTTCTCTCAAGGCATCTCAAAAGCATATATGGAGTTGCTGATACCCAAGAAGTAGTTATGCAAATGTCAATGGATCAAGAAATATCAGGATTTTCAATTGAAGAAAGTAACTATCTGCGAAAAGCAATTGCAAAAAAGAAAGACGATGTTTTAAAGAAAGTTCAATCTTTATTTTTTGAAAAAGGCGAAAAACTAGGCACTAGAAGAGTCATGCTTGATTATGTCTGGAATGTTCAATTTAAGAGACAATTTGGATATTCTTTCTCACTGCTTCACACTTTGGCATATTCAGTGATTGCTCTACAAGAACAAAATTTAAATTACAAATATGATCCATTATATTGGAACACTGCTTGTCTCACAGTAAACAGTGGTGGCATTGATTCCGAGGAAGATGACAAAAAAGCTTCAACTAATTATGGGAAGATAGCAAGCGCTATCGGCAATATGAGGCAAAGAGGAGTTAAAGTTGATCTGCCTGATATTAATAAAGCTAAGTTTAGTTTTAAAGCGGACAGAGACTCAGGAAGCATCCTTTTCGGCTTGAAAGGTATGAATGGCATTGGAGATGATGTTGTTCATAAAATTGTTGCAGCTAGACCATACAAAAGCTTTGATGACTTTGTAAAGAGAATGTTCATTGAAGGAGAACTAAAAAAAGGACAGATTATACAACTTATTAAAGGTGGCGCATTTGATTCTTTTGGTAAAAGAAAACAACTGATGAAGGAATTTATTACGCTAATATCAGAACCTAAGACAAAGCTAACGATGGCAAACACAAAAATGCTTCTAAATCATAATCTTATCCCAAAAGAGTATTACACAGAGGCACGCTTCTTCAAATTCAGAGATTACATAATGAAGAGCGTTTATAAGACAATTAATAAGCCTAAGGACAAATTACTTCTTTTAGATGACGTGGCAGCGGAATTTCTAAACAATCATTACGATGAATCATGCATAGTTGATTTTGATAACGGTCTGCCAATAGTATCTTTGCAAAAGTTTGATAAGCAGCAAGAAAAAAAGATACAACCCTTAAAAGATTGGATAACATCAGAAGAGGCACTATTGCGATTAAATAATGCTCTGCTTGAGTTTGAATGGATTAAGTATGCTGACGGCTCGTATAGCAAATGGGAAATGGAGTCGCTAAGCTTCTATTACGGTGATCATGAATTGAAACATGCAGACGAGATAAAGTACGGCATCAAAAATTTCTTTGATCTTCCAGAAGAGCCTGTCAAGGGAAGACCATATCAGTGGAAAGGCAAAACATTATATGAGCATGAGTTATGTAGAATTGCTGGAACTGTATTAGATAGAGATAAGAATAAGCACACCATTACACTACTCACTAAGGATGGAGTGGTAAATGTTAAGCAATGGAGCGGTTCATTCGGCCACTATAATAAACAAATATCGAAACCTATAGGGAATGGAAAAAAGAGATTGTAGAAAAATCTTGGTATACCAGAGGTACGCTTTTAATGGTTACTGGGTTTAGAAGAGGGAATAACTTCATTCCAAAAGTATATAAAAACAGTGTGTACAACCATACAATTTCAAAAATCGATCAAATCAATGAGGACGGTTCTCTTATCCTTACAACCCAAAGAAAAAATACTGAGGAGTGATGAGAATTATCAAAAAATTTGTAGACAAAAATACAAATAACATATATTATAAAGTTAACTCGAAGGTCTTAATAGTTTTAACAGGATGGCTGCTAACATTCTCGTTTATTAAGATGGAAACGAGTTTAATCAAGGACAAGCCGACTGAAAAGGTAAATAAGACAAAGTTAGCTGAAGATTTTCCAATGAAACATATCCAGCTACATACACCATTGCCAAAACAAGATAGCAAAAAAGAAATAACTGAGGAATTACAAAAGAAATACCTGAAAATCAAAGTTGAACCAGTTCGAGAGAAAGTTAAAAAGGTAAAAATAAAGAAAGGAGATAAAAATGTCAAACAAACAAAGAAAACTGTGGAACAAAAGAGTCAAACACGCAAAATGGTTGTTACAGCTTACACAAACGGTTTTGAAAGCACAGGTAAGCATCCAGGAGACTCTGAATATGGAACAACAGCGAGCGGTGTGACTACAAGGCAGGGCATTACAATTGCTTGTCCACCCTATATGAAATTCGGAACAAAATTATACATAGAAGATGTCGGACTAAGAGTATGTCAGGATAGAGGTGGAGATATAAAAGGAAACAGATTAGATGTCTTCATTGATAACTTAAAAAAGGCTAGGGAGTTTGGACGAAAAACATTAACAGTCCAAGAAGTTAAAAATAACACATAAAGAAGAGAGTGAATTGATTGAACAAGCTTACTTTAGGACAAAGAGTTCTTACTTTATACGGAGTAGGAACAGTAGTGGAAGTACATAAGAACAATCAATATGGAGTTGCGGATGATCAATATAACTTGGTGGAGATTTACGATAGAGATGAATTAGCTCAATTAAGGGGGTGAGGTCATGTTTAAGGTAAACGATTCAGTAATAGTCAACCACAACAAAGAGAGGGCAATAGTGACTACAGTGGACGCTAGATATTCACAACTTGAAGTTCAGTATATCGATGGTTCTTATGAAGTAATGGGTTTTCACAAAGTTACAAAGGAGGATGATAAATGATCATTATTTTAGAGGGATGTGACTGCTGCTATAAATCTACAGTAGCAAAGCAGCTGTCAAAAAAGCTAGATTACAAGATACTACGAGGTTCATCGTTTGAATTAGCTAAAGGAAGCCAGGGCAGCCTATATGATTATTGTTTTGAACTTACAAAACATGAAAAAATAATTATCGATAGATACATATATTCCAACCTTGTTTATGCAACGACGTTTCCTGGCCATGCAAAGCTTTCAGAAGAGCAAGTAAGCATTATTGAGAACAAATTGCTGGGCAAGGCCAAGTTAATCTATCTGTATGCAAGACCTGAAGCAATTAAAGAAAGGATTCTTAGTAGAGGAGATGATCAGGTTAACACGAAAGACGTTGAACCAATTGTAAAACTATACAATGATGTGATACCAAAATCAAAATTACATACATACTCATTTGACACAGTGAAGTACAACAGCGATGAAATTGTTGATGACATTATCTACTTGGTCAGTGAGGAAGGTTCATGAAAAGAAAAGTAATTGCAATTGATATGGATGATGTATTGGCTGATTTCTTACCAGCTTGGGTAAAAGCAATCAATCAACATGATGACCCAACTTTAAAATGTGAAAACATAAAATCTTGGAACATCTTAAATTATGTGAATACAAAAAATGATGTTTTCAGGCATTTAACGTATGACTTTTTTAAAGGTTTATCAGTTAAGAAAGATAGTCAAAAAGTTGTTAAGAATCTATTTGATTTCTACGAAGTGTATGTTGTTACTACTGCAACAGCACATCCAGAATCATTAAAAGCTAAATTAGAATGGCTCAAGGAACACTTTCCATTTATCTCGTATGACCATGTTGTTCTATGTGGAAATAAAAAGATCATTAAAGCTGATTACATGATTGATGATGGAATACATAACTTGGAGACATTTGAAGGTGTAGGCATGGTATTTGATGCTCCACATAATGAAAATGATAACAGATTTGTCCGTGTAAAGAATTGGTCAGAAATTGGATTTAAATTGCTTTAAAATATCTCTTTTAAAGAGAATAATATAAAAAGGAGAGATTGAGTGAAAATTATTGAGCAAAAAACTACGCTTGAGAAAAACAAAGTTTATCAAATGGATTGCTTAGAAGGTATGAAGCTTATTCCAAATAAATCAATTGATATGATTTTATGTGATTTACCTTATGGAACAACAAAATGCAAATGGGATACGATTATTCCGTTAGAAGCACTTTGGGAGCAATATAAAAGAATTATAAAAGATAATGGCGCAATTGTTTTAACTGCAAGTCAACCTTTTACGACAACATTAGTAAATAGCAACTTAGAATGGTTTAAGTATTGTTGGGTTTGGGAGAAAACTAAGGCTGGAAACTTTATTCAAGCAAAAAACATGCCCCTAAAATTACACGAAGATATTTGTGTTTTTTCAAAGGGAGTAGTGATTCATAAGGGTCAATCTGACCGAAGAATGAATTATAATCCCCAAGGGGTAAAAGAAGTCGATAAAAAATGGATTAGACCCCGTGTGTACGAGTCGGAACATCAGTTTAAGAGGCCTTCCCATAAAAGCGTTCGAAATATAAAACAAGAGGGGTATCCATCATCTGTCTTGAAGTTTAATTCGGTTCATAACCCACCACACCCAACTCAAAAACCAGTCGGATTATTTGAGTATCTAATTAAAACTTACTCAAACGAAAGGGATGTTGTACTAGATAATTGTATGGGATCTGGAACAACTGCAGTAGCTTGTGAGAACTTAAATCGACAATGGATTGGCTTTGAAATTGAAAGTAAATACATAGAAGTTGTGAATAATAGGCTGAAAGAATTGCGAAGTGTAGACAGTTTCAAATAAAGATCAATTTTATTGAGAAGGAGGAGGTTAATTGGAGTTAAATAGGGTTTACAATGAAAACTGTTTAAGCAAAGAAAAAAACAAAGGAATGAATCGAATTCCTGATAAATCTGTTGATCTTATATTATGCGATCTTCCCTACGGAGTAACCAATCAAAACAAATGGGATCAAATACTCCCCTTAAATGAATTGTGGGAACAATATAACAGAGTAATAAAAGACAACGGAGCAATTGTTTTAACGGCAGTTAAGCCATTTTCATCAATGTTGATTACGAGTAACCCTAAAATGTATAGATACGATATTATTTGGGAGAAAAATAAGAGCACTGGTTTTCTGAATGCTAAAAAGATGCCATTGAGATCCCATGAAGAAATTCTAGTATTCTATAAAAAATTGCCTACATATAATCCCCAGAAAACAACTGGGCATAAACCAGCTAATACATATACAAAACACACAAGCGATGGAACAAATTACGGTAAAACTAAGCAAGGAATTGCAGGGGGTGGACAAACTGATAGATACCCAACCAGTGTTTGGAAGATTCCTGTAATGAATAATGATGATCCAAGAAAATTCCACCCAACACAAAAACCGATTGAGTTATATGAAAGAATTATCAAAACATTTTCAAACCAAAATCAAGTAGTATTAGACAATTGCAGTGGTGCGGGTACTGTTGCTATTGCTTGTATTAATACAGGTAGAAATTACATAGGTTTTGAGTGGAATGAAGAATGCCCACAGCAATATTACAACCCCTCAGTACAGTGGATCAAGAACCACATCGAACTGAATCGTAATACAATAACATAAATTACATATATTACATACATAGAAAGGCGGGAGAAGTATGTCTGAAAGCGAAATTATTATTGCAAATTTTAAAAAGAGTGTTGAAGAATTTCGAATTAAACTGGCTTCTGGAAGAGAGGCGCATCCAGAAAAATTTATTAAGTATTTAGCAACTGAAATTCAGGCTTTAAACAATTTGAAGGAAGCTTACCAAGAAGGCATGAATATTATTAACGCTGACTTGAAAAAACTTGGCACAGGGAGATGAAAAGTATCTTAGAGCAAATCAACTCATTGAAAGTCGTACATATTGATTTAGACAACTACGCAATTTACGTTAAACGAAATGAGCAAGTGATTCAACTGCTTCATACATTGGTTAAGGACATGACTGTTGAAGAATACATAAAAAGCTTTATGAAAGATGATTTAATCGATCTGATACCAGCTGTAATAGGAACAGGATTAGCTGATGGATATAAACAAGGAGAAGGCTTTGTATCCGAAACAAAGCGATTCTACATGAAGCAGTGCTATGAACTGGATAGCAGGATTGAATATCTTGAGAAGTTGGTGGTTTCACTTGGCGGCCATCCTAACATGCAAATAGTAAACGAAAACAACCTAATCCATTAGAGAGGAAGAAAGGAATGAAATTTAAAATTGGTCAGAGTGTTCTGATTTCATCTAGGGGTGTTGTTGGTAAAGTTATTAAAGCAACACACTATGTGTCAATTGAAAAAGGAAAAGAACTGAGTGTTATTAAATATAAAGTTGAAGTGGATGGGCTTTTGTACGCCCAGGAATTTGATGAAACATTACTTACATATGAAGATAAAGAGTCTAAGAAGATTCAAATAGCTGAAGTAAATTCACTAATTGATCAAGCATTGGACACAAGAGATAAGGATTGGTTTGATGATTTAATTCAACAAAGAAAAACTTTAGAAGAAGGGTTAGTGGAGTAGATAGAGAATTATTTTAGAGTATTATGGAACGGAACAAGAGTTCCAAAGAAGTTTGATACCAAAGTAAAAGCAGAAGTGTTTGTTAGACGTAGGAAAGGATTCACCTGTGAGATTCAAGAACGTACATATGATAACAAATTTGTAGATAGCTGGACGTACCACATTCCCTTGCATTAAGGCGGTGAAACAATTCTGAGCGAACGGGAAAAAGCTAGGATGGAAGATGATCTGGAGACTGTACATAGCAATCTGAATTATATACATACGACTCTTGAAGAAGCAGCTTCAATTGACGATGAAATGTGGAAATTGATAGAACCTAAGATTGTTAAGTCATGGGTTTTGTTAGAGGAAATAAAAAAGAACATATGATCATAATAAATTAAAAATAACATATAAAAAGTATTGATTAAAATACAAATTACATATATAATCGATGTAACAGCTAAGGAGAATCAATGAACTACATATGCGAAATTTGTAGCGAAGGGGTTGAGAAATACCCCTTATGTTTAAGATTAACAGAAGAAAATGCAAAAAGCTCGGAAGACAGAATTGAGTTTAATTGCTGCGGTAAATGCGCTGAAGAATTGAGCGAGAAAATTCGAGAAAAATGTGAGGGGATGAATATAAAGAAGACGCTGAAAGTACTTGGGATTGAACATATTAAGCCCTATAAAAAATGAGAATGGAGAGAGCAAAAATGAATATGTTCGTTATCGCTTCTAAGAGTGGTGTTGGCAATTACCTAAATTACTATCATCCCAAAATTTACTCTAATCAAAAACAAGCTGAAAACGCATTGAGGGTAATGAAGAACAATGGCAAAATAACCGAAAGTGGAAAGGTCTATGGAATGGATGGCCTGCATTTAATTGATCTATGATAAGTAAAAATATCATATTCATAAAGTCATTAGATGCTTCAAAGTGGTTTGGTGCAGTTGGCAGCGCTGGAATGTTTTTGCTTGCTATCTTGGGCGAAATTTTGAAATAAAATTCAAGTTTTATAGAGAATGGAGGATATGAAATGAAAGAAAAATTAATTACAGCCGTAGGCTTTATTGAGGCAAATCGAAATGAAATGGGCGACAAGGAATCACTTAATATGCTTTTAAAGGCATTAGATAGACTAAATAAAGATAGTAAATAGAAGAGGGTGAAAAACATGCCTGTTAAATTATATGGTTTTAGTCACGCAGCATAAGCCTAAAATGGAATGGAGCATGATGAATGAAGTTTAATATTTTAGAAGAAGAGAAGATGAGAGAGCTTGGATTTACTGATCATGCAAAGACACGTTGGTATCTATGTAAACGGCTAAGGGATAAAATCACTTTCAATCTTACAATCTCAAAGAAGTCTTTAAAGGGAAAAATTGATGTTTTAGACGAACTTTGTCTCCAACCTTACCCATACGAGACTATGCAAAATGAAGCGTCTTCTATTGTTAAAGAGGGTGTTGAAGAAATAATTGATAAGCTTAAAAAGGAAGGTGTAATAGTTGAGTAAAGCTAATGTTAAAGAAGATTTCGTTACAGTTACATTTAGAGGGAAAGACGGTAAGTTTTATGGAGAACAACGATTATCGACAGCTCCTATTAACCTATCCAAAGGTGTTGGAAAAATTCCACGATTTCCAAGAAAATTAGAGGTTGTTGGTGAAGAATTAAAAGAAGAAATTGCAGCACTTGCTGGATCAAATGAATATCTTTTCGAGTATAACGGGACTCAAATTCTTGTGAATATTGCCATAGAAGAAGGTAAGGTGTACATCATTGAAAAAATTGAAAAAGAGTAAACAACTTGATAAGAAATTCTGGCTAACATTAATTAAATGGGCATTAGTTGCATTCTTAGCAGGATACTTGGGTGGCTTTCTGCTACCTACTACAATTCTATCAAAATAAAATACAAATTACATATATTTAAAGGTGGAGATAAAGGATGATTATCAACGAACTTAGAATCACGTCTATTGATGGTAACAGATGGTTGCCTAATAAGATTGAAGATATTCTTGTGGGTAATAAGATTGATGTTGAAGAGGTAGAAGAAGGGTTGAAATTTCGTAGTGATAATACTTACACACTAAAACCAGAAGATCGATTATTACTGATGTTTAAAAATGAACATCCTAAAGAATGTTTTGTTCACATTGAAACTGAAGGACAAACAAAGCATTACAAGATATTAAAAACGAAAACAATTGAAATTTCCAAAAGTTTGATTGATAAAAAATTTGAATTTACTCTTACTTTAGCCAAATGTTCACCAACCCAAATTGAATTATTTAGCAAGATAGATAAATAAAAGTTTTATTTTAAAGTAAGGAGTGTTAAATGATGGAGAATTTTAAAAAGCTAGTTGTAATTGATGATTACACTCTAGTAATCACTTTTTTTGCTAAAAAAAGTAGTTTAGGCTGGTCAATAACTCAAGTTAGTGTAAAAAACAATCAAACAAACAAAATTGTTTATCGAAGCGTTAACCCATTTAATGGAACTACCCAATTATCGCTTAAGGGTGTTTTTAAGAAAATTGCTATTACAGTTAAGGATCATTTATTGAGTAATAGAGAAATTGATAAAGAAATTGAAGAATTAGAAGAGTGGGATGGGGTTGTTAATTTTTAAATAAAAGGATGATTTCAAAGAGAAATCAGATGAGGAGGATAGGATGCAATACACCAAGCATGGAAATTCAGTAGAAGGTTACATAACATTTAATCTTTATTTTCATTCATTTGATTATAAAGAGGATAGCATATTGGAACAAGTAAGATTCACCACAGTTAACGAGCTATTCAACATGATGCAGCCTGATTATATTGAGCAACTAAAACAAGAAAATGATGCAGAGCAGGTTGAACTTCACGATATCACTTTCAGTGCTAAAGATGACGACACGGAGGCTTTCATCATAATGTATGACAACTCAGGAAGTTATCGAATCTCAACAAATCTTGATGTAAGTGGATTAGATAGTGAGTATAAAGAAACTTTAAAAAGTATTAAAGATATTCTAGATAAGAAGATGTAAAACAAAAGGAGGAAATTCTAAATGGCATATGATGAGTTTAAAGGAAAGCTAAGTAAGCCCAAAGTAAGTGATGTAATCAAAGCATTACAAGATCAACTTGATTTTAACGGAGACACAAGAGTTAGTTTCAGAATTGATGGAGAAGAGACAAGCGATGAAATTCAACTAGATCCATATAAAAATGTTCTTGTGTTGAATTTAGAGGAAAATTAAGGAGGTATCTCATGTACTTTATAACAGAACCAACTGATTTAATTGACAAAGAGGTTGGGTTCATTCATGCTAATCAATTTTACGATGCAACTACAATCGTGACTAAAGATGGTGGCATATTAATTGTTAAACAAGTTTTTGATTTTGAAGAAGAGCCAAGCACTATTGTTTATAACGAGCACCAAGCCAAAAAAAGATTTATGAGGACAGCTATGTAAAGAATGAGCTTGATAAGTTGGGAATAATTACTGAGAATGACTGGGCTGAATATGAGCTGCAACTTAAGGAAGCAGAAGAAGCTCGTAGGATTGAGTTCCGGAAGGAAAAAGAAGAGCGAGAAAGACTTGACTATGAACGATTGAAATTGAAGTTTGAGGGGGAGAATTAAATAGACATATTTGAGCATATCATGTGTGACTTCAAACATTATAAGGGCGGAACCTATAAACTCGTTGGAGAAGTCATTCATACAGAAACAGAAGAAGAGCTTGTTGTTTACCATGATATGGACGGCACTGTATTATGGGCAAGACCTAAAGAGAGGTTCTTTGGAAAAGTTGTTGTTGATGGGAAAGAGATCGACAGGTTCACAAAAATCAATAAGAAGATATGAAGGATTGAAGATGACTTAAGCCATCTCCTAACCAACATACCTCAATACAGTTACTTTCTTTTAGCCTTTGCTTGAGAAAGAACTGATCCAGTTAAACTCTTAGCTGTCTTACTTGAAGATTTAGAATTAAGTACTTTAGAAGCTTTAGTTGCAAGTTTTGAAGATGAAACTCTTCTGCTGCTAGACTTTGCCAAGGGAATCACCACCTATCGAGGGAAAATGTGTTCTGTATAACTAAATATAGTATACGGATTTATTGAGAGAATACAAGATATTGATTTGATTTTATATAAATTAGAAAATGGAGGATATATGATGAAATTATTACTGAGCTTTTTTAAGCGAATTTTCAAACGCAAAATGAAGTTTTATGAGGTACATGATCCTTATTATTCGTTAATTAAAGCAAATACAAAGGGAAAGGCTATGGAACTTTATAAAAAGGATACTGCAGATGATGAAGGAGATTTATCTAAAGAACTGATTGAAGTTGGAGAGATTTACGCTGCTATGAGGTATGGAAGAGCACCTGGAGAAGACAGAAATTTAGTTCCACTTAAAGAGGTATTAAAAGATATCACAAGCGATGAAGAAATGGTATTGCTTACTGATGGAGATTTACTATAAAATCACAGTTTCATATAAATAAAAATTGGGGGAAATATAATGGGAGCAGCTGTAAGAAAATTAAAAAAACCGTATGTACATACCAGACATCTAGTAGACCTTGAAGTAGTTGAAACAGTGACAACTGTTCATAATCCTGATGGAACATCTTACATCGTAGAACCTGGTGATGTGCTATCTGTTAATGAATTTGGAGAAAAAAATCTTGTACCTAAAAATCACTTATTACATTACTTTGAGGTTGGGAAACTTGAAGATACAAGTTTTTATGAAGAGATGGCCAAGGGATATGAAGAAATGGCAAAGATTAATTCTGGAATTTCTAAAGAGAGTGAATATTTAGAATCAGAATCTGAATTTACAATAGCAAAGTTTGTAACAGGTAAAAACCACTTATAATGTTAATTACTTATGAGAGCTTGACAGGAAACGTTCAACGATTCGTTCATAAAATTACAAATAACAAATATTACATTGTTAAGAAAATAACTGAGGACATGTTGATTACTGAACCATTCATACATATTACATACACAATCGGATTTGGTGAGGTGCCAAAGTTAACTCAGATATTCATACATAACAACAAAGAAATGCTGAGAGGAATTTGTTCTAGTGGCAATAAAATTTGGGGAAATAATTTTGGACTGGCTGCAGATAAGATAGCAAAACAATACAATGTTCCAATCTTGCTCAAATTTGAATTAGCTGGGACAGATTCTGATGTAGCTAAGTTTTTACAGGAGGTTAAATTTATTGACAATCAGCACAAACAATATTCCTAAGTGGATTCAATTGAACAACGAGATCATGATTCAGAAGGATGGAAAGTTCCAATTTGAGAAGGACAAGGAAGCTGTACATAGTTATTTCGTAGATTACGTGAATCAGAATATGTTCTTCTTTCATGATCTGGAAGAAAAATTAAACTACTTACGTAAATATGATTATTACGAAGAAGAATTTTTAAACCTATATAGTATCGGTGATATCAAAAAGGTATTCGAGTTTGCTTATAGTTTTAAATTTAGATTCCCATCATTTATGAGTGCATTTAAGTTTTACAATGACTATGCACTTAAGACTAACGATAAGATGAAAATCTTAGAACGATATGAAGATCGAATCTCAATTGTTGCGTTATTTTTAGCTAAAGGAAACACTGAAAAAGCTCTAAGATATGTTGAATCCATGATTAAGCAAGAGTATCAACCAGCAACTCCTACATTTATGAATGCTGGACGAAAGCGAAGAGGTGAAATGGTTAGCTGCTTCTTAATTGAAGTTGGGGATAGTTTGAATGATATCTCAAAAGCCGTAGATATCTCAATGCAACTATCTAAATTAGGCGGTGGCGTAGCACTTAATTTGAGCAAAATTAGAGCTAAAGGTGAGGATATCAAAGGTATTGAGAATGTAACAAAAGGTGTTGTTGGTGTTATGAAACTTCTTGATAATGCCTTTAGATATGCAGATCAGATGGGCGCACGTAATGGGAGCGGAGCAACATATTTAACAGTATTTCATCCTGATATTAATGATTTCTTAGATACGAAAAAAATATCAGCAGATGAAGATGTGAGAGCTAAAACCTTGTCCATTGGAGTAGTTGTTCCAGACAAATTCATTGAGCTTGCAAGAGAAGACAAAGATTATTATATGTTCTATCCTCATACGGTCTATAAGGAATATGTACAACACTTAGACGAGATGAACATCAATGAAATGTATGATGAATTAGTTAATAATCCAAATGTAAGAAAAGCTAAAGGAAGTGCTCGTAAACTTCTTGAGAAGCTGGCCATTCTTAGATATGAATCAGGTTATCCCTATATTATGTTCCAGGATAATGTGAATAACGAACATGCTAATAATCATATCTCTATGGTTAAATTTTCAAATTTGTGCTCTGAAGTATTACAGGCATCTGAAGTTTCGACTTATACAGACTACGATCAAGATGATGAAATTGGACTCGATATTTCATGCAACTTAGGATCAATGAACATCCTGAATGTCATGAATAACCAATCAATCGAGAAGACAGTTAGAACCGCAGTAGACGCTCTTACAAGGGTTTCTGATGCAACTAATATCGTTAATGCTCCAGCAGTTAATAAAGCTAATAAAACAATGAAATCAATTGGTTTAGGTCAGATGAATTTACATGGATATCTAGCTCAAAACGGTATCCCTTATGAATCAGAAGCAGCAATTGATTTTGCTAATACATATTTTATGATGGTCAATTTTTATTCTCTGAAGCGTTCAATGGAAATTGCAAAAGAGACTGGTGAAACGTATTACATGTATGAAGGATCTACATACAAATCAGGAAGCTATTTTGATAAGTATTTAAGCATTGATTATTCACCGAAGTTTGATAAGGTAGCGAAACTGTTTAAGGAGCAGCATATCCCATCAATTGAAGATTGGAAACAATTAAAGAGTGTTGTACAGAAATATGGACTTTATCACAGCTACAGACAAGCTGTAGCACCTACTGGAAGCATTTCGTATGTACAGTCATCTACCGCAGGCGTAATGCCTATCATGGAAAGAATTGAGGAAAGAACCTACGGAAACAGTAAGACTTATTATCCTATGCCTGGACTGTCTCCGAACAATTGGTTCCTATACAAAGAAGCATATGACATGGATATGTTCAAGGTTATTGACTTAATATCCACTATTCAAACCCATGTTGATCAAGGCATCTCGTTTACATTGTTCCTCAAAGACACTATGACAACACGAGATTTGAATAGAATTGATCTATATGCACATCACAAAGGAATCAAGACACTTTACTATGCACGCACAAAAGATACTGGCCAGGATAGTTGCCTAAGCTGTCTTGTTTAATTTTCTTTTTTTAGATACCAAAAACCGAAGCCAATAAAAGAATCTATAAGTATCTGAAAAATAAATTCATTAAGGTTGCTGCTTGAAAGAGCAGTTAACCCTATGTTAAATAATTTTTCAACCAATGCAACAATAATTTTTTCTTTCAATATTACTCACCTCAATATTTTTTTGAGGCGTCAATATCGCCTCATATAGAGGCACAACAAACATAGGTGTTTTACAAGTACTGAAACGTAAATTTTTAAATTTTTTCGTTTGGAGGAATAAAAAATAACAAATTTAAACAAAAATTCTACATACACAGCTGCAGATTGGTCAAAACACGAGGATGAATTCACACAGATGTTTTACAACCAAAATGTGAAGCAATTCTGGCTTCCTGAGGAAATCTCATTACAAGGAGACTTGTTACCTTGGAGAATAATTGGTGAAAAAGAGCGAGATACGTACATGAAGGTGCTTGCTGGACTGACTTTACTTGATACAGAACAAGGAAATACAGGGATGCCGATTGTTGCTGAACATGTGGACGGCCATCAGCGTAAAGCGGTACTCAACTTTATGGCAATGATGGAAAATGCGGTGCATGCGAAATCATACTCCAATATCTTCATGACACTCGCACCAACTGAAACGATCAGTGAAGTGTTTGAATGGGTCAAGAAGAATAAATTCCTGCAAAAGAAAGCAGATATGATTGTCAGTTTATACCGTTCGATTCAAAAGGACGATCCGATTTCCCTCTTTAAAGCAATGGTTGCTTCTGTCTATTTAGAAAGCTTCCTATTTTACAGTGGTTTTTACTACCCGCTTTATTTCTATGGACAAGGAAAGCTCATGCAAAGCGGTGAAATCATTAACTTGATTTTGCGTGATGAAGCGATTCACGGTGTGTACGTTGGATTATTAGCGCAAGAAATTTACAACAAACAAACACCTGAAACGCAAAAAGAGCTATATGATTTCTCAATTGACCTTTTGAACGAGCTTTATGAAAATGAGCTTCATTATACGGAAGATATTTATGACCAAGTCAATTTATCGCATGATGTGAAAAAGTTCATTCGTTACAATGCCAATAAAGCGTTAATGAACCTTGGATTTGCCCCTTACTTTGAAGAAGAAGAGATTAACCCAATTGTATTGAACGGACTTAATACAAAAACAAAGTCACATGACTTCTTCTCAATGCAAGGGAACGGCTACAAAAAAGCACAAGTGGAAAAATTGAGAGACGAGGACTTTCTATTTGACTAAAATTGACGATTTTATTGGTCGAACTTTTAACAATAAGAAGGGACAAACTTTCACAATTATAGATAAAATCATGACTAAACCAGGCAAATCAAACAGATATTTGCTAGAGTTCAAAGCCACGGGGTATAGAAGTACAGCGGAAAAAGTTCATATTTTAAGAGGTACTATAAAAGACAGGTTTGAGAAATCAGTGTTCAATGTTGGTTATTTAGGGAATACTAAAATGGTTTCTAATAAGGCTGCTTATACTGTATGGAATGGAATGCTAGAGCGATGCTATGATACAAAATGCGAGAGATATCCAGACTATGGAGCTGCTGGTGTAAGAGTTTGTGAAAGGTGGCACTGCTTTGAATATTTCTTGGAAGATATAGAGTTAATTGAAGGTTATGAGAAAGACGCATTTGAACAAAGAAAAATATTTTTAGATAAAGATATTAAACAAAAAGGGGTACCAAAGAATCAAAAAGTGTATTCCCTCTCGACTTGTTGTTTTGTAAGTAGAGAAGTAAACAATAGGAATAGAGATTTAACTAATGCAAAACTGCATTTTATAGCTATACCGCCCAAAGGAGATAGCTTTTATGTAGCGGGGTTGCGTCCTTTTGCAGAAAAATATAAATTACATAGAAAAGCAATAAAGAATTGTCTAATGGGACATCGTTCAGATTATGATGGGTGGAAATTTGAATTAATAAGAGAATCCAACTGGAGACAAAAGAAAAGCTGAATTTATCTATATGAAATGGTAATTTTATCGCAATGTGAGAGGAGAGTTAACAATGAACGTAATTAGACAAAGTGAATTAACAACAACACAATCAGATTTAATCGATATTATCAGAGGTCATTTAATACATAAGCACTTACTTGAAATCGTTTCAGTTGGGGCAATTGAAGTTGGAGGGCAGAAAGTGGTTTTAAAGGACAGGTGGAACTGTTCCGACATTACTTGGTTTAACACTATTGGTGAAGCGTCAAAATGGACTGTTAGAGACTTGCTGGGTTCAAATGTAATCATTAGGCACGACATGTTCACCAAAATTGGTCAAGAAGCTATTAAAAACCTTCAGAGAAGCTTACAAGAAGTGGGTCAAATTAAAACTCATGTAAAATTAAAAATGAACTAACAGCCATTGAGAAAAAAATAAACGATCTAGGAACTGTTAAAAATGAGATTAGAAAGCAATTAAACGCTGTATGTCCCCATGAAGATACCTACTTAGTTAATTCATGGGACGAAATTAGATACAAATGTCGCAATTGCTATGGATATATTACAAAAGAAAAAGAATGCAGTAATGGATAAGTGGCTAATCGATGATTTCATCAATGAGAATATAGACTACCTAGCAGAGAACATGTTTAATGGTGAAACGATAATGAATAGTTTGGATATAGACATAAAAACTACATTTGAGAGATTATTTTATTTAGTTTCTCAATCTAAGCTCGATGCTTTCTTAGTTTGGGAACAAAAAGATGGTAACAAAGAAAAACTGATCCCACTTAGTGAAGATAGGAAATTCGATTTAAATGATTTTGGGGACGATGAAAATCCGTCATTGGATGAACTCTATGTAAAGTTTAAAGTAAGTAAAGAATATAAGGAATTCAGAGATGAGTGGAAAAAACAAAAAAATCAGAAGAAGAAAAAATAAATAACAAATATAATTAAGGAGAAATGCTACATAATGCAAATTAAAATCAAATATCTAGACGAAACACAAACAAAAATCAGCAAAATTGAAAAAGGAGATTGGATTGATCTTCGTGCAGCAGAGGATGTTGCAATGAAAAAGGAAGAATTTAGACTTATTCCATTAGGTGTCGCAATGGAGCTGCCAGGAGGGTATGAAGCACACGTTGTCCCACGTTCAAGCACATTTAAGAACTTCGGAATCATTGAAACAAATTCAATGGGTGTTATTGATGAATCATATAAAGGGGACAATGATTTCTGGTTCTTCCCAGCCTATGCCCTACGAAACACAGAAATTAAAAAGGGAGAACGTATCTGTCAATTTAGAATCATGGAGAAAATGCCTAAAGTTGAATTAATCGAAGTGGATCATTTGGGTAACGATGATCGTGGAGGACATGGATCAACGGGCACTAAGTAAGAATGACACTTGGCTGTTTGCATGGTGTGATTTCTAATGATTTTATACTATGGAGTATCACAGCCAAGTGATTTAATTAGTTTGGCACTACAACGGAATTAATATCCACAAAGTTAGCATTAAGCTCTTCTTTTGTGTAGCCTGTGTAATCTTTCATTTGAAGGTCGTAAGCTTGGATACGTAATGGTTCACCATACCTACTTGTGCCTGAACTACCAAGCATTTTAGTTTCAGTGTAAAAGATAATTTTTGAAGGCTCATTCTTAGAGAATAGTGAAACAAAATTTTGAGTGAATTTTTTTAATCCCTTATCTTCGCTTGTGATGATTTTATCAATCCCAGCAATGATTTCTCCAACTGAGTTGACGGCACTGGTGTGGTTATGTGATAAATCATCATAAATATGAAGTATCTTTTTTTCTGCTTCATAGAGATATCTAAATTGACTTTTCTTTTCAAAACCTGTTTCGTAGATAACACCTTCGACAGTAGTTTTATTAGGATTAGCTTTAATTACTTGCAACTGTTTAACCACCTTTTTATGAATTTTAACAATAATTAAATTATAACAAATGAACAGAATTAAAGGTAATGATAACCATCGGCACCAAAGGATTCTCAATAAAAGAAGACTTTTATAAGAAAGGGGGAAAATATGATTAAAATCGATGCATTATATGCCTCATTAGATAAGATAGATAAGCAAATGAAAGTATACGAGCTAATTGACGATGATCCAGAAATGAAGATGAAAGCATTGGAAAACATGATTAGAGAGTTTGATTCAATTGGGGATGGGGCATTAGAGGGTATTAAAAATGCTACCGCTTTGTTGAAGAAAATAGGTAGCGATGATGTTGCGGAGAGAATTGAGAAACTTACAGAAATAAACTAAGAGAGGAAGACCTCTCTTATATGAGTGTGTATCGTCTAAAATCATTGTAGTTGTAGAGTGGATGAGAAGGCATTCCAGTAATATTAGTTCTGTAGCAAAGTAGTATTTCTGAATAACTGCTAAGGATACTTTTTATAAACTCTAAGTTGCTACAATATATTCGCAAGTTGCTTTTATTTAGTTTGGTTGGACGATTCCCCCATCCGCAAATAACTTTGCCTCCGCTTTTCACGCTTGACTCGATTGACCTTTTAATTACTCTGAGGTTTTCCTCTGTAATTGTATTTAGTTGGGCTTCATTGATTTTAGACATAACTTTGCCAAGCTTTTTCGAATCTGTTTCATAAAAGGGAAAGATGTTTACAACATCGACTATACCAGCACCGTCATTGTATGCATCTTTTATTACTTTATTTACTGTTCTGTCAGATTTGTCATATACGGCAGCACTAGGATTCATCAAAAGAAAAGTATACTTAATATCATTTGATTTATGTGTGCTTACGCTTAGAAGGTTCCTTTTCCATAGGTTGCTTTGAACTTGGACATTATCGCTAATAATTGTATGTTGATAAAATTGTTTATCAAAATTGACTTGAGCATACACTGCTAAATCGCCCCCTTTTACTTTAATTATACAATATGGAGGTTTATATTGGAAAAAGAATATTTGAAATTATTACAAAAAATCTATACATTTGGTCATGACTCAGGAGACAGAACGGAAACGGGCATGAGAAGCCTTTTCGGAGAGACAATGGAGTTTAATTTGTCTGAAGGGTTTCCATTGGTTACAACTAAGAAAATGTTTACTAGAGGTGTCTTTGGTGAGCTGCTATGGTTTTTAAGCGGTTCAACTTCAAATAAAGAATTAGAAGAGAAGTATGGAATCAAGTTTTGGAAGGAATGGGCGGATGAAGCTGGGCAGCTGCCAAACATCTACGGCAAGCAATGGACTAGATGGGAAGATGGCCGTGGGAACATTTTTAATCAGGTTGAGTATGTGATTGACCAAATTAAAAACAACCCAACAAGCAGACGTATCTTGTTCACTGGATGGAACGCTCCAGAGATGCAATGGGAAGATACAGCATTGCCTTGTTGTCACAGTACTGTTGTTCAGTTTTACGTGGAAGGTGATTATCTTCATATGTATCATTATCAACGTTCAGGAGACATGTTTCTAGGTGTTCCAGTCAATATCGCTTCATATGCAACATTACTGACGATGATTGCTCAGCAATGTAATCTAAAGCCTGGTATCATGAAACACACAATTGGTGTAGCTCATATCTATCACAACCATTTAGATCAAGTTAAAGAACAACTAACCAGATCTCCATATCAGGCACCAAAGCTTAATGTTAAACGGAAGCCTGAATCAATCTTTGAGTATAGCTTAAAAGACTTTGAAGTGGTTGATTATAAACACCATCCATTGATCAAAGGAGATGTAGCAATTTGATCAATATAGTTGCAGCGTGCGACATGAACATGGGAATTGGATTGAACGGCAAACTCTTAAATTCTGTTAAAGAAGATATGAAAAGGTTCAAAGAACTAACTGAAGGTAAACGATGTATACAGGGTCGCAAAACATATGAATCAATTATTGAGCTTAACGGCAAGCCTCTGTCTAACAGAACAAATGTTGTTTTAACAAAGGATAAGTCATATAAAGCCTTACCAGGGACATTTGTTTATCATTCAATTGAGGAAGTATTGAAATTAATAAACGGTCAATCTAATCATGGAGATGAAGTCATGGTTATAGGAGGCAGTGAGATATACAAACAATTTCTTGATCATGCAAGCAATGTTTATTTAACAATGTTTCATGATGTGTATGAAGCAGATTCATATTTCCCTAGTCTTGATGACAACTGGCTAAGAAATAGTAGTGAACATCACTACAAAGAGAAAGGGGCACCTATAGGGTACAGTTTCATTCATTATAAAAATACAAATAACACATAATTTATATTGACTAAAACACAAATTACATATACTATAAAGATAAGCCAATGAGGTTTATCTTTTTTATTTAAAGGGAGGAATTCAATGAACGCTTTAGATTTTTTAAAGATTTCAAAATTAATAAACGATTGTCCTAATTGTAGCAATCATCTAATTGGTAATGGGCAAGGGACATTAGAAGTGGAAGATGATTCATTTAAACGAACATGTAAATGTGGATTCCAGGTAGAGTTAAATATACGTGATGGAGTAAATGAAAAGAAAATTAGGCTAGAGATTGATAAAGTGCTTTCAACTATGTGAAATGACTACATAAAATCTGAATTTTAAACTAATAAATAATAAATTCATTGGAGGGTTCGACTTGTTATGGTTCAAGAAAAAGAAAAAGGTAGACTGCTCTCATAAATATTCTTTGGTTGATTACTATTACACTTATACTCCAGCATTAGATATTGAAGACATCTATGAAATTAGATGTGATTATTGCTCGTGCATAAGAAATGTCGATGAGTACACCTTAAATAAACTTAAAGATCTTAAACTAATGGAGGTGTAGACCATAAAGAGTGAAGCGCACCAACGACTAAATGAATTAGAGAAAAGCAAATACAAGCTTAAATCAGACATCTTAGAGAAAAAAAGAGACCTGTTACATATTAAAACAAATCAAAATCCACTTGCGCTGGAGCGACTCTTTGAATTAAGTGAAGTGTTACAACTGACTGAGGAATGTGAATGGGTCAGCTCATCAATTGCCATTGAAGCAGTAAAGGCCAATAAAGAATTCCTAAAGCTATTCGATGTCAAAGATGACGGTAAAGCATACATAAACAAAAAAGAGTTTAATAGGCTACATGAAGAGTTTGTCAGAATAAAGTTTGAGCAGAACAACATTTAAAAAAGGAGATGATTGGCATAGATAAAATTCTAAATCATGTTCTGCCCAAAGGTGCTAAATTATTAGAATACGGTCAGTTGAACAGCAAAATTCCAATGCGAATAAAAATGACTACAAGCTTATACGAGCATCTTGAATTTCAATACCATGTGTATGATGATGAAGAGTTTCCATATGAATTACCATGGATTGATATTGAAGGTTACGGGTACGGTTGGTTATGGAATACAACAGACGAAGAGAATTGGCATACGGTATTAGCGAAAAACATATTTAATGAACTGGATAGCCTGGCTGATTATGAAGATAGAACCCTTTACTTTAATTATATTTGTCAAAACCAACTTTGCTTTCACTTTATTACTATGGCCGATTACAGAAAAGATTTTATTATTAAAATGTCAGATGAAGAAATGTTTCCTTTTTAAGTTCATTTAGCTGTTAATTTAATACCAATAAACTCTATACTGGATATGCAACAAATTATGGAGGTTGATACTAATGAATGGAAGAGGTCAAGCAGAGGACAAAATTCTTGAGTTTTTAGAATCTGAGGAAAGTGAAGCGATTCTTACAGGGAATCATTATCACCAAAAGTTTCCTATGGTTTTCGATCTAATTCAAAAGAACTTCAAAGATGTCAAAGTTCTACTTAGAACAATGGATAAAAATATCCTGAAAAGATCAAACATTAGTTGTTTGAATAACAGAAACTTTGTGATAGGACAGAGGTTTAATTGTGGTGAAAACGTGTTTATTTTAGACACTATTAAAATGAAATGTAGAGACGTTTATGCCGAAGGGATTGATATTGCTTTAATTTATCCAATAAAGGGTCACGTAGAAAACGAAGCAATGAGAAAGGCTATATTCCAAGAGTTAAATGAAATAGGAGCGGTTGAAAAAATCATTTATATCACAGACCTAGAAGACATTGACACAAGTTGGGCAGCGGATCTGAAATATAAAATTGTTTACGACTCTAATTAAAACTGTGGGGCTATTGCCCCTTTAGTTTAAAACGTTGATTTTATTGAAAGGAGTTTGATTAATGGAAAGCGTTACAGAAGTTAAGAGTTTCTATAAAGCAATGGCACTTGTAGAAGAGTACCTGAAAAAAGGCAAGACAGTAAAGATCGTTCCACTATTTCAAGGGAACGAAGAGTATACATATCGAATACAGACAACTTCGTACGGCAGAGGATATTAAATAAAAAATAAATTATATTTATTTCGAAGGAGTGGTACGGTGGATGAATTAGAATGGTGGGGCATTGAGTTAAATATGAAAGATGAATCTTCTAATGTTTTGTTAATAAAACTATTTAGAACGATTAAACAAACATTTGAGAACCTTTATAAAGTTAAACGCTCTACATTTGATTCTGCCATAGAAGATTTGGAAAGTGCGATTCCAGAGTATGAAAAAAGAATTGTCCCTTTTCTCCAGAGTGAACTAATATCTCTTAGGAAAGAAATCAAAAATATTGGCATCTGTGACAGAGAATTCATCTTAAGATTAGAATATGCTTTATATATTTATGAACCAGAAATCGACTGTGTATATCCTGAAAGTAGTAGAGATACAATAATCACCTTTTTCAATATGATAAATGAAGAAATTAAAAGATTAAGTATGCTTAATAACATGTATCTGATTGCTGAGAAAAATACAAAAAGAGATGTGAATGGATTTACGGTGATCGAGGCTAGTGATGATTGGAGGGATTAAATTTATGATTAAAATATTGAAGTCAAAGATTAAAAAAGACGAAGAGTTGTCTGCTGAATATGTCAAAGGATTCTATTCAGGAGCATTCTACACAAACTTAATCGTATTGCCTGTGCTTGTATTAACACTATTCCATATATGGGGAGTCATTAACAGATGAGTCAATTAAAAATCAATTCGAATATCAACTGGTTAGAAGAAAGAACGATTATCTTAGCTCCAACTGGCAGTTATGCTTATGGAACAAATACAGCAGAGTCTGACAAAGATTTTAAAGGTATCTGTATCCCGCCAAAGGAGTATTACTTAGGACTTGAATCCTTCAATGAGTATAACAACAGTGGAGGAAAGAATTTTAAAAACACTAAGGATGATGTTGATATCAATATTATTCATATCAACAAATTTGTTAAGGATGCAATGGAAGGTGTGCCTAATAACATTGAGCTACTATTTGTTAGAAATCAAGATTATCTTAGAGTAACATCTCTTGGCCAAAAATTAATCGATAACAGACATTTGTTTTTAACTAAGAACATTCAAAAGAAATTTGGCGGTTACGCACATTCTCAAATGCAGAAACTAAAAAACACCAACTCAAACGGTGCAGCAAGAAAAGACCTAGTAGATGCTCATGGGTACGATACAAAATTTTTCATGCATTGCATTAGACTTCTTACAAGCGCTATTGAAATTCTTAAGACTGGGGACTTTAGTACGTTCCGACCAAATCGAAATTTTCTTATTGATTGCAGGTCAGGAAAGTTTAGTTTTGAAGAAGCGCTTGAGATGATCGAGGCCTATGATCAAGAGTTGAAAGATGCTGTTCATGTGTCACGTATTCCTGAAAGACCAGACTACGATACGGTAAATAGATTGCTAATTGAGCTAAATGAAGAAGCTTTAGAATGGTAAAGAAAGTTCTTTAAATAACAAATAACATATATAAAGGAGAATAGAAAATGGATAAATATTATTACAAAGTGGAGAAAACTTCTAACTTACACAGAGATCTAGAATATGGATTTTTCATCAAAGGACAATTTATGCAAGATAGGAACGAGGAAATTTCAAGTTTAGTTGGGATCGAAGACTTAGCGAGTAAAGCAGCATATGATTTTCATGGAGGTCTTTTAATAAATGAAGCATATTCTGATGAGATTGATGATAAGCATTTCATCAAAAAAGAACAAGAATTAGACGGTCATATTTTCAAACAGTTTAAGAAAAGTTCAAACTACTTTAAAAAATGGGATAAATTTATTAAAGAAAATAATCTGACACATGCCATTAGAATGCAAAGTTTAAATTTCTTAGTATTTGTATACGACCTTACTGGTGCTATTGAGTTTATCACATACAACGATACATTCTATTTAGAATCGAAAACAGAGCAGGAAAACAAATCTTTGATACCTATCACTGAAAGAGAATTACTTGAAATGAAATTAGAGATGGCAAAGGGAAAGGAAGCGAGTTAATTGGATTTAAAACATTTTAAAAAACTAACATCGAATTTATCTGCATTTACAGCTGCAGAAATTGATGAATTTAATTACATGACGAGTGATGAACTTAACAGTTACCAACGTGAATTAGAAAATGACACAGGTAACTTATCTGATTGGGATCACTTAAGAGCATTCTATACATTAAAAAGTATTATCAATTCAATGGAATCAGAGGAGCGCTAAATTTGACTGAACAAGAAAGAGTTATTAAAGATGTAATTACTTTTGCAGAAAGAAATGAAGAAGAACGAATGTTTGATAATGTTAAATCCTATATCAATAAAATCAAACGTCAACGTGACAACTTAAGAATTGAATTAAAAAAGTATCAGTCCAATGAAAAGATCGCAGAGCTTGAAAATGAAATTGAGCGACTAAGAGTGAGCAGCGTATTTATTTTAAATGAAAAGGAGAGAAAGGAAGAAATTAAATTTAAGAAAGAGCATCGAGAGAAATGTGATTCAGGTATTTATCACTTTTTCGAAGCAACTGATTTAGGAATAGCTGTAGATGTAAAGTGTTGAGAATGTGGTGTTGATAAAGACATTACAGATTATTCTGCATGGTAATCTGAACACATCAAATATTTCTAAATAAAATCGGTCTTTTAATCAAATTGGGAGGAGGGGTTTGAAGTGATCAGGACTGTAGAAGGTAACATATTAGACACAACAAAAGACATCATCTGCCATCAAGTGAATTGTAAGGGTGTCATGGGAGCAGGGTTAGCAAAGCAGATCAAAAGTAAATATCCAAATGTGTATAAAGACTATAAACGTTTATGTGATGATGAAAAAATTAAAAATAGTAAAAATGGTTTACTAGGGGCTACTCAGTTTGTAGATGTAAGTAAGAGTAAAACAGTCGCAAATTTGTTTGCTCAAGATAACTATGGTGTGAAATCAAGACAAACAGATTATGAAGCTATGGAACTTTGTTTGAAAAGTTTAAAACATGTGGTCAGTGATGATTATAGTAAATACAAAGACTGCTCTATCGCAATTCCGCATGGCATAGGCTGCGGTTTAGCAGGCGGGGATTGGCGAATCGTTGGACGAATGATTGATGATATCCTGGGAGATTGTGATGTGACTTTATACAAATTAAAATAAAGGGGAAATTACATATGGTTATTAGAATTCCTTTTGAACAAGACGCTTTGAAACAAGCCTATCTAACTCAAGTTGGTGGTACAATTTCATTTCAAAAAGGCAAAACGCCTGTATTCTCATTTAATAATGAAGAAGATTACAAGAAATATAGACAGCTTCTATTAGGAGGTGAGGAATCATACCAGTAGGATCATTAACAATTGATGTAGGAAGTATGTTTGCGGAGAAATCAACGGCACTACAGCGTCATGGTAAACGTTATATGTTGGCTGGAAAGAAAGTGATGTTTCTCAAACCGTCCTTAGATAATAGATACTCAGAAGACTTTATTGTGACACATGATGGCAAGAAAGTTGAGGCTATTAATATAAAAATAACAAACAAAGGCGAGATGTGTATACCATTTCATTTATTAAATGAAGCTGATGTTGTTTGTATCGATGAAGTTCAATTTTTCCCAAGTCAAATGATTGACCACATTGAACGATTAATTGAACAAGGTAAGAAAGTGTTTGCTGCTGGATTAGACATGGACAGGTACGGTAAACCATTTGGAATTGTACCTTATCTTATGGCCAAAGCTGATCACGTAATTAAACATCATGCAGTCTGTGTGTTCTGTGGCGAGGATGCATGGGTTTCACTTGAAGTTTCTAATGATTCAAATACTCAAGTTAAAGTTGGGAACGATTATAAGCCAGCATGTAGACAATGCGCTTATGAAAGGGGAGTTAAATAATAGAAGAAAATAGTTTGAGTTTGATTAAATTGCACAACAAAATGAAAAAACAAATGGATTCAATTGAAGAAGCGATACATAACAAAGATTTTTCAAAAGTAAATCGACTAGGAATGAGCCTGAGCAATAATAATGAAGAATTAATGCAAGAAGCAAGAGACTTGTCTAACAATGAAAAAGGGAGATACGTAAATACATATGCTTAACTTACATAACTTAAAAGGCGCTTATCAATTAAAAAATCAAGGAGATGATTTTGCTTATTTTTATAATGAGAAGTCAAACAATCTAATTGTAATTAATAACATTGATGAAGAAGAAATTAGAGATGTTACAGACGGTACATCACTGGATGCTTACATGTACTTAACAAATAAGCTTAACATTGAAACGAATTTAACTGTCATTTGGTATAAAACTGAATTTGATTCAAGTGACTATATTCTAATTGAAGGAGTCAATGGTAAAGACTTGTATCACTTAGATTTGATTGAGTTGGAGAACACTGTTTTAGATGATTACAAGTTTGATAAGAAGTATGTGAAGCTAATTAATGGAGAAGCAATCGAATTAAAATTTTTAGAATTTTAAACCCCTGTCTAATGACAAGGGTAAACATCAAGAAGCTTTGAAGTTTTTTATTAAAGTATTCACTTCTTCAACTAAATCTGGGTATTGGTTGTTATCAACGAATGAGTATTCAACTTCATTAGTTTTAGCGTTTGCTTTGAATACGAGTTCAGTATTTATAGTTTCTGACTCCTTGTAAACAACATAATGTTTTTCAAATAAATGATTATTCGACATGTCTACATGAAATTTAACTGTAAATCCCTTGGATTTTAGATATTCAGTTAGTTCGTTGTGCTGGTTGATGAGTTCAGTCAATTGGAACACTCTCCTAGATATTGATAATCATAGAATACCCCATTTAATTATTAAACACAAAGAAAGGATTGGTTCATTGAGCACAAACCTAGGAAAAGTTTTTGAAGCAAATATACAACAATCAGCAAAGGATCAAGGTTTATTCTTTTACCGAATTAAAGATGTAAATCCAATGGCCATAAAACGTAACTTTGGAGTATCAAAAAACAATTATGATTGTTTCCTTTACGCTAAAGGAGTTTTATTCCCTTTAGAATTAAAATCAACTAAAAGCAAGTCTATATCGTTTTCGGAAAGTATGATTAAAGCGCAACAGATTAAACATTTAGAAGCAGCTTCTAAATATGAAGGAGTCTTACCTGGTTTTCTGTTTAATTTTAGAGAGCCTGAGAACAGAGTATTCTTTATACATATTAAAGACTTTCTTACATATAAAAATATTGCAGAAAAGCAATTAGCACATACATACATAAGCAAGGTTAATAAATCCAGCATACCTATTGGCATCTGCGAAGAAATTGGAACAGAAGTAAGGTGGATGAAGAAGAAAGTCAATTATACATATTACATAAATAAGATGTGCGAAGAATTAATTCAGGGAGGTGATGCAAAACATAGGCAGGGATAAGTCTCTGTCTTTATTTGCTATAATATTTATAATGAATAAAAATGTGTGGTGATTAAAATGAATATTGATAAAAATTCAAAAGTAGCAGTCTATTCAAGAAAATCAAGAGAAGACCCAGACACAGAGGACACTTTACTGAAACATAGAGAACAGCTAAAAGCACTCTTAACTAGGTACAGTTTTACAGATGTAGAGTGGTTCGAAGAAGTTGTTTCTTCCGATTCTATTGATAATAGACCTATTTTTTCTAGATTATTGCCTAGAATCAGATCAGGTGAATTCGACGTTGTATGTGTAATAGCGAATGATAGACTTTCTAGGGGTTCACAGATCGACTCAGGACGTATCATGGAAGCCTTTAAAGAAAGCAACACCCTACTAATAACCCCACAAAAAATATACAACATGTCTAATGAGAGTGATGAAATGCTCTCAGAGTTTGAATTGGTTATTGCTAGAAATGAATATAGAGCTATTAAGAGAAGGCTGTTAAATGGTCGAAAAGGTGCTGTTAAAGAGGGGAGACCTCATTCTGGATCTGTTCCATTCGGGTTTAAATGGGACAAGAATGACAAGACTGCAAAGGTTAATGAGGAAAAAATAAAAATTTATCGTATGATGATTGATTGGTTCCTAAAGGAGGAAATGTCTTCAGCTGCAATTGCAGACAGGCTAAATCAATTGGAGATTCCACCTCCTTCAAGCAGAGGTAAGATGTGGTATGGCGAAGTTGTAACCTATCTTTTGTTAAATGATTTTCATAGAGGCTATGTATGGTATGGGAATGATGAAAAGAATAAAGGCGTTCATCAACCAACAAAAACAGAGGAAGAACACACTCAAATTGTAGAACGAATAACTAAACTAAGGACATACCCAGATGTTGGAAGGCGTTTGAACATGAATTCGCACAAACTTTCAGGAATAGTTAGATGCCCTTATTGTTTGAAAGTTCAAAACGTACATCAACCAAAAGGGAGACAAAAACACGTTAGGAAATGTCTTAGAAAATCATCTGCACGTGAACCAATGTGTGAAACCACAAAAGGAATTAATGAAGACATTCTATACAGTGCTATCCTACAAGAAATGAAACAGTACAGTTCTGAAATATTTAAAAGGAACGAAAATAGAGAATCTGCCGAAACAACTACTATTTCAGTTCATCTAATCGAGCTAAAAGAAAAAGCAATTAAAAAATTGAGGGGAAGAATCGAACGATTAAAAGAACTCTATTTAGACGGTGATTTAGACAAAAATGAATACAAAGAAAAGCTAGAAAAAGCTCAAGGGAATTTAATGAAATCCGAAAAAGAACTCGGAGAATTATACTCATCAATTGAATATCAAAAAGCGAAAGCATTAGAAAAAAGAACCTCCCTATGGCAAGAAGAAGACGTTCAGGCATTATTAGAATCAGATGAAGGGATGTCAGATACAGAAATCAATATAGTACTCAAAAAGCTTATTAGCCATATCTCATATAAAGTTAAAGATGAAGATGGGAAGCAGCCTGAGTTGAGTGTAAAAGTCTATTATAATTAAGGTGTGTTCTTTGTTGTACCCAAACTATATCTGTCGTCACCATTATTGGCATAACCCTTATTCCAGTAGCGATGAACAATATGGCAGGAGGAGAAGGAAGTGCTGATTATGGTTCTTTTGAAAATCTTGGTCTCGCTTTCCTTGTGCTGTTTATCATTGTGCTGCTCTATCGATTCACGACAGGATTTATGAAGGCGATCGCCATTTTAATCGGTATTCTTCTTGGGACAGCAGTCGCTGCCATAATGGGGAAAGTGGAAACAGCTGAAGTGGCGAATGCTCAAGTTTTCCGCATGATTGAACCATTTTATTTTGGTATGCCTACCTTTGAATTTGCACCCATCGTGACGATGACGTTAGTTGCGGTTGTGTCATTAGTCGAATCAACAGGTGTTTATTTCGCATTAGGTGATTTAACAAACCGGTCATTAAAAGAGAAGGATTTAGCGAAAGGCTATCGTGCAGAGGGAATTGCTGTGTTATTAGGTGGTATCTTCAATGCCTTTCCTTACACAGCCTACTCGCAAAACGTTGGGTTGATCCAGTTGACAGGAGTCAAGAAAAACCAGGTCATTGTTGTGACAGGCGCCTTGCTCATGTTATTTGGACTTTTTCCTAAAATTGCTGCATTTACGACGATTATTCCAAAGTCCGTTCTTGGCGGCGCAATGGTTGCCATGTTTGGGATGGTTATTGCCTACGGTATTAAAATGCTCTCGCGTGTGGATTTTGCCAAACAGGAAAACCTACTCATTGTTGCATGTTCAGTAGGGATCGGCTTAGGTGTCACCGTCGTGCCGCAAATGTTTGAGCATCTGCCAGAATCAATCAAATTATTAACAAGTAATGGCATCGTGGCAGGCAGTTTTACTGCTATTTTGCTTCATATTATTTATCACATGATCCCTTTTAAAAAAGAAACCAGGCAGGACCTGATGGAAGAGCCTAAGCAATCTGTTATGTAAACATCTCTCTTGGAGAGGTGTTCAGATTGTTGACAAATCAGCTTGATAGAAAACCTTTGAAGTTCTAGGAAGGAGCGTGTGAGGATTTGTCTACACGCTGAAAGCCCGCATCTTTTGGATATGGGCTTGTTGTGATTAGTGCTATTAATGTTGTACCGGCTGCATTGTTTCGTTAATGACTGCAAATGTATAGCCCCTTGCTTTTAGTTGTGTAATCAGGCTATCTAAATCGTTCGTGGTAGAGGGTTGATCATGCATTAAAATCACTTTTGGTTCCCATGGTTTATTTATCTCAAACATTTGCAGTTGATTCAATACCTCTGGAACATATTGTGAGTTTTTATATCTCCAGTCAAGGCTATCAATCGTCCAATCCCAGTAAATAAAGCCATTTTGGATTAAACGTACTTTTTGATGATATGTTAAATTTGGAACACTGCCATAGGGTGTTCTCACAAGACGGGTGTAAACGCCTGTAACAGAAGCAAGAATGCGCTGAGCTTCTCTCATTTCATTTGCGGGAGACTCACTGTTCTGATAAAAGCGGTTTATATCATGCGTCATGCCATGAAGCCCTAATTGATGTCCTTCTTGATAAAGTCTTTTCACAGCTGCTTGGTGAGCTTGGATTTGCGGTCCAAGCATGAAGAATGTCGCCTTCACGTGATGTGCTTTTAATACATTTAACAGCTGATTTGATGTAGCAGAAGGGCCATCATCAAATGTTAAAAAGACCGTTTTATTCGTTGTCTGTTGGTTTGGATTGGTCTTAAAATGTGTATCCAATGTTCTTGTAGAATGATCTTTTGCTTTCAGACTGATGCTTGTGTCTCGGAAGTCACTGCTAGCAACAATTTTTGCTTGCCCATTTGTCGCCTGCAAATGGGGTTTAGACATATCCCAGATAAAAAAGAGAAACAGTGTAAGAAGCACTAAACCAATTATCTTCGAGAGAAGTACCGTGTTGTAGGGTGTCTGTTTTTGGGACACCTTTTTCATTACAATCACTCCAGTCAATTAAATTTTGTGCCGAATCATGTAGTAGATTCTGTCTTTTTTCACTGTTTTTCATGGTGTTCATATTGATTAAGTATACAGGAAAAAAACACCTTTTCATATATAATAATCAAATAAATTAGCATTTTATGGTTATTTCTTTGTGTTGATCAGAATAAAAGGTGATCCATTCATGTTTAAATGAAATCATTCTGAATAATGATCGAAACGTTGATATTTATACGCTAAGATAGCAACAGTTTTAACCATTAATGCGAAGTGAAGGGAGATTCCGTGTGTTGTAAAATGACGATTTCATTGAAAAAAAGGATGCTCATGTGGGATATTGGAGATAGAGGCTATCAATCGCGAAATACATAGAGAAAAGCTCTTACCCCTACAAAATAAAGAAGAAACAAAAGAAATCAAAGTCAGTACAACTGAATCAGAGATTGGCTACTATGTAAAAGGTGAACGTGAAAAGTCATTTCTTTAGATATAAAATAAGATGAGAGTGAATTGTTAAGAATCGTATTGAATGACATCAACCAAGAAATAGATCTAAACGAATAGGATGATTATTGAAATCTGTCTGCTCTCTACAAATGAGACCTATGATAAACTTGGTTTATTAAAATTTTCCAAATGGACGTTGAAATTAAAAAGGTGGGATAAGCAAATGCTTGGATTACCAAGAGGGGAAGTCTTTTTAGTCCCTTGGTCTATTGAGTGGACAAAAGAATTTGAAAGAGAAAAGCGCAAGATAATAGGTGATATTGGTCAATACATAATCAATGTACACCATATTGGAAGTACAGCAGTAAAAGGATTAAGTGCTAAGCCAATTATTGATATTGCAATTGAAATAGATCATTTTTTTGATGGAGAAAAATGTGTAGTAGCTTTGGAAAGACTCGGTTACTCATATAAAGGAACAAATGTATTACCTGAAAGACACTACTTTAATAAAGGAGAACCAAGAACACATCAAATCCATATGTACCAAAGAGACAATAAGTATTTACTTGAACAGTTAAATTTCAGAGATTACTTGAGCAATAACGAGCAAGCTAGAAGTGAATACCAACAGCTTAAACTTAAATTATCAAGATTACATGGAAATGACAAACACAAATACGCAGATGAAAAAACTGATTTTATTAAGTCAATCCTTGAAAAGATTTAGGTGAAGCTTTGCGCTTTAGGTGTACGGAAGAGAGGTCATTCATAGTGGGACTCCCAATTAACGGAGTCCTTTTATTTTTTCATTAATTCAACATAATTCTTGCATAGTATGCATAAAAAAAGCAGGTTCGCTTGGCTTGGAACGAACCTGTGAAGGAGGAAAACTACATCATGTTTTCACCTATATTATCCAATATTTATCAATTGTCGTCAAGACAAAAAGTTAGACGGAGGAAAATGTTTTGACTGAATTGTGACGGTTTGGCATGTATATCCTTTTTTCGATAGGGGATATTAACCAAAAAAAGAGGTGAAGCCGATGGCGTACATTCTTTCAGTTGGAACGAGTCTCCCTAAGAATGATGTGAATCAGAAAACAGCTGCTGATTTTGCTAGATCTCAATTTAAACGATCGTTTAAAGATATTGACCGGCTGCTGAGAGCTTTTCAAAATGGAGAAATTGAAAGCAGGCAGTTTGTGCAGCCTATTGAATGGTATCAATCACACCACTCTTTTGAAGAGAAAAACAATATTTATTTGGAAAAGGCACTGGCTCATGCAAAAGAAGCGATTATACATTGTCTTCATGAGGAGGCATTTTTAAAAAAGCCGATGCCTGTTGAAGAGATTGATGCACTGTTTTTTATTTCAAGTACCGGACTTTCAACACCAAGCCTTGATGCAAAACTGATGAACGTCCTTCCATTTTCTCCTTATACGAAGCGAGTGCCGATCTGGGGGCTTGGGTGCGGAGGCGGAGCGGCAGGGTTGTCTCGGGCTTATGAATACATAAGGGCATTTCCAGACGCAAAGGTAGTCGTCGTTGCCTGTGAACTGTGCAGTTTAACCTTTCAGCCGCAGGACCAATCAAAAAGCAATTTAATCGGCACCTCCTTATTTGGAGACGGGACGGCTGCGGTTCTGTTAACTGGAGAAAAAGCAGCGCTTGAATATGCCCGTTTCAAAACAGTCCCTAAAGTACTAAGCACCCAATCCGTCACGATGAAAGATTCGGAGGATGTAATGGGCTGGGATTTTACAAGTGACGGCTTTCGGGTTATTTTCTCCCGTGACATTCCGTCTATCATTTCTGGCTGGTTAAAAGAGCAGGTGGATCAATTTTTAAAGGAGCTAGGATGTTCAACTGAAGACTTATCCGTTTTTCTTGCCCATCCTGGAGGGAAAAAAGTAATTGATGCCTATGTTGAAAGTTTATCCTTACAAGAGGATCAGCTATTTTCTTCAAAAGAAGTACTCAAACAACACGGAAATATGTCCTCTGCCACAGTTTTGTATGTCATCAAGCATTTTCTTGAACATCAAACGGTTGAAACGGGGGATATGGGCCTTTGCGGGGCGCTTGGTCCGGGCTTTTCCTCAGAGCTGCTACTCATGCAATGGGAGGAGCTCTTGTCATGATCATTTGGCTGGTTATTGGTTTCTTCATTTGTCAGCGGCTCATTGAAATGCTTGTGGCCAAAAGAAATGAAAAGAAGGTAAAAGCGATAGGTGCCATTGAATTTGGTGCAAGCCATTATCCTTTTATGGTCGCTATGCATTCAGCTTTTTTTCTCTCACTCATCGTTGAGATACGGCTGTTGCATAAGGAGCCATCGGGCTATTTTCTTGTGCTACTCGTTTTCCTCATTGCTACACAAATCATTCGATACTGGGCGTTATGCTCTCTTGGGACATACTGGAATACAAAGATTTTAGTCGTACCGAACGCGAGAATTGTCAAAAAAGGGCCGTATCGCTGGTTGAAACATCCTAACTATGTAGTCGTAGCGATTGAGCTTTTGCTGATCCCGCTATTGTTTGAGGCGTATGTGACAGCCATTTTGTTTACGTGTTTAAATGCATGGATGATGACTGTAAGAATTCAAACAGAGGAGAAAGCTTTAAATGAGTATTTGCTAAATTAATATTGAAAATCATTATCAATTGTGCTACACTTTCATTAATGATAAGCATTCTCAATCATGAAGGATGGACGGTGATCACATGACAATGATTTTTTTACTCGGTACGGTCTGTGTATACAGCCTATTAATTGGCTTCGTATTAAAAGGTGTCTCCAAAAAATCTGCTTCCTGATCTCAGTCAATTACGACTGATCGGGCAGCAGATTTTTTTTATTTCCTAAGATCAGAAGAAAAATCTCTTCATTTTGTGTAAAATGGTATCACATACATAACTGACTTTTCTAAAAACAAAGGGGTTTATCGTCATGAAAGACTTGTCTATTCGAGATTCGCTCGTTCAAACTACAGGGGCTTTATATCAAAGCTTTCTCAAAAGGAATGATCATGAGCGGGCAGCCAAACTGGCATCGATTATTAAAAAGGAAGCAGAAGAAGAAGTATATATCGCATTTACCGGCCACTATTCTGCTGGAAAGTCATCACTTGTGAATCATCTGCTTCATGATCACATTTTGCCAACGAGCCCAATCCCAACAAGTGCAAACTTGGTCGTCGTGAGGAAAGGGGAAAGTGAAGTGCAGCTTCACACCTCTGATGGTCGTTTTGCGAAAATGAGTGGTTCTTATGATAAAGAAGCGGTTAAGCGTTTTTGTAAGGATGGAGAACAGATTGACATGGTCGAAATTAGTGGTAACTATAGAGGACTTGAAGAAAAAGTGGCACTCATTGATACACCAGGTATTGATTCAACGGATCATGCCCACTTTTTATCTGCTGCGTCTATTCTTCATCAAGCAGATGCTCTTTTTTATGTCGTTCACTACAACCATGTTCATTCTGAAGAAAACATTCGTTTCATTCGCTCCATTCAAGAGAAAGTGCCAAATCTCTATTTCATCGTGAATCAAGTGGACCGGCATGATGAGCAAGAGACAGCGTTTGAAGACTACAAAAATCAAGTGGTTGACATGCTCCGCAAAGAGGGCATTGAAAAGGAACATCTATACTTTACATCCGTCACCGATGAGGCGCATCCAAGAAACGAAATGATTCGTCTAATCGAGAAACTGCAAGAATTACAAACTTTGCCGAAAGCATCACTTCGGGCTTACACAGAGCAAAAAATTGAGCATGTTTTAAAAGAACATATAGATTCGTTAAAAGAAGAGCTGCAAGGGGAAGAGATTCATTCGCAGCTTCAAGAAAAAAGAAAAGAAGTAAAGGAATTTGAAGCGAAAATCAACTTTATTGAAAATGGAGCAAAACAGGTAGAAGATGAAGTATCTTCTGAAGTTGAGAACATTTTAAAAAATGCCAACCTCACCCCATTTAAAATGAGAGAACTCGCCAGCGACTATATTGAATCAAAAGCACCTGGCTTTAAAGTGGGACTGCTCTTTGCTAAAAATAAAACCGAGCAGGAAAAAGAAAAACGAGCAAACGATTTCTTAGCAGATGTCAAAAAGAGAATGAAAGCGGAAGTGGACTGGCATATTGCTGAGCTCTTCAAAAATGAAGTCAAGAAGCATCAACTTGGTGAAGAGTTGTTGAATCAAGTGATGGCATTTGAAACACCTGTGCAGGAATCTCTGCTTGAGAACGTTATTCATCACGGTGCGACATTCTCCAATGAATACGTACTGCAATATGCGAAAGATGCAGGTGAAGCCTTGAAAAGACAGGCGAAACAGCAAGCAATCCCATTGATTGAACAAATGATCGACACGCTGAAAACCAAACTTTTGAAAGAAAAGAGCGAGCAGCAAGAAAAATGGGCTCATGCTGCAAAAGAACTCCAAACGCTTGAGCAGTACATCGAAAAAAATGAACAAATGAAGCGTGATATTCAGCATGTATGGGATATATGGCAAAATGGAACGGATGAACAGATCGAAGAAGATTGGTTTTATGCTAAAAAGAGGCAAATGCAGCATGATCAGCTCACGCAAGATCATGCGTCAATTGACGCTGAAGAGAATGGACTAGAAAAATCGCACAAGCAGACAGACCAAGATCAAATGCGTCAGTCACAGCATGTCACGACGGCACAGTCGATTGACCAGTTTGAACAACTTTCTCAGATTTTATTACCATTAAATGCGCTTCATTCTCAAAGGAAGTCCTTTGAAAAACGAACAAAGCGGCTTCAAGCAAAAGAATTCACACTTGCTTTATTCGGTGCTTTTAGTTCTGGGAAATCGTCCTTTGCAAATGCCCTTGTTGGGAGAAAGGTACTGCCATCATCTCCAACGCCAACAACGGCAACGATTAATAAGCTGACGCGGCCGACGGAAGGTCACCCACATGAAAGTGTAAAAGTGGTGTTCAAAACAGAGCAGGATATCGTAGAAGAGCTCAATCAAATTCTCGGATTTTCGATCACAGAAGAAAAAGGAGAAACGTTTACATCTAAACTCGAACGAACGTTGAAAAAAAGACAGCTTGACCAAGATCACCGCATCATTGTGGAACATTTTTTGAAAGCCCATGCCCGTTTTCTTGATCACATTCGTCAGCAAACGCCACTGCATGTGACCCTTCCGGAACTGAGGCCATATGTCGCAGAAGAAGCTATTTCTTGTGTGGTGAAGGAAGTGACGGTGTATTTGAGTACACCTCTAACAGATAAAGGGCTGACGATTGTTGATACGCCGGGCGCTAGCAGTATGAATAAGCGCCATACAGAGATTGCCTTTCAATATATGAAGGACGCAGATGCACTTCTTTATTTAACTTACTACCAGCACTCTTTTTCGAAGGCAGATCGATCATTTTTACGTAAACTCGGGCTTGTAAAAGATTCGTTTAGCATGGATAAAATGTTCTTTATTATCAATGCTGCGGACCTCGCAAAGGATCAAACAGAGCTTGACACCGTTTTTGACTATGTGAAAAATGAGCTCACAAAAGAAGGCATTCGAAACCCAAACCTCCATCATGTGTCCAGTAAGGAAGAGATCGAAGGAAAGGGGCAGACAGCTTATAATCAATATGCAAAACTTAGAAAGCAGCTCGACTATTTTATTGAAGAAGAATTAACGAAAGATGCGATCGAGCTTTTGTATTTTGAAGCGAGCTCGTTGTGTAGGACTGTCGACAAGCTGTATGCGACCCTTCATCAGTCAGAGGATGAGAAGCAAGCGGAAAAGGCAAAGGTAGCTACATCCTATGAAGCAATTGTTAATCAAATGAGTCAGATTAAACGATCTAAGCTAGTGACAGAAAGTGTGAAAAAGGACTTACATGAACAGCTTTATCACATTGTTCAGCGTCTATCACTATTTGCAAATGATCTGTTAAAGACAGCCTTTTATCCTGGGATTTCTCAAGGGGACTTCAGGCAGCAGCTAAAAAAGGCGCTTGAACAGGCGCTGAAGGATTATGAATTTGAATTTGTACAGGAGTTAAAGGCGCTTGATATCCGAATGGAATCGTTTATACAGCGATACTTCCAAGAAGAGTGGGAGAAAGGATTGCAAACAGCATGTGCAGAAGATCCGTACTTTTCTCTTAGACTGTCACCGCCAGAAGAGAAAAATGCTGAGCTGAAACAAATTGAAGTTGAAGCTGAACTAACACCATTCGAACCGCTCTTAAAGAAGCAAAAATCAGCGAAAGTTTTCTTTGAACAGAATGGAAAGGCTGCATTTATTGAAGCGATTCGAGACATTCTTCATCAGTTAACCACGAAATGGGCTGATAAAGAAAAAGAAGAATTACTGAGCAGGTACGACATGATGGTGAAGACGTTTACGGAAGGTTATGAAAGAGAAGCACTTGAGCAGCTAAGTGAACAAAAGCAAACATATATCAAGAGCTTAACGACAGATGCCAAAGAGCAGGCGGTTATTAAGCAAGTCTATGGACAAACAAACGAATGGAAGAAACAGTTGAAAACGATTTGATTCATGGTAGACTAGAAAAAAAGAAAGCAGTTGATACAAAATGACGAGCGTACATGAAGAGATATCCGCGCATTCACAAAAACAGCATGCTCATATTCAATCCTTTCTTGAGCTTGAACAGAAAAGAGAACAAGCAATAGAGATGGCTGTCATCAAGTGTGAGCAAAATGAGCCATTTACAACAGATGACATCAATGCCATTACGTCGAAAATGAATGAGCTTGCGCGAGGCGGCATTGTCTCGCTGCGTAAGCTTGTCACGGCTGACATGGTCAGAGAGTATGTCGAGCGGAAACAGAAGTAAAGAGTAACTTTCTCTTTTTTGGTCATCTTAATGAATGTACCGAGAAAGGGGAATGACGATGAAAAAAAAGCAACAGGCAAAGCAGCACAATGAGCGTGATCCTAAACAAAAAGACATGCCGTCCTATGCAGAAGCAGAGTCGAAAAAAATGCAATACGGTCAAAAGTAAATGGGCAGCCTCTTCTTTTCCAAAAGAAGAAGGCGCCTTTTTTATGTCGAATTCTGTGTTCTGTGATAGAATAGGAGTATTGTTTTTGAAAAAAGGGAGTTTATAAGAATGAATAAACACGTACTGCTTGTAGATGGAATGGCACTTTTGTTCAGATCGTTTTATGCGACGGCTGTCCATCGCAATTTCATGATAAATGACCGCGGTGTGCCGACAAATGGGGTCAATGGTTATTTGAAGCATTTATTAACGGCTGTACAGACATTTGAGCCGACTCACATTGTTTGCTGCTGGGATATGGGGAGCCAAACGTACCGAAACGAATTATTTCAAGATTATAAAGCAAATCGAGGAGAAGCACCTGTCGAGCTCATTCCACAATTCGATTTAGCAAAAGAAGCGACAGAAGAACTAGGCATTATGAATGTTGGTTTAAAGGGCTTTGAAGCAGATGATTGTATCGGTACACTTGCTGCGCTCTACCAAGACGAAGCGCGTGTGACCGTCCTAACTGGGGACAAAGATTTACTGCAGATTTTGAATGAACAAGTGACGGTTGCTTTGATGCAAAAAGGAATCGGGAATTATAAGCATTATACAAAAACCTTATTTGAAGAGGAAATGGGAATCTCGCCAAAGGCACTCATTGATATGAAAGCACTCATGGGTGATGCAAGTGATAATTATCCCGGTGTCAAAGGAATCGGAGAAAAAACCGCATTGAAATTTATCCAAACCTATCAAACGATTGACGGTTTGTTAGAAAATGTCCATGAACTAACGGCTGCACAGCAAAAGAAAATGCAAGCAGGATTAGAAGATTTGAAGCTTTCTCGTCTATTGGCAGAAATCAAATGTGATGTCCCGCTCAGTTGCCCAATTGATGAGACGGAAATGAACATTAACCAAGAGCGTGCTGCTGCTATGCTTCGGTACCATCAAATTAAAGGAATCGAACCGATGATGAATCGTTTAAGTCAAATAGAGATCAGCTAAAGCCGATCTCTAAGGTTTATCTTTTTGTATTGCTTTTTTTCGCTCGATTTTCCAGCTGAGATAGTGGCTGTTTATCTTTTGTTTGCGCATCACCTTGAGGGGTTGTCCCGTTTGTGACACGACCTTTGTTTTCTTTATCCAATCAGTATCACCTCACACACATTAGCATAACCGAAAAAAAGCGATTCATCCTTTAGAAAGGTGAATCGCTTTTCTAGCGAGTTGATCAGCTACTTGATTTTCCTTGCTCGGAATCCATTTAATGAAAAATAAATCAAAGTGGCTTTGAAGCTCCATCATTTCTTTGATAAAAGGCTGAAAGGCTGGATTTTTAGCAAATCCCGAATTGGCCGCTCGGTCGACTACTTGCGAATCGGTTCGAAATGAGACGGTACGCAATCCTTTTCCTGCGCATATTTTCATTCCTTCAATCAGAGCGGAAAATTCTGCTTCATGATTGCTCATTTGCCCTAGAGGGAAGGAGAAGGATTCAGCCTTTCCATCATATTTGATGAAAATGCCGATGCCAGAAGGACCTGGATTACCTGCACTAGCACCATCAATGTATATTTCAGCTGGCAAATCACTTCACCCTTTCATCAAGTGGAACCATTTTTTTCGCTGCATATGCGTATGGTGTGGAAATCGCAGCGACGATAAATTTAATGACATATGTCGTGATGAAGATTTCAATCCATACTTGAGTTGGATACGTGCCGAGAAAGGCAATGGTCGTGAAAATCAGTGTATCAAGAAGCTGGCTAATCATCGTACTTCCAGCATTGCGCATCCAGAGCGCACCATCAGAAGGAAATATCCGGCGAATAAACGAATATACATAAACATCTAACATTTGACTGATGATATAAGCAGCGAGACTGCCGAGTGCCACCCTTGGCATAAAGCCAAATATGGTTTCCAGTGATGTTTGTGAAATATCAGATGGTGCGGGATGGAAAAGCAAAGCCTCCTGCATGACAACTGTTAATGTCAAAAGGGTCGTAAAACCAATCCAAACCGCTTTTCTCGCTTCATGTTGACCATATTTTTCATTCAACACGTCCGTTGCAAAAAAGACACTACCGTACAAAATATTTCCAAGTGTTGCTGTTAAGCCAAACAATTCAACGGTTTTCACTACTTGTAAATTAGCGGCAGCCGTCGCAAAGCCAATCCAGACGAAAAGGCCCATCTTGCCAAATCCTTTATAAAATAGAAGAACAATGATAAAATTAATGATCGCAAATAAGATCCAAATACCTTCATTAAACAAGTGACATATACTTCCTTTCTCATTGTAAAATGTAACTTTTTGATTATAGCATAACGTATGTTTACCTTAAAAGCACGGGAAGGCGATGTGATCAATGAAATTAAGAGCACACTACACAATGAAAGTGAAATCGATTGGGTCTATTGCTTTTTTTCAAGAAGATTGGATGGAGCTAAAAGAGGCCTTGAGGTTAGCAAAATATATCGACAAAAAAGAACCGCAGTCACTTCTGTCATTTGAAGATGAAAAAGGGGCCATGTGGTCTGTAAAAGAACTTGAAAAGCTCAATGAAGAATTAAAGCTTGAACCTGATCAGCTTCAAGTCTATTTTGATGCAAGTTTTCACAAAGAAACGGGTGACGCTGGACTTGGTACAGTCGTCTATTACAAGCTCGGAGAAGATGCGTATCGATTCAGAAAAAATCATCCTTTCCAAGGTACCACCAACAATGAAGCAGAGTATGCGGCTTTATTTGAAGCAGTAGAAGCGTTGAAGAATCTTGGAGCAAGCAGAAATTCTGTCACAATTAGAGGAGATTCACTTGTTGTCATGAATCAGTTAAAAGGAGAATGGCCTTGTTATGATGAAGTACATAACAAATGGCTTGACCGAATTGAAGCGGCTTTAAAAGAGCTGAAGCTAACGCCAACATATCAGGTCATCGATCGTAAACAAAATGCCGAAGCAGATCAGCTGGCAAGGCAAATTCTTGCAAACGTTCCAATCGAAAGTACATTGAAATTAGAGGCAGACGGAGCTGAATAATGTGGATAAAAAAACAGCAGTTCAAGAATTAACCGATCTCCAAGACACGTATTGTTCAGATTGTTTGATAAAGAAGCACTTTCGAAAAGAATTTGGGAAAAAATACGCCCATTCCTTTTGTATACAGCAATGCACAGTCGGAGAGAAAATAAAAGAATATGGACAGACGCTACTCAAAAAGTAAGCGAATGTACCGGTTTTCCCTAGCTCAACCATTCGCTCTTGAAAAAAAACGGATAGAATGTGTAAAAAAAGAACATATTCCGAAAAATGAGCCGATATAACTATAGAAAGTTTTGGTTGGGTTACTTTTTGACTAAGTGACGGATATTAGAGGAAAAGGGGAAGGCCGGTATGGATAATAAGGATTTCGAAACGGTATTACATCGAACATTTCAAGAGGTGTACAGCGATCTAGAGCAGCTAGTAGATGTAGCTAAGAAGGGAAGACCTTTTCTCGAAAAAGATATCTCTGAAATTGAACAACGACTGAAGCAAAATATTTTAGCAATAGAAATTCAGCTGAAAATCAAATAAGAGAGGCGTATGCCTCTCTTTATTTTGTCGTTTCATCATTGATTTAGTTGATTAAAGTTTTGTTACGTTTGCAGCTTGAGGTCCACGATTACCTTCAACGATTTCAAAAGAAACTTCTTGTCCTTCTTCTAAAGACTTGTAGCCGTCACCTTCGATAGCTGTGAAGTGAACGAATACATCGTCTCCGCCTTCAACTTCAATGAAGCCGAAACCTTTTTCATTATTGAACCATTTTACTTTACCGTTTTGCATATTGCTTTTTCCTCCTAGTACTGTAGCATACCTTTTGGGCATACTAAAAAAAATTTTCATCACCTAACGACTTTGAAGTTGTTAAATGATGGTTCCACTATACACCATCAAAAGTAAAGCGTCAAGCAGGCGAGCCAAATTTTGAGCAGAATGTTTGATTTTTTTATTTTTTTGGCGAATAACAAAGATAGAGCTCATTTTCTCGGAACCTCACATGCATCTTGTCCGTATATAAAAAAAATACTGAAAGAGGTGCAATCATGAATCGTTATACACTTGAAGAATTTGTTCAGAATACGCAGCAAGAAGACAAAGGGGAAGGGGTCTTCGAACTTGAAACATCAAGACTGTTAGAAATTAATGTAACTGATACCATTTGGGCAAAAACAGGTTCCATGGTTTCATATCGAGGTAAAATGAAGTTTGAACGTGAGGGTGTTTTTGAACATGGGGTGTCAAAGATGTTCAAAAAAATGTTATCAGGAGAAGGCACCTCTCTCATGAAAGCAACAGGTGATGGGAAATTATATGTGGCAGATCAAGGCAAGAAAATCTCCATTCTTCGTTTGGCTCAAGGAGAATCCATTTTTGTGAATGGAAATGACCTGCTCGCATTTGAACCGTCAGTCCGCTGGGATATCAAATTGATGAAAAAAGTGTCCGGCATGCTTGCAGGAGGATTATTTAATGTCAAATTAGAAGGGCCAGGTCTTGTTGCAATCACGAGTCATTATGAACCGCTCACATTGATTGTTCAGCCGGGCGACTCTGTTTATACAGATCCGAATGCGACTGTTGCATGGTCAGGGGATTTACAAACTGAATTTGTGACAGATGTGTCATTCAAAACCTTTATTGGCAGAGGTAGCGGGGAATCTATTCAAATGAAGTTTAGCGGAAGCGGCTTTGTTGTTGTTCAGCCGTTTGAAGAAGTGTACACATCAAGTGGAAATCAAGGTTAAAGAAAAAAGGTGTCCGTCATTGACGGACACCTTTTTATGATAATGCACGAGCATAAGTTTTGTTATTCATAATGAGATCTGATTGCTCGACGATATCTTCTAAAATGGTATGAGAAGAGTGTTTTAAATGCAGCTTTTTAATATTTTGTTTCATCGTTTCTAACTTTTCTTCATCTTGCAGTAAGTTGGTCACAGATTCTAAAATATCTTCATGTCGGTTGATGACAATGGCCGCACCATAATCTTCAAAGAAAAGGGCATTCTCTTTTTCTTGTCCAGGGACAGGTTTGTAAAGAATGACTGGGACACCGATAGCTGTTGCTTCTGTTAAAGTAATGCCGCCTGGTTTTGTAATCATACAATCTGTTACTCTGAACAATTCA
The DNA here is from genome assembly GCF_003431975.1 of Bacillus pumilus. GTDB lineage: Bacteria > Bacillota > Bacilli > Bacillales > Bacillaceae > Bacillus > Bacillus pumilus_N. The sequence goes on along the minus strand of NZ_CP027116.1, from coordinate 2,004,305 downwards.
TCGATTTGTTCCACATATCCAAGCGCCTTCAATTGATCTGGGTGTGCTTGTTCAAGTTCGCTTAGCGATTGTTTCAGCGCTGCATTTTTCCCACATACAACAACAATCTGTACTTCGCTGTCGAGAAGCAGTGCTTCGCATAATTCCTTCACATTTTTAAGTACACCATGAGCACCGGACATAATCAGAAGTACTTTTTTGTCTGACGATAATCCATATTTTTTATAAATCATCGATTTTGGCACGTCTGCTTCAAATTGTGGTCTAATAGGAATGCCTGTCACCTTGACATCGCTTGGATGTGTGCCGATTTCCACTAATTTTTGTTTCACATAATCGGTTGCAACATAGTATCGGTCGATATTTTCATGTACCCAAATCTTATGAAGACAGAAGTCTGTCATGACATTAAAGGTCGGGATGACTTTCCCTGTCTTGTTCCGGTATTCTGGTACAACAATCATTGGGAAAGTAATAATAATGATGTCCGGATTGTGTAATTGAATTAATTCATCTAAACGCTTATTTCCCATTTTTAAATAAATGTTAAATTTGCGTTTATTGTAAATTTTATCAACACCGTAATAAAACAAGCGATAAAATTGTTTCCCAATGGAGAAACTCTTCAAGTATAAATATTGAGTCACTTCCGACACGATGGGATTTGATTCTTGATACAAATTAGAAACTACAACATGATCAAACCCTTGGGATTTGCATTCATCATACAGTGTTTTTGCCACCTGCATATGTCCATTTCCATAATTTGCGGTCAAGATTAATATTTTTTTATTGGTATTCAAGAATATTCACCTCAAATGTAATCAACAACAACAAAACTTCGTACGAAAACTATTAATCTCATAGGTCTACATATACATAAAGATAACATATAAACGGTCAGAGCATATCGTTCGTTACGAAAGAATTAAACTAATTTTAAAAAACAACAAGACTAAATTGATAATGGAAGACAGAGCCATTTGTATTTTAACATATTTTGATCATTTATCATCAGACCACAGTCTATTTTATTCCCAAACATATGGTGTTTCTTGATAAACATAATAATTCAGCCAATTCATAAACAGTAAAGTCGCATGAGCTTTCCAGCGATTCACAGGGACTAATGTGTCACCATCTTCTATAAAATAGTGGACAGGTTTTTCGACTTTATCATGTTTCAACAAATCTCTTTCATATTCCTGCTTCAATGTGTCTGTATCATATTCAGGATGTCCAGTTAAGAATACTTGTTTATCATCATCTGAAACAATTAAACAAACACCCGCTTCCTCAGATATACTCAATACTTTTAAATTCGGTGTGTTTTTTAATTGTTCTGTATTAATATCTGTATGCCTAGAATGTGGGACATAGTATACTTCATCGAAACCTCTGACTAATCTTTCTTTTTTTTCTTTCACAAGATGCTCAAATACGCCAAATTTTTTCTCGGGAAGCTTGATTTTTTCAATCCCATAATGGTGATATAGACCGGCCTGTGCGCCCCAGCAAATATGAAGGGTAGACGTCACATTTGTTTTACTCCAGTCTAAAATGTCCTGCAGCTCTTTCCAATAGGAAACTTCTTCAAAAGGTAAATGCTCAATTGGTGCACCGGTGATAATCATTCCATCAAATTTTTTATGGCGAATCGATTCAAAGGTCGTATAAAATTCATCTAGATGCTCTCTCGACGTATTTTTCGGTGTATGTGTACTTGGAATCAAGAACGTAAAGTACACTTGCAAAGGAGAATTTCCGAGCATTCTTAGCAGCTGCGTTTCAGTTTGTATTTTTTTTGGCATTAAATTTAAGATCACGATATTCAAAGGACGGATATCTTGCTTGAATGCCCTTGTCTCATCCATGACGAAAATGTTTTCGCTCTCTAGTATTTGTTTTGCCGGCAGATGAACTGGTATGTTAATAGGCAACTCGCCACCCCCTGAACCAAAGCTAATTTCACTTCATTATAGGAACTTTCTGGCGATATTTCAATGTTTCAATTATGTTACAATAAAAAATAGAGCAAAAATAAAGCTGTTTCTGTAAAAAAAGGAGGCCGTTTATTCATGATCACAAAGCATTTATCAGATATTGATATTGCCCAAAAGGCAAAGCTGAGACCTATTCAAGACATTGCAGCAAAGCTGCAAATACATGACGAAGAATTAGAATGCTATGGTTTCACAAAAGCGAAAATATCTTTGACTATTTTTGACCGTTTAAAGGCACAAAAGGAAGGTCATGTGATTCTTGTTACTTCGATCAATCCAACGCCAGCAGGTGAAGGGAAGTCCACCGTAACAGTTGGCCTCGGTCAAGCCTTCGAAAAAATCGGGAAAAAGGCAATCATTGCGATGCGGGAGCCTTCATTAGGTCCTACAATGGGCATTAAAGGCGGTGCAGCAGGTGGAGGATATTCACAGGTCTTGCCAATGGAAGAAATCAATCTTCATTTTACAGGAGATTTTCATGCCATTACATCCGCACATAATGCTTTATCTGCGTTCATTGATAACCATATCCATCATGGGAATGAACTCGGTATCGACGCGCGCCGCATTGTGTGGAAGCGAGTGCTTGATTTAAACGATCGTGCGTTAAGACAAGTCGTTGTCGGACTTGGCGGACAGTTAAATGGGTATCCTAGAGAAGACGGGTTTGACATTACAGTTGCCTCCGAAATGATGGCCATCCTTTGTTTAGCAGAAGACTTAACGGACTTAAAAAAACGTCTTTCTTCTATTGTTGTTGCTTATAATCAGGATGGAGAGCCAGTCACAGTTGGAGGACTAGGATATGAAGGGGTTCTTACGTTACTTTTAAAAGACGCGCTCAAACCGAATCTTGTTCAAACGATCGAAGGAACTCCTGCCCTCGTTCATGGTGGTCCTTTTGCTAATATTGCGCATGGATGTAATAGTTTAATTGCAACTAAAATGGCAGCAAAATTAGCTGATTATGTCGTAACAGAAGCTGGATTTGGAGCAGATCTTGGTGCAGAAAAGTTCCTTCACATTAAAACAAGAGCTGGTGATTTCAAGCCTGGTGCAGTTGTGATTGTAGCGACTGTCAGAGCATTAAAAATGCATGGCGGAATGAAAAAAACTGAACTCAAAGAAGAGAATGTAAAAGCGGTATTAGAAGGTATACATAATTTAGAAAAGCATATTGAAACTGTGCAAGCTTTCGGACTTCCATACGTCGTCGCAGTGAACAGGTTTATCACAGATACAAAAGAAGAGATTGAAGCGATAGAAGGTTGGTGCCACGCACATGGTCATCCAGTCAAAGCGGTGAATGTATGGGAAGAAGGTGGCGAAGGCGGGACAGCACTTGCTAAGGAACTGACGACTCTTATTGAAAAGAAGAAAAACAGCTTTTCCTATTTGTATGAAGAAAATGATTCCATCGAAGAAAAGTTATCTAAAGTGGCTCAAGTGGTTTACGGGGCAGATGGCGTCACCCTCACTTCAAAAGCAAGAAAGCAGCTGGCAGCCATCGAGGAAAACGGCTGGGGGCATTTACCGGTTTGTATGGCAAAAACGCAATATTCACTTTCCGATGATCCAGCTTTAATTGGTAGACCTAAAGGCTTTACCATTACGATTCGCGAATTAAAACCGTCTGTAGGGGCGGGCTTTATTGTAGCTTTAACTGGCAGCATTCTGACAATGCCTGGATTACCTAAAAAACCTGCAGCGCTTGAGATGGATTTATTAGAAGACGGCAGTGTGACAGGACTCTTTTAACCGGAAGCATAAAAAGCGATTTTCTAAAAGAAGCATGTTACGATAAGAAAAAGTGAATCCTAGGAGGCTATGTGATGTCAATTTATGATATTCAGGTTAAGACCATTAACGGTCAGGAAAAATCAATGGCAGATTACAAAGGAAAAGTACTCATTATTGTCAACACAGCAAGCAAATGTGGACTGACTCCTCAATTTAAACAATTGCAAGAGCTATATGATCAATATCATGAAAAGGGCCTTGAAATTTTAGGATTTCCATGTAACCAATTTATGAACCAGGAACCAGAAGGAGAAGAAGCCATTCAAGAATTCTGTTCTTTGAATTATGGCGTGACCTTCCCTATGTTTGCGAAAGTAGATGTGAATGGTGATAATGCGCATCCGCTTTTCAAACATTTAACAAATCATGCAAAAGGTGTACTTGGAACGAAAACCGTGAAATGGAATTTTACTAAATTTATCGTGGATCAAAACGGAGAAGTCACTGAACGATTCTCTCCGAAAACACCACCAAAAGAATTAGAAAGCTCTATCATCGCTCTTTTGGACAAATAAGGTGCTGACGATCACGCAGAAAAAACAATTGGAGGCAGCTGCCTCCTTTGTTTCAGATCAGTTGAAAAATGAACCGACTGGACACGATGCAGCTCATATTGATCGTGTGCGGCGGCTTGCCTGCCATATTGCTTATCGGGAAGGTGGCTCTCTTTTTATCATCGAAATGGCGGCGATTGTTCATGATGTCATTGATGAAAAGCTGTCAAGTGAATGGAGACTTTCACCAAATCGGCTTGAGCTTCAGCTTCTTTCTTGGGAAGTCAATACGCGGGATATTCGTTATATCATGGACATCATTACAACGATGTCTTTTCGTCATCGACATAAGCAGCATAGGCCAATGACGTTAGAAGGAGCCATTGTTCAAGATGCAGATAGACTCGATGCGATAGGAGCAAGCGGGATCGCAAGAGTGTTTACGTATGCAGGCGCAAAAGGGGAACCCCACTACACAAAAGACAAGCAGCATGGCTCCGTGCTAAAGCATATGGAAGAAAAATTGCTCAAATTAAAAGACCTGATGAACACTCGTGCAGGGAAGCAGCTTGCCGAGAAGCGTCATGAATTGATGAGTTTATTTATTAAGACGTGGAAAGAAGAATGCGGCCTTACAGATGAGTAGGGTCTTTATGTGTGTAAGGAGGATGTATAGATGAAAATAACAGCGATAGAGCCGACGCCAAGTCCGAATACCATGAAGGTTATTTTGACAGAAGCACTTGCCGGTGGTAAAAGCAACAATTACAAAAAGGATCAAAAAGACGAAGCGCCGGAGATGATCAAGCGCATTTTGAATATTGAAGGTGTAAAAGGCGTTTATCATGTCGCAGATTTCTTAGCGGTCGAGCGTAATGCAAAGTTTGATTGGCAGGGCATTTTACAACAGGTCAGAGAAGCTTTTGGTCAAGAAACAGAAGGCCTGCAAGAATCACAGTCAGGCGGTGACACATTTGGCGAAGTCAAAGTGTTTGTCCAAATGTTTAATGGAATCCCGATGCAAGTCAAATTAACGGACGGTGAAAGAGAAGAGCGGTTCGGAATGCCTGAACGCTTCCAAGCAGCCATTTTAAAGCTCAGAAGCAGTTCAGACAATGTCGTGTTTGAACGTGTGTGGAAAGAACATGGCGTTCGTTTTGGTGATTTTGCGGATATTGGTCAGGAGGTCACAGAGGAGCTGCAGGCAGCCTATGATGACGAGCGTTTAGCCCGCTTAACAGAGGCGGTCAAAGAAGGGCAAGAAGCGGTAGATCAACAGGTGAATCGTAAGGCATATGACGTGACAGAAGAAATGCTGCACGAGGAAGATTGGAAAAAACGTTTTGCCCATCTAGAGCAAATGCAGCCAGAGCAAAAGGATATACCTGTTTTAATGAAAGCAATGGAGGACCCTAAAACATCCATTCGCAGACAAGCTGTTGTGAATGCTGGAATGATTGAAGATCCTGCCATTCTGCCTATTTTATATAAGGGGCTCAAAGACAAAACAGTCACGGTCCGCAGAACAGCCGGAGACTGCATTTCAGACCTTGGTGACCCAAGCGCTATAGAAGCAATGATCGAATCATTAAAGGACCCAAGTAAACTTGTCCGCTGGCGTGCAGCGATGTTTCTTTATGAAGAAGGTGATGAAATAGCACTTGATGCATTAAAAGAAGCTGAGCAAGATCCTGAATTTGAAGTCAGCCTTCAAGTGAAAATGGCAATTGAACGCATTGAGCACGGAGAAGAAGCGAAAGGCTCTGTGTGGAAGCAAATGACAGAAAGTAGAAAGAATGCCTCAGAATAATGGGACATTTGAACAAGCTGCCAATGAAAGGCAGCTTGTTTTTTCTAAAAGTGATAGACAGAAAAATTTTTTTAGAAAAATTATTTTGAATATTGTTGAAATATGCAAAAAAACTCTATATAGTAGTACCAATATAGAATATTGGAGGTCAGATTTTATGACACAAACCTTGCTGAGCGCTAGATTCAGCAGCCATGTTAGTCATCAATCATTTATTGATGGCTAAATAAACAGAAAATTTGTAAAATAAAATCAACTCAAAATCATACAGTCAACGAGACTTGTAGTATAGGAGGCTTTTTAAACAGATGGCAGAACTACGCAGTAATATGATTAAACAAGGAATTGATAGAGCACCTCACCGAAGCTTACTAAGAGCGGCGGGGGTAAAGGATGAGGACTTTGGCAAGCCATTTATTGCCGTATGTAATTCCTATATTGATATCGTCCCAGGACATGTCCATCTTCAGGAATTCGGGAAGGTGGTCAAAGAAGCCATCCGTGAAGCTGGCGGGGTTCCATTTGAATTTAATACAATTGGGGTCGATGACGGTATTGCCATGGGGCATATTGGGATGAGATATTCATTGCCAAGCCGTGAAATCATTGCTGATTCTGTAGAAACCGTTGTATCTGCACACTGGTTTGATGGAATGGTTTGTATTCCTAACTGCGATAAAATCACACCAGGGATGATGATGGCAGCGATGCGCGTCAATATTCCGACTGTCTTTGTCAGCGGCGGTCCGATGGAAGCGGGTAGAACAAGTGATGGTAGAAAGATTTCTCTTTCTTCTGTATTTGAAGGCGTTGGGGCATACCAGTCAGGTAAAATTAATGAAGAAGAATTAAATGAATTAGAACAGTTTGGCTGTCCAACCTGCGGATCTTGTTCAGGTATGTTTACAGCAAACTCAATGAACTGTTTAGCTGAGGCGCTTGGGATTGCTCTTCCTGGAAATGGAACGATTTTGGCGACATCACCAGAGCGAAGAGAATTTGCGAAAAAGTCAGCAAAACAATTGATGGAGCTCATTAAAAAGGATATTAAACCACGTGATATTGTCACAGAGAAAGCAATTGATAACGCATTTGCATTAGATATGGCACTTGGTGGTTCAACTAATACAGTTCTTCATACTCTGGCGATTGCAAATGAAGCAGGTGTTGAATATTCACTTGAACGTATAAATGAAGTAGCAGAGCGTGTACCTCATTTATCAAAACTTGCTCCAGCTTCAGATGTATATATTGAAGATTTACATGAAGCGGGCGGTGTCACAGCTGCGCTAAATGAATTGTCCAAGAAAGAAGGAGCACTTCATTTAGACACAATGACCGTCACAGCGAAAACGCTTGGTGAGAACATTGCAGGCCATGAGGTCAAAGACTATAACGTCATCTATCCAATCGACAAGCCATTTACTGAAAAGGGCGGCTTAGCCGTTTTATTTGGAAACCTTGCGCCGGATGGAGCCATCATTAAAACGGGCGGGGTTCAAGATGGGATCACACGCCACGAGGGACCTGCGATCGTATTTGAATCACAAGAAGAAGCCCTTGAAGGCATCATTAATAGAAAGGTAGAAGCAGGCCATGTTGTCATTATTCGCTACGAAGGGCCTAAAGGCGGACCTGGTATGCCAGAAATGCTTGCACCTACTTCACAAATTGTCGGAATGGGTCTTGGACCAAAGGTAGCTTTAATTACGGACGGACGTTTTTCCGGCGCTTCTCGCGGCTTGTCCATTGGACACGTCTCTCCAGAGGCAGCTGAGGGCGGCCCGCTTGCCTTTGTTGAAAATGGCGACCATGTTGTAGTGGATATTGAACAGCGCATTTTAAGCGTAGATGTTCCAGAGGAAGAATGGGAAAAAAGAAAAGCGAACTGGAAAGGCTTTGAGCCAAAAGTGAAAACTGGCTATCTTGCCAGATATTCAAAACTTGTGACATCAGCCAATACAGGCGGAATTATGAAAATTTAATCTGATATGGAACATTTGAAAATTGGCTCTCTCTATAGTATCCTTTATTCACAACATAAGGATTTATAGAGGGGGCTTTTTTATGTCAATGGCATATGAAGAATATATGCGCCAGCTCGTGGTACCTATGCGTCAAGAGCTGACAAGTGCAGGATTCCAAGAACTAACAACGGAAGAAGAAGTAGAACAAACGATGCAAGAAGCTGAAGGAACAACATTTGTTGTCGTTAATTCTGTATGCGGATGTGCTGCCGGCTTAGCACGCCCAGCAGCGACTCAAGCTGTGATGAAGGCAGAAAAAGCACCAGACAAAATCGTCACAGTATTTGCTGGGCAGGACCGTGAAGCTACCGCAAAAATGAGAGAATATTTCACAGGTGAAGAGCCATCATCGCCTTCTATGGCACTCTTAAAAGGAAATGAACTCGTTCATTTTATCCCGCGCGACGAAATTGAAGGTCATGACATGGAAGAGATCATGAAAAATGTCTTAACTGCATTTGAAAAACATTGCTAATACAAGTGTTGAAATGCCCTGTGACCAGATCAGGGCATTTTTTCTTGACCATCATGGAGGAACGATATGCTCATTACAACAAGCTTTAGAGCAAATGAACAAACGATTGAAACAGCAAAGGCACTTGCAAAGGATTTGCATGGTGATTATGTAGAAAGACGCAAACAATCCGTCAAGCAGCTTGCGATGAAAAGAGGAGACGTCCTCGTTGTCGGGAAAGAAAGATTCGAATGGTATCAGCCAAATGGAGAGAAGTTCTTCTTCCATCCAAGCTCAGCGATGTTCAGGGTGAAGCGGCTCCTGCGCGGAGAAAAAGATCCTTTAATCGAAGCCGCACAGCTGAAGCCGGGCGATTCCTTTTTAGATTGCACACTTGGCTTAGGGGCAGATGCAATGACTGCAAGCTGTGCGACAGGCAGGAATGGAAGGGTCGTTGGGATCGAAAAGAATCCTATTACGGCATTACTGGTGCGAGAAGGACTGAACACATGGGAGACAGGGATAGAAGAAGCAGATGAAGCGATGAAACGGATCTCTGTCATCAGTGGAGACAGTATCGAGCAGCTAAAGAAGTATCCTGACTGTTCATTTGATATTGTCTATTTTGACCCGATGTTTGAGGAAACAATTCAAGAATCGACAAGTATAGCGCCGCTGCGTCATGCGGCAGAGCACGACTTTGATCACGAAGCAGCCGTGCAAGAAGCATTAAGGGTGGCGAGAAAAAGAGTGGTGTTAAAAGATCATTGGAAAAGCACACGATTTATAGCAGACTCTTACCAATTTCATGTCATCAAACGAAAAACAGCCCAATTTCATTATGGGTATATCGAGAAAGAGAAAAGCCCTCTCTAAGGGCTTTTAATCCGTAATTTCCATATAGACAAAATAAAACAGTGTCAGCAAGGAAGCTGTAACGAAAAACCCTTCAAGCATACCCATTCCTCCCAAAATTTAGTTGCCATTACTGTCATTGTAAACGTTTTATTATGAAAAAGAAAGTCTCAAATCAGTGACCAAATTGAATGACTGAAAATTCATTATATGCTAGAATAGCAGTATGATAACTTATGGAAGGAATTAGATATCATGAAGATGTGGATGAGAAAAACGCTTGTTGCGCTCTTTACTATTGCAACTTTTGGTTTGGTCTCTCCTCCGGCGGCTTTGATGACAGACAAGCCATCTGAACTTTCTTCACCTGATAAAACGCCTTATACAGCTGTTTATGATACATCAGATGAATTGCGCAGCTGGGAACTATCACAAGAGGACACCAAAGAGTCGGTAGATCCCTTTGAGCAATATAAGCAAGAGGTACTATCAAGTGCTGAAGATCAATCCTTTCTCAAATTTGGCCGTAAAATCACACCTGTCATTGAAGACGAGTACAGAGAAGAGATTCAACCGAAAATTGAACAAGTGTTAACTGATGTTTTAACAAGTTTCAAAGATGACGAAAAATTTCAAGATGTTGTGTTAACTGATCAGCCTTCAAGCGGAAATGGCGAAAAAATCTTCCACATCTACAACCGGAAGACTGGAGAAGATTTGCTCCGATTCCATGTGAGAAGAGATCAGCCGCCACACAGCGGGTATTGGTTTAACTTTCACTACCATACAGCAGAAGATGGATTCCAGATGCATCATGAACTCGGCAATATTTACTGGGACAAAAACACCCCGCCGAGCTGGATGAGCCACTAGAAGGAGATGTCATGCCAATTGAAAAAGTACACAATGAACGAAATGGTGCAGATTACAAAACAAATGTTAAACGAACGCGGAGTGAAAATTGAGGATATTGCACACATTGTGCTAAAGCTCCAAGAAAAATATCATCCAAACCTTCCACTTAGTGTCTGTATTGAAAATGTTGAAAAAGTGTTGAATAAAAGGGAAATTGTCCATGCGGTTTTAACTGGACTTGCTCTGGATCAGCTGGCTGAACAAAAGCTATTGCCAGAACCATTGCAGCACTTAGTTGAAACAGATGAGCCGCTATATGGTATTGATGAAATTATTCCGCTTTCCATTGTCAATGTATATGGATCAATCGGTTTGACGAACTTCGGTTATTTAGATAAAGAGAAATTCGGTATTATCAGGGAATTAGATGAAGGTCGTCCAGGTGAAGTGCATACTTTCCTTGATGATCTTGTCGCCGCGCTTGCAGCAGCAGCAGCAAGCCGTATTGCTCACTCACACCAAGATATTAAGGACGAAGAGCAGGATCGAGTGAATCAAGTATAAAAAGAAAAACATGTCTGCTCATCATGCAGGCATGCTTTTTTGGTTTCAACAAAAGCAGAAATAAGGTAAACTACAACAAGAACATAAATAAAGGATGAAAAAAATGAAACAATACAAAGAGTTATGCCGTCATGTATTACAGAACGGGGATGAAAAAGGTGACAGAACGGGAACAGGTACAATTAGTACGTTCGGTTACCAGATGAGATTTGATTTACAGGAAGGATTTCCTCTTTTAACAACAAAGAAATTACACCTGAAATCAATCATTCATGAGTTACTGTGGTTTTTAAAAGGTGATACAAATGTCAAATATCTTCAAGAAAACGGTGTCCGGATTTGGAATGAATGGGCAGATGAAAATGGCGAACTGGGCCGTGTGTACGGGGCGCAGTGGAGATCATGGGCTAGTGGAGACGGAGAGACTGTGGATCAGATCACAAAGCTGATTCATGATATTGAGCACAATCCGAATTCAAGAAGGCTGATCGTCAGCGCTTGGAACCCGGCTGAAATTGATCAAATGGCACTGCCTCCATGTCATTGTCTGTTTCAATTCTACGTATCAAATGGGAAGCTCTCCTGTCAGCTTTATCAAAGATCGGCAGATATCTTTTTAGGCGTGCCATTTAATATTGCTTCATATGCTCTTCTCACGATGATGATTGCCAAAGTCACAAATCTTGAGCCAGGTGAGTTTATTCATACGCTTGGAGATGCTCATATTTATCAGAATCATCTTCCGCAGGTGAAAATGCAGCTTGAGCGTGAGGAACGCACGCTTCCTAAGCTTCGTATCACAAGAGATGTGAAGAGCATTTTTGATTTTACGTTTGATGATTTTGTGCTTGAGAACTATGATCCGCATCCACATATTAAAGGAGAAGTCAGTGTATGATTTCAATGATTGTGGCGACAGGAAAAGAGAGAGTCATTGGTCAAGATAATCAAATGCCTTGGCATTTACCAGCTGATTTAGCGTATTTTAAAAAAGTCACAGGCGGCCATACGATTGTCATGGGCAGAAAAACATTTGAATCAATTGGACGAGCACTGCCTAATCGCCGGAATATCGTGCTCACAACAAGTTCTTCCTTTGAAGCAGAAGGGTGCGAGGTTGTTCATTCTATTGCTGATATTTTGGCGATCGGGGAGAACGAGACAGAGTTATTTATCATCGGCGGGTCTAAGCTGTATGAAGAAATGATGCCATATGCAGATCGTCTATATATCACGCATATTCACCACACATTTGAAGGAGACCGCTACTTTCCTGATTACAATGAAGACGACTGGACGGTTGTATCACGCGAAAAAGGCCATCGTGATGAAAAGAACCCCTACAATTATGAATTTGTCGTATATGACAAAAAAGGATAAATGAGTAGGAGGAGTACGGTTGTTTCGTTATTGGTTTTTAACGATTTATGTTGTTGTATCCTTTTTTAAAAGTATGAGGCATTTGTACGATCATGAATTAAATGATCCGCGCATTTCCTATACGAAACGAATGCATCTCATTCATGAGCATGCAAAACGGTTTGCCCGAGGGTGTATTGATCAATCAGGATCAGTCATGACCATTCGTCAGCAAAAGAAACTGCCAGATGGACCCGTTATTTATATCACACAAGAGCTGAATCCAGTCACGACAACATTGCTGATTGGTCATCTTGAGAAACCATTTGCTTTCATGGCAAAGCGGGGTCTCTTTCGATATCCTATTTTAAAACAGTGGCTGAAGAAGATGGCGGTTATTCATCAGAATCAATCTGATGATGCCTTATTAGAAGAAGCAAAGGAAAGAATCTCGTCTGGACAGAGTGTATTGCTTTCAGAAACGTATCGCCAAATGGCTGAGGCGATTGCTGAAGATTGTGATTGTCCGCTTGTACCGATTGAAACTAGTGGAACAGATCGTCTGTTAACTGGGAAAATTGTGAAAAGGCTGCGTCCTGTTGATGTTGATATTCATATTAAAGCACCTGTCATGATGAGTGAATTCGCCCAAAAGCGCGCATAGAAAAACCAGCATCCGAAAGTGGATGCTGGTTTTTTTCATGCAGCAGGAATGTTCACACAGTAGAAGAGGATGCAGAAGAACATCGACGCACTTCCGCCGAGAACAAAACTATGCCAGATGGCATGATGATAAGGGATCTTCCGCCAAATATAAAAGATGGTGCCGACTGAATACAATAGACCACCTAACAGTAAGAGACCAAATCCTGCGCCAGTTAATCCAATGTAAAGTGGCTTGATGGCAATGATGATCATCCAGCCCATTAATAAATAAACGAGGGTGGATACAATGATAAACCGTTTGACGAAAAAGATTTTAAAGACAATCCCGCCAGCAGCAAGCGCCCAGACAATGGCAAGAAGCGTATAGCCTAGTGCGCCTTTTAATGGTCCAAGTAAAAAGGGTGTATATGTACCAGCAATCAATACATAAATAGCCGAATGATCGAGGATCTCAAATACATCTTTTGTTTTTTTGTGCCGAATGCTATGGAGCAAGGTTGAGCTTAAATAGAGCAGTAGCATGGATGCACCAAATATCGAAAAGCTGATAATGTCTGTGACGGTGCCGTATTGAACGGCGAATAAGACAAGAAAAACAATGGCTGGTATGGATAATATAACGCCAATGCCGTGTGTAATGGCGTTTGCAATTTCTTCTTTTACAGTAAACAATGGATAGCCTCCTTTTATTGAACCGGTATATAACCATCAAGTGACTTTAGGAATGAGAGACCTTCAAGTGTAATCTTCGTTCCGGCCCTGCCTTTTCCTTTCGTCACGTATGCTTTTTTCTCAAGATCATCTAGTCGGCTCCTCACCTGCTGAGGAGTAAGTGGAATGTCACCTTGTTTGCTTAATTCAGACAAGATGCGTCTGCTGGCTGCTTCTCCTTTCTCATTGAGAGATTTAATGGCTTCCAAGAGGAAAACAAACTCTTGCTTTTCCATCAGTGTGAGCTGGTGTTCTTCTTTTTTTCCTTTTATGTCCGGCGAAAGGGGTGTTAATACAAAAGGCGGTAAGTGGTGTAAAAATACCGTTTGTCCCTCAAGGATAGCTGAGGCATAATGAACAATATTTTTGAGTTCCTGCACGTTTCCTTCAAAGGGATACTGCTGCAAGGATTCCCAGACACTTGGATCAATATCGGGCGACATGTTCAGCTCCTGAAAGAAAGCAGTTGTTAATATTGGAATGTCTGTTTTTCGGTCTGCTAATGACGGCAGAGGCAAATGAAACACATTTAAGCGATAAAACAGCTCAGGTAAAAAGGTAGATGACACCCTTAATGCCTCTATTGATAAAGACGAAGAGGCAATGACTTTTGTTGCAGGAGAAGTTTCTAGAAAACGAATAACCAGATGCTGCAAGGGTATACTTAATGCGGCGATTTCGTCTAAATAAAGGGTTTGGCTTGTTTTTTCTGTGAAGGCATTCTGTAAGATTTCTTCATCTAAGATGGGACAATATATGTGTGTTAGTGAAGCGTGCGGAGCAGCTGCATTTGCCATTTCTTGGGCGAATCGTGTTTTGCCGGTGCCGATTTCTCCGGTTATCAAGACCGGCTGCTCATTATTTGTGAATTGTTTTGCCAGATGAATGGCACGCTTCATATCTTGATGCTCTCCATATATAGACGTAAACGAGTGTGTGGTCATCGGGTGATTCCTTTCTATGTGGTTCTAATTGGTTCAATTGTAACACCCAATTAAACCAAATGTACAGGAAAACGAAAAAGTTTATGAAATTTATATCTGATCCATGATCTATTGGTTTATTTTTTGAATATTCATGTTATAATGACAAATTAAATAAGGTTAAAGAGAAAGGATCTTGTACATGAAACCGTTGCTCAAAGAACACACGCTAATTCAAGTGAAAGACATTTTAAAAGCCCATCAAAATTTGAAGGATGTTGTCATTCATACACCTCTTCAAAAAAATGAGCGACTTTCTGAACGATATGAATGTAATGTTTACTTAAAAAGAGAGGACCTACAAGTAGTTCGTTCTTTTAAATTAAGAGGCGCTTTTAATAAAATGAGCCAGCTTCCAAAAGATAAACTAGAAAACGGCATTGTCTGTGCAAGTGCAGGAAATCACGCACAGGGTGTTGCTTATTCTTGTAAATATTTAGGTATCCACGGAAAAATCTTTATGCCTGCCACGACACCAAGGCAAAAAGTATCTCAAGTGGAGCTTTTCGGAAAAGAATATGTTGAAATTATCTTAACCGGAGATACGTTTGATGATTCGTATCATGAAGCAGTAAAATGTGGAGATGAAGAAAAGCGAGAGTTTATCCATCCGTTTGATGATTTGGATGTGATGGCAGGACAAGGGACGACTGCTGTAGAAATATTAAATGATATCGAAGTGGAACCTCACTTTTTATTTGCAAGTGTTGGTGGTGGAGGTTTGTTATCTGGTGTTGGTACATATATCAAAAATATCGCACCAGAAACCGAAATCATTGCAGTCGAACCGCTTGGCGCAGCTTCACTCCATGCTTCCCATGAAAGGGGAGAGGTTGTGACACTTGATTCAATTGATAAATTTGTAGACGGGGCAGCGGTTCAGCGGATAGGCGAAAAAACGTTTACGGCGCTTCAGTCCGTTGTCGATAAAATCAGTCTTGTACCAGAAGGAAAAGTATGTACAACCATTTTAGAGCTGTATAATCAATGTGCGATTGTAGCAGAGCCGGCGGGGGCACTGCCGATTGCAGCGCTGGAAGCCCATCGCGAGGAAATTAAAGGGAAAAATGTTGTTTGTATTGTCAGTGGAGGAAATAATGACATTGGCAGAATGCAGGAAATAAAAGAACGGTCGATGATTTATGAAGGGCTTCAACATTATTTCATCGTCAATTTTCCGCAAAGAGCAGGAGCGCTACGGGAATTCTTAGATGAAGTGTTAGGGCCAAATGACGATATCTCACGCTTTGAATATACGAAAAAGAATAACCGAAGCAAAGGCCCAGCGCTTGTTGGCATCGAATTGAAAGAAAGAGACGACTATGCTGCGCTGATTGAACGGATGAATAAAAAAGGCTTCCACTATGTTGAAGTGAATAAAGATCAAGATTTATTCCACCTATTTATTTAGGCGTAACAGAACATTGGAAAAGAGGATTGATCGTTTGTGCTGCTCAAAACAATATGTTTTAGACGGATGGATGGAGCTCAGATCAAGGTCACAGAAGTCCCTGTTCTAAAGGGAGATGAGCCGTATCGTTTCATGCTCACCTTTAGACTTGAAGCTTTCATGAAAAAAGTCTATGTATCTAAAGGAAAGAGAGCTGTGTACTCTTTCAGAGAGGATGTGAAACGTAACGTCAAGTGGAGCACATATGAGCAGATCTATAAGGAGCCTACACTGAAACACAATGCGTAAATAAAAATCTTTGTCAAGGAGTGCGAGCGGTCGTTTTGAAAAGGAGGCTGCTCAGCTTGGCAAGGATTTTTTTCTTGAAAAGAAGAAAATGTGACAATTTCAAAAACGTTCTGACTGTTGTTTTGAAGTATGAACGAAATAAGGTAATATCATATGTAAAGACTAAGACAGCAAGGATGAGACGATAGTGAAACAAATTAAAATTGTAACAGATTCAACTGTGGATCTTCCGCAAGAAAAAATCAAGGATCTTTCCATTCATGTAATCCCGCTCAATATCTCCATTTCTGGGGTTGATTATATTGACCGAGTGAATATACAGCCAGATGAATTTATTGAAAAAATGGAGGTCGCAGAGGAACTGCCAAAAACGTCTCAACCTGCGATCGGTCAATTCGTCGAATTATATGAAAAACTGACGGCAGATGGAAGCGAAGTGATGAGTATTCATTTAACTGGTGGGATGAGTGGTACGGTTCAAACTGCTGAAAGCGCTTCGAAAATGGTGGATGGAAACATCACGGTCATCGATTCGAATTTTATTTCCTATGGATTAGGGTTTCAAGTCACTAGAGCAGCAGAACTTGCAAAAAAGGGTGCAAGCCGTGAAGACATTATCAAAGAAATGGATAAAATCCGTCTTAAAACAAAGCTATTTGTGACAATCGATACATTAGAAAATCTCGTGAAAGGTGGCCGAATTGGAAGAGGAAAGGCGCTGATTGGCTCACTGCTTCACATCAAACCAATTGCCAGCTTAACAGACGGAGTATACACGCCGGAAGCGAATGTGAGAAGTTATTCTGCCCTTGTCCGCTATTTGACCAAACAGTATGTACAGGCGGTGAAAGGAAAAACAGTTCAAGCCATTGGGATAGCGCATGCAGATGCATTAGAACTCGCTGAAAAGCTCAAATCTTCGCTGCTTGATCACACACCTGAAGCGCTTGTGGACATCGCGTACACAACACCGATTATATCGTGTCACACTGGAAAAGGGGCAATAGGCTTTACTTTTTATACCGATTGATTGAAAAGGGGATGGACGTATCATGCTTAGTAAAAGGGGAGCCTCGCTTGGTACGCTTATTTTCATAAGCGTGCTTCTTTTAGTCTCATGTTCAAATGGACAAATCAAAGATGCGTTAAATTATCAAATTCAGCCGTTTGAGTATGAAAATCAGGATGGTCAAAAGGTGTCATTGGATGATTTGAAGGGAAAGGTATGGGTAGCAGATTTTATATTCACAAGCTGTGAAACGATTTGTCCGCCGATGACCGCTCATATGACAGAGCTGCAAAAACGGTTAAAAGATGAAAAGTTGGATGCGCATATCATTTCCTTTAGCGTGGACCCGGAGGTAGACTCACCGAAAAAGCTAAAAGAATTTGCAAAAGCATACCCATTGTCCTTTAAAAATTGGGATTTCCTCACGGGCTATTCACAGTCTGCGATTGAGAAATTCGCGATGAAAAGCTTTAAAACGATTGTGAAGAAACCTGAAGATGAAGATCAAGTGATTCATCAGTCACTGTTTTTCCTCGTCGATCAAGAAGGAAAAGTGATGAAAAATTATGATGGTGTACAAAACACACCATATGATGAAATCATTAAGGACATCAAAACGCTGAACAGAGGCTAGCATAAGGATGTTCAAATGAGCGAAAACATGATACACTTTTTTAATCAGAAAAAGGAGGGACATCATCGTTTGAAGGCTCGTTTGATTTTCATTGTGATGTCTCTAGCTTTTGTTCTTTCTGCATGTTCCACGCAAGAGGCTGGCATAAAGGATAAACTAGAAGACACACAAAACGTAAAAGAACATATTACCATCGCAGCGGTTGGAGATTCCTTAACAGAAGGAATCGGAGATCAAAATAAAAAAGGATATGCAGGCATGACCCGTGACAAGTTAGAAGCGGTGGACGGCGTGCAATCTGTCACATTAAAAAACTATGCTATTAAAGGCAGTAGAACGGTAGATTTATTAAAAAGATTAAAAGAAAAAAAGGTGCAAGACGGACTGAAAGACGCTGACTATATTTTCTTTACAATCGGCGGCAATGACTTAATGCATGTTGTCCGTCAAAATGTGCTCAATTTGACGTTTGCTCCTTTTCAAAAAGAGCAGGGTCCTTTTGAGGATCGCTTTAAAACGATTCTTGCTCAATTGAGAAAGCAAAATGATCATGCGAAGATCATGTATGTCAGCATGTACAATCCCTTTAAGTTTAGTTTATCTGAGCTGCGGGATATTGATGAAGTCGTGAATGACTGGAATGCAGCCGCCAAAAAGGAACTAAAAAAGGACGGCAATGCTGATATGATCAATGTAGCAGATTTATTTGAGGAAGATTCTGATGAAAAATTACTGGCAGATGATGATTTCCACCCAAACCAAAAGGGGTACTCTCTTATGGCAAATCGTTTATTCTCCAAAGTGAAAAAAGAAGGACTGCCGAAGGAATAGGGTGAAGTGATGAAAAAGTGGAAAAGTTTATTTTTTATTTTACTTGCAATCAATCTATTGATTGTTCTTGCCTGCGGTATTTTAATGCTGCTGCCAGGCGGTCAATCCGCTTCAAGTAAAGATGTGAAAAGCGAGTATGCTTTTAATATATCTAGCTCAAAGGAATCGCTCACCAGCTTCGTCAATGATTACTTAAAAAATCAAGGATCAAGTGATATGCCAGATTTTCATGTGGCGATTGATCAAGATGTGAAAGTAACAGGTGCAATTAAAGCTTTCTCTTCGACGATTGATGCAAACGTCTCTTTTACGCCGACTGTCGAAGATAATGGTGATGTGCTTTTGAAAGTGGACGGCTTTTCAATTGGACAATTAAGCATTCCGATTAGTTTTGTTTTAAGCTACATGGGTCAGTTCTATGAACTGCCAGAATTTGTTCATGTAAAACCGGATCAAAAAACGGTTGAGGTGCGCCTATCAGAAATGCCACTCACAAATGATATGTATGTGAAAGCCAACAAAATTGATCTAGAGAACGATGAGATAGAGTTCTCATATTATCATCCAAAGCAATAAACGAGTGAGTCAGGAGTGAAATCATGAAGCGAGTCTATCAATATTTTAGTTTACTGTCCCTTTTATTTGCTGCATACTTTGGCATGACAGCTGCCACTGATTTAAGAGCAGAAAATATCGATCAGTTTTACTTAAATATTGCCTACTGTGCATTATTTCTAGGCACTATGATTCTTGCTTTTGATTTTCAAAAGCAAGAAAAAGCTGAAGATGTCTCGTAAAGAGCCTTTTCCATCGAGGAAAGGCTCTTTTTTATATTTGCCGAGACAAAACCACCTTCGCCATCAGCTCTGGCTCTCCGTTAGCAAAGCCATGAAGGAGAATGAGGTATGCACGATTTGTTTGCAGATGAACTTTTGGGATATCAAGCAATACACTTTGGGTACCGGCGGCTTTTAATTCAAAATGATATTTATTCGGGGAGAAATGATGGATGTGAGTACCGTTTACATAGTCAAGCTCCTTTGTTAACATTCCTTGATCTCGTTCATATATATCAATGGAAGGGAGGTCTGGAGACAGATGGACAAATGTAAGTGCTGACAGGTCTTCATGTTTGATCATAGCATCTTGCTGCTCTGTCAGAAGTGCAAAACCTGAATGAGCACCAGTGATACATAGTGTGTAAATCTCACCGCTTTGAATCATCATGCGAGAATGAAGAACTCTTTCTTTTGTTGCTTGTTTGAACACTTCGATGTCATAAATTCCTTCATTCCACTCCATATAAGCTGTCAGATGGCTATAAGATATCGTTTTTATGACCTGCTGACGGTTTACATATACAGCGAGCTCACTGAGATCAGGTGCTGCGTGAAATAGCCGAATAATAGCTTTGGATGATGTGCTGCTTTGAGGTGGCTCGTAATCCGCAGTGAATGGCCGGTACGGAAAGTCATCATAAAAGAGCTGCTGCATGTCATCAATCCTTTCTATTTCATACTAGAGGGTTTTTTGTAGCGTATGCATGAAAAGGACGATCTGTATAGGCAAAAGAGGCATAGAAAAAAGCCTGACGTTTTCCGTCAGGCTCACATGTTAAGAAGGAGAAGAATATTGATGATATTCCGCTAGCTTAATGAACGTTTTTTCATCCTCAATTAAACCACAAACACCGCACTGGACCTTTATTTGAGGACCTTGATAGCTCATGTGCAAAGGAGAAAGCTGTTCTCCTTCGTATCTTTCAACAATTGCTCCGGTGGCAGGGTCAAGCTTCACAGGTTCTGAATGCTGCTCAATGAGATTAAAGCGCGTTCGGTTTGTTTTACAGTTTGGACAAAGGTAAGGGCTTGTCATGGTTCATTCCACCTCTTTTTATCCGTAGCATGTCCCGAGCGCTAAAATCTATGCTTAATCCTTTTGACTTTTATCCAGTTTTTTAAATAGTTTAATCATTGTTTTCAGTTCTTCGTCGTCGAATGACTCAAATCGCTCCATAAAGTATTCCGTTTTCTTTTTCTCAAAATGCTCAGTAATTTCCTTACCCTTATCGGTTAAGTGGATTTTGATGATGCGTCGATCCTCTTTTGAACGGATACGAGTGATCCAGCCTTTTTCTACGAGTGTGTCGGTCACAGCTGTGATGTGGCTTGCTGACACCCCAAGAATTGACGCAAATTCCGTCACTTTTTTGGCGCCTTGCTCACGGAGCAGATTTAAAATGAGAAATTCATTCCGAGATAATTCGTTTTCGAGCAGGCTGTTAATTTCATAACGGATCTGCTTAAATACGGTTCTCAGTAAAGTATCCATTTCATACATCATTTGTTTTCTTTGTTCCAATCATTAAACCCCCATTATATTTTAAGATACGACAGAATGCTTTCTTTTATTTTAGGTAGATAAGTCGTATCATTTTCATTATTTTTCATCATGTTATAATATGATGATACCATTTTTTAAATGAAGGGGGCACTAATATGTCTGAAAAACAAGAATTAGCCACATTTGCAGGAGGCTGCTTCTGGTGTATGGTTAAACCTTTTGATGAACAGCCGGGCATTATCAAAGTTGAATCAGGGTATACTGGCGGACATACAGTGAATCCGACCTATGAGGAAGTATGTACAAATACAACGGGGCATAGAGAAGCGGTTCAAATCACGTTTGATCCAGACGTTTTCCCGTATGAAAAGTTATTAGAACTATATTGGCAGCAAATAGACCCAACAGATGACGGCGGACAATTTGGTGATAGAGGAGAGTCCTACCGTACAGGCATTTATGTTCATCATGATGAGCAGAGAAAGCTTGCTGAAGCATCAAAAGAGAAGCTGAACCAAAGCGGCATTTTCCAAAAACCAATTGTGACAGAAATTTTAGATGCTGCTCCTTTTTATCCCGCAGAGGAATATCATCAGCAATATTATAAAAAGAACAAAATGCATTACGAACGATATCATGTCGGTTCGGGCAGAGCGGGTTTTATTGAGTCTCATTGGAGTGATAAATCATGACAAACGATAAAGAAAAGCGTCTAAAAGAATTAAACCGAATGCAGTACGAAGTCACACAAAATAATGGCACTGAGCCGCCATTTCAAAATGAATTTTGGGATCACAAAGAAGAAGGCATTTATGTCGATATCATCTCGGGAAAACCGCTCTTTTCTTCTTTAGACAAGTTTGATGCCCATTGCGGCTGGCCAAGTTTCACAAAGCCGCTTGAAGATGAGGAAGTAGCAGAGAAAGTTGATAA
Organism: Bacillus pumilus; assembly: GCF_003431975.1. Taxonomy (GTDB): domain Bacteria; phylum Bacillota; class Bacilli; order Bacillales; family Bacillaceae; genus Bacillus; species Bacillus pumilus_N. Next base: position 1,982,275 of record NZ_CP027116.1, on the reverse strand, counting down.
GAGCCACGGGATGGTTCGGACAGAGGTTCGCAGCAAGACAGCTGATTCTCATTTAGGGCATGTTTTTCCTGATGGACCAGGGCCAAATGGTCTTCGGTATTGTATTAACTCCGCCGCGTTGAAGTTTATCCCAAAGGATGATCTTGAAAAAGAAGGTTATGGGGATTTGAAACATTTATTTGATTGATCCATTTAAAAATCGTCACATGGAAAGCAATTGCTTCCGTGTGACGATTTTTTATTTTTTATGATGCGTGTGATGTAATTGTTCAATGATATGGAACAGTTTTTCTTTTGTAATGAGAGGTGCCTCTTTTGATGTGTAATTGGTTAAGTCGACTTTTTGAAAGGCAGGGTGCAGATGAGGTCTCGGTAAGATGGCATAAAATTGTTCATGTTCAAACAGTGCATCTGCTTCGTGCGGGAATGTGAGCTCCTCGTGAAGCTTTTCACCAGGTCTTTTTCCGACAACGAGAATATCCGGAGATTTGGCATTGATTTGAGCGGCATATTCATGAAACGCTTTTAAGAGATCAGCAAGCTGCAAGGATTCCATTTTGAGAATGAACGTTTCGCCGCCTTTCATCATGATGGCTGCTTGAAGGGTGAGGGAGACAGCCTCTTCGATAGACATAAAAAAACGTGTCATATGAGGATCAGTCACGGTCAAAGGTTTTTCATTTAACAGCTGCTGGAGCATGATGGGAATGACCGAACCTCTTGATCCAAGGACATTGCCAAAACGCACAGAGCAACACTTTGTTTTTTGATTCGGAATGCTTTCATTTGCTTGAGAAAATAGTTTCTCTGAAATCAATTTTGTTGCACCCATAGCATTTGTTGGAGACACCGCTTTGTCCGTTGAAATGTTGACAACATGACTCACTTCATATTCTATCGCTGCTTCAATGACGTGCTGTCCGCCGATAATATTCGTCTGCACGGCTTCAAACGGATTGTCTTCGCAAGTGGGCACTTGTTTTAAGGCAGCGGCATGAAAGATGATATCAACGCCTTTGACAAGCTGTCTCACGCGGCTTGCATCCCGAACATCTCCAAGAGCAAATACGACCTCTGGATATTCTGCGTACTCATTTTTCATCATGTATTGTTTGCTGTCATCTTTGCTGAAGACAATGACCTTTTTAGGAGAGCAAGCTGTTAATTTCTTAACAATTTGTCGGCCGATCGAACCCGTACCGCCTGTGACCAAAATCGTTTTGTGACGAAAAAAGGTCTTCATACTCGTTTCTATCTGTTTGGACATATCCAATCCCCCAACTCTTATTTCTCTACTTTGCATCATATGTGAAAGAGTGGCAGACGTTTGAGGAAAAGAACCACTTCATACATAAATTAGGTGAACAAATTATAACTTTTCATTCAGCTTTTTAATAGAATATGGAGAAATCAAAGAAAAAGTAGAAAGAACGAGAGAAAAACACTTCAATACTGCCAACAGCTTCATGGTGAGTGAAAAAGTATAGGAAGTTTTTTCGCTTGATATTGAGGTGTGCGTGAGGGGAGAAGAACATACATGTATAGGGGAAAACGTATTTTAGCTTTGATACCAGCTTTTCATAGGCAGCAAGATCATCATGATGAATATATTCGTCTGTTGGCGGAGCGACCACTTATTTATTGGACCATTCAGCCGCTCCTTCAAATGGTTGAGTTAGATGAAATTGTCGTCTCTTCACATGATGTGAATACTCAAATTATTTCGTCCCACTACGGAGCAAATGTTATTGAACTTCCAAGCACACATGTGTCTGAACAAACACCTTCATTACTAGCTGTGAAGCATGCGCTTGCTTATTTAGAGCGGGAAGGGAAGACGTTTGATATTGTTCTGTATCTACATCCAGCATCTCCACTGAGAGAGCCGCTTGATATTGAGAAATGCCTGGAGCTTCTTGTAGAAGGGAGTTATGATTGTACCGCTTCTTTTACAGAGGCGCTAGAAAACCCAAACGAAACATGGACACTGCATGACAACAATGAAGCGACGTTGTATAAGGACAATCATTATTTTTTTATTCCAAAGCATGAACATCCTTATACGTATGGTCGTATAAATGGTGCTGTATATGCTTTTCATGCTGATTATGCCAAAGAATGCATACACTCTTTTTTAGAAGGGTCTGTTGGGGCATATATGATGGATCGTACACATTCGCTTGTTTTCAAAACTGAGGCAGATAGGCTAGAGATAGAGAAAGTATTATTGGCACGACGAGATACGGAAGGGACAGTATAAAACTGATATAAAAAAGAAAAAGCGAGCGCCCGATTATAGGGCGCTCCAGCTTGTAGACAAACCCTCGCATTCTTTGTCAGTTCAGCTTGTCGGTGCTCACAAACCTTAAACTTGCTTCGCCCGGTACTCGTCCTCCTAGACTGTAAAGTTTTCAGGGCACGCTGAAAAAAAGAAGACAAAGGGCTAAAATATAGATCATTTTAGCCCTTTGTCAACAAGTTATAGGGAGCTCTTCACCATTTCACACAGCCTATATGGCAGCGTGTCAAATGTATTCCAAGAAATGACTTGTTCGTAATTTTTAAGAGATATCGCCTTTCTTTTCTCATCATTTGATACATAATATTCGACTTTCTCAATCAAGTCGTCTTCATGAGTGTAAAAGGCAAAGCTTGAAAAAGCACTTGGAGGATTTATATTCGTCAATTGAAAACTTCCACTTGCTGCGATATCAAATGCTCTGTTGTTCAAACTTATATTTTCAATCATTGCTTTGTTTCGGTTATAAGCAAATTGAGCGGGCCTGTGTGGATTAAGGATAATAGCTGACTGCTCATACATTTTGGCCATTTGCTGAGGGTTCAGCCAATTGGTCACGAGTGTCAGATCACGATATAGTCTGCGAGATTTATTTAAGTGACGGTGCCATTCTTTTCCTGCAACGAGAATGCGCCATTTGTGCTGTTGCAATAGTGCACGGATCGATTTGATGCGATTTGGATAAGGATAACCGATCAATGCAATATCATAGAGGAACGAATCTGCTGGCGGCATTTTTTTCTGAAATACACGTGTATTTGTCGGAATGGGAAAGTAGTGTGCGTGATGAACACCTAATTGTTTATAAAAAGGCAGTGTGCCTTCGTCAATTGTCAAAATCATGTGTGCATCATGTGCACAGCTGGCTGACACATCTGTATAAAAAGGGTCTTCTGTCATCCATAGGACCACTGGTATCTGTTCTTGTTTGAATTGCTGAAGCACTTCTTTTGGAACGCGATCACCGATCATCATGAAAACAAAATCCGGAGAAAATGTCCGGATTTTGTGCATGTGCGTCAGTAGAGATTCTCTTTCCATCTTTAAACATGAAAAGGGTGAATCGATGAAGCTTTCTACTATCCATTGATCGAAAGTTTGATAGATCCCTCCGTAGCCAGAGCTGATATAAAGTAGCTTCATGATAACCCTCTCACATTATGATGGGATGGTAACACTTTCAATTTTATCTACATCTATTAGAGTGATTCCAGATCCGTTAGGTGTAACAGCAGATTCCTGTGTCACAAAAACGATACCAGTTGAAGCATCGAATGTTACAAATGTAACGGGTCCAATTACGTCTCCAGAATCAGTTACAATAGTAATAACCGTTCCTGGTGTAAGTGTTGAGAAAATCCATCTTGCACCTTGAAGTGAAGTGGGTGTTCCAGCAGAAGTTGAAACTGAAGCTGAAGCTGATAATGATCCAAGAGCTACTTCACTTAATAGATTATTTAATTGATTTGCCATTTCGGTTCCTCCTTCGTCAATATTGACTGTTAACGCGTCGCTAAGCGGTCTGAAGAATAGGTTCAATAGTTGTCTTCTTAACTCGGTACGACTGTCACTCATTTGCTCCCCATCCTTTCTTTTTTATTTAAACTCACCACTATGTATATGCCATTCACTTTTTTTGGTATAAGCAGAATGCTCATTCATTCGTCTTTTTTCATTTAATCATTCTAGTAAAGAGAGGTAATTTAGAATGGGATTGTACCATTATGAAATGGACGGAATTTGGGATGCACTGTCACGTATCCATTTATTAGTGGAATGTATTCCAAAGAGAGATGGTCGTGCAAGTGTTTGGCGCAGTACTGTTTTTTAGAATAGATGAAAAAAGCAGGAGATCGAAAGGGAAAAAGCGAAACGTGAAAAGGATAGGGGAACAATTTGAATTTGATCAAGCCGCTGAAAATTCGGCAATAGATGCCGGTTTTTCAGCACTGAAAGTGAGGGGGAAAAAATGGGGAAGGTTGTCGAAAGAGCGGATTGGTTTGAATTAATTTTAGAAGCCATTGATGAAGCCATCCATGTTGTAGATGATCAAGGAATGACGATCTTTTACAACCATAATGCCGCTAAGTTTGACTGTTTACAAAAAGAAGAGGTGATTGGCAAGTACATCCTTGATGTGTATCCCTCTTTAACAGAAAAAACAAGTACGCTCATGCACGTTTTGAGAACAGGGAAGCCCATTTATCATTCGCTGCAAACCTATTTGAATAAAAACGGAGAAAGAATTGAAACCGTCAACACGACATTGCCCATTATTGAAGACAGCCAGTTAATAGGTGCTGTCGAAGTCGCAAAAGATGTATCGAAGCTGTCAGCTCTTTCTAATCGTTTAGGTCAAAAAAAGCGAATACATGATGTAGCTGGGACAGAAAAAATGCATGATTTTACTTCATTTTTAACAAATGATCCGCTCTTAAAAGAAATGCTGGAAAAAGCAAAAAAAGCAGCAGTTTATCCGTCATCAGTTGTTGTATACGGGGAAACAGGGACAGGAAAAGAAGTGCTCGTTCAAGCCATTGTTCATGAATCAGACCGGAAAAACCAAGTGTTCATTCCGCAAAACTGTGCAGCACTCCCAGAGTCGTTACTTGAGAGCTTATTGTTCGGATCTGTCAAAGGAAGCTATACAGGTGCAATTGATCGAAAGGGTCTTTTTGAACTAGCGGATGGAGGCACGCTTTTTCTTGATGAGCTGCAAGCGATGCCGCTCACGCTACAGACGAAATTATTACGTGTGTTAGAGGACGGAGTTGTGCGCCGCATTGGGGATGCAAAAGCGATTCAAGTAGATGTTAGACTCATTACTGCACTCAATATAGACCCATTTGAAGCAGTGAAAAAACACATTTTAAGAGAAGATTTATTTTATAGACTGCATGTGTCATCTTTTCATATCCCGCCGCTTCGTGAGAGAAAGCAAGATATCCCGCTGCTTTCAAACCATTTCATTCAAACCTATCATCAGCAGTTTTCAAAAAATGTCATACGCCTTTCTGAGGAAACAGAACAATTGTTTATGGCTCACCACTGGCCAGGGAACGTCAGAGAATTAAAACATACCATTGAGCATGCTGTGCTTATGATGCCAAAGGAAGCCGAAGACATGACACCTTCATACCTTCCTGCTCATTTACGTGCGCAGAAGCTCGAGGACGAAACAGCCGAATCCTCTTTAAAAAGTCAGGTTTCTTCATTTGAACAAAGATTGATTCAAGAAGCTTTAAATAAGCATCAAGGAAATATTAAAAAAACCGCCGCAGCTTTAAAAATTCCTCGACAAACACTGCAATATAAACTGAAAAAATATGTAGATGCCGAAATGTAGGCACCATCATCCATTGAAGATCACGGGTAAAGCTCCTTTTATAAAGAATAGGGGCATTTTCCCATGTTGGCACATAACTTGCATAGTATAAGTTGAATGCTGATAGGGGGAATGGATATGAATCAAAAACTATATGAACCGGCACGTCATTGGAAGGACATTGAACTATGGAAAGATGTACCTGAGGAAAAGTGGAACGACTGGATTTGGCAGCTGACGCATACTGTGAAAACGCTCGAAGATTTAGAGAAAATCGTAAACTTAACAGAAGAGGAAAGAGAAGGGGTGAAGATCTCCACCAAAACCATTCCGCTCAACATTACACCCTACTATGCCTCATTGATGAATCCAGACGATCCAAGATGTCCAGTGCGTATGCAATCTGTGCCAATTGCTGAGGAACTTCATAAAACAAAATATGACTTGGAAGATCCGCTTCATGAAGATGAGGACTCACCTGTCCCGGGGTTAACGCATCGGTATCCAGATCGTGTGCTCTTTCTTGTGACAAACCAGTGCTCCATGTACTGCCGTTATTGTACGAGAAGACGTTTTTCCGGCCAAATCGGCATGGGTGTGCCGAAAAAGCAGTTAGATGCTGCCATTGGGTATATTAGAGAAACCCCTGAGGTGCGGGATGTGTTAATTTCCGGCGGTGATGGCCTCTTAATCAATGATCAAGTGCTTGAATACATTTTGAAAAACTTACGTGATATTCCGCACGTTGAGATCATTCGGATAGGAACCCGTGCGCCGGTTGTCTTTCCGCAGCGTATCACAGATGAGCTGTGCGAGATTTTGAAAAAATATCATCCAGTTTGGCTGAATACCCATTTCAATACAAGCATTGAAATCACGAAAGAAGCCAAAGAAGCGTGCGAACGTCTTGTAAATGCCGGCGTTCCTGTAGGTAATCAGGCCGTCATCCTTGCAGGAATTAACGACAGTGTGCCGATTATGAAGAAGCTGATGCACGATCTCGTGATGATACGGGTCAGACCTTATTATATTTATCAATGTGATTTATCTGAGGGGATTGGCCACTTTAGAACACCAGTATCAAAGGGACTTGAAATCATTGAAGGATTAAGAGGGCATACGAGCGGCTACGCCGTGCCAAGCTTTGTTGTAGATGCACCAGGAGGCGGAGGAAAGATCGCCTTGCAGCCAAATTATTTATTATCACAAAGCCCTGATAAAGTTGTCCTTCGTAACTTTGAAGGAGTCATCACCTCTTACCCTGAACCAGAGCATTACGTCGCAGGCCAAGCAGATGCATATTTTAATGAAATATATGAAGAGAAACAAGACCCGGCAATTGGTATTACCGCACTATTTGAGGATGAGGCGAAATCGTTTACGCCAGAGAATTTAAGCCGCATGAAACGAAGAGAAGCATATGAAACAAATCCTGAGCATGACACACTCAAAAACAAACGTGAAAAACGAGATGAATTAAAAGAGAAAAAATATCAAGCACAGCTCAAAAAAGATCAAACTGTAAAGGAGGAGAAATAACCTTGCTGACATGTGATTGGTGTGAGGAAAATAAAGCAAACGCAGAGCAGACGACAGTCTATTGGGAACTGATCACTGGCACACAATCCATTGAAATCATCGAAACACCGTCCATTTCCTGCTCGCACTGCGGAATGACATATCAAAAGGATGAGACGGTCAAGGAGATAGAAGATCAATTAATTTTAGTGGATCAGACAAAACTTCCAGAAAAAATCTCTTACGAAGAATTAATGAGGATGGAGCGGTTATTAAAGCGAAATTACTTTGACTTTTCATCATAAGTTGTACCTCCGCCTATACAAGTCATCAAATTGCTGTATAATATAACAACAAAATAGAGTATCGCGGAGGGAAAAACAGGTGAAGTCGTTTTACCATTATTTAATGAAATACAGACATCCGAAACCGAAAGATGAAATCAGCCATTTTGCAAATGCTGCTTATGAGGATCACAGTTTTCCGAAAGCGTCCACTGATTATCATGAGCTATGTGCTTATTTAGAATTAAATGGTGATTATTTAAGCTCAATGACGACATTTGACGAAGCGTTTGAGCAATATGAAGTTGAAGTCAAAAAAAAATAACACACAAAACCGCTTGTTCCAGATGGGAAAAGCGGTTTTTTTGATGAGAAATAAAATGGCGTTTTGCATGGTGTGGTTGCCCATGCAGAATTCCTTGCGCCGGCATACGATACGTTAAGACCAAAAGTCGGGCAAGGGGGAGACAGAATGAAGGCGAAAGCACCAAAATATCAAGTAGGGGATATTGTCGTCGTTGTCATGTACGGCACAGTCGGAACGATAACAAAAGTCCATCAAATTGACCAGCACTATCTATATGAGGTCAATCATAATGAGGTGCTTTATTTTGAAACATCACTTCAGCTTTACGATGAGTATGACGGAGTGATCGTGGATACAGAAAAGCTGGATATTGAATATGAGTTCCTCATTGGCGATGTTGTATATGTAAAAGATTACGGAAAAGAGCTATTTAAAATTATTGGCCATCGCACTGAAATTTGGCGCTACCTTGAAGATGGCTGGGAAGATGTCATTTATGAACTAACAAGGCTAAAAGACGGAGAATGGCTGGAAACAGAAGAGGAAGATTTAACGCTTGTCCTGAGGAAATATGAGATGGACCAGTTCGTTCATCAGCTTCTTTTTGTGCATTACGTCGGTGAAACCTCAAAAGAAATAGAAGAAGACATGGTACAAACGGCTCTATTACAATTAGAAGAGAAACAAGAAAGCGAAGCATCACTAGAATTCCTCGCTGTATCTATAGTGGATGAGCTTCTTGATATTTATAATGATTATAAAATTCTCTACGAATTTTTCAAAGATCCAGAATACAAGGATATGATGGATTTTATATTGGAAAGTTTACACGAGCATTTTGGTTAAAGAAAGACTTGTCCTAACACGAATAAAAAATAAGGCACACAGAAAAAGACAATCGCATAAAACCATCCCCTCAAGATACGGCCCATCACCTGATCGAATGTTTCGCCATCTAATATGCTTAACCATTTCATCGCCTAAAAGCCCCATTTCTTTTTTTGTTTACTGCATTTATATGTATGGAATGAGCCATTATGACAAACTGTAATAAAAAACAGGCGACGTTCATACATCATAAAAAAGGAGGCTGAATGAAATGAAAGAAGCAGATTTGGTGATTGATACAGAGGAAATTGCGGAATTCTTCTACATGGAGCTGGTCAAAAGAGGGTACATACCTGCGGAGCTGGAAACGTTTGAGCTGGCTGACATTACGTTTGAATATATGCTAAAAAAAACAATGATAGTTGAAGAAGAGGCGTGGTAGGCACTATACTTTGAAGAGATTCTGAAGAGAGAGGGAGGAGAATCTTTCGCGTGTATATCCTATTTCTATTGATTTTATTTGGCGCCATATCTGCGCTCGTTGTATCTGGTGCAGGTCAAGAATTGGACAACCAGATCATCTTATGGTTTGAGAGCATGAGACTCCCTTTTTTAAATGATGTCATGCTGACTCTGACGGACTTTGGCATCAGCGCGTTGCTTGTCCCAATCATGCTCATGTTTAGTGTCATACTATTCATGTATAAGCGCTATTACTCTATCATGGTGCTTTTTCTATTATATCTCGCAGAAAAAACCATCAATCATGAACTAAAGGGGCTGTTTGCTAGAGAGCGCCCGGCCTTTGATCATCTGATCAACGAAACCTATTACAGCTTTCCGAGCGGACATTCGATGAATGCAGCAACAATCTATCCTTTTATGGCGTATCTATTAGTTGAGATGATTCCATGGCTGAAAGAAAAACAAAAAAGCGTCTACTTGATCACGGGAATCTGTGTTCTTTTGATTGGGATCAGCCGAATGTATATCGGTGTTCATTATTTGACAGATGTTGCAGGCGGTTTTGCGATAGGACTTGCTTTATTTCTCATTTGTAAAAAGATTGACGAAAAATTATCTGTCATTCGACAAAAATAGAAGAAGGAAATTGCCAGATCCCAGCCAATTTTATATAAAAGGGGAGGGATTTGAATGCAATTGACGTTGAGATTTTTTCAAAAGAAACCTTCAGCATATCACTTAACCATTTATCAGACACCTGAATATGGCGCTGCCAGCGGGCATCAGCCAGTGTACCGGACAAAGATTGGCGGCAGAACACACCTGGATGTACTGGAAAAAGCATTCTCGACATTTAATGTACATGATACAGTCCCTAATGATTACAATGCGCGGTTTATGACAACAGGTGATATTGTTGTGATTGATGATAGAAAAAAGGGAAAGTGCTATTATCAACTTTTTCCGTCAGGGTGGAAACGAAGCGAACGACTGCTCACGATGAGTTAAATAGATGATGGATGATGCCAGCTTGAGCTTCAGCTGGTATTTTCTTTTTTGGGCTCAATCGTTTATACTAAATAGGATAAAATACATAGTAAACGTAAGTGGAGGCTGAAAAAATGAGTGTACATATTGGAGCAGAAAAAGGACAAATTGCAGAAACGGTATTGCTACCAGGCGATCCGCTTCGTGCGAAATATATTGCAGATACATATTTAGAAGATGTCGAATGCTATAACGAAGTGCGCGGAATGTATGGTTATACTGGAACCTATAAAGGAAAGCGTGTTTCTGTACAAGGAACTGGAATGGGCGTACCATCTATTTCGATTTATGTGAATGAGCTCATCCAAAGCTATGACGTTCAAAACTTAATCCGTGTTGGATCTTGCGGAGCTATAAAAAGGGATGTCAACGTACGTGATGTCATTTTAGCTCAAACCTCTTCAACAGATTCACAAATGAACCGTGTGGCGTTTGGACCGATTGATTATGCACCTTGTGCTGATTTTGGACTGCTCAAGAAAGCGTACGACACAGCAGAAGCAAAAAACGTCGCTGTACGTGTCGGTAATGTATTTACAGCAGACCAATTTTATAATGAAAAACCACTTGAGCTCATGGCTCAATACGGAATTCTAGCGATTGAAATGGAGACTACAGCTCTTTATTCGCTTGCAGCAAAATTTGATCGAAAAGCGTTATCCATTTTGACAGTGAGTGATCATGTTCTTACAGGAGAAGAAACTACGGCTGAAGAGCGTCAAACAACATTTGACGAAATGATCTTAATTGCACTAGACTCTGTTTTATAATAGTATAAAGGGTGTGCTACGATGTAGCGCATCTTTATTTTTTTAGAAGAGCAAAAGGAAGGTATGTCATGAAGAAAAGCTATAAAATACTCTCAATCGCATCAATTCTTGGTTTGACAGCCGCATTATCGGGCTGCCAGTTACTGGAGCAAAAAAGCGGTACAACTGAATCGAACAAAACAAACGAACAAAAGAGCGCAACAAATTCATCTACCCAGCAAAACTCAAACAATACAGCAGATTCATCGGATCAAGAGCTGACGTTAAAGAGTGAATATTTCAATGACATCAAGGTGGTAAGCGGGCTGAAAACTATTCAAAATCCTGAAAACGTGCTGGCGCTTGTCAACAAAGAATACGCATTACCAGGAACCTATAAACCTTCTGATCTCGTTGTACCAAAAGTAGAATTCTCTTTTACAGAGGATATTGAAAAACGATATATTCGTAAAGAGGCAGCGGAAGCGCTTGAGAAATTGTTCAAAAGTGCGAAAAAGGAAAACTTCGAGCTGGCTGCAGTATCTGGCTATCGCTCCTATGACCGTCAAAAAGTCATTTTTGATAGTGAAGTTAAATTAAAAGGCAAGAACAAAGCACAAGAAGCAGTAGCACTACCAGGCGAAAGTGAACATCAAACAGGCCTTGCTATGGACATTTCCTCAAAAAGTGCCGGATTTGAGATCTCTGAAAAGTTTGGTGAAACACCTGATGGCAAGTGGGTGGCTAAAAACGCCTATAAATATGGCTTTATCATCCGTTATCCAAAAGGAAAAGAAGACATTACGAAATATGAATATGAGCCATGGCATCTGCGCTATGTTGGAAAAGAAGCAGCAAAAGCGATGCATGATCACGATTTAACATTTGAAGAGTACATGAACAAAGTGAAGAAAATCTAATCAAATAAAAAGGCCTCCCATCTATTCGGGAGGCCTTCCAGATTGTTGACAAAGGGCTAAAATGATCTTTATTTTAGCCCTTTGTCTTCTTTTCAGTGTAATAGAAAACCTTTGCAGTCTAGGAAGGACGAGTACTGGCGCGGAGCGAATTTGACATTCGTGAGCACCAGCACGCAGGACTGACACCGAATGCGAGGGTTTGTCTACACGCTGAAAGGCCTCCCAGCTATTCGGGGGGCCTTCTTTATTCTTCTTTTAAAAAAAGAACAATCCTGCTAATGCGAAACCTGTAATGAAACCAAGGCCGATGCCATAGGCGGCACCCCAGCCGTAATACCCTCCGTAATAACCAAAGCCAAAGCCTCCACGAGAACCGCCGACTGGACGAATATACACTTTGCGGTTTGTCACCCGCTCAATGCGTCCGACATGTACTCTGCCATTACGATCTGTGATTCTAGCGACTTTTCCCATGTGCTGCTGACAAAGCTTTTGATAGCGCTCCATATTTTTCCTCCTTATGACAAACTCTTTTCACTCTTATCCTATGCGAGAGACTTCATAGAGTTTGGACAAAACATATAGGAGATTCGCTCATTTTATACGCTACATTCAAATAGAATGTGACTAAGCTGCTTCCGGTGCGCTTGAATGAGATCGTAGTGTGTTTGCATCGTTTCGTAAAGAGAAGGTGGGATGTGTTCAGATAACTCCATTTCCGTCGGCTCCTCCTGTACCATATGTTCATCGAATGAGAGAATGCGAATGTCATGGAATCCTGCTGCTTTTAGCTGCTCCTTCCATTCTTCAACCGAAAAGAGCGAGTGAAACCCGTAAAAATCTCGAACGGTGGCGAGCTCCTCAGGTGTGAGTGGGGCTTTTAACACAGCTTCATTTGCGATCATTTGACTTCCAGGGGCAAGCACACGTTTGATCTCAGCGAGTGCAGCTGGAAGGTTGGTGAAGCTTAAAACAGATTCACTGATGAGAAGATTGAATGCTTCATCTGGAAATGGCAGCTGTTCAATCGATGCTTGCAATGCACGGATCGGCAGTTCTTCTCGTTTGAATCGCAGGTTGGCCTTTTCAATCATCAAAGGATGTGTATCAATCGCCTCTACGTGATAACCGATATTTCCTAAATATGCTGCCGTTTGACCTGTCCCGCATCCGGCATCCAGTATACGCGCATCCGGTGTCATTTTTATATGCTCAAGCATTGTTTTTGTTAACTCAATCCCGCCAGGATGGGCACTGGATATGCCAAAATAGGCAAGCATTTCTACATAATCACTCATAATACCCCTTCTTCCTTTATCATGTTCCTCTCTAAAGGTTATGCAATGCAAGGTCAAATGGCTTATCTTTTCAATTAGAAGTTTGATCCTTTGGTTGACGGATGAAGCATCGTCCTTGATAATAATGAAAGGAGATAAAGGTGGTGTTTTTTTGAAAAAACAATTTAAGTTCGTCATCGCCATCCTGGTGACAGCAGCACTGTCCTCAGCGATTACATTTGTGATCACAAAACAAGGTGCTGTCAGTGTCACAGGAGATGAGAAGTTTAGTAAACTCATGGCTGCGTATACGAAGGTAAAAGATGAGTATTACGAAAAAACGGATGATCAAAAACTAGTAGATGGTGCGATTCAAGGAATGATTGCATCACTTGATGATCCATACTCTACATATATGGATCAGGAGGAAGCCGAAGGATTCAACAACACCATTTCTTCTTCATTTGAAGGAATTGGTGCACAAGTAGAAGAGAAGGATGGACAAATTTTAATTGTCGCGCCGATTAAAGGCTCTCCTGCTGAAAAAGCCGGGTTAA